>JBMOGA010000018.1:0-58802 GCA_049318625.1 Hyphomicrobiaceae bacterium
CAGGCACTTCTTACTTGCCGACCGTCTTCGGGCAACGCTCGCCGATCATGTCGTTGATCTCGGCGATGAGGTCGGAGTGGAACAGGCCGACGTAATCCTCGGCAGCGGCCACCGTCCAGATGGCGCCCTTCACGACCGCCGGCCCCTGGATGTCCTTGAGGCCGATCAGCGCCTTCACCGCCTTGCCGTCCTTGAACTCGATGCGCGGCTCGACCGTCACGGCGATCGTCGTGATGTCGCTCGCTTTCTCTCCCTCGACCTCGCACTTGATGGTGTGCTGCGGGAACACGAGCGTCTGCGCGGGCTTCGACAGCGCATCGACGACGATCGCACGCGGAATAGACAGGTCGAGCGCGCAGCGGGCATCGCCGAAGCCCCACTTGAGCTTCTTCTTCTCGACATCGGCCCTGATCTTCTCTTTCGACCAGGTCTTGGAGAGCCCGCAGGCCAGAATCGCGCCAGTGGCCTCCTTTTTGACGACCAGCTCGCACACCTGCTTGCCGCAATCGTGCAGGGCCTGCTTCTCGTTGGCGGACTCTTCGAAGGCCTGGACCGCGCCAACGCCTGTCAGCAACGCGGCCACGGCGAGAACAACCTGAGCAGCCGGGCGTGCCGGCCTGACGACGAGACGCATGTTGAGAGCTCCCTGTGCTGCGCTGCGGCAACCCCCGCGCGCATCTTCCCCTGACGGCGCTGTCGGCGCCGCCGCGCTCGTCGCCCGCGAATGGGACGGGATTGCGGCTACCGTGGGCGGGCGGGCGCAGCGCGCGAGAAATCCTTGGACAGGTGCCGGGAAGCCTCGGATGCCGCAGTTGAAGCGCGACGCGACCTGCGATACCAGCTTAACTGCGAGAAGCGCGACTTTGGGAGGATCATATGAGTGTCGACACGTCCGACGGCCACCCCGCCATGGACTATAAGGAGCATGTGCGGACCTACGAGGGTTTCGTCACAGCGACCAAATGGGGCACCATCCTGATCGCGCTGATCGTCATCGGCATGGCGGTCTTCCTCGTCCGATAGCCCCGCCGCGTCCCACCGAACTCGTTTTCCCCAGCGCGCCTCACGGCCGCACATCCCGAGTGCTGCGATGATCAAGATCGCCGTCACCGCCGAAGGCGCAAGCGAACCCCGCGTCGCCCTCTCGCCGGAAACCGCCAAGAAGCTCGTTCAGCTCGGCTGCGAGGTGCGCGTCCAATCCGGCGCCGGTCTGCGCTCGCGATTTGCCGATTCGCTGTACGCGGCCCAGGGCGCCGTCATCGCGCCGACCGCCGCCGAGGCCGTCGCCGGCGCCGACGTTCTCCTCAAGGTCCGCCGGCCGGCGGTCGAGGAAATCGGCGGCCTGAAACCCGACGGTTTGGTCATCGCCATCCTCGACCCTTACGACCGCGCCGGCATGGAGCCGCTCGCCGCCACCGGCCGCACCCTGTTCGCCATGGAATTCATGCCGCGCATCACGCGGGCCCAGTCGATGGACGTGCTGTCGAGCCAGGCCAACCTCGCCGGCTACAAGGCGGTGGTCGATGCCGCCTCGATGTTCGAGCAGGCGCTGCCGATGATGATGACCGCCGCCGGCACGGTGCCGGCCGCACGCATCTTCATCATGGGCGTCGGCGTCGCCGGCCTGCAGGCCATCGCGACGGCCCGCCGCCTCGGCGGCGTGGTGACCGCAACCGACGTCCGGCCCGCCACCAAGGAGCAGGTCGCCTCGCTCGGCGCCAAGTTCATCGCCGTCGAGGACGAGGAGTTCAAGCAGGCCCAGACCGCGGCCGGCTACGCCAAGCCCATGTCGGCCGAATACCAGACGAAGCAGGCCGAACTGGTCGCGTCCCACATCAAGCTGCAGGACATCGTCATCACCACCGCCCTGATCCCCGGCCGGCCGGCGCCGCGCCTGATCACCGCGGCGATGGTGGACACCATGAAGCCCGGCGCCGTCATCGTCGACCTCGCCGCCGAGCGCGGCGGCAACTGCGAGCTGACACGGCCCGGCGAAGTGGTCGACCACAACGGCGTGCGCATCTCCGGTCCCGTCAATCTGGCGGGCACGGTGCCCGTCAACGCGTCGAGCCTCTATGCCAAGAACCTCCTGACCTTCTTCGAGACCATGGTCGACAAGAAGGACAAGACCCTCGCCATCAACTGGGCGGACGAGGTCGTCACCGGCACGCTGATTGCCCGGGACGGCAAGATCGTCCACCCCGCTCTGCAGCCCAAGGAGGCCGCCTGACATGCGCCGCGCTCTGATTGCCGCCGGCCTTTCGGCGCTTGCCGCGACCCCGGCCTTCGCCGCCTCCGGGATCGGCGATGCGGTTGATCCCTCGATCTACCGCCTCATGGTGTTCGTGATGGCGATCTTCGTCGGCTACTACGTCGTCTGGAGCGTCACGCCGGCGCTGCATACGCCTTTGATGGCCGTCACCAACGCCATCTCGTCGGTGATCGTCGTCGGCGCCCTGCTGGCGGTCGGCGTCAGCCTCGTCGCGTCCGGCAGCACGCTGGCCAAGGTGTTCGGCTTCCTCGCCCTCATGATGGCCTCGGTGAACATCTTCGGCGGCTTCCTGGTCACCCAGCGAATGCTCGCAATGTACAAGAAGAAAGACAGCAAGCGCTGATCGCGCCGGGAGAAGCTTCCATGTCTGCCAATCTCGCCGCCGTCGCCTATCTCGTATCGGGCGTGCTGTTCATCCTCGCCCTGCGCGGCCTCTCGAGCCCCGAGACCTCGCGTCAGGGCAACAACCTCGGCATGATCGGCATGGCGCTGGCCATGGGCACGACGCTGTCGCAGCTCGCGGATCCGGGCTCGTTCGTGACCTGGATGCTGATCGTAGGCGGTCTGGTCATCGGCGGCGGCGTCGGCGCCTACACCGCGCGCACCATTCCGATGACCGCGATGCCCGAACTCGTCGCAGCATTCCACAGCCTCGTCGGCCTCGCGGCCGTGTTCGTCGCCGCTGCCGCCCTCAATGCGCCGGCTGCGTTCGGCATCGGCACGCCCGGCAACATCGCAGCGGTGAGCCTGGCCGAGATGTCGATCGGCACCGCAATCGGCGCCTTGACGTTCACCGGCTCGGTGATCGCCTTCGCCAAGCTCTCGGGCCGCATGTCCGGCAAGCCCATCATTCTGCCGGCCCGGCACATCGTCAACCTGTCCCTCGCGATCCTGCTCGTCGTGCTGATCGTGCTGTTCTGCGATACCGGCTCTCAGACGCTGTTCTGGATGATCACCATCCTGGCCCTCGTGCTCGGCGCGCTGATCATCATCCCGATCGGCGGCGCCGACATGCCGGTGGTCGTATCGATGCTGAACTCCTACTCGGGCTGGGCTGCCGCCGGCATCGGCTTCACGCTCGGCAATGTCGCGCTCATCATCACGGGCGCCCTGGTCGGCTCATCGGGCGCCATCCTGTCGTACATCATGTGCAAGGGCATGAACCGCTCGTTCATCTCGGTCATCCTCGGCGGCTTCGGCGGCGAAACCGCCGGCCCGGCCGCCGGTGCCGCCGAGCAGCGCCCCGTCAAGCAGGGCTCGGCCGACGATGCGGCCTTCCTGATGAAGAACTCGCAGAAGGTCATCATCGTGCCGGGCTACGGCATGGCGGTCGCCCAGGCTCAGCATGCGCTGCGCGAGTTGGCGGACTCCCTGAAAAAGGCCGGCGTCGAGGTGAAGTACGCCATCCACCCGGTGGCCGGCCGCATGCCGGGGCACATGAATGTGCTGCTGGCCGAAGCCAACGTTCCTTACGACGAGGTCTTCGAACTCGAGGACATCAACAACGAGTTCGCCCAGGCCGACGTGGTCTATGTGATCGGCGCCAACGACGTGACCAACCCCGCAGCCAAGGAGGACCCGTCGTCGCCGATCTATGGCATGCCCGTCCTCGAGGTCTGGAAGGCGGGGACCGTCATGTTCAACAAGCGCTCGCTCGCCTCGGGCTACGCCGGCATTGACAACACGCTGTTCTATCGCGACAACACGATGATGCTGCTGGGCGACGCCAAGAAAATGACCGAGAGCATCGTCAAGTCGTTGGCGCACTGATCGGGGTACGGTCCGCCGCCCCCGCAACATCCAATCCAGCAGGAGTGGATGGACATTCTACTGAAAGTCCTGCTCGGCATCGGCACGATCTATCTCGCCGTGGCCGTCGCCGCTTTCCTGGGCCAACGGGCACTCATGTATGTGCCCGACCCGCGCTATGTGCGCCCCGAGCAGGACGGATTGATCGGCGTCGAGGAGCGGATTCTCGCAACGCCGGACGGTGCCAAGGTGATCGCTTGGTTCGGTCGCGCCCGGCCCGGCCAGCCGACCCTGCTTTATTTCCATGGCAACGCCGGCAGCTTGTCCGCCAGGTCCGAGCGCATCGCGCGGTATCTCGCCCGTGGCTTCGGCATCATGATGATGACCTATCGTGGCTACGGTGGATCGACCGGCCGGCCGTCGGAAGCCGCAAACGTCGCTGATGCCAAACTGGCCTACGACGCGCTGGTGGCGTCCGGCGTCGCCCCGGCCGACATCGTGTTGTATGGAGAATCGATCGGCACCGGCGTGGCGGTCCAACTCGCTGCTTCACGCCCGGTCGGCGGAGTCATCCTCGACGCTCCGTATACTTCAATTGTCGACGTGGCGGCCCGGGCCTATCCCTACCTGCCCGTCCGTCCGTTTCTGCTCGACCGCTACGAGACCATGAAGCACATCGACCGGATCCGAGCCCCCTTGCTGATCGTGCACGGCGAGCGGGACTCGATCATTCCCGTCGAGATGGGCCGCGAAGTTCTTGCCGCCGCCGGCGGACCGAAACAGATGATCACCTTCCCGCACGCCGGCCACTCGGACCACCACCTGTACGGCTCCTATGAGGCGATCACGACTTGGCTCGCAGCGCTGCGTCCATAGGCTCGGCGTTCCGATCGTCACGCCCAACGCACAAAGGCCGCTGCGAGCGAGCGGCCTTCAAGCAGATCCGGATCAACGGTCGCGCGCGTCAGCGCGGACCGGAGCCACCACGAGCCGGCGCGCCGCCGGGCGTCGTCGGCTTCACGGGCTTGCCCGGGAGCAGACCTTCACGCTGCAGGCGCTTGCGGGCGAGCTTACGAGCCCGGCGAACCGCTTCAGCCTTCTCACGCGCCCTCTTCTCGGACGGCTTCTCGAAGTAGTTCCGCAGCTTCATCTCGCGGAAAATACCCTCGCGCTGCATCTTCTTCTTGAGCGCCTTGAGGGCTTGGTCGACATTATTGTCGCGAACGAGAACCTGCACGCGATCCGATCCTTTCGACTGTTGATCCAAATATTGAAGGCCGGCGGCGGACACGAACGTCCAGCCCCACCAGCCTGCCAGATGACCAGCGGTTTACCAAAGGTCCAGGAGCAAGTCTACCTGGACCTGTTGAAAATTCCTGCGTTCAACCGGCTTTCCGGGGGCTCAATCGGTTGACGTGGCCCATTTTTCGGCCGTCGCGGGCCTCCCGCTTGCCGTAGAGGTGCAGAATAGCCCCCGGCGCGGCCGCCAGTTCCCGCCACGCCAGCACGTCGGCCCCGATCAGATTCTCCATCTCGGCATCGCTGTGCCGCCCGGTATCGCCGAGCGGCCACCCGGCCACGGCCCGGATATGGCTCTCGAACTGGCCGATGGCACAGGCGTCCATGGTCCAGTGCCCACTATTGTGAACCCGCGGTGCGATCTCGTTGACGACGAACGGCTCCGCGACCCCGGCGCCCATGTAGAACATCTCCACCGCCAGCACCCCCACATAGTCGAGCGCCGTGGCGATCCGCTCGGCGATCCGGCAGGCCGCCGCGACCTCCGAGGGCTCGAGCCGGGCAGGGACCCGTGAGGTCCGCAGGATGCCGCCGCCGTGCCTGTTCTCCGGGACGTCGTAGGTCCGCAATTCGCCGTCCTGGCCCCGCACCACCAGGACCGAAACCTCGAAATCGAACGCCAGGCGGCACTCCAGCACGGCTGGCCCGCCCCCGATTGTCGCGAGGGCACTCGCCAGATCGGCCGGCACGGCGACCCCGGCCTGGCCCTTGCCGTCATAGCCGAGCCGCCGGGTCTTCATGATGCCGGGCCCGGCCCATGCCGCAAGCGCACTCTCGGCCGCATCGAGCGCCCGGCCATCGTCGATGGCCACGAACGGCGCAACCGCGATCCCGAGATCGCAGATGAAGGATTTCTCGGCGAGCCGATCCTGCGACACCTCGAGCGCCTGGGCGCCCGGACGCACGACGCCGCCCCCCGCCACGATGTGGCGCACCGAGTCCACCGGCACGTTCTCGAATTCGTAGGTGACCACGTCGACCGCCCGCGCAAAGGCGGCGAGCGCCGCAGCATCGTCGAACCGCCCGATCGTGTGCCGTGCCGCGACGTCGAACGCGGGGCCCGAGGCATCGTCGAAGATGTGCGCCTTGAGACCGAGGCGAGCGGCCGCCATCGCCAGCATGCGGCCGAGTTGGCCGCTGCCGAGAATGCCGATCGTGCTCCCGGGAGGAAGGGGAAACTCTGGAGTCATCGTCGTGTCAGCCCCGCCCACTCGCGCCGCCGGCTGCATCCCCATCGACCGGCATCTCGCCGACGGCTGCCGTGCGGGCTGCCCGCCAGGCCGCGAGCCGCGCCGCCAGATCGGCATCGCCGAGGGCCAGGATCTGCGCCGCCAGCAGCCCCGCATTTGTCGCGCCGGCCTCGCCGATCGCCAGCGTGCCGACCGGCACGCCTGCCGGCATCTGGACGATCGAATAGAGGCTGTCGAGGCCGTTGAGGGACCTGCTGGTCACCGGCACGCCCAGCACCGGCAGGATCGTCAAAGCAGCCACCATGCCGGGCAGGTGCGCGGCCCCGCCGGCTCCCGCGATGATCACCTTGAGCCCGCGTTCGACCGCCGTCTTGGCATAGCCGTAGAGCCTGTCCGGCGTGCGGTGCGCCGACACGATCCGCGTCTCGTGCGCCACCGCGAGTTCGCCGAGAACGTCGGCGGCGCGCCTCATAGTCGCCCAGTCCGACTGGCTGCCCATGATGATGCCGACGCGTGGCTGATCGCCCATTGGTCCTGTTCCAGCGGCTCGAACGAAAGCGGAAACGTTAGTGGCCGCTGTTACCCTTTGGCAAGAGCGTCGCGCGCCGATGGCGGACGGCATCCCCCGGTTGCCGCTGCCACCGCCATGGGCTCAGGCGATGATGTCCGGGAACAAGCGGTCCTCGACCGCGGTGATCTGGTCCTTGACCTTGAGCTTGCGCTTCTTGAGCCGGGTGATGGAGAGCTGATCGGCGGTCGAAGCCGCTTCGAGCGCAACGATCTCGTCGTCGAGCTGGCGGTGCTCGGCCCTGAGTTTGACGAGCATCTCGCGAAGCTCGCGATCATCCTGGCGCTGCATGAACGGCGGTGCCCGCTGCGAATTTCGCCGCACTATTGCGGCCATCGGCACGGAAAGGCAAGACCAAAGGCGGCGCCTTGGCCTGAAGGCCGGCAGCAAACCGTAGCTGATGATTCACCACCTGGAAACCACCCCAACGCAACCTGGGATAACTGGTGGAGTTTCTGCATATCCGTCCGCAGGCGTCCCTAGACGAAGCGTCGCAGTTCTGTCACACTCCCTTCGTCCTTAACGCTGATACCGGAGGGCCGCATGGCGCTCAGTGCTCATCTGAATGAGTTGACGGAAAAGCATCGGACGTTGGATCGCAAGATCCAGGATGAACTGGCGAAACCCGCCTCCGACGAGGTGAAGATTGCTCGCTGGAAACACGAAAAGCTGAAAATCAAGGACAAGATCAGTCGCCTAGCGGCGCAAACTCAGCACTGATCGGGCGCGCCGCGCGACCGGGTGGTGATCGGCCGCTGCGTCCCGCCAGCGGCCGATGATCGGGCTTGCCAGACAATTCAGTTGGCTGACAGGCCCGACTGGCCGACGACACGACGGCCGCCCCCCGTCGTCGTGCGACGCGACCTGCTCACGGCGTCGAGATCCGCCACCGGTTCAATCAGCAGGCGGAGCGGCGAGGCGCGCCAGCACCTCGGCTGTCAGCTGACGCATGGCAACGCCGGCATCACCCGGATACTTCGCCGCGTACGAGCGCGTCTGCGCCACGAACGAGGCGGCATACTGCATTGAAGTCGAACGCGGAATGACGGTCTCGAAACACCGGTTCTCGGCATCACTGGCCAGCCATTTGTGAAACTCGGAATCGACGGGCGAGCTTGCGTCCTTCATGGTGATCAGCACACCGAGATTGCGCGCGAATCCCTTGTTGCTCTCCACCTGCTTGAAGCGGCGGAAGAACGCCAAGCCGCATGCCGAGATGTAGTCCGGCTTGGTCGGCGACAGGTGGAAATCGGCCTCGCGCAGCCAGCACTCCGTCACGATCGACAAGCCCGGCGGACAGTCCACCAGAACGACATCGAAGCTGCGGGATACCTCGGCCAGCAACTCGCTGATCGACTGGCGCAAGCGTGTCTCGGCGTGGGCGCTCGAGATCTCCCGCTCCAGCAGTGTGAGGTTGGTATCGCTCGCCATGAGCCAGACGCGGCGCGCATCGTCGACGTCGGACACCGGCCCGGTCACGTACTGGCGCCAGTCCTCGCGCTGCCGGCGCAGCACATGGGCCAACAGCAGGTCGACCAGCGTGCGGCCCTGCTCCTGCAGTTGCGACATGTGATGCGGCCCGGCGAGCAGATAGCTGACGCTCCCCTGGGCGTCGCTGTCGATCACCAGGACCGACTTGCCGTGGAACAGCGACAGCGTCTCGGCCAGCGCCAGCACGACGGTAGACTTGCCGACGCCACCCTTGGTGTTCATGACGGCAATGACGTTCGACAACGAGCCCATCTGATCCATTCGATCGTGGCGAACTGCGACCTCCCCGACCCATGCGCGCCGGGACCCGTGCGGGAACGAGGATCTTGTAACACTAAAGGTTGCAATTTGTAGGCACGCAACCGAAACAGGATTGACGCCGTGCAGCATGCGGCGCCTGGGCCCTTGCTAGCGCCGACCGTCCCGCGCCAGCAACTCGACGAGACGCACGCGCGCCTCGGGCAGCGCCAGCCCACGCCCTTCGAGCACGCGGTGCAGCAGGAAATGGCCGGTCAGCCGGAATCCGTCAGCCACACCGTCGCCGCCGGCCGACGCCACCGCCGTCCCCGGCAGCCGCGGCCTCAGAAACGGCGGCAAGGCCAGCAGCTTGTCGCGGTACGGCTCCCCGGCGGAGGCCGAGACGGCACGCCCGGTCCGCGGCGACACGTAGATCAGGGCATCATTGTCGCCCGTCACCGCACAACTCGCCAGATCGAGCCCGAAACCGAGTTCGTCGAGCAGCGCCAGTTCCCAGCGCACCAGCAGCGTCGGCCACGTCGTGACGTCGTCCAGAAACCCGAGCACGAACAGTGTGATCTCGTAGAGGTTGGGGTGGGGGTCGCGCTCCGGCAAGAGCCGCGCCAGCGAGGCCATCGCGGACAACGCCAGCAAAGCGGGCGGATCGTCGAGGACGGCGGCCGCAAACGCCCGGCGCGGCTCGACCGTGAAATGGCCGAGCTGTTCGGAAAGACGCGCCTTCCAGACCACATCGACCTGGTTGCCCGTCTGCAGCACGGGCCTCAGTTTGCGCGACCGCCCGCCGTGCACGAGCCCGTTGTGGCGGCCATGATCGCGCGTCAGGATGTCCGCCACCACGGCCGTTTCGCCGTGGGACCGCACGCCGAGCACAATGCCTTCATCGGTCCATTCCATCATGGGCAGTCTAACCGGTCCGGTTGAAACTGGCGCACCGTGTCGGAACGATCCTTCGTCGCAGTGCCGCGGCCCTCAGGTGTCGATGCCACCGCGCGGATTTGACAGACCTTTCGGTACGACCTGCTTGATGGTGCACGGGCGGGCACTGGCGCGGCACACGACCAGCCCTTCGGCCGGACGGCAGACCAGCGCCCGGTCGGTCGCGACCCGCCACGCCTCATAGCCGGTGCCGAGCCGAGAAGCCCCTTCGCGCCAGCCGTCCAGGGCCTTTCGGCGCGCCCCAGCTTCGCTCTTGTCTGCCCCCTCGGCCACGACGATCGCACCGCAGATGCGAACCGCCGCCCGCGCCTCCGCGGCCACGACCACAAGACCGACGGCCGCGACGATCGAAGCGACGGCCCGTGCAGGACGCTGGTCTCTGCATACGCGGCGCACCATCTCAACCCCTCACTCTTTCGGGAACGGCAGTCCCATCTCGCGGTAGCGCTCGGGATCGTTCTCCCAGCCCTCCCGCACCTTGACGAACAGGAACAGGTGCACCGGACGCTCGACGATGTCCGCGATCTCGGCCCGCGACTCGCTCGAGATCTGCTTGATGGTCCGCCCGGACTTGCCGAGCACGATCGCCTTCTGGCTGTCCCGCTCGACGAAGATCGTCTGCTCGATCCGGATCGACCGGTTGCGCATCTCGGTCCAGGCCGTCGTCTCGACGGTGATGGCGTACGGCAGTTCGTCGTGGAGCCAGTGATAGATCTTTTCCCGCGTGATCTCGGCCGCCATCAGCCGCATGGGCGTGTCGGAAACCTCGTCCGCCGGGTAGTGCCAGGGTCCCGGCCGCATCGCCGCCGCAAGGGCGCGGCGCAGCTCGTCGAGGCCGCCGCCCTCGAGCGCCGAGATCATGAACACGCCGTCGAACGCCAGCCGCCGCGTGATCTCGGCAGCGAGCCCCAGCAGCTTGTCCTTCTCGCGCAGCCGATCGACCTTGTTCAGGACCAGCAGCTTGGGCGAGCCAACACCCTGCAGCTTGTCGAGAATGGCACCGACCGCATCGTCGAGGCCCTTGGCGGCGTCGACCACCAGCGCCACCAGATCGGCCTCTCCGGCCCCGCCCCAGGCCGCATCGACCATCGCCCGGTCGAGCCGGCGACGCGGTGCGAAGATGCCGGGCGTGTCGATGAACACGATCTGGCTCGGGCCGTCGATGGCGATGCCGCGGATCGGCACGCGCGTCGTCTGCACCTTGTGGCTGACGATCGCGACCTTGGTGCCGACCAGTGCATTGACCAGCGTCGACTTGCCGGCGTTCGGCGCGCCGATGATGGCGACGAAACCGAAGCGCGTTTCGCCTTCGGACCGCTCACCGGTCGCGGAAGGTGCGTCAACCATGATGGGCCTTCCAGACGCCCTCTCGCGAGAGGAACGCCATTGCCGCGGCTTGCTCCGCGGCGCGCTTCGACGTTCCCTCGCCGCTGGCAGGCTTGCAACCCTTGATCCGGACCTCGGACAGGAACCGCGGGGCATGGTCGGGGCCGCTACGCTCCAGTTCCATGTAGTCGGGAAGTTCGAGACCGCGGCCCTGCGCCCATTCCTGCAACGCCGACTTGGCGTCGACCGAGACGGCCGGCAGCTTCTCGAGTTCGCCCGCCCACAGCGTGCGAATGATGGTCCGCGCCGCGTCGTAGCCGGCCTCGATCAGAACCGCGCCGAGCAGCGCCTCCACCGCATCGGCCAGGATCGTGTCCTTGTCGCGGCCGCCGCTCTCCGCCTCGCTGCCGGACAGGATGATATGCGGCCCCAGTTTGATGTTTCGCCCAATCGCGGCACAGGTTCCGCCACGCACCAGCCGATTGAACCGGCGCGCCAGATCGCCTTCGCTCGCCTCGGGAAAGGTCTCACACAGCAGTTCCGCGATCGCCAGTCCGAGCACGCGGTCGCCCAGGAACTCGAGACGCTCGTTGTCCTTGACGGTCTTGCCGGTACGCGCGCTCGCATGGGTGAGCGCGCGTTTGAGCAGGGCGCGATCCTTGAACCTGTGGCCGAGTGTCGTCTCCAGCGCGGTCGACTTGGTCGTTTTCTTCATAGCCAGCCAGGAGGGAAGCAACCGGTCCGGCATCCACCGCGCGGTCTCACTCAGAGAGACGAGACGACGTGCGAGAGCCACGTCAACGAACCAGATTGAAGAACCGGTTCCAGCGAATGTCCAGAGGCCAGCGATACGGCGCCAACAGCCGGAAGCTGTTGGGATCATCGAATGCCGCGGAGAAGAAGATGATCTCGGCGCGTCCCACGAAGTTCTCGAGTGGCACGTAGCCGACACCCCACGAGGCCCGGCTATCGGTGGAATTGTCGCGGTTGTCGCCCATCATGAAGTAATGGCCGGCCGGCACCTTGTAGGGCCCGACGTTGTCGAACGGGCCATTCGGGTCGCTGTCGAGCACACGATACTTCACGCCGTTCGGCAGGGTCTCCTCGAACATCGGGATAGCCCGTTCCGGACCGTCGTCCTCATAGGTCCGGAAATCACCCACCCGCACCTTGGGCACGGGCGTGCCGTTGATGTGCAGCTGTCCCTTGATCATCCGGATCTCGTCGCCCGGCAGCCCGATCACCCGCTTGATGTAGTCGACCGAGTTCTCCCGCGGCAGCTTGAACACCGCCACGTCGCCCCGCTTCGGCTCGCTGCCGAAGACGCGCCCGGAGAACAGATTGAACCCGCCCGGGAACGAAAAGCGGCTGTAGCCGTAAGACAGCTTCGAGACGAACAGGTAGTCCCCGACCAGCAGGGTCGACTTCATCGAGCCGGAGGGAATGTTGAAGGGCTGATAGAAGAACACCCGGACCAACATCGCCAACGCGAGGGCCTGGATGACGATCTTCACGGTCTCCCACCACCCGCTCTCGCGCACTTTCTTGGCGTCGCTCTCCGAGCTCATAAAAATCGTCTCCCAGCCGAGCCGACCGCGCATTTGCCGCGAGCCGACCCCCCGCTGGCTATAGCCGTTTAGCCCGACCCGCGCAAATCGCAGCTCGCAGACCGGCCGGGCCGCCCCGCCCTAGCCACGCCGGTCCGACTTGAGCGGCAGCGCAGAGATTATGACGACCGCCTCGGCCAGCGGGTAGTCGTCGGTCAAGGTGAGATCGATCCGCGCCTCGTGCCCGTCCGGCGTAAGGTCCACCAGCCGGGCGAGCGCCCCGCCGGTGAGCTTCAGGGTCGGCCGGCCCGACGGCAGGTTGACCACGCCCATGTCGCGCCAGAACACGCCGTGCCGCAATCCGGTGCCGAGTGCCTTGGCGCAGGCCTCCTTGGCCGCGAACCGCCGGGCATAGGAGGCGGCCCGCTGTGCCCGCCGCTCGGACTTCGACTGCTCGACGTCCGTGAACACGCGCTCGATGAACCGCCGGCCGAACCTTTCGAGTGTCTGCTCGATGCGGCGGATGTCCACCAGATCGTTGCCGAGCCCGATGATCATGCGCTCTCGCGACCCGCCACTGAGGCCCGTGCCTCGTCCATCAGCGCGCGCATGCGCCGGATCGCGGAATGCAAACCGCCGAAAATCGCCTCGCCGATGAGGAAATGGCCGATGTTGAGCTCGACGACCTCGGGGAGGCGTGCCACCGGACCGACTGTGTTGTAGGTGAGGCCGTGACCGGCATGCACCTCGAGGCCCTGCGCGGCCGCGTGTCGGGCCGCCTGCGCCAATCGCTCGATCTCGCGGGCCGTGCCGGCCGCGTCGTTCTCCATCGCCCGCTCGCAATAGGTGCCGGTGTGCAGCTCGACCACCTGCGCGCCGAGCCGGCGCGCCGCATCGATCTGGCGCGGGTCCGGCTCGATGAACAGCGACACCCGGATGCCGACGTCGGCGAGGGCACGCACATACCCCGCCAAATGGTTTTCGCCGCCCGCCACATCCAGGCCACCCTCGGTCGTCCGCTCCTCGCGCTTCTCGGGCACCAGACAACAGGCATGCGGAACGTGGCGCAGCGCGATGGCCAGCATCTCGTCGGTGGCCGCCATCTCGAGATTGAGCGGCCGCGTCAGTTCGACCTTGAGCCGGGCGATATCGGCATCCGCGATGTGGCGGCGATCCTCGCGCAGATGCGCCGTTATGCCGTCGGCGCCGGCCTCGATCGCAAGGTGGGCGGCCCGAAGCGGATCGGGATGGCGTCCGCCCCGCGCGTTGCGGATGGTCGCAACGTGATCGATGTTGATGCCGAGGCGCTGATAGGGAACGCGGCCGAGCGACATGTCTCCAGCTCCGAGATTGTTTCGGCCGGTCTCATAACCGGCCCGTCGTTTCTATAGCAGCCGCATCAGCCGAATTCACGCTCCACGCGGCTGACCACCGGCTTCTGGCGCAGCCCGGCGATGATGCCGTTGAGATGCTCGAGATCGAACACTTCGACCTCGATCATCATGTCCGTGAAGTCCGCCTCTCGCCGCAGCATGCGGAGGTTGTCGATGTTGCCGTCCGCTTCGCCGATCACCTGGGCGATCTGGGCGAGGCAGCCGGGCTCGTTGACGGCGGTCACGTGGAGTTGGGCCGGAAAGCGCACCGGATGCTCCGGATCGACGTCCCAGGTGACGTCGATCCAGCGGGCATTCTCGTAGTCCTTGAGGTGCGGCGAGTGGATCTGGAAGATCCGAATTCCCTCGCCCGGCAGCAGCACACCGACGATGCGGTCACCCGGCACGGCGCCCGACTCGGCGAAATTCACCGGCACATCGCCCGTCTCGCCGCGCACCGGCACGGGCGACGCGCGATCCAGCGCATCACTGTCGCCGACGATGCGGAATTTGAGGCCCGCGACCTTCGAAAGGTTGAACCAGCCCTCTTCGCCCTGTGTCCGGTCGAACCGGTTGCGCGGCTTGTAGGACGGGCTCGGCGGCGTGCTGGCATCCGGCGCGACCGCCCGCACGACATCCTGCACCGCCAGCTCGCCCCGGCCGACGGCGGCCAGCATGTCGTCGGCCGTCTTGTGGGCGAGCCGCGGAGCGATCTTTTTCATCAGCTCTTCCGAAAGCTCGAGACCGAGTTTCTGGAATCTGGCTGCCAGCAGGCGCCGTCCGAGCTCCGACCATTGCTGGCGCGCCGCGTCGCGCGTGGCGCGCCGGATGGCGGCCCGCGCCCGGCCGGTGACGGCGATGCGTTCCCAGGCCGGCGGCGGGCTCTGGCTCTTGGCGGTGAGGATCACCACCTCGTCGCCGTTGCGCAGCACCGTCGACAACGGCATCTGCCGCCCGTTGAGCAGCGAACCCACGGCCGAGTTGCCGATGTCGGTGTGGACGGCATAGGCGAAGTCGATCGGTGTCGCCCCGCGCGGCAGCGCGATCAGCCGCCCTTTCGGCGTGAAGCAGAACACCTGATCCTGGAACAGCTCGAGCTTGGTGTGCTCCAGGAACTCTTCCGGATTGTTGCCTTCGAGCAGCGTCTCGACCAGCCGGCGCAGCCACACGTAGGGCCCGCTATCCTTGTCGAATGCCAACCGCGCGCCGTTGCGCACGTCCTTGTAGAGCACGTGCGCCGCGACGCCGTACTCGGCGATGTTGTGCATGTCGCGCGTGCGGATCTGCAGCTCGACGCGCTGGTGACGCGGCCCGACGATCGTCGTGTGGATCGACTGGTAGCCGTTCTGCTTGGGCGTCGAGATGTAATCCTTGAAGCGCCCGGGAACGGTGCGCCACGTCATGTGAACGAGCCCGAGGATCCGATAGCAGTCGTCGACGCGCTGCGTGATGACGCGGAACCCGTAGATGTCCGAAAGCTGCTCCAGCGAGATGTTCTTGCTCTCCATCTTGCGCCAGATGGAGTAGGGCTTCTTCTCCCGCCCGCGAACCTCGGCGTCGATGCCGGCTTCCGCGAGCTTGGCGCCCAGCGCCTGCGTGATCTCCTCGACCAGCCCGCGGTTGCGTTCGCGCAGCGCCGACAGCCGCTCGGTGATCGCCTGATGCGCCTCGGGATAGGCCCAGCGGAACGCGTGCTGCTCCAATTCCTCGCGCAGCGACTGCATGCCCATGCGCCCGGCCAGCGGCGCGTAGATCTCGAGCGTCTCTTCCGAGATCGTCTTGCGCTTCTCGGGCCGCATGTGCTCGAGCGTGCGCATGTTGTGGAGCCGGTCCGCCAGCTTGACCAGCAGGACGCGGATGTCGGTCGAGATGGCGATCAGCAGTTTGCGGAAATTCTCGGCCTGCTCGGCCTTCTTGGAAACGAGATCGAGCCGGCGGATCTTGGTCAGCCCGTCGACCAGGCGCCCGATCTCGGGGCCGAACAGCGTGTCGATCTCGGCTCGCGTCGCGTCGGTGTCCTCGATGACGTCGTGGAGCAGCGCGGTCGCGATCGTCGCGTCGTCCAGTTTGAGATCCGTCAGGATTGCCGCAACTTCGAGCGGATGCGTGAAGTACGGCGCGCCCGAGGCCCGCTTCTGGTGGCTGTGCGCCTTCATGGCATAGACGTAGGCGCGGTTGAGCAGCGCCTCGTCCGCCTTCGGATCGTAGGCGAGCACGCGCTCCACGAGCTCGTACTGCCGCATCATGACAAGCCACCCATGGCGGCACCCAAGCGATTGCGCGAGGTTGTGTCTCGCCGCCCGCTCAGCGCCCGTTGCCGGCCGCGGACGGCTCGGTGGGGGTGAGGCTTTCCATGCCGCGGAGCAGTTGCTCCTCGGTCATGACATCGACCACGGCATCGCTCGACTGGTCGTCGCGCCCGAGCATCGGACCGCGCCGGTCGACCGCCACCATCGGCGCCGCAGCCGCTTCGGGCTCGTCGACTTCGGTGTTCTTCTGGATCGAATGGATGAGACCCTCGCGCATGTCGTCCGGCACGACGGTCCGCTCGGCGATCTCGCGCAGTGCGACGACGGGATGCTTGTCGTTCTCCTGCGCCACCGTCATCGGGCTGCCGTTGGCGATCGCGCGCGCGCGATGGGCGGCCAGCAGGACCAGCTCGAACCGGTTCGGCACCTTGTCGACGCAATCCTCGACGGTCACGCGCGCCATCGTTCACACCCTTGTCGATCAGGATATTGGGACACGCGGGCGCGGCCATCGCGGCGCCCGCCGGAAGCGCTACCTATTGGCACGGATCGGGAACGAAATCAAGGGCCGGGCGGAGGCTGCGGGGCGCGCGCAACAACCGCGTCAACCTCTGGCCTACCGCCTGCCCCGTTCGTGGATGGCGCCAATGCGGCGCGACCTCTGCCAGAGGCTCCAGCACGAAGCGCCGATTGGCGGCTTCGGGATGGGGAAGGATCAGCGAACCCCGGATACGTCGCCGATGGGGCCGCCCGAGCACCCACCCCCGATAGTCGATGATATCGAGATCGAGCGGGCGCGGGCCGGACGCCCGACAGAACCGCCGACCCGCCCGCCGCTCGAGGG
This sequence comes from Hyphomicrobiaceae bacterium, assembly GCA_049318625.1. Lineage (GTDB taxonomy): Bacteria > Pseudomonadota > Alphaproteobacteria > Rhizobiales > Hyphomicrobiaceae > JBMOGA01. Next base: position 17,103 of record JBMOGA010000018.1, read on the forward strand.
CCTTGAACAGCCGCAACAGCATCGCGGGGGACAACGACGTGTCGATCGCGGCCACCGCGTTGAGGAAATCCGGCGCGCCGCCGAGCCCCACGGCTCGCGACACATAGAGACGCGACTGCGCGACCACATATACTCTGTGTTCCGCGAGTGCGCCGATCACCCACTCCAAGGTCTGGCGCGGGGTCCCCATCGCGCCTGCGACATTTGCACCCAACGCAACCAGAACAAGATCGCGACCTATCAATGGTCGCGCTGATCGCGGGGTGTGCACCAGCCGAGGGATTAACGAACATGTGTCTTTCACTTGAACTTCATTCACTCCTCATGTCAGAATCAAAGCTCAAGCTTATGCGTTCGTTCTTGCAGGCCGTGATTACCGGCTGTGAGCCGCGCATCCAGTAACAAACATTTCAGACAAGAAGCCCCATAGAGGACGCCATGCATTTTTACGAGCGTGAACGCACAGCACTCTTCATCGACGGCGCCAACCTTTATGCCACGGCCAAGGCGCTCGGCTTCGACATCGATTACAAGCGGCTGCTGTCCATGTTCCGGCAGAAGGTGCTGCTGGTGCGCGCGCTTTATTACACCGCGCTGGCCGAGGATCAGGAGTATTCGTCGATCCGCCCGCTGATCGATTGGCTGGATTACAACGGCTATACCATGGTCACCAAGCCGACCAAGGAGTTCACGGACTCGCTCGGCCGGCGCAAGATCAAGGGCAACATGGATATCGAGCTGACCGTCGACGCCATGCGGCTGGCGGACAATCTCGACCATATCGTGCTGTTCTCCGGAGACGGCGATTTCCGCAGTCTGGTCGCCGCCATCCAGCAAAAGGGCCGCCGCGTCAGCGTGGTCTCGACGCTGCAGACCCAACCGGCGATGGTCGCCGACGAGTTGCGCCGCCAGGCCGACCAGTTCATCGACCTCGCCGACCTCGAGCAGATGATCTGCCGCGATCCGGCGTCGCGGCCGGTGCGCCCGGAGCGCACGTTCCCGGCACGCTCCACCCGACCGGCAACGGCCGCCACCGAGCCGGTGTCCTACGGCGACGCCGACCTGCCCGACGAGGACTAGGTTGCGCGTTCAGGAGCTGTGGCGAACCGCCGCGTAGAGCACGATCATGCCCAATAAGCCGGCCACCACGGCCGCCGCACAGCCGGCTGAGCCGGGACGGGATTGCCCGCTCTGTCCGCGCCTGGTGGATTATCGCGCCGCGCAGCGAGCGGCCCACCCCGATTGGTTCAATGCCCCGGTGCCGGTGTTCGGGTCGACCACTGCCCGCCTTCTGATCGTCGGTCTTGCGCCCGGTGTCTCGGGCGCCAATCGCACGGGGCGGCCCTTTACCGGTGATTTTGCCGGGACATTGCTCTACGAAACCCTGATCGATTTCGGGTTCGCGCGCGGTGTGTTCGCGGCGCGGCCGGACGACGGTCTCGAACTCGTCGACTGCCTGATCGCCAATGCCGTCCGGTGCGTGCCCCCCGCCAACAAACCGACCCCCGAGGAAATCACGACCTGCCGACCGTTTCTCGTGGGGCGGATCGCGGCCATGAGCAACCTGCGCGCGATTGTCGCGCTTGGCCGCGTCGCCCACGAGCAGACGCTGTCGGTTCTCGGGCTCCGCCGCAGCGCCTATCCGTTCGGCCACGGCGCGCGGCATCGGCTTCCCGGCGGCGTCGATCTCTTCGACAGCTTTCACTGCTCGCGCTACAACACCAACACGGGTAGGTTGACGCGCGACATGTTTCGCGCGGTCTTCGACGATGTGCGCGGTGCTTTGGCATCCCGCTAGAGCGGCGTGCGTTGTCAAGATCGCGTCACATCGGGCGTAGAGAACTAGCCGCTCTTTCGCGCCGACCGGGCCCGTTGCCTAAGGCGGGACGGTAACGATATTGATCGGCTCGACTCGAATACTGCTCCTCCGAGGGGAACCATGGTTCACACGATTACGCGGCTCCTGGTCGGCATTCTGGCGCTCGCCGCAGCGAGCGCGGCCTACGCCGAAGGCCCATTCGGCTCGATCGGCGGCGTTTGGCACGGACGCGGCCACATTCTGCTCGAGGGCGGTCGCAAAGAGGATATCCGCTGTAACGCCTATTACACGCCGAAAAATGAAGGCAAGTCCATCGGTTTGGCCATTCGCTGCGCCTCCCCCGACTACAAGATCGAACTGCGCTCGCAGCTGAGCCACGACGGCCGCCAGATCACGGGCACCTGGGAGGAGCGGACGTTCAACGCCGCCGGTGACGTCGTCGGCAAGGCGAGCAGCAATCAGATCACGCTCGAGATCGTCGGCAGCGCGGTCACCGGCTCCATGTCGGTCTCGACCATGGGGTCGAGCCAGACCGTGTCGATCAGCACGAAGGGCTCGGCCCTGCAGGGTGTGCAGATCAAGATGCAGCGCGGCTGAGACCGGCGCTTCGAGTCAATCCAACGACCGGATGACCGGCGCCCCCGCCATGCCATGCACGGCGGGGGAGGTGTTAGTGTGTCAGCCGCGACCGACGAACGGCATCTTCGTGGCCATGATGGTCATGAACTGCACGTTGGCGTCGAGCGGCAGGTTGGACATGTAGACGATGGCACTGGCCACATGCGCCACGTCCATGACGGCTTCGACGGCAACCTGCCCGTTGGCCTGCGGCACACCGTTCTTCATCCGCCCGCCCATGGCCGTATCGGCGTTGCCGATATCGATCTGCGAGCATGCGATGTCGTTCTTGCGCCCGTCGAGCGAGATACACTTCGTGAGCCCGGTGATGGCGTGCTTGGTCGCCGTGTAGGCGACCGAGTTCGGCCGCGGCGCATGCGCCGAGATCGACCCGTTGTTGATGATCCGGCCGCCCTTGGGATCCTGCGCCTTCATGATCCGGATGGCCTCTTGCGCGCACAGGAAGCAAGCCGTGAGGTTGACGTCGACCACCTGCTTCCACTGCTCGACCGTGAGATCCTCCATCGGGATCGCCGGGGCCCCCATGCCCGCGTTGTTGAACAGGACGTCGAGCCGGCCGAACTCGCGCTTGGCGGCCGCGAACAGCTTGGCGATCTGCTGCGCATCGGCCACATCGGTCGGCACCGGCAGCATACGTCCGCCGCCGGGCTTGGCCATGGAGGCGGTCTTCTCCAGCTCCTCGCCGCGCCGCCCTGCCAGCACGACGTGGTAGCCTTCACTTTGCAGGGCGACCGACGCCGCCCGCCCAATCCCGCTGCCGGCTCCGGTTACGAGTGCCACCTTGTTGCTGACGGCCATCGGAATTCCTCCCTGAGTTTTGTCTGATCCGAGCCGCGACTGTACGGGCCTCACGACAGAAATTCATCGATTTTTCTCACAGCTGGCGACCCAGCAGCGCAGCCCCCCGGCCGGTGCAGCCCGCCATGGCCTCGCCACCAAAACCGTGATACTGCCAAACGATCGAATCCTCGGAACGGGAATGGACCTCATGCCCCGCATTGGCACGTTTGCAGCTTTGTCCGTTCTGGCCATCGTCTTCGGCATCGACGCGGCCGCGGCCGACCAGCGTCGCTACGCCCGCACCCAACCCGATTTCGTCACCGCCGAGAGCCGGTTCGGGCGTGGCACCATCACCGGCGCCGTCCGGCCCGCCCGTTACGGCTTCGAGGTCCGCCTGCCCGGCGGCACTTGGATCGGATGCCGCCGGTCGTGCTCCGAGACCCTGCGCGTCGAGACCCTCGATTTCTGGGAAAACCGGGGCGGCCGCGGTCGCATCGACAACGAGGGCGGAATCTTCGGTCCCCTCACGATCTACCGCCGCTACTAGACGCGGGTGCGTCGGCACTGATCGGTCGCACGCGCAGCGGCACGCCCCGACCGGGACGCGAACTGAGTTTGGCGATGCCCGATCAAAGGGCATGCGGTCGCGGCCAACAGTCTCGACGATACCGGATGCGTCTCAGCTCAAGAACGGGTTCGACTGACGCTCGGCGCCGAATGTGCTGCCAGGGCCGTGCCCGCAGATGAAGGCGATGTCGTCGCCGAGCGGCAACAGCTTGTTGGCGATCGAATCGAGCAGCGCCTGATGGTCGCCGTAGGGGAAATCGGTCCGGCCGATCGAACCCTGGAACAGCACATCGCCGACCAGCGCGAACCGGTGGCCTGCATTGAAGAACACCACCGAACCCGGCGAGTGACCGGGGCAATGGAAGATCTGGAAGCGGTGCCCGGCAACCTCGACCTCGTCGCCGTCGTCGAGCCAGCGGTCGGCAAGCACGTTGCGCGCGGCAAATCCATAGGACGCACCCTGCGTCTCCAGCCCTTCCAGCAGAAAGCGGTCGGCTTCGTGGGGGCCCTCGATCCCGACTGCGAGCCGCGCCTTGAGTTCGGCCGCACCACCGGCGTGGTCGATATGGCCGTGCGTCAGCAGGATCTTCTCGATCGTAATGCCGGCCTGGGCAATCGCGCGCTCGATGCGGACGACATCCCCGCCCGGATCGACGACCGCCCCCACCTTGCTGGCGTCGTCCCAGATCAGGGTGCAGTTCTGTTGAAACGGCGTGACAGGTAGAATGGCGGCCCTGAGGCTCGATGGGGACGTCGTGCGCGACATGATGACTCCGGGCTCGGCCCCCACGATCCTGCCGGAACAGACCGACGATCTAGATTGTCGCCCTCGGGCACGGAGGGCGCGCCAAGGCATCCGGCGCCCTGGCTGCAGACGCCTTGATCGCCCGAGTGCAGCCGTTGTGCAAGCCCCCTCGGAAACGACGACGGGCGGGGATCGCCCCCGCCCGGCCGGTCTTGAAATCACGAATTCGAATCAGGCGGCGGTCTGATCGCCGGTGCGCGGGTCTCTCGGGTCCCTGAGCACGTAGCCGCGCCCCCAGACCGTCTCGATGTAGTGTTTGCCGCCGGTCGCCATCTGCAGCTTCTTGCGCAGCTTGCAGATGAACACGTCGATGATCTTCAATTCCGGCTCGTCCATGCCGCCATAGAGATGATTGAGAAACATCTCTTTGGTCAGCGTCGTACCCTTGCGCAGCGAAAGCAGCTCCAGCATCTGGTATTCTTTGCCGGTCAAATGCACCCGCTGGCCATTCACCTCGACCGTCTTGGTGTCGAGATTGACCCGCAACTCCCCAGTGTCGATGACCGACTGGGCATGTCCCTTCGAGCGGCGCACGATCGCATGTATGCGCGCCACGAGCTCATCCCGGTGGAATGGCTTTGTCATGTAGTCATCGGCACCGAAGCCGAGACCTCGAACCTTATCCTCGATCCCGGCAAGACCCGAGAGAATGAGAATAGGCGTTTGCACCTTCGACACGCGCAGAGTCTTGAGCACCTCGTAGCCGGACATGTCCGGAAGATTGAGGTCCAAAAGAATGATGTCGTAGTCGTAGAGCTTGCCGAGGTCGACACCTTCCTCGCCCAAGTCCGTCGTGTAGACGTTGAACCCCTCGGACTGAAGCATCAGCTCGATGCTCTGCGCCGTGGCGTTGTCATCCTCGATCAATAAGACCCGCATGCCCTCAGCCTCTAATCGCCCGGCGTCCCGACCGGCCTTCGGAAATTGAAGAGGACTCGTTCAACTCGGATAAACCATCATCAGGAAGTTAACCGCCAAAGGGTTAACAAAGCCTAAGTTTCGCCTCGATCGTTACGGAAGGGGCTGGCGATTCATTCGCCGGTCGGCGGACGCGATCCACCGGCTCCGCGCGATGACACCGCGCGAATTGATAAGCGCACCGGCCCGAATGTGACCTCGGTCGAGTGCAATTTCGATTGTCTTGCGAGCCCCCTCGCCGCACCGAGCGATGCGTTACGAATCAAGAGGTATCATTATTCGCGACGCGGCCCTAGGCACTTTGCGGCCAATTTTTGCGGCCGATCCGTAAGATAAACTCGCGTGGCTTCACCGCAACTTAAGTGTTAATCGGTAGATTGCCTGTGAACTCAGAGCAAGCATGTTGCTCCTCTGCGCAAATGGTCGGACGCCTGTCGGCTCTGGCACGAAACTTGTTACTGCGTGGATGTCTCGAAAAGTCGGGGGTACGGGCATGAAGTTGCGCAATCATCTGGTTCATCTGAGGCGATTTGAGCTGCAGGAGAAGGTCCGCAAGGTCGCCGACCTCGAGTACATGATCCGCGAGTTCGAGCAGATGGCCTCCGATCTCGACCGGCAGGTGGCTGCCGAGGAGGAACGCACCGGCATCCGCGATCCGGGTCATTTCTCCTATTCGATGTTCGCCAAGTCGGCCCGCCAGCGCCGCGACAATCTGAAGACCTCCGTCACCGATCTGATGCAGCAGCTCGAGGCCGCCGTTCAGGCCCGCGAAGCCGCCGAACTCGAGCTGGCCAAGGTGGTTCCAGCCGCCGAGCGCGAGGTCGAGCGGACCGGCCGGCGCGCCACCGAAGTGGGGACGGCCACTCTGCGTTGATGACTGCGGCCGGCATTGTCCACGACAATGCCGGCGCGCCTCCTTGCCGCCGCGTGAGGCCGGCATTAAGTCCCGGACAGTTCGAAATCGGGACACCGGATATGCCGCTGAGACAGTGGCCGCCAATTCCGCGACACCTGCGACAGATTATTCCGATCGCGCTGAGCTTGGGCTCCGCCGTAGGCGCCCTCATGGGTTGCGCCGGCGGTCCCGACATGGCCGCCCTGTCGACCGCCGCCATTCCGGGCACGGCCGAGATATCGACAACCGAAACCTACGCGCGCGTCGCACGCGGTGCCAACAAGTGCTGGTTCGGACCACGCGGCCGCTTCGGCGGCACGCACGTGTTGTATGCCGAAGCCGCTCCTCCGTCGTCCGGAGGCGCGGTCGAAATGGTCGTGCATGAGCGCGACCGCACGTCGGAGCGCCCCTGGGGGGCCCGCGCACTACGCATTCGCATGAGCGGCGGCAGTAGCGGCCCCGCAATCGATGTCGAGAATCTGCGCATGACGGACACCGAGGCCGACCGCATGCGCAAGGAGGTCTGGCGGTGGGCCGCCGAAGACCTCACGTGTGATGGCGAGCCGCCCGCCGGCAGCGTGGCAGTGATGCCCCCGCAGCCGGCTCGCCCTCAACGATGACCAAGCCCCAGGCCGCTCTTACTGGCGGTAGTCCTGAACCTTGGTCGCCCGGAGTCCCGGAAGCCCGTGCTTGTCGATGGACCGTTGCCAGCTGAGGAACTCGTCCACCGTGAGCTTGTACCGCTCGCACGCCTCTTCCAGACTGAGGAGGCCACCGCGAACGGCGGCCACAACCTCTGCTTTGCGTCGTATCACCCACCGCTTGGTATCGCGGGGGGGCAGATCAGCGATGGTCAACGGGCTGCCATCCGGACCGATGACATACCGAACCCGCGCACGCACACTATGCTCTGTCATGTTTTTTTTACGCCACGGCACTCCCAAACCTGTGAGGACAATACCGTAAGCCCATTAAGGGCCGTCTAAATCCTTTGGTAAATAATTGCCCAAGAGGTGATCTATTTTGCTCTACAACCCTCCCAGGATGCGCCGCGACGCGGCCTGGACGGTTGCCGCGCCACGGCTTAAATGGAGAGTTTCGTTTTGGGCCGCCGGGTGACGACCGGCCCGTCGGAGTGAGTGATGCCGTTCGCATCCGGTACAAAAGGTGATCTGGACCGTCCCGCGCTGGCCAAGGGGCTGAAGCGCGTGGTCGTCGCCATGTCCGGCGGCGTCGACTCCTCCGTCGTCGCCGGCCTGCTGGCACGCGAGGGCCACGAGGTCGTCGGGATCACGCTCCAGCTCTACGACCACGGCAGCGCGACCGCCCGCAAGGGCAGCTGTTGCGCCGGCCAGGATATCCACGATGCCCGCCGCGTTGCCGAGACACTGGGCATCGCCCACTACGTTCTCGACTACGAGGAGCGCTTCGCGCGTTCGGTCATCGACGCGTTTGCCGAGAGCTACATGGCCGGTGAAACGCCGATCCCGTGCGTCACCTGCAATCAGCAGATCAAGTTCCGCGATCTTCTCGAGACGGCCACCGAACTCGGCGCCGATGTCTTGGCGACCGGCCATTACATCGAGCAGCGCGCCGGCCGTCATGGCCCAGAGCTCTACCGGGCCGCCGACGCCGACCGAGACCAGAGCTACTTCCTGTTCGCCACGACCCGCGCCCAGCTCGATCGCCTTTGGTTCCCGCTCGGCGCCCATCGCAAGGCCGCCGTCCGCGACCTTGCGCGCGACCTTGGCCTGCCGGTCGCGGAAAAGGCCGACAGCCAGGACATCTGCTTCGTGCCGACCGGACGCTATGCGGACGTGATCGAGCGTTTGAAGCCGGGCGCCCTGCTGGCCGGCGACATCGTCCACGTCGACGGCCGCGTGGTCGGCCGCCATACCGGCATCGTCAATTTCACGGTGGGCCAGCGCAAGGGTCTAGGCATCTCGACCGGCGAGCCGCTCTACGTCGTCCGCATCGATGCCGCGTCCGGCCAGGTGGTCGTCGGACCGCGCGAGGCCCTGGAGACCCGCCGGCTTAATTTGCGCAACTTCAACTGGCTGGGTGACGACCAGCTGGGCCCGACCGGCGCGACGCCGCGCGAGGTTTGGGCGCGGGTCCGGTCGAGCCAGCCGCCGCGCCCGGCCCTTCTGGCGGTCGCGGCCGATGGTTCGGTGCACGTCGCGCTGGCCGATGCCGAGCGTGGTGTCGCCACGGGCCAGGCCTGCGTGATCTACGACAGTGGAGAGGCACGGGCCCGCATGCTCGGCGGCGGGTTCATCGATGCCGTCGAAGGCCGGACCGCGGTCGCGCTGCCAGCGCGGACTGACAAGGCAGACGGCATGGCTAAGACGATCTGAGATCCGAACGGTTCCAACCCGATTACGGGAGAAGTCTATTGGCTCGTGAGGCGATGGCGATGAAGGGGCAAGCGACAACCGCAACCATGGACGAGCGCCAGGTGCGCGAGGCCTACCGCCGGTGGGCGCCGACCTACGACCGTACCTTCGGCTGGATCGCCAATGCCGGCCGGCGCCATGCCGTGGAACTGATCAACCAGCGGACCGGCTCGGTGCTGGAGGTCGGCGTCGGCACGGGCCTGTCGCTGCCCATGCTGGCCCGCCACCTGCAGGTCTACGGCATCGACCTCTCGCCCCACATGCTGGAGCGTGCCCGCCAACGTGTCCGCGAGCTCGGCCTGACCAACGTCAGGAGCCTGCAGGAGATCGATGCCACCTCGACTCCGTTCGCCGACGCCACGTTCGACACCGTCGTCGCCATGTACGTCATGACCGTCGTCCCCGAGCCCGAGCGGGTCATGATCGAACTCGCCCGCGTTGTGAAACCCGGTGGCGCGGTGATCCTGGTCAATCATTTCAGTCAGGACGAAGGGGTCCGCGGGTGGATCGAGCGGCGCCTCGCCCCATTCGGTGCCAAGCTCGGCTGGCGCCCGGTTTTCGACCAGTCGCGGGTCCTCGGTGTCCCCGGGCTCGCGCTCGTCGAACGCCGCGCCCTGCGCCCGCTCGGCCTCTTCACCATGCTGCGCTTCGAGAAAACGACCGACGCGGCGGTGCCGGCGCCGTCATCGCCCATCCCCACCACGGCGAGCCGCGTTGCTTGACAGGCGTTGAACCAGCTAACTATATGGGCGCCGCTGGCGGGATAGCTCAGGTGGTTAGAGCGAAGGTCTCATAATCCTTAGGTCCCCGGTTCGAGTCCGGGTCCCGCTACCAAGCACGACAAAGAGCACGCCCGCAGCCAGAAGGCCGGACTTGGACGGCTGCAGCTATTTGGTCGCCTCTGTCGCAATGTCGTGCAGCAGCCCGACGAGCTTGTCGTTGATCTTTTTCACGAGCCGCGACGGACTGCCGACCGGCAGCCGGAACCCGACGTGAACCTTGGCCGGCTCCGATTTCAGCTCGTAGACGAACACCGCCACGGGACAGTTGGCGATCGCAAACGGGCTCGCGCTGACCTCCTCGTGGGTGATCGCAGCCGGACAAAACTGCAGATACTGCGCCTCCCGATAGGGCGACTTGTTGCCGTCCTTGGTGACGCTGCCGGCTGCCACGGCCGTCCGCTCGAGCATGTCGTTGAAATGGCCCACATAGTCGATCACGAACCCGCGCTTGACGATGGCATCCTGCAGATCCTCCCGCACCTCTGCGAAGGTGCCAGCCTTGGTGTAGATTCGAAAGCCGAGATCGTCACTCGCCCGGGCCTCGCCGAGGCCCGTCAGGCCGAGCACGAGACCAAGCGCCAGCGCTTTAAAAAAACGGATCGTCATCGTTGCACCTGTTGAGATCGGTGGAAGCTGGACTCGACGTGCCGCAGCCGGACTATTTGCCGACCGAAGCCGGGCCACGGGGCCCGAGGCTTTCGAAATAGGCTGCGAGGGCCTGGATTTCGTCGTCCTTCAATCGCGCGGCAATGGTCTGCATCACGACGTTGTCGCGCTCTTTCGACTTGTAGGAAGCGATCACGGCGATGAACGATTCCGCCGGCCAGCCGACGATCGACGGGATGCCATCGCCACGCCCCGACCGTTGGTGGCAGGTCACGCACTCGCCGGCGAGATACTCGCCCAGCGCCACGTCGGGGGCCGCGAACACATCGCCCGCCCACAAGCCTGATCCGATCCCGGCCAGCATCATCACCGCACGACCGAGATGCCTCTGCCCAGCCATTGCCACTCCCGATCCTGCCTTGCAGTGCCGACCAGCCGCCATTCGGGCGGCACACAATCGGTAACACGGAAACCGCCTCCGCTTCATCACCCCCGACGCCCGGCGCCGGACCGGCGCAAGCGACATGGCACTTTCAGCGGACCCCGCTGGTGGCGGCATTGATCGCGCGCAAGCGCGCCGTCCACGGCACACCCGGCCGCCGAACCCATTCGCCATCGCCCCCGGCAATCTGCTAAGAGGGGCCACCCTGCCAACCTGCAACAGCTGTCGAACGGAATGACCTCGCACCCACCCAGCGCCAGTCACGGTCCCGAACTGACGGTCGTCATTCCGGTCCTCAACGAGGAGCGCAATCTCGGACCGCTGGAGAGCCGGCTGGTGCCCATGCTCGACGGCCTCGGGGTCACTTGGAACGTGCTCTTCGTCGACGACGGCTCGACCGACGAGACACTGGCCGGCCTCAAACTCATCCACCTGCGCGAGCCGCGGATCACCGCAGTCTCGCTCAGTCGCAATTTCGGCAAGGAAGTCGCCATCGCCGCCGGTCTGCGCCATGCCACCGGCCGCGCCGTCATCATCATGGACGCCGACCTGCAGCACCCGCCCGAGATGCTCGGCGAGTTCGTCCGGCTGTGGCGTGCAGGCTATCAGGTCGTCTATGGCCAGCGGCGCAGCCGTCAGACCGACAGCTTCCTCCACCGCACCTTCGCCAAGGTCTTCTACCGCCTGTTCAATGCCCTCGTGCAGACCGACATCCCCGAGGGCGCAGGCGATTTCCGCCTGCTCGACCGTGCCGCCGTCGACGCCATGAACCAGCTCGGTGAGGTCTCCCGCTTCAACAAGGGCCTCTACTCTTGGATCGGCTTCAAGGCGATCGGCGTGCCCTACGACGTCGCCGAGCGGATGCACGGCACCAGCAAGTGGAACTTCCGCAAGCTCACGCGCTTCGCGCTCGACGGGCTCACCTCGTTTTCGACCCTGCCCCTGCGCGTGTGGTCGCTGCTCGGGCTCGCCATCTCGCTCGCCGCCTTCGCCACCGCCGTCTACTTCATCGCGCAAACGCTGCTGTTCGGCGTCGACGTGAAGGGCTTTCCGACGCTGATCGTGTCGGTGATGTTCTTCGCCGGCGTGCAACTCATCACCCTCGGCGTCATCGGCGAGTACCTCGGCCGCGTCTACGAGGAGGTGAAGGGGCGGCCGCTGTTCATCGTCGGCGACCGTGTCGGCCTCGACGGCGAGGCGCCCGCTGCCGCCTCAAGGCCCGCACAGCCCGATGCCGGGAACGCGCCTTGATGCCGGGCCCCGTCCTGCTGTGCGCTGACGACTATGCGCTGACGGAGGGCGTCAGCCAGGCCATCGAGGATCTGGCGGCCGCCCGCAGGCTTTCGGCCACCAGCGCGCTGGTGACGACCCGCCATTGGCCGGTCCACGGACGACGCGTCGGCGACCTGTCGAACCGGATCGCCGTCGGCCTCCACCTCAATCTGACTCTCGGCGCCCCGCTCGGCCCCATGCCGGGCCTGGCGCCGTCCGGACACCTGCCGCGCATCGGCACCCTCGTACAACGTGCCCTGCTCGGCCAGGTCGATGCCGGCGAAGTGCGCGAGGAAACCGCACGCCAGATCGATCGGTTTCGGCAGATTGCCGGCCGCGATCCTGATTTTCTGGACGGCCATCAGCATGCGCATGCCCTGCCGGGCATCCGAACGGGCGTACTTGATGCGATCGCCGAGGCGTTTCCGGCAGCCGGACTTCTGGTGCGCGACCCGGCCGATTCGATGGCCCGTATCACGGCACGGCGAGCGGCGGTCGCCAAGTCGCTGCTGCTCGCCGGATTGGCCATCGGCTTCCGCGCCCAGGCCCGAGCCCGCGGCTGCGTGACCAACGACGGCTTCTCGGGTGTCTCTGCGTTCGACCGGCGCTCGCCTTACGACAGTGAGTTGCAGAGGTTCTTCTCCCACCCGGGTCCGCGCCACCTCGTGATGTGTCATCCGGGCTATCCCGATACCGAACTGGCCGCGGTCGATCCGGTGGTCGAACGCCGCCAGGACGAGAGCGATGTCATTCGATCCTTCCCGGACCTGGAAAATCGGTTGTGGCGACCGTCGCGCTGCGGTGGCCCCGAGTGGGACCAAGAGCCCTTCGGAGCGGTCGCAGCATGATTGGTCAGATCATTCGACGACTGCTGCATCCGACCGCCCACGACATCCGCCACTACGGCGGGTTCGTGCTGGCCGGCACGCTCGCCTTTGCCGTCGATGTCTCGGTCCTGCACGTGTTGGACGAGATCATGGGCATCTCGCCCTTACTGGCGCGTCCGTTCAGCATCATGACGGCGATGGCGGTCTCCTGGTACATCAACCGGACCATCACGTTCGCGATGGAAAGCCGTCCGTCGATCTCCGAGTTCCTGCAATTCGCCGCCGTCGTCTGGTTCGCCCAGGCAGTCAACTATCTCATTTTCGCGGCGATCATGTTGGCGAGGCCCGACACCCCGAATCCCCTCGCCGTTGCGCTCGCCTCGCTCGTTTCCATGTGCGTTTCGTACATGGGATACCGGTTCGGCGTATTCCGGACTTCGGGCAAGGGAGCCAAGGAGTGACCAGCTTGACGGTTCCGGTGCTCGACGGCGCAGGCGCGCTTCTGGCTCGCTACGAAGCCATTTTCTGCGACGTCTGGGGCGTCGTGCACAATGGCGTGCAGGCCTATCCGGCGGCCGGCGAGGCTTTGGCGCGCTTCCGCTCCGGCGGCGGCACCGTCGTGCTGCTGTCGAACGCTCCGACACCGAGCGGCACCGTCGCGGCCCTGCTCGATCAGAAGGGCGTCCGCCGCGACGCCTGGGACGCTCTGGTGACCTCGGGCGATATCACCCGCGCCCACGTGCGCGCCCAGGGCTACCAGCGCATCCATCACATCGGTGTCGCACGCGACCTGCCGCTGTTCGAAGGGCTGGCGACCAGTCACGCCCCACTCGCCGACGCCGATGCCATCGTCTGCACGGGTCTCGTCGACGACCTCGCAGAGACCGGCGAGACCTACCGGCCCATGATGGAGCAGGCGCTGGCGCGCGCGCTGCCGCTGATTTGCGCCAATCCGGACCTCGTGGTCGAGGTCGGCGGCGTGCTCTATCCCTGCGCCGGTGCCATCGCGGCCGTTTACGAGCAGATCGGCGGCCCGGTATTCTGGGCCGGAAAGCCCCACACCGCCGCCTATGAGATGGCGCTGGCGACGGCCGAGCGGCTGATGGGCCGCCAGCTGGCGCGGCGCAGCATCCTGGGAATCGGTGACGCCATCCGCACCGATGTTGCCGGAGCGGAAGGCTTCGGCATCGACGCCCTGTTCATCGCCGGCGGCATCCACCGCGAAGAAATCATGTGCGGCGATTCGATCATCAGCGACCGGCTCCAGCGGCTGGTGCTGCCGCCGGCACCGCGCCCGCTGGCAGCCATGGCCGAACTCGTCTGGTAATCCGCGAACGGGCGATCAGGGCTTCGTGACAGCCGTCGGCGGGGCCTCGGCCCGGGGCCGCTTCGGCGTCGGCCCGTCCGAGAAGCTGTTCAAGACCATGTCCGGCGACGACGTATTGTGCTGCGATGGCGACAGCCGCCCGGCCCACACGTCGGTCGCGACGGCGCTGTCGAACGACAGGATCGGCGCCTCGCGCCAACCCTTGGCCCCCTTCTCCCGGACGGCCACGCGGGCGACGTCGTTGTTGAACTCCGTCACGTACATCGAGCGCAGCATGGCGAACGGCCGCCCGGCGATCGGCTTGTCGAACGCGACGTCGATCGCATGGCGATTGCTGTCGACCGAGACGAGCCGCAACGTGGCCGACCCGCCGCGCGCGAACGCCAGCGTGAACGTCCGCGTCTTCGGATCGAACGCGATCTCCTTGATGTCGACGATCGGCCGCCCGGCATCCTCGATGGGCCCGACCAGGAAGGACGAACCGAAGGCGGTCGGCGCGAGGCCTTTCGGCGCCAGCGGCTTGATGCGCCAGTAGCCGTCCTGCGGGTAGAGCACGAGGGCCTCTTCCCCACCCATCGGCCGGATCATCCAAAGCTGAACGAGGTGCAGCCCCTTCTCGACCCGGTCGCCGATCCGTATCGTCGCGTTGGCCGGGCGCCAGAACGTCGGCAGTGTCCAGCCGACCAGCCAGAAATCCGGCTCCTCGTAGATGGTCTTGCGTACCGGCGCCTTGACCTCGGTCGTGAACACCGGGTCGGCCGCCATGTCGCACGCCGTCCAGTCGGGCTCGAAGCTGTCGCGCTGGATCATGCCGCCGTACACCGGATGCCCGGCCTCGATACGGAAGCTGCGCACCTCGGCCGACGACAGCGCCAGCGCCACGTTGTCCTTCTCGGCACAGAGCACCGGCTCGGACTGGTTCTTCACCTCGACGGCGAGACCGTCCAGCGAGGCGGCCCGCGCCTGCGAGGTGCCGATGAAAGCGGCCATGCCTGCGGCCGCCAGCACGGCCAGCAGGCCATGCCAGCTGACCAGCTCACTGAAGAACGGCATAGACATCTCCCGAATTTGCTGTATGCGGCAGATCTTCGATGAAGCGTTGCATGGCGTCCGCCGTCACCCAGCGGCCGAGCTCGAGCTTCTGGCTCTCCCCCAATGCCACGTCGAAGCCATAGCCGCCGAGGGCGGCCAGCCGCGCGAGGCAGCGCGCCGCCACGTCGCGCTGGATGGTCGTGAATTCGAACGACAGTGCCGGCAGCGCTTTGCCGAGCCCGGCCAGCACGTCCGCCTCGAACCCCTCGACGTCGATCTTCACGAAGTCCGGCGCGCCGTACTCGGCGATCAGCAGATCGAGCGTCGTCACCGGCACTTCGATGGCGCGGTCCCAGACCTGCCCTTCCCACCCGCCCGCGCCGTCGGCGGCCTTTACGAAGTCGGTCGATGCCGTCGTCACCGTCGGATTGGAGGAGTTGATGTGCAGCATCAGCCGCCCGGGTGAGGGGCCACAGGCCGCCTCGACGAGGCGAACCCCGTCGTCCCGGCCGCAGATCGCCCGGATCACCTTGGCGCAGTCGGGCTGCGGCTCGAGCGCGACCACCCGCGCCCCGAGCCGCCGGAACCCGCCGATGCGGTCGCCGACGTGGCTGCCGATGTCGAAGGCGAGGCCGCCCGGCTTCACGAACTGCGCATAGAGCCGGTCCATGGCGGCGTCGCGCGCCGCGTCGCCGTAGTAAACGTCCAGCGAACGGCGCAGGTTGGCCAGTGCCGGGTCGGCGCGGAGCGTGGCGAGAGTCTGAGGCAAGGTCATGTTGGGTGCCTATCGTGGCAGACTGTGGCGCAAGTCGAGACCGACCTGCATGAAGCGTCAGCATGATCACCGTGGCTCAGGCGAACTCAGGCTGCCCTACCTTTGATGCCGGAGTAGTCGTTGGTTTCCTGGGCTACGACGATGTCGTAGGTCGATTGGATATTCATCCAGAACTCCACGCTCGTTCCCCAGTAGCGCGACAAACGGATCGCCGTGTCCGCCGTGATGCTGCGACGGCAGGCCACGAGTTCGCTGATCCGGTTGGCCGGCACACCGATCGACTTGGCAAGCGCCGTGGCGCTGATACCGGCGGGCTCCAGAAACTCCAGGCGCAGAACCTCGCCGGGATGGACTTTGAGCTTCGTTCTGACACGCGGCTTCAGCATGGCACTCTCAATGATAGTCGACGATCTCGACACGCTCCGGACCGGTGTCGCCCCACACGAAGCAGACCCGCCATTGCTTTTTGATCCTCATGCTCCACTGACCGTCGCGGTCATCACCCAGCGCTTCCAGACCATTCCCGGGAGGAAATCGAAGATCGGACAGCACGACGGCCGAGTCGATTGCCATCAGCTTCGACGCGGCCGACCTCTCGAACGCCCGCCACTGCGCCGGGCAGCGCCCCGTCGCGAAAAACCGTTCGGTCCGCCGATCCGCGAAGCTCTGGATCATAGATCAATATGCCATACGTACGGCGTATCGAGAAGCCTCCCGTCACGTTTCCCTGATCAATACCGCTTTCACCTCGGCCGGCGTGTCGAAATCCTCCGGGATGCCGCACAGGCCGACGCGCTTGAACCAGCGCCCCAGCGCCGGACTGGCGGTGATGACACCGAACGGCACCGACAGGATGTACCCCGCCGTCAGCGGCAGGCTCCACCAAAGCACGCTCGGCGCGATCAGATAGAGCGCGCCGCACACGACCGCGCCGAACGCCACCTGCGGCCACAGCGCCGAGAACGCCGTCGACCACGAGATGCCATAGGCGTCGCGCGACTGCCCGCTCCAGGTCACGGACTTCCCGAACAGCAGACCGATCATGAAGATCGAGGTGCGGATGGTCGAGACGGCGCCCTGCAGGAACGAGAACACGACCTCGATCGCCGCGCTCAATGCGAACCGCACCGGCCCGCCGTAACGGTCGACGCCGCCCTTGGTCAGGACCGCGTCGAGCAGCCCCGAAATCTTCGGCGAAAGGTACATCAGGAAGAACACGACGTAGAGACCGGCCGCGAGACCGGCCGGATAGTCCGCAATGCCGCGGGCATCCCAGGCGACCACCGGCGATAGGCCGATCATCAGCGTCCACGCCGGGATGCCGAGGAACATCAGGATCGCCCACACCAACTGGAAGCGGCTCATCGGGTAGAGCCCGGGCAGATCCAGCAGCTTCACGTACTGCATGTTGCCCTGGCACCAGCGCACGTCGCGCTTGATGAAATCGAGCATGGTAGGCGGGTTTTCTTCCCAGCTGCCGCGCTCCTCGGGCAGCACGCGCACCTCGAACCCGGCGCGCCGCATCAGCGTCGCCTCGACCTGGTCGTGGCTGAGCACGTGCCCGCCGAGCGGCGGATTGCCGGGCAGCATCGGCAGGTGGCACTCCTCCGCGAACGGCTTGATCCGAACGACCGCGTTGTGCCCCCAGAACGGGCCGCACTCGCCGACCCACCAGGCCTGGCCCATCGTATAGGAGCGCATGCCGTGACGCATACCGAACTGGAAGATGCGGGCGAACGCGCTGTCCGACGGCATGCCGACGACCAGGCTCTGCAGGATGCCGAGCCGCGGATGCGCCTGCATCATGCGCACCAGCCGCACGATGGCGTCACCCGACATCAGACTATCGGCGTCGAGCGGCAGCATCAGCTCGTAATTGCCGCCCCAGCGCTCGCAGAAGTCGCGGACGTTGCCGGCCTTGAACCCGGTGTTGACGTCGCGCCGCCGGTATACGATCCGAGCGGCATCTTCGGGTGCCAGCTCGCTCTTCCACTGCGCCGCGGCCGCTTCCTCCTCGGCCGCGACCTCGGGCCGGTTGGTATCGCTCAGAATGAAATAGCTGAACCGCGCACCGAACCCGGTGGCATCGACGCTGGCCTTCACCGTCCGCAACCGCAGGAACGCCCGCTTGGGATCCTCGTTGCGCAGCGTCATCAGGATCGCGGTATCGATCGTGATCGGCGCTTCGGCATCCGCGGCGGCCGCGAATGGCGCCACCTCGCGCATCGGGTCTTTCACGAAGTGAAGCAGCCACAGCCCGATGACCGCATTCCAGAAGCCGAGCACCGTCCACGGACTGCCGATCGCGAAGGCGACGATCAGCACCATGTCGACGATCGTCCAGCCGCCGGCGCCGAGCACCACGCCGGCGAGATACAGCATGACGACGTAGGTCACGATGTTGAGCGCCGCGACGATGGCGCGCCGCCGGTTCAGCACCTCCATGGACTGTGTCCCGGTGGGCGTAGTATGCAAGCCGGCCGCAGGGGCGCGGCCGAGCGACGTCGTGGCGGTCTGTGGCTCGCGCATGGCGAACGTGTCCTTGTCAGGAAAGATGGGGAAGCGGCGCGCGACGGGCGTCGGCCGGAAACCGGGCCAGGGACGAGCACATGACGACATCGCAGACCACTGGCAAGCCCCTCGTGGCGCGCGCCCTCTGGTACGTTTCGCCCGGTGTGGTGGAGCAGCGCAGCGAGACGCTGTCGCCCCCCGGACCGCAGGAGGTCGTCGTCCGTACGGAGTTCAGCGGGGTCAGCCGCGGCACGGAACGCCTCGTATTGTCCGGTTCCATTGGCCCGAGCGAATGGGAGAGAATGCGTGCACCCTTGCAGGGCGGCGCGTTTCCTTTCCCCGTAAAATATGGCTATTGCGCGGCTGGGCGGGTCGAACAGGGGCCGGATGATCTGCGTGGCAAGCGGGTCTTCGTGTTGCATCCTCACCAGGATCTTTTCATCGCGCCGGCGGCCATGGCCGTCCCGTTGCCCGATGATGTTTCAACACGCCGCGCGACCCTCGCCGCCAACATGGAGACCGCCCTCAACGCGCTGTGGGATTCGGGCGCCGGACCGGCCGACCGCATCGCCGTCGTCGGCGGCGGCATCGTGGGTTTGCTGGTCGCCTACCTCGCCGCGCACCTGCCGGGCGCCGAGGTCACCCTGATCGACGTCGCCCCCGAGCGCGCGGCCCTCGCCGCCGAACTCGGCTTCGCGTTCGCCGCCCCGGCCGACGCCCCGCAAGACTGCGACGTGGCCTTCCACACGTCCGTGACCGCACCGGGCCTCGCCACCGCCATCGCCTGCGGTGGACTCGAGGCCACCATCATCGAGCTGTCGTGGTACGGCGGCGGTACCATCCCGGCACCGCTCGGCGACGCCTTCCACAGCCGCCGGCTGAAGCTCATCTCGTCGCAGGTCGGCCACGTCTCGCCGAGCCGCCGCCCGCGCTGGAACTATCGCCGGCGGATGCAGGCCGCGCTCGGCCTCCTCCGCGATCCGGCGCTCGACGCCCTGCTGACCGAGGAGATCGCCTTCGACGAGGCACCGGCCCGCCTGCCCTCACTGCTGAGCCCCGGTGCGCCCGGGCTGGCGCCGGTGATCCGGTACTGACTCGGCACCCCCAAGGGGCACGCCGCGCCTTGACGGCACCCCAATTAGCCGCGAAGACGGCGCGTTGCCGGCCCGCGATCGGTGCGGCCGGACCCTCGAGGAGCCCACGATGTTTGCCGTCGAAGTTCGCGACCGGATCATGATCGGCCACAGCCTGCCCGACCCGTTCTTCGGCCCGGCCCAGGGCATGCACGGCGCCACCTTCGTCGTCGACGTCGCCTTCTTCCGCGAGACCCTGACGCGACAGAACGTCGTCGTCGATATCGGCGCCGCGCTAGATGTCCTCAACAAGACGCTGAAGCCGCTCGCCTACAAGAACCTCGACACGCTGCCGGAATTCGAGGGCAAGCTGACGACCACGGAGTTCCTCTGCCGCCACGTGTTCGACGCGGTGGCCAAGGCGGCCCGCGAGGGCGCGCTCGGCGAGGACGGCAAGGGCCTGGCCAAGATCCGCGTCACGCTGCACGAGACCGACCTCGCCCGCGCCTGGTTCGAAGGCCCCGTCGGAGGCGGTGCCGGTGCGTGAGGTCATCTTCGCCATTCCGGGCGACCTTGCGACCCCGACCGGAGGCTATGCCTATGACCGCGAGGTGCTGGCGCGCTTGCCGAGCCTCGGCGTTCCCGTCCGCCACGTGGCGCTGCCCGGCTCGTTCCCGGCCCCCTCCGCCGCCGATCTCGCGGCAACGGCCGACATGCTCGCGGCCACTCCACCGGACGCGGTGCTCCTGATCGACGGCCTCGCCTACGGTGCGTTTCCCATGGCGCTGGTGCAGACGCTCCGCCGGCCGATCGTCGCCCTGGTTCACCATCCGCTCGGGTACGAGAGCGGGATCGGCGAGCAGCGCGCCCGCGAACTCGTCGTCTCCGAGCGCGCGGCCCTGACCGGATGCCGCCGGGTCATAGCGACCAGCCCGATGACCGCCCGGCTGCTGATCCAGGAGTTCGGCGTGCCGGAAAGCCGCATCGCCGTCGCCGAACCGGGAACTGTCCCGGCCCACCGGGCCGAAGGCACGGGCGAACCGGTGGCGCTGCTGGCCGTCGGCGCCGTGTCGGCCCGCAAGGGCTACCCCGTTCTGGTGGAAGCCCTCGCCGAACTGACCGATCTGCCTTGGCATCTGACCATCGCCGGTGCCGTCGACCGAAGCCCGGCCGCTGCCGCCGAACTGACCAAGGCCATCGCCGCCCACCACCTCGCCGACCGCATCACGGTGGCTGGCAGCGTCGACACACCCGCCCTCGATGCACTCTACGCGGCGGCCGACATTTTCGTCATGCCGTCGCTGTTCGAAGGCTACGGCATGGTGCTCGGCGAAGCGATGGCGCGCGGCCTGCCGATCGTCTGCACCACCGGCGGCGCCGCCGCCGAGACCGTGCCCGACAGCGCCGGCATCAAGGTGCCGCCGGGCGACGCGGCCGCCTTCGGTGGGGCGCTCCGAGATCTGCTGCTGAACCTGCCGCTGCGCCAGCGCCTCGCCGAGGAAAGCTGGCAAGCCGGCCAGCGGCTGCCGCGATGGGACGATACGGCCCGCAGGATCGCCGACGTGCTGAAGGAGATCGCGTCATGAGTTTCTCGCCCGAGTGGCTGGCGCTGCGCGAGCCGGCCGATCACGCCTCGATCAACGCGGCCGTGCGCGCCGCACTCCAGGCCGCCCTCGACCCGCGACCCGAATTGAAGATCGTCGATCTCGGCTGCGGCGCCGGATCGAACCTGCGGGGTCTGGCCCCCGCCTTGCAGGCGCGCCAGCACTGGACGCTCGTCGATTACGACCCGCGGCTTCTGGAGACGGCGCGGGACCGCTTGGCCGGCTTTTGCCCCGACCGCATCGCCTCCGTGAACTACCGGCAGGCCGACTTCTCGACCGGCGACTTCGCCGACCTCGTCGCCGGCGCCGATCTCGTCACCGCCGCCGCCCTGTTCGATCTGATCTCGGTCCCCGTGATCGACAAGTTCGCCGCCGCCGTTGCCGCCAACCGCCAGGTCTTCACAACCGTGCTGACCTATGACGGCATCGCCGCCTGGAATCCGGCCCACCCGGCGGACAACGGCATGCGCGAGGCCTTCAACCAGCATCAATTGGGCGACAAGGGGTTCGGACCCGCCGCCGGACCGGGCGCGACCGCCGCGCTGGCCGCCGCCTTCGCCCGCCACGGTTACCGGGTCATCCGCGGAAAGAGCCCGTGGGTGCTCGATCGCAGCTACCCTGGACTCCGCCGGGATCTGGATGCCGGCTGGGCGGGCGCCGTCCGCGAGACGGGCCTGGTGCCTCAGACCGCCATCGACAGCTGGCTGGCCGGGCGCGCGGCCGATCCGGACGCCGTCACGATCGTCGGGCACGAGGATCTGCTCGCGCTGCCAACACCCTGATCTAAAAACGAAAAACCTCGCCGTAGCGAGGTTCTCCAAAACCCGGTGGAACCGCCAGCGCCAAGCCTTACAGCTTGTGCGCCATCCGCTCCTTCTTGGTCGCGAGATAGCGCGCGTTGTAGGGCGACGGCGCGACGATGTGCGGAACCTGCTCCACGACGTCGATGCCGTGGCCGCGCAGCGCCTCGACCTTCAGCGGATTGTTGGTCATCAGCCGGATCTCGGTGGCCTGCAGATCCTTGAGGATTTTGGCGGCCAGCTCATAATCGCGCGAGTCGACCGGAGCCCCGACCGAGAGGTTCGCGTCGACGGTGTCGAGGCCACGGTCCTGCTCGGCATAGGCTTGCAGCTTCTTCACGAGACCGATACCGCGGCCCTCGTGATAGGGCAGATAGATGATGATGCCGTGCTCGCAGTCGACCACCCGCTCCAGAGCCTTCTGCAGCTGCTGGTAGCAGTCGCAACGCAGCGAGTGAAAGATGTCGCCGGTAACGCAGCCGGAATGAACGCGCACGACCGGCGTGCTCGTCGATGAGACCTTGGGACGATAGACGATCGCCATGGCCTGATACGAGGCGCTCTCGTCCTCGTAGGCATGGGCGTCGAAATGGACCTCGCGACCCCGGAACTCGATGGGCAGTTTCGTATGGGCCGTCTCGAGGAACATCGGCGCTTCTTCCTTGGCTTTCGGTTCAACGGCCGCGCCACCACGCCGGGCAGCCGAGACGCCGCCGATGTGGCCGGCAACCTTGGAAGGATTGCCGACGTCGGTCTGAGAACCCGCGTCACGCATCAGCACTCGGGCCGAAACGGGCATGTTATGCATCTAGATAGCCTCGAAGGGTATGAGCATCTCGCCATGAGAACAATAGGCCGCGCAACCGAGCGATCGACGCCGCCATTGTTCCCGCACGCGGGCGCCAGACGAACGCATCACACCTGATGAAAAAGCAAGAGTTTCTTTCGTTTGATGTCTGTCACGGCATGCGGCATTGAGTCCGCTGACCGTTGAAACAACTGCTTTTCCCGGCGTGCGGCGTGCCTGTGCCCCAGTAGCATTCCTCGTGATCCGAGCCCACTAACAGACAATACTGTGGCGCCATTAGGGACGCCCAGGACGCCGGCCGTATACTTGTTGTGGACAAGCCACAGCCGACTCCCTGCTTGTAGGGTCAGGAAGCAGATTCGGATCACCGTCCGGTGACGGCCCGGTGCGGCTGGCGTCTCAGGCGATCTTGCCGCCGAGTTCGTCCTCGATGTGGATGCGAATGATTTCCTCGAAGGATGCCTCGGCCTTGAAGCCCAGCTCCGTGGCGCGGCGCGCGTCGAAGTTGCGTGGCCACCCGTCGACGATGCGCACGATCAACGGATCGGGCTCGCGCCGGATCCGCGCCACCACCTTGTCACCCGCCACCTTGCGCAGCGCGGCGATCTGCTCGCCGACCGTGACCGAAAGCCCCGGCATGGTCAGGTTGCGGCGCGGGCCGACCTTTTCACCGTCGATGGTGGCGGCGTGCAGGAGGAAGCCGACGGCCGCCCGCGGCGAGGCGTGCCAATGGCGGACGTCCTCCGAGACGGGCAATACCGCCTCGTGGCCGGCCAGCGGCTCGCGGATGATGTTCGAGAAGAAGCCCGACGCCGCCTTGTTCGGCTTGCCGGGACGGACGCAGATCGTCGGAAGGCGAATGCCGATACCGTCCAGCAGCCCCTTGCGGGTGTAGTCGGCCAGCAGCAACTCACCGATCGCTTTCTGGGTGCCATAGGAGGTCAGCGGCGCCGTCAGGAACTCGTCCGTGATCGCAGCCGGGAACGGCGAGCCGAACACGGCAATCGAGCTGGTGAACACGATGCGCGGCTTGTGGCCGGCCAAGCGCACCGCATCAAGCAGGTAGCGCGTGCCGTCGAGGTTGATCCGGTAGCCTTTTTCGAAGTCGAGTTCGGCCTCCCCCGACACGATAGCGGCCAAGTGAAAAATGACGTCCGGCCGGTCGGCGACCAGCTTGGCGGCCTCGCCCGGTTCCGACAGGTCGCCCGTCTTGATGGCGACGGGGAAGCCGGCCCCGGCCGGCACCGCGCCCGGCACGACGTCCTGCAAGGTGAGGGCA
This sequence comes from Hyphomicrobiaceae bacterium, assembly GCA_049318625.1. Taxonomy (GTDB): domain Bacteria; phylum Pseudomonadota; class Alphaproteobacteria; order Rhizobiales; family Hyphomicrobiaceae; genus JBMOGA01. The sequence continues at coordinate 41,060 of JBMOGA010000018.1, forward strand.
CTGATCGCTTTGCCGCCGAGTTGGCCATCCTTCGCCAGCCGCTCGGCGAGCTTGCGGCCGACCATGCCGGCCCCGCCGATGATGAGAATCCGCATGTTTGTCTCCTTGACGTTTCGCGAACGGGTCAGCCGAGTGTCACACCGAGTTTCTTGGCCCAGCCCAGTCCTTCTATGGTACCGCGGCGCGGCTTGTATTCGCAGCCGACGAAGCCCTTGAACCCGCTCGCATCGATCTGGCGGAACAGATAGGCGTAGTTCAGTTCTCCGTCGTCCGGCTCGCCACGGTCGGGCGGGCTCGCGATCTGATAGTGCCGCGCGAGGCCGCCGAACTCGCCGATCGCCATGGTCACATCGCCTTCCTGAATGGCGCGGTGATACAGGTCGAACTGCAGCCCGAGGTTCGCCTCACCCACCTCGTGGATCACGGCGCGAGCCTCGCTGGTCGTATTCAGGAAAAATCCCGGAATGTCGCGCGTGTTGATCGGCTCGATGATGACGTCGATCCCGTCCTTGGCTGCGAGGCGCGCCGCCATCTTGAGGTTGGCGATGTAGGTCGCCCGGCTCGCCCCGTGGTGGCGCAGGCCCGGCATCGCATGCACCCGCCGGCAGCCAAGTACCCGCGCATAATCGAGCGCCTGCCCGACCGCCGCGGCGAAGTCCGCCTCGCGCCCCGGAATGGCGGCCAGTCCGCGCTCCCCCTTCGCCCAGTCGCCCGGCGGAAGATTGAACAGCGCCTGCTCCAGCCAGTGATCCTTCAGACGCTTGGCGATCTCGGCAGCCGGGAACTCATAGGGAAACAGATACTCGACGGCGGTGAACCCGGCCTTCGCGGCTGCCGCGAAACGATCGAGAAACGGCACTTCGTTGAACAGGAACGACAGGTTGGCTGCGAACCTCGGCATGGATCACCTCGTGGGAAGGCAGGCGAGCGGCCGGCCGAGCCGCGGCGCCGAGCGGCACCGGGCGGCGGAGCCTGCGGCCGGTTTCACAGCGCGAATCCGCCGTCGACCAGAAAGGTCTGACCCGTCGTGAACGCGCTCTCGTCGGACGCCAGATAGACGGCTATGGCCGCCACTTCTTCCGCCGTTCCGAGCCGGCCCATCGGCTGGCGGTCGATGAACATCTGGCGCACCTCCTCGGTGCTCTTGCCCAGCGCCTTGGCCTGGCCGGCGATCCGGTCGTCGAGCGACGGCGACTGGATGGTGCCGGGGCAGATCGCGTTGCAGCGCACACCCTTGCGGATGAAGTCGGCCGCGATCGCCTTCGAAAGCCCGATCACCGCCGCCTTGGTCGCCCCGTAGACGTAGCGGTTCGGAATGCCGCGCACCGAGCCGGCGCCGGAGGCGATGTTGACGATCGCCCCCTTGCCCTTGGCCAGCATGCCCGGAATGAACGCCTTGCAGGTACGGTGCATCGACTTGACGTTGAGGTCGAAGGAGAATTCCCAGTCGGCGTCCGAGCATTCGAGCACGGTGCCGTGGTGCACGAAGCCGGCCGCGTTGAACAGGATGTCGACCGGCCCGATCCGCGCGGCGGCATCCTCCACCGACTTGGTGTTGCGCACGTCGATGATGTGGGTTTCCGCGACCCCTTCCTCGGCCAGCCCCTTGAGCTTGACGAGGTCGATGTCGGACGCGATCACCCGGGCGCCCTCGCGCGCAAAGGCGATCGCCACCGCCCGCCCGATGCCGGCGCCCGACGCCGTACAGAACGCAACCTTCCCCGCGAGCCGGCCCGCCATGTCGTCCTCCCTGAGCTGTGTCGTCTTGTTGAGCGGTACTGTATAAGGCTCGCCGCCGAGGCCCCATAGCGCAAAAATTGGCAGAACTGCCCCCCGGAGGAGACGACCATGCTGCTCGCAAACCGCACCGCCATCGTCACCGGGGCCGCTTCCAAGCGCGGCCTCGGCCGTGCCACCGCCCAGATGTTCGCCGCGCACGGCTGCCGCGTAGCCATCCTCGATCTCGACCAGTCCGCCTGCGCCGACGCGGTGGCGAGCCTCGGCGGCACCGGCCACCTAGCGATGGCCTGCAACGTCACCGACAAGGCAGCCTGCGAGGCGGCCGTCGCGGCGGCGCTCGCCGCCTTCGGCCACGTCGACGTGCTCGTCAACATCGCCGGCATCTCGCAGGCGCGACGCCTCATGGAGATCACGGCCGAAAACTACGACGCCGTGCTCGACGTCAACCTGCGCGGCACGCTCTACATGACGCAGGCGGTCATCCCGCACATGCGCGGCCGCCGCAGCGGCTCGATCATCAATCTCTCTTCTGTTTCCGCCCAGCGCGGCGGCGGCATCTTCGGCGGCCCGCATTATTCGGCCGCCAAGGGCGGTGTGCTCGGCCTCACCAAGGCGGCGGCCCGCGAGCTGGCGCCCGACGGCATCCGCGTCAATGCCATCTGCCCCTCGCTGATCGACACCGACATCGTCCAATCCGGACCGGGCTGGACCGAGGAGCGCAAGGCCGAAGTGATGAAGTCGATCCCGATGGGCCGCGCCGGGCGCGCCGACGAGGTGGCCGGCTGTTGCCTGTTCCTCGCCTCGGATCTCTCGACCTACGTCACCGGCTCCGAGATCGACGTCAACGGCGGCAGCCACATCCACTGAGGGATACGATGCGCGTAGCATTGGCGGGAGACATGGGCCGCGGCGTGTTCGCCGACCGCGCTGTGGCGGCCGGTGAGGTGCTGGGCTCGTTCTACACGATCCACATCTGCGCGGCCGAACGTCCGGCGGCGCTGCAGACGGCGCTCAGGGATTTCATCTTTTTCGACGAGGACGGCTCGGCCGAGGTCGTGCTCGGCTGGCTGAGCCTCGTCAATCATGGCCAACCGAACATCGTGAAATCCTGGCGCGCCACCCAGCTCGGTCCGGTCGTCACCGTCACCGCTGCCCGCGATCTGGCCGCCGGCGAGCAACTCTACTTCGACTACCAGTTCGATCCCGGCACCGAGCCGGATTGGGCTCGCCGTCCCGGATAAGCTGGAGCCCCATGCCCGAAATTGCAGATGTCGCCCTGCGCCTCATCGGCGCCTTCTATGTGTTCGCCGGCTTCGTCGCCAGCCGAGTGACCCTGACCACCTATCTGCTCGATCGCGCCATCGCCGCCATTTCGGCCAAGAGGCCGACGACCGTGGAAACCGCGCGCACCGTCTGGCTGCTCGCGGCCGCGTTTGTCATTCTGGCCGGCGGCGTCGCGTTGATGCTGCGGCTCGCGTGGGCCGCACCACTCTTCGCGGTCTCGGCCGCCGCCCAGGCCACCTACATTTTCGTCGTCGCGCCCCGTTATTTCGACGTCGACGATCCCCCGAGCGCCGCCGGCAGGCGCCAGACGACCAATGCGTTCGTGATCTATCTGGCGGCCACCGCATTCGTCGCCTGGGCTTTTGCCACCGACCGGCTCACGCCCTGGCAGGATCTCCAGCCGCTTTTGCTCGCCGCGGGCGCCGCCGCCCTGATCGCGCACGCCACTTATATCCTCCGCCAGCTGTACGTCATGTTCCGGCCATCCGCACCGGCGGCGACACTGGAGCCCGACGACAACCCCGAGACCGACACACCTGCCCTCGATCCGGCCGCCGTCACGCGCGTCAAGGTGATGGCGGAATTCGGCTGCTATCCCCTGTGGTCCATGGACGAGGGCATAAGCGGCGACATCAACCCATCCGACCTCGGTCTGTCGGCGGAACTGACCGCGGCCTTCGATGCCTGGGCGCAAGCCTACGCGACCTCGCTCGATCCGGACGATCCCGGCCGCGTCCTGTGGACCCCGGCCGATCAACTCGATCACTCACAAGAAGGCCGACGGCTCGCCGCCCGCCTCGCCGCCGAGCGCCCGGACTTGAAGGTCTTCATCCACGAGGACGGCGCCGAACCGGTCGCGGTCGGGCCTTCGGGCGGGGCCTGACGTCACGAGGCGACCGACGTCTCCGCCACCAGCGACTGCACGACGCCGGCCAGTGCCGCCGCCTCGTCGGCGCCTGCGCCGATCAGGCGGCGGTAGACCGCGACTTGACGGTCCGCGCTGGTCCCCTCGGCGACGATCCGACGCGCGTGCGCAATCTCGGCCTCGCAACCGAGCGCCGCCGCGTCTTCGGCCACCAGCACGATGATCTCCTCGAGCAAATCAGAGAACGCCACCAGCCCGCCCTTGCCGAGGTCGAACAACGAGCCGCCGACGCCGTAGCGTTGCGCCCGCCAACGGTTCTCCTCGAGCAGGAAGACTGGATACGTGCGCCACGTCTGGTTGGCGCGTCGCAACCGCCAGAGCATGCGCACCAGCGAAACGTAGAGGGCGGCCACGGCGAGACCGTCCTCGACGCGCGTGCATACGTCCGTGACCCGCATTTCCAGTGTCGGGAAGCGCGCCGACGGCCGGATGTCCCACCAGATCTTGCTGGCATCCTCGATGACGCCGCCGCGCACCAGCACATCGACAGTCCGGCTGTACTCGCCCCAGCCCGAGAAACGGCCGGGCAATCCCGTGCGTGGCATGTTGTCGACGATGGCGAGTCGGTACGACTTGAGCCCGGTATCCTCGCCCTGCCAGAACGGCGACGAGGTGGACAGCACCAGCAGGTGCGGCAGGAAATAGCGCATCTGATTCATCAGATCGATGCGCAGGTCGTCGTCCTCTACCGCCACATGCACGTGCATGCCGCAGATCGACAAGCGCCGGCCGATTCCCGCGAGATCGGTCGCCAGCGCCTGATAGCGGGCGCGTTCCGTCGGCTGCGCATCGCCGACCCTGGCGAACGGATGGGTCCCGGCGGCGATCGGCGCCAGTCCGTGCTGCCCCGCGACCTCGCCGATCGTCGCGCGCAACCGCACCAGATGCTCCCGCGCCGCCGCGAACGTGTGGCAGACCGGCGTGCCGATCTCGATCTGCGTCTTCAGGAATTCGGGACTGACGCGATCCCCCACGCGCGCGATGCAGGCGTCGATCAGCCCGGCGGGAGCCTCGGCGAGCCGCCCGGTCGCACGCTCGACCAGATGGTACTCCTCCTCGATCCCGAACGTGAAGCTCGGCGGCTGCGGGGCCTTCATGAACGTCGCGCCTCCCGTTGCCTCACGCCGCACGACCGGCGGCAACCGCCCGGATGTCGGCGATGAACCGGTCGACAGTGGCCGCCTCGGTATCCCAGGCGCACATCAGGCGGCACCCGGTCGCGCCGAGGAAGGTATAGAACCGCCAGCCCTTGGCCCGGACCGCCGCCTGCACGTCCGGCGCCATCTCGACGAACACGGCATTGCCTTCGACCGGCAGCATCAATCGAACGCCATCGATCGCCGCAAGACCTGCCGCCAAGCGGTCGGCCATGGCATTGGCGTGGCGCGCATTGGCGAGCCAGACGTCGCCCTCCAGCAGCCCGAGCCACGGTGCCGTCATCAGCCGCATCTTCGAATTGAGTTGCCCGGCCTGCTTGACGCGCCACGCGAAGGCCTCGGTGAGCGCGCGGTCGAAAAAGACGATCGCCTCGCCGAGTCCGAGCCCGTTCTTCGTGCCGCCGAAGCTCAGCACGTCGACGCCGGCGCGCCACGTCAGATCGCCGGGATGGCAGCCGAGCCGCGCCACCGCGTTGGCGAACCGCGCGCCGTCCATGTGCAGCCGAAGCCCGTGCCGCTTGGCCGCCGCCGCCACCGCCGCCACCTCGCCGGGAGTGTAGAGGGTGCCGACCTCGGTCGCCTGCGTGAGGGAGACGACGGCCGGCTTGTTGCCGTGGATACGGCCCGTCTGCCGGCCGAGCCGGTCGACGTCGTCGGGCGTGACCTTGCCGAGAGCGCCATCGGTGGTGAGCAACTTCGCGCCACCCGTGAAGTGCTCCGGCGCGCTGCATTCGTCCTCGGCGATGTGCGCCCCGCCGTGACAGATGATGGCTCCGAACGACGGACACAGGTGAGCCAGTGCGAGCGCGTTGGCCGACGTGCCGTTGAAAACGAAGAACACCGCGCAATCGGTCTCGAACAACGCCTGGATGCGCGCCGCCGCCTCGGCCGTCCAGGTGTCGTCGCCATAACCCGGCGCATGCCCGGCCCCGTTGGCTTCCAGCAGGCGAGCGAGCGCCGCCGGACAGATGCCGGCGTTGTTGTCCGATGCGAAATGCTGGCCGCTCATCGGGTCCCTCGGGCGCCGCACGTGTGGCTCGGCGGCGCATCATGCGTTATCAAACTCATCCGGCCTGCCACAGTCGAGCCTCCTTGCGAGCGACGCCGTCCGCGTTATGCGCCGACCGGAGGCCTGACGTGCGTCGAGACGTTGGTAGGTTTGCGTGACGACCCGCGCAACGGCTAAGTCAACACCACCGGCAGGCCCGCCGGGACACCTGGGGGCGGCGGGACGGAAATGAACGGGACGGCCATTGCCTCGACCGCGAGCGGCGACACCGCGGGGACGCCACCGTTGCGGCTCGGCCCGACCGAATGGGCCCTGCTGTTCCTCCACTCGATGCTGTGGGGCAGCGCCTTCTTCTTCGTCGACATCGCCAAGGGCGAGATGTCGGCCTACATCATCGCCGCGCTGCGACTGATCCCGGCCGCCGCCATTCTGGTGGTCGTGACATCGGCGCTCGGCCTCTCGCTGCTGCCGGTGCTGCGCGATTGGCGCCGCTTCCTGTTGCTCGCCTCGGTCAACAACTACATTCCCTTCATTCTGCTGATCTACGCGCAGTATCAGGTGACGGGCGGCATCGCAGCCGTGTTCAACGCCACCACGCCGCTGTTCGCGGCCTTCCTCGCGCACGCCCTGACCGACGATGAGAAGCTGAGCCTCAACAAGGTCATCGGCATCGTCGTCGGCATCGGCGGCGTCACAGTCCTCGCCTGGCAGGACGTGGCGACCGGCAGCAGCGCTGGCCTGTGGGCGAAAGCCGCGCTCCTCGGCGCGGCCCTGTGCTATGCGCTGGCCGGCATCTACGGCCGCACCTTCCGCGCCATCCCGGCCTTCGTCGTCGCCACCGGCCAGATGGTGTGGGCGCTCGTGCTGTCGATCCCGCTCGCCATCGTGATCGGCCAGCCCTGGGCCATGCCGGAACCGAGCACCAAGGCGATCCTCGCGACCCTGGCCACCGGCCTGTTCGCCTCCGCCCTCGCGTCCATGTGCTACTTCACGATCCTCAAGCGGGCCGGCGCCACCAACGCACTGCTGGTGACGCTGCTGCTGCCGCTCACCCCGATCACGCTTGGCGCGGTCTTTCTCGACCAGCAGCTCAAACCGAGCGATATCGCCGGCGGCCTGCTCATCGCCGTGGCCCTGCTGGTGATCGATGGCCGCGCATTCGGCTTTGTCGCGAGGCGCCGATGACCCCGGGCGGCGCGGACCAGCGCGGCAATCTGATCGCCGCCGTCGGCTGGATGGGCCTCGCCCTCCTGGGGTTCTCGATGTTCGCCATCGCCGGCCGTGAGGCCGGACGCGAACTCCCCACCCTGCAGATCATGCTGTGGCGCGGCCCGATCTCGCTCGTCATGCTGCTGGTGATCGCCGCCGCCACCGGCGCCCGCCCGAAGACCGAGCGGCTGCCCGCGCACATCGCCCGCAGCGTTCTGCATTTTGCCGCTCAGTACAGCTGGCTGACGGCTCTCGCGCTGATACCGCTCGCCGAGCTGTTCGCCCTCGAATTCACCGCACCGCTGTGGGTCGCGGTGCTGGCACCCCTCGTCCTGAAGGAGCGCCTGACCGCCAGCCGCATGGCCGCCGCGGCACTCGGTTTCGTTGGCGTGCTGATCGTCATCCAGCCGGGATCGGGCGCCGTCTCGACCGGCACGCTGCTCGGGCTGGCGAGTGCGCTCGGGTTCGCCACCGCGATGCTCGCCACCAAGACGCTGATGCGCACCGACACGGCCTTCACCATCCTCGTCTACATGATGGTCATCCAGTCGGTGCTGAGCACGATCCTCGGCCTGCCGGGGTTCGTGATGCCGACGGGCACCACGATGCTCTGGCTGGTTGCCATCGCGGTGGCCGGACTGGTCTCGCATTTCTCGCTGGCGCAGGCGTTCTCACGGGCCGACGCGATCCTGGTGGCCCCACTCGATTTCCTGCGGCTGCCGCTGATCGCGGTGGTCGGCGCACTCTTCTACGGCGAGACGGTGGCCCCGCTCATGCTGCTCGGTGCCCTGGTGATCGTCGCGGCCAACCTCGTCAACCTGCGGGGCGAGCGGAAGAGACCGTGATCGCACGATACGCCGCCCGGTGTTCGGCGCCGGGACGGGACCACGGTCCAGCGACCAAAGAGTTCCCAACTGCCCAAAGCGGCACGCGCGCCCGGCGCCAGCCCTTCGTTGATGGATCTCAATTCCGGCCGCGGCGGCGCCGGTACAATCATCGTCGCACATAGCCGAGAACGGCCGCGCGGCCGTAGCGGGGGAATTTGGCCGTGCGATGCGCTCCACGTTCCTGCGCCGGCTCTCGACACCGGAGCCGATCATGTCCCCGTCGGGTCGAACTCGCAGCGGAAGCGAGGTCGCGCTCGGGAAAGGCGAGCGCCGTGACACCACCACCGCCGACAGCCCTGCGCATGCGCCGACCGACTTGGACGAACGATGAGGGAGCGTACAGCCGCGATCCGGCTGCTCGATGCACGCAATGGACGAACCCTGGTTCATTCCACTCTGGCTGCAGCTCGTGCTGTTGGCCGCGATCGTCGTCCTCGTGGTCTGGCGCATTGCGCCGCTGATCGGCGAGCATCTGAAAGGCGGCGGCGGGTGGGGCCAGCTTGAACCGCACTATGCCGTCGAACCGTGCAGCGTGGCCGGCGCCGAGACCCGCCAGACGGTGCAGGTCGGGCGCGTCGTTTATCGAAACTGCGTTACCGTCGGCGCGAGCGATGCCGGTCTCTACCTGGAAATGAAGAGCCCACTGCCGATATGGCGCAAACCACCGCTCTTGATCCCGTGGTCGGCCATGACGCACATCGAGCAGGTGCGGCTGTTCTGGCAGCCGGCGGCGATGCTCCACATCGGTCGGCCGGCGCTCGCCACGATGACGCTGCCGCGCGCCCTGTTCCGATCGATCCGGTCGAGGCTGCCCGCAACCTGCGAAGGCGCCGCGCAGGCGTTGACGTGAACTGATTTGTCATCGGGCGCGATCACCCCGGCCGACATCCGGTGTAATCGCTCCGTCCCGCTGTCACCCGCGCCAGCCGTACCGCGGCACATAGTGCCGGTAGACCGCGATCGTTGCCGGCAGAATGACGAGCTGCGCCAGCAGCGACGTGAACAGACAGGCCGCGGAGAGCATTCCGAACAAGCGCAACGACGGCAGATCCGACAGCATCGTGACGCCGAGGCCGAGCGCCAGCACGACGGTCGTCAGCGTCACCGCCGGACCGATCCGTTCCGCCGTTGCGATCAGGGCGGCGCGCTCGGTGCCCGGCCTGCCGCCGAGGCGCTCCTCTTCGATGCGGAAGCGGTTGAGGAAGTGGATGGTGCTGTCGATGGCCAGCGAGAACGCCACCGTGATCGCGATGATGGACGCGAACTGCAAGCCCTCGCCACTCAGCCACAGCAGGGCCCCGGTCGCATAGATCGGCAGCAGCGACGGCAGGATGCTCGCGACCGATGCGATCGACGACCGCAGAACCACGCCGAGAAATAGGAAGATGACGAACATGTCGCCGACCAGACCCCAATTGAGTTCGCCGATCAGCTTGGCGCTGTTGCGGGCCGCGATCGCCGGCAGGCCGGTCACCGAAACCTCGTAACCGGGGTGCGCTTGGCGCACGACATCGAGCGCCCGGTCGATCTTTTCCACCACCGGCAGAATCCGGCTGGCATCGACATCGGGCAGCCGCCCGGTGACCAGAACCGCTTTCTGGTCGGCGGCGATGAAACGCCGGACAAGGTGCTCCGGCATCACGCCCACGTAGCGCTTCACGCTCTCGATGGTGCCGTCGCCGGCGTTCTCGAGCCAGCGCCGCAGGCTTTCCAGCGACCACACGTTGCCGAGCCCAGCGGTCTTCTCCAGAACCTGATGAGCCGCCGCGATCACGCCCAGCGTAGCCGGGTCGTAAAGGCCGGCCGATCCCTTCCACTGCACCATGATATGCACGGGGTTGGCACCGGTCAGCTTCTGGTCGAGTTGACCTGTCGCCGCCAGCGCCTGCTCCTTGTCCGGCACCTGGTCGGCCAGCCGGTAGGAGGGTTGCAGATCCTTGTAGGCAAGCCCCGTCGCGACCACCGCCAAGATCCCGGCGATCAGGAATGGCCACGGCCGGTCGATCACCGCCATGATGAGCGCGCGGATGGTCCCTCCGAGGACTCCGGTCCGCTCGGCGTCCTCCTCCTCCTTCGCCGAAATCGGATGGCTCTCGCGACGGATCACCAGCGCCGCCAGCGTCGGCACCACCACCGCCACCGCGATATAGGAGATGGCGACCGCCATCAACGCGGCCTGCCCGAAGGTGCGGATCAGCGCGCTTTCCGCCCACGAGAACGACACCAGCGCCAAGGCGGCGTTCATGGCCGTCAGCAGGCAAGCCGGCGCGATCTCCGATACCGCGCGGGTGGCGGCGGTGACGCGGTCGACGCCCGCCATGATATCGCGGCGGATCGCGAACACGAGATGCATCGAATCCGAGAAGCCGCTGACCAGGATCAGCGGCGTCAGCACGTTGATGAACAGATTGAGCCGCCAGTCCAACCACCCGATCACCCCGAGCGTCCACAGGATGGCGACGGTCGGCCCCATCACGGCGATCAGTGTCAGCGACAGCCGGCGGAAATAGAGGTAGGCGACGGCGCCGCCGAGCAGGAAACCGAGGCCGTTGTAGACGAGGCGGTCACGCTCGACCGCATTGCGGATCTCGAGCTGCATGACCGGGGCGCCGGTCAACTGCGAGGCCAGCCCGGCCGCCTTCAGTTCGCGCTCCGCGATCGAGCGGATGTTGCCGATCACCTCCTTGGCGCCCCGCTCGGCCACGACTTCGCGGTCGAGTGCGATCACCATCAGGGCGAGCTGACCGTCCGCCGACAGGAACTTGCCGGCCACGATGTCGTTGGATTTCAGCGACTGGATCATCGCGTCGTAGACGGGGCCGTCGGGCAGGTCGTCGGGCACGATCGGCTGGGCATAGCCACTGGCATCGGGTGCGCCGCGCGCCGACAGCATCGAGACGAGGCCGCCGACACCGTCCGCCAGTTGCAGCTCGATGGCGGCGGCGCGAAACGCCTCGATCCCCTTGCGGGTCAGCAAATCACGGCCGCTGACCACCACCAGCACATCGAACTCGCTCGACGGAAACCGCCGGTCGATCTCCTCGTACTGGCGGAACTCAGGCGTGTTGGTGCGGAACAGCTCGGACAGGCTATCGTCGACCTTGAGCCGCGCGACCCCGATCGCGGCGATCACGCTCAAGGCCAGGATGATGAGGGCCGAGGCCACCGGATAGCGCAGCGCGACGAGACCCAACCGGTCGAGTCCGACCGTCAACGCGAACGTGCGCTCTCCCTTTTCCCCGGACACCGTGCGTCTCCCTCAACCGGCGGATCTGTGGCAAACGTTCTCGGTGCCGGGCCGTTTAGCCAGCCTCACGATCGCCAGCGGCGGACTTTGCATGGCACCCGCCCGGGTGGCAAGCGGCCTCGACGCCGGCCCTCACGGCACGCTATGACGGCGCCCATACGTCTCCAGAGGGGGAATGACATGGCCGACAAGACGCTGGACACCCAGGGCCTCGCCTGCCCGCTGCCGGTGCTCAAAGCCAAGAAGGCGCTGACCGAGATGGCGAAGGGCGCCACCCTCGAGGTGCTGGCGACGGATCCGGGTTCGGTCGAGGATTTCCGCGCCTTCTGCAAGACCACCGGCCACGTGCTCGAGGAGAGCGGCGAGAAGGCCGGCGTCTACCGATTCGTGATCCGCCGGGCCTGACACGCGAGCGGCAGTCTCCTAAGGTGCGATCCGCCGCGATGGAGGCGCACTGCGCTTCCACCGAAGGCGCGCACGGCGCTCTGGACTCCAATCACTGATCTGCCGCAGGTTCAATCGACAACGGATCACGAGGAAACGATGAGCGAGATGCGCACGCGCCTGCTGGGCCGCTCGGGCCTCAAGGTATCGGAGATCTGCCTCGGCACCATGATGTTCGGCGGCGCCACCACCGAAACCGAGGCGCAGCGCATCGTCGACCACGCGGCCGGCCACGGCATCAACTTCCTCGACACCGCCGACGTCTACAACGACGGCGCCTCCGAGACGGTCACCGGCCGGGCCATCAAGGCGCGGCGCCACAATTGGATCGTGGCGACCAAGGTCGGCAACATCTACAAGACGGGTGACGGCCACGTCACGGGCGGGCTGGCGCGCCGCTGGGTGAACCAGGCGGTCGATCTGTCGCTGAAGCGGCTCGGCCTCGACCACATCGACATCTATTACACCCACAAGACGGACGCCAATGTGGGTTGGGACGACGCCGTCGCCACTTTCGGCGACCTCATCCGCGCCGGCAAGATCCGCTACTGGGGGCTCTCGAACGTCCGCGCCTGGCACATCGCCGAGATCGCCCACCAGTGCGACCGCCAGAACGTGCCGCGCCCGGTCGTCCTCCAGCCCTACTACAACGCCATGAACCGCCAGCCCGAGACCGAGGTGCTGCCGGCGGCCCGCCACTACGGCCTCGGCGTGGCCTCCTACAGCCCGATCGCGCGCGGCGTGCTGACCGGCAAGTACCTGCCGGGCGAGCGCCCCGAGCAGGGCACCCGCGCCGCCCGCGAGGACAAGCGCATCCTCGAGACCGAGTGGCGCCAGGAGAGCCTGGTGATCGCCCAGAAGATCAAGCAGCACGCGGAGAGCAAGGGCGCCACCCCCATCGACTTCGCGCTGTCCTGGGTACTGAACAACCAGGCCATCACCTCGGTGATCGCCGGGCCGCGGACCTTCGAGCAGTGGACGCAGTATTTCGGCTACCAGCGCTACCAGTGGACGGCGGAAGACGAGGCCCTGGTCGACGGCTTCGTGAAGACCGGCCACCCGTCGACGCCGGGCTACAACGACCCGCAGTACCCGATCGACGGCCGCTTCCCGAAGATCCGCTGAGGCGGATCGCAGGCCTTCGGGCGGCGCTCCTTGACACGGGGCGCCCGGCGCCCCTATAGCGTCCGAACCCCACGGCATCCGGGCGCGTAGCTCAGCGGTAGAGCACACCCTTCACACGGGTGGGGTCACAGGTTCAATCCCTGTCGCGCCCACCATAAAACACCAAGAAAATCAGAGAGTTATTCGAGAAACGCGCCGGTTCGCGGCCGCTCGCTTAGTTCACAGGAACCACATAGGAACCACACGAGCGCGAGCCGGCAACACCAACGATTGCCGAGCCCGATCGCGGCACCACGAGCAATACTCGTCGATTGCTCGCGGACATGGCGCATGATGGCGGTGTCCACGGCGCGGTGGTTAGCGTCCTTGAGGACGGCGACCATGAAGCCGAGCTTGGTCAGCGCCGCCTCGATCAGCGCCACGTCGGTGTGCGGTTTTCAAGCCCGCCGACCATGGCAGCGTAGCCCTGGTTGCCGATCAGCAGCGCGAGGCGGGCCGGCTTTTGAGCGTGCGCGAGATCGCCCGTAGCGACCATCATCGCCACGACGATAACCAGCCAGTTCCACCGCCTTACCGTCAACATGTGCCCTCCGCACCTAGCGGAGCTTAGCGGGCCCCTGTGTCATCTGGAAGGGTTGTCCACGGCACGACGTTTGGGTGACCGCACCAGCGGTGAGGCGAGGCGCGACGGCCACGTGAACCGACCCCTTGCCCATCACTACCAATACCCTTAGCCACCAATCAAAGACCCCAAGCCCAAAGGTCACTGATGCTCCCGTTGAGTCCGCTGCTCAAGTCGTTCGTCCAGCGCGAAATCGACGAGCGCACGTTCCATGACCGCTTCTTCGAAGAGTGGCACCGAATCTCCGCCGGCGGCTTTGCGAAACACGTGCCCACCCCTATCGAGCGCCTGTTTTTCATCGTAGAGGCCTACTGTCCCGACGTCGAATTGCGAGATCCAGCAAGCCTATACGAGGCCGATGAAACTGAGCTTCGACAGGCGGCAATTGTCGCGCTCGCGGAGATCCAGGGTGACTGAACAACGACCCAGGACTCCAAAGCCCGGTCTGGCTTGTGCCGACGACTAGGTGACCGCACCAACGACAGGGCTGGGTTCGCCGGTCGTTTGAACCAAGTTCCAAGAACCAAACGTCAAAACGGCAAAACAACAGACTAAAACGTCCTCCCGACACGGAAGCCGAAGATGATGCCCCGGTCGTCGGAGCTGACACTGATGCGGTCGGCCGAGCGGAGGTCCCGTGGATCGTAGTTCCAGGAACCGCCGCGAAGGACACGGAGACTGCCATCCGTGCACGATGTCGTCCACGCGCTGCCGTCACTCGGAGCCCCGTGGTAGCTGTCGTGCCAACAATCTTCCGTCCACTCCCAAACGTTGCCATGCACGTTGTGGAGGCCCCAGGGGTTGGCCGCGAAGCTGTCGACCACAACCGTCCTCTGCCGGTATTCGCCCTTCGATCCGCCGCCCTTGTAGGGATCGGCCGAGCCATCGTAGTTCGCTTGGCTCGGCGTTATCGATGAGCCCCACCAGAACGGCGTCGTTGTCCCCGCCCGCGCCGCGTACTCCCACTCGGCCTCGGTGAGGAGCCGATACGTTTTCCCAGCCTTTCGAGAAAGCCACGCCACGTATTCCTTCGCGTCGTCCCACGAGACCCGCGTGACCGGCTGCCTACCGCGACCCCATTCCGCCTCCCGCTTGTGCTTGCAGCCGCTCGCCGCCACGCACGCATCCCATTCTGAGAACGTCACCTCAAACTTTCCTACGCCGAATGGCTTGGCGAGCGTCACCCTTCGCTGAGGTCCTTCGTCGCTTCCGCGCTGCGGCTCGCTCGCAGGCGAGCCCATCATGAAGCTGCCCGCAGGCACCACCACCATCTCCGGGCAATCGGGGCAGTCGCGGAACGTCTGACCCGACCCCGGCTTTATGCAGGTCGTGCCGCCGGAGCCCAGAGCCACGTCGATGCCATCGCAGGCAGACGGCCGTGCCGTCGATGCGGGTGTCGGCGGCGGAGTAACAGACTTCGGCGCGGGCTCGGGAGGCTTAGCTGGCGGCGCGACCACGGCAAGCTGCGACTTGCGCAACTCGTCGATCCGAGCCCGCGCCAGATCGCCGTAGAAGCTGTCGCCAAAGCGCCGAACGAAGGCTTCGAGAACGCCGATGTTGGTCGTATCCTTTGCGACCGTCCAAGCCTGCGCCGCCTCGCTCATCGGCGGTTGGGGTGGTGGGGCGGCAGGTGGGGGGGCCGGAGCTGACACCTGCTGTGGCCGACCCGTCAGATACACGCGCCGCCCGAGGCCATTGCTCTCCCAGGGCTGCTGTGCGCCGCCCGTGCTCGCGAGAACGGTTTCCTTGACGTTCTGGAACAGGTTCAGGTGGTCGAGGCCCGATTTCGCAAGCTCGGCCGCGAGCGCCGCCGCGTAGGGGCCACTGCGCGCGCCGCGATCCGAGGCCGTCTTGCCCGGTGCGCTCGCGTAGGCGATGAACATGCCCTGCTGCTCGGCGACCGGCATCAGGCCCTTCGAGGTGTCCTTCGTCGGCAGTTGCAGCTCGTTCCGGCAAGCGTCGAACACGATGAACTTGGCGGCACCGCGCGCGCCATCGAGGAGCTTCAGGATGTCGTCCAGCTTCAGGCTCTCGTCCCAGAAGATCGTCGATCCCGGCTCCTTCGCATCGACCGGGATCAGGTAGTTGATGTTGGTGTCCTTCTCGGCCGCCCCGTGGCCGCTGTAGTAGATGAAGCCGATGGCCCCGGCGCCCGCCGCGTTCAACCTGCGCACCAGATCGCGGACGGCGGTCAGGATGGCGGCACGCCGCGCGTCCTTGACGAGGGGAAGCAGTTCGAAGCCCTGCCGCGTCAGCGCCGCGCCGACCAGCGCAATGTCGTTGTGGGGGTTTTTGAGCGCGCCGACGGACCGGTCGTAGGCCTGATTGCCGATCAGCAGAGCGATGCGCTTTTCCTGGGCGCGAGCCGGCACTGCGGCGATCATCATCGCCACGACAATCAACAGCCAGATCCAGCGCCCTGCCATCACGATGCGCCCTCCGCATCAGTGGAGCATAGCGAGCCGTTGTGTCATCCGGAAGGAGTGTCCATGGCTCAACGAAGGGTTGCTCGCCCGACAAGGCGGCAGTGGGTGAATGCGGCTTGAACCATTCCGGATGGGCGACTTGCGACGATCTGTTTCGCTATGCTCGCCGTGAGCAGTCCAATGCTTGAGCCATACGCCCGCAGTGAGGACCACACCGATGTCGGATCAGCAAACCGATAACGACGACTACTTCGAGGCGCTCGAACTTCTGGTCAAGGCGAGCAAACTACCGACCGGCAAAGAGCGCGACACGCTGATCGCCCAAGCACTTGATCTCGATCCGAAGGTACTGGTGGCGCCACAGACGACCCTCCACTGAAGGGCAGCGCGCCGCTTGCCCACGCTGCTGATTGGGCGTACACGAACGCATGGCCGATGATACCGACGACGACGCGACCAAAGATGAGGACTACGAGGTGGCGCTGGCCTTGCTAAGGCAAGCCGCAGCACTCCCGCCCGGCATCGAGCGGGATCGGCTGCTGGCTCTTGCGCTGAAGCTTGACCCGGATGCTGCCCAACCGCCTCCGAAGGCGTTGAACTAGGGTAACATCCTCCCGACACGGAAGCCGACGACGTAGCTCCGGATGACGGCGGTGCTCCAGAGGCGGAGGGCCGAGCGGAGGAACCGTGGAAAGCTGTCCCAGGAACCGCCGCGAAGGACACGGCGACTGCAATCCCCTGCGCTCCGTGAGCTGCCATTACCTGGATTGCCCGCGTTCTTTTCGTTCCAGCAATCCTCGGTCCATTCCAAGACGTTGCCGTGCACGTTGTAGAGGCCCCAGGGGTTGGCCGCGAAGCTGTCGACCGGAACAGTCCGCTTCCTATACTCGCCCTTGGATCCACCACCCTTGTAGGGCTCGACCGAGCCATCGTAGTTGGCCTGCTTCGGCGTGATCTCAGTGCCCCACCAGAAAGGGGTTGTCGTGCCGGCCCTCGTGACGTACTCGCGTTCGCTTTCGGACAGCAGCCGGTAGGTCTTGCCCGTCTTCGCGCTCAGCCAAGCCACATAGGCTCGGGCATCGTCCCAGTTGACACACACGACCGGATGCCGGTCGTCTTGAGCGAAGCCAGCAGAACGCCATGACCGATCAGTCTGCAGCTTCCATTCCGTCCCTGACCACGTGGAGCAGCCACCGTCGGTCTTGTGTCCCGTGTCTGCGACGAACGATGCAAACTCGCCGCGTGTCACCGCGAAACGACCGACGGCGAATGGCTTCGCAATCGAAACCTGCACCTGATCTTCGCGATCAACCCGGTCCGGCTCAGTGGCCGGAGACCCCATCGTGAAAGTCCCAGTCGGAACCACCACCATCTCCGGACACGTCGGGCAATCCTTGAACCAGGTGGTCTTGCCAGACCCCGGCTTGATGCATTGACGCGCGCCACCTGCGACGTCGACCTCGGTGCCGTCGCAGCGAGCCGGGGGTGCTGCCGATACGGGCGCGCCCTTGGGTTCGGACGGAGGAGCAACCGATTTCGGTGCCGGGGCTACGACGGCCACCTGCGATTTCTTCAGCTCGTCGATTCGAGCGCGGGCCATCGTTGCGAACACCGTTGTGAACCGGCATGCAATTTTGACCCCTGTTCGGGGGTGATCGAATTGCAATT
>JBMOGA010000019.1:0-57846 GCA_049318625.1 Hyphomicrobiaceae bacterium
TCGACCTGATGTCCGGCCGCCTCCAGCATGCGCGAACCGATCAATCTGTTCGTGCCGTTGTCGTCCACCAGCAGCACGCGCAGCTGAGCCATCGATTGCGGGGCTGGAGATGCCGCAGCTCCCGCACCGACCTGACGTGTCGCGACGGCCGGAGCGATACGGAACCAGAACCGGCTGCCCTCGCCGACCCGGCTGGTGACACCGATCGAACCGCCCATCGCCCCGATCAGTCGCTTGGTGATGGCGAGCCCGAGACCCGTCCCCTCGACCTTGCGAGAGAACGAGGTGTCGAGCATCGCGAACTCTTGGAACAGAAGCCCAATCTTCTCTTCGGCAATGCCGGGACCAGTGTCGCTCACGCCGACCTCGATCAGCGGCCGATCTCCTACGCTGCCGACGCAGGCGACCGAAACGGTGACCGATCCGTCCACCGTGAACTTGACCGCGTTGCCGACCAGATTGAGCAGCACCTGGCGCAAACGGCCCTCGTCCCCGAGTACGAGCTCGGGAAACCTGGGAGAAACGTCGACGACAATGACATTGCGTTGAAGGGCCGCCTGCGGACGAAGGATCTGCGCGACCTCACCGGCCAGCCGCTCCAAGGACAGCGGCTCGCTCGCCATCTCCAGCTTGCCCGCATCGAGCTTTGAGAAATCGAGGACGTCGTTGATCTGCACGAGCAGCGCTTCGCTGGCCTTCAATGCCGTATCGACATAGAACCTCTGATCCTGCGTCAAGGCGATGTCGGACAGCAGCTCCAGGGATCCGATGACGCCGTTGAGCGGCGTACGCATCTCGTGACTCATCGTGGAGAGGAACCGCGACTTTGCCTCGTTCGCAGTCTGCGCCGCTGCCGAGGCGGCGCGCAGCTCGGACTCGCGGGACTTCACATCCGATATGTCCGTCAACGTCAGTACCGCGCCGCCATCGACGAGTGGCTCGACGCGCACCTCGAGAACACGACCGCTAGGACGCGTCGTCTCGAACCGGCAGATCGCGTTCGCCTTATGAAGACTGAGCAAGGACGCGACGGCCGACTCGACCGATTGGGATTCGCACAGCTCGAGCAGTTCGGCCGCCCGGCGGTTCTGCACGTGCGGATGGCCGTCCTTCCCCAGCATCATGATGCCCTGGGAAATGTTCTCGAGTGTGAGATTGAGGGCCCGGGTACGCTCGGCCACCAGCCGTTCGAGCTGCTGATTGAGATGGAACAGCTCGCGCGATTTCTGCTCGAGAATCTCCTCGGCAGCGATCCGGGCGCGACGCTCGCGCTCGGCCCGCTCGCGAAGGCGCTGGGCCCGTTCCGCCGAAATGACCTCGCCGTCGACCATCCCGCGGGCTCAGACGAGTTGAATATCGAACCGTGTGCGTGCGCCTTGCTCGTCCTCGATCGGCCGGCGAGCAATCTTGATGGGCTGGCCGTAATAGGACGAACTGCCCTCGAGCAAACCGACCGCCAGATCACCGAGCGGTCGGCAGCTCGCATAGTCCACAGACATGCAATCGGGACCGCGCTCCACGATGGTGAAGCTCGGGAGCTCCGCATCGGGATAGAGCTTGCGCACCTCGACGTGGATCTGGCCATCCACGCAGGCGACGAATTCCATGATCCCGGGCTGCGAGGCATAAAAATCGGGAAACTTTGTCTGGAACATCTTCGCAAGGTGATGACCGAAGCCCTTCAGGGCATCTGGCATCGACGTTCCGGTCATCCGACAGTAACCACCGACCAGTGTCGCGAGTTCGGAAAACTCATAGGTACCGACAGACGTGTAGGAACTGTGGGCCAGGTTGCACGAGGCCACCAGATCGTCGACGAAATCCTCGTCCCGCTGTTCGGCCACGAAGGTCAGGAACTCTGTGAAGACTACGCCCTTCATTGACCCCTCGAAAGCTGTCATCCGAGGCGCGGCACCCCGGCTTCGACCGGCGCATCCTACCGATCTGCCGTAAATCAACCTCTAATTGCATGCAGCGCTTTGGAACGACCATTGACGCTTCCGGTCGCCCGGGTCACGGTGCGGCCGCACGCCACCACGGACAGACCGATGCCGCAGTCCATCAAATTGCTGTTCATCGCGGGCTCGGCCCGCGAAGCATCTTTGAACAAGCGCCTCGCCCGCCTCGGAGCGGAGATCGCGGCGGCGAACGGCATAGCGGCCACGTTCGCCGACCTCGGTGACTATCCCATGCCGCTCTACGACGGCGACCTTGAAGCACGCGACGGCGTGCCCGAGAACGCCCTGAAGCTCCGCTCCTTGCTCAGCGTCCACGCCGGTGTTTTCATCGCCTGCCCCGAATACAACGCGGGCATGACGCCCTTGTTGAAGAACACGCTCGATTGGATCAGCCGAACCCGTGACGAGGGCGAAGCCCCTGTCGCCGTGTTCAAGACCCGCGTTTTCGCCCTCGGCGCCGCGTCGCCCGGCGGTTTTGGCGGCGTCCGTGGCATCGGCATGACGCGACAAGTGCTCGAAATCGGTCTCGGTGCGGTCGTGCTTCCGGACCAGATCCTCGTGCCGCGCGCCGGCAATGCGTTCGACGAGCGCGGCCATCTTGTCGACAAGGGCCAACAGCAGATGCTGAAATCGGTCGTTGAAAGGCTGGCCCGCGCCGCGCGCGTTCTGCACGGGCAATGAGGTGACCGCAGCAATGTCCGAACCCACTTCGCGCGACCGCCTGATCGTGGCCCTGGACGTGCCGACGCCGGCCGAAGCTCGCGCCCTCGTGGACACGCTGGGCGACACCGTGACGTTCTACAAGATCGGCCTGGAACTCCTGTTCACCGGCGGCCTCGACATCGCCACCGAGTTGAAGCGGCGCGGCAAGCGCGTGTTCCTCGACATGAAGCTGCTCGACATCGCCAACACGGTCGAGCGCGCGGCCGCCCAGGTCGCCGCGCTGAACCTCGATTTCCTCACCATCCACGGCACCGATACCAAGACCATGACCGCCGCCGTCAAAGGCCGCGGCGCCGCCAATCTCCAGATCCTCGCGGTGACGGTCCTGACCAATCTCGACTCCGGCGATCTGGCCGAACAGCACATTGCAACGTCGCCGGCCGACCTCGTCCTCCATCGGGCGCGTCTGGCAAAGGCCGCCGGTTGCAGCGGCGTGATCGCATCGGGACAGGAAGCGGGCCGTCTCCGTGCGGCGCTCGGCCATGGGTTCCTGATCGTGACCCCGGGCATCCGCCTGCCGAGCGACGGAACGGACGATCAGGCCCGCATCACCACCCCCGATGCCGCCATCGCGGCGGGCGCCGACCATATCGTCGTCGGCCGGCCGGTCACCCGCGCCGCCGATCCGCGCCGGGCCGCCGCGCAGTTCGTTGCTCTCATCCAGGACGCCGAACGCCAGCGTGCCGACCGTTAGTCCGCCAACTCACGACCCGACAACAAGCCAGGAGGATACGATGCCCAAAGGATACGTGATTGCCCGCGCCGTGGTGACCAACCCCACAGCCTGGAGCGAGTACGCGGCGAAGGCCAGTGAGGCGATGAAGAAGTATGGCGGCACGCCGCTGGTGCGCGGCGGCCGGGCCGAGATCGCCGAGGGCGAGGGCCGGGCCCGCAACGTCGTCATCGAGTTCGCGAGCTTCGACGCGGCCCGCGCTTATGCGACATCGCCGGAATATGCCGCCGCCCGCAAGTTGCGCGACAACGCCGGAGTGATCGACATCGTGATCGTCGAGGGCGCAGCCTGACCGCGACAGCCGACAACAACGACGAACGGACCGAACCGCTGTCGGACGGCGGCGAACGGCCGTTCGCCGCCCCGGCCGCGGCGCAGCACGTCTGGCGGGCGGTGGTACTGTCGCTGTTCCCGGAGATGTTCCCCGGACCGCTCGGTCACTCCCTGGTCGGCACGGCATTGTCGTCGGGACTGTGGGCGCTCGACACCGTAAACATTCGTGACTTCGGACTCGGACGCCATCGCGTCGTCGACGACACCCCGGCTGGTGGTGGCGCCGGCATGGTCATGAAGGCCGACGTCGTGGCCGCGGCGATCGACCACGCCGTGGCGACAACCGGCGCGCTGTCCCGCATTTACCTTTCCCCCCGCGGCGAACCGCTGTCCCAACGCCTGGTCCACGAGCTGGCGGCCGGACCCGGCGTGCTGCTGCTGGCCGGGCGCTTCGAGGGCGTCGATGAGCGTGTTCTGGCGGCGCGCGGCCTGCGCGAGGTCTCGATCGGCGACTACGTACTCTCGGGCGGCGAGCTCGCGGCCATGGTCCTGATCGACGCCTGCGTCCGCCTGCTGCCCGGTGTAATCGGAAAATCGGAAAGCCTTTCGGACGAGAGTTTCGAGCAGGGCCTGCTCGAATATCCCCACTACACCCGGCCGCGCGACTGGGAAGGGCTGAGCATTCCGGACGTGCTGCTGTCGGGAGACCACGCCCGCATCGCAGCGTGGCGCCGGGCCGAGGCCGAGCGGCTGACCGCCGAGCGCCGGCCCGATCTCTTGACACGCAAGCCGCGGTGAGCCCCGAAAAACGGGAATCGACAAGCCCGCCGCTTTGGGCTATCAACCCGCGATCCGATTTCCTGAATGTCTGCCGTGCGGGCTCCCGGCCCTACTTCGGTACTGGGAGCAGCCCCGTGCGCATTCGTTTCGTCGAGGTAGAAACATCATGAACATCATCCAGATGCTCGAAAAGGAGCAGATGGACACGATCTCCGCCAAGCGGATCGTGCCCGAGTTTGCCCCTGGCGACACCGTCAAGGTGATGGTGAAGGTCATCGAAGGTGAAGGCGACAAGCGCACCGTCCGCCTCCAGGCCTATGAAGGCGTCGTGATCGCGCGCTCCGGAGCCGGTCTCAACGAGAACTTCACCGTCCGCAAGATCTCCTATGGCGAGGGCGTGGAGCGTGTGTTCCCGATCTACTCGCCGTACGTCGCCGAGATCGAGGTTCTGCGCCGCGGTCGCGTGCGTCGGGCCAAGCTCTATTATCTTCGCGATCGCCGCGGCAAGGCCGCCCGCATCGTCGAGCGTTCGGACGCACGCGCCAAGCGCCTCAACGCCGCCTTCAAGGGCTTCCGCAAGCCCAAGGGTCAGCCGGATGATCTCAAGCAGATCAAGTCCATCTCGGCGGATCTCGAAGTCCAGCTGCGCAAGCTCAACGTTCTGAAGTACGAGCAGATCGCCAACTTCTCGGACGAGGACGTGGCGAACCTCGACGAGGTTCTGCGTCTCAATGGCCGGATCGAGAAAGAGGATTGGATCGGCCAGTGCCGGGCCCTTCTGGTCGCAGCCGAAGCGCCGGTCGAAGGCGCTGCCTGAGACGCTGCAGCGTCGCGATCGCGGAATTGGCACGCCCGGCGTCAGACCCGGGCGTTGTCGTTTTCAGACCTCGTGGGGCGCGGAGCGCTCCGGCGTCTGAACGGATGGGTTTGCGTCGGCCACCGGGCGCACTAGATTAGCGGATGGAAACAGCCCGGCGGGGATGGCACCCTCCGGCTGCCGAACGTTACGACGAGGCCGCGATGTCAAATCTGGAGCAACCGCGCTCCGAAGCGCGCGAAAAGGACGGCCACATCAGGCTGCATGGCCCGGAGGCCTTCGCGGCCATGCGCAAGGCCGGACAGCTCGCAGCGGCAGCCCTCGACATGCTCGTGCCCTACGTCGCACCCGGCGTGCCCACCGACCGGCTCGACCAGCTGGTGTTCGAATTCGCCATGGATCACGGCGCGATCCCCGCCCCGCTCAACTATCGCGGTTTCCCGAAATCCATCTGCACGTCCGTCAACCATGTCGTCTGTCATGGCATCCCGGGTCCGAAGCCCCTGCGGGACGGCGACATTCTCAACATCGACGTCACACTGATCGTCGACGGCTGGCACGGCGATACCAGCCGCATGTATCCGGTTGGCCGCATCAACCGGCGCGCGGAACGGCTGATCAACGTGACCTACGAGGCGCTGGAGCGTGGCATACGCGCGGTCAAGGCCGGCAATTCCACTGGCGACATCGGTCATGCCATTCAGTCCTATGCCGAGGCGGAGCGCTGCAGCGTCGTTCGCGATTTCTGCGGCCATGGGCTCGGGCAGGTCTTCCACGACCGCCCCAACATCCTGCACTACGGTGAACCCGGCGAAGGAATCGTGCTGCAGCCGGGCATGCTGTTCACCATCGAGCCGATGATCAACCTCGGCAAGGCGCTGGTGAAGGTGCTGCCCGACGGCTGGACGGCGGTGACCCGCGATCGCGAGTTGTCGGCCCAGTTCGAGCACACCGTCGGCGTGACCGCGGATGGCTGCGAGGTGTTCACCTACAGCCCTAGAGGCTTGCACAAGCCCCCTTACGACGCCTGAGGCCAACCCCAGCATGGACCCCATGGGCACGGATTCTTCCGATGGCGGAGAGCGGCCGGCCCAGGGCTCGTTTCTCGACGCCCCCGGGCCGACCCGCGCCGCGGTAGCCCATCCGGACGCCGGTCACCGCCAGCGGCTGCGCGACCGCTTTCGCAACGGCGGCGCCGAAGCCATTCCGGACTACGAGCTTCTCGAACTGCTGCTGTTTCGAACCATCCCGCGCCAGGACACCAAGCCGATCGCCAAGCGCCTGTTGGCACATTTCGGCAGCTTCAGCGAAGTCATCAATGCGCCGGACGCACGGCTGGGCGAGGTGCCGGGCGTCGGCACGGCCGTCGTCACCGATCTGAAGCTCATCCGCACCGCCGCCCTCCGCCTGATGCGCGGAGAGGTCATGTCGAAGCCCATTCTTGCTTCGTGGAACCAGGTGATCGCCTACATCCGCGCCGCGCAGGGCTTTGCGGACAAAGAGCAGTTCCGGATGCTGTTTCTCGACAAACGCAACCAGCTCATCGCCGACGAGGTGCAGCAGCAGGGCACCGTCGACCATACCCCCGTCTATGTGCGCGAGGTCGTGAAGCGGGCGCTCGAGCTGTCCGCCAGCGCTCTCATCCTAGTGCACAACCACCCGTCGGGAGACCCCACGCCATCGCGCGCCGATATCGACATGACCCGGTTGATCGTCGACGCCGCGCGACCACTCGGAATTGTCATCCACGATCACGTAATAGTCGGCCGGCAGGGGCATGCCAGCCTCAAGAGCCTCGGATACATCTGAAGCGGCAAGTGCCGGCGCACCGCAGGCGGCTGCGCGCAAACGCGTGACCCGAAAGAGTATTTCGAAGCCGCTTACCGGCCGGTGCCGCCAACGCTGAAGCGGTACGTCAGGCCCAGGCCGCCGAAGAACTGGTTCTCGGTCTCCACGACCGGGCTGTCCGCTGCATCGCCGATCAGACGGGAGTACTTGCCCATCATCTTCAGGGTCCAGCGGTCATCGAGCGCCAGATCGGCGGACAGCGACATGTTCACGTCCTTGAAGCCCGCGTCCGCATCGAACGCCGACCGCGTGGCCGTCGCCTTGGCCGTCGGCACGCCGAAGTAGGTCGACATGTAGTCGCCGTCGGCCCACGTGGCGCCGAGGCCCGGCGTGACGGTCAGCGAGCGTGACAGGCGGTACTTGTTCTCGATACCGAACCGCAGGAGAGCGCCGGCATCGTCGTCGCCGGTCACTTGATGCCCGTAAGACGCCGACGCAAGGAATGTACCGGCCCGATAGCCGACGTAGCCGCCGAGCACGAGACCGCCATCGATATCACCGAGGCCGGTCAACCGGTCACCATCGCTCTCGTCGCGACCGAACCGATAGCCGGCCACCGGCCCGACCTCGAACCCGTAGAGGCTCAGCAGACGGAACCGGACATCGTCGATTCCCTTGACGCTGAAGCGGCCGCCTTCGTCCATGCCACCCGGAATCAGCAACGGAAAGCCGAGCGCGTCGTAGGACTTGCTGCCTTCGTACTTCGGGGCGACGACGACCATGCCGCCGATCTGCCACTGCGAGAAATCGATGCCCAGCCCTTGGGCTGCCGAGCCGGTAGCGCCGACAGAGCACGCAAGGGCGGCCGCGGAGCAGGCCAGAACAACTCTCGATGCAAGCGTCATCTCGGATATCCTGAGGCGAGGCGATGAATTTGACAGACGTTCATACCATGACCGCGGTTCGATATTGTTAACCGGTTGGCTCGATCCCCGCTTCCCACATCGGGTGTGGCTTCTGCGTGACGGATTTCCCCCCTGTCGGCAGGCCGGGTTGCGTTGACAGGACGTCCGGGCCGTCGGACGTAGAACCACGAACACTACCCTCGGCACGGCAACAGGAGACAGCGATGGCGAAGCGGCACGACAAGGTGATCATCCTCGGGTCCGGCCCGGCGGGGTACACCGCCGCCATCTACGCCGCCCGCGCCATGCTGAAACCACTGATGATTCAAGGGCTTCAACCAGGCGGGCAGCTCACCATCACAACCGATGTCGAGAACTATCCGGGCTTCTCCAAGGTCATCCAGGGCCCATGGCTGATGGACGAGATGAAGGCCCAGGCCGAGCACATGGGCACCGAGATGGTGCTCGACCAGATCGTCAAGGTCGACCTTACGCGGCGCCCGTTCCAGCTCGAAGGCGACAGCGGCGACAGCTACACCTGTGACGCACTGATCATCTGCACGGGCGCCCAGGCCCGCTGGCTCGGCCTCGACAGCGAACGCGCCTTCCAGGGCTTCGGCGTATCCGCCTGCGCAACCTGCGACGGCTTCTTCTACAAGGGCAAGGAGGTCGTGGTGGTGGGCGGCGGCAACACCGCCATGGAGGAGGCCATCTTCCTGACCCGCTTCGCCAGCCGCGTCACCATGGTTCACCGCCGCGACAGTTTTCGCGGAGAGAAGATCCTCCAGCACAGGGTGGCCGCGAACCCCAAGATCGAGGTCGTCTGGAACAGCACGATCGACGAGATCGTCGGCACCACCGATCCCAAAGCCGTCACCGGCGTGCGGCTCAAGAACGTGCGCACGGGCGAACTGACACTGCGGCCGGCCGACGGCGTGTTCATCGCCATCGGCCACGCCCCAGCGACCGAACTGTTCAAGGGTCAGCTCGAAACGACCCCCTCGGGCTACCTCGTCTCCAGGCCGGATTCGACGGCGACCGCCATCCCCGGCGTGTTCGCGGCCGGCGACGTGAAGGACGAAGTCTACCGGCAAGCCGTCACCGCCGCTGGCATGGGTTGCATGGCCGCGCTCGAAGCCGAACGCTTTCTCGCCGAGCATGGCGCCGAGGTCCGGGCCGCCGAATAGCCGAGGCGCAACCCCCGGTCTGCCGGGGCGCATCTGGTCGACTTGTCGTATGACCAGAGAAACCGGCAGCATCCCCTTGCCTTCCGGCAATCCGTCGCTATGCTCTGGCTGCATAACAAAACAGCGCCGAACAACTCGGCGCGCCACCCGTCGCAGCCACGCCCGGTCATCTCCGGAGCCACGATCCTCCGTCAGGGGTCGCATAGGTGCGTGTTGCGGCGTGCCTGAGGGAGGGCTGGTGCCACGATGGACTGGGACAAACTGCGGATTTTCCACGCTGCCGCCGAAGCCGGCAGCTTCACCCACGCTGGTGAAAGCCTGCGCATGAGCCAATCGGCCGTGAGCCGGCAGGTATCGGCGCTCGAGCGTGATCTGGGTGTCGCGCTGTTCCACCGCCATGCCCGAGGCCTCGTCCTCACCGAGCAGGGCGAACTGCTGCATCGGACAGCGACCGAGGTTATGAACAAGCTTCATACCGCCGAGACGCTGCTGTCCGACGCCACCGGCAAGCCGACCGGCGACCTGCGCATCACGACCACCATCGGCCTCGGCACGATCTGGATGACCCCTCGCATTCGCGAGTTCATGGATCTGTATCCGGATATCAGAGTCGAACTGGTGCTGAGCGACGAGCTGATCGATATCGCCATGCGCGAGGCCGACGTCGCGATCTGGACCCGGGAGCCCGAGCAGAGCGATCTGATCCGCCGCCCGCTCGCCACCATGCGGGTCAAGGCCTACGCCGCGCCGTCCTACATCAAGCGGTACGGCGCGCCGCAATCGGTCGAAGAACTCGACAAGCACCGCATCGTGTCCTACGGCGGCACGCCAGCCCCGCATCTCACCGCCATCCGCTGGCTGGAGATGGCGGGTCGCGACGGCAAGGACCCGCGTACGGTAGCCTTCCGGGCCAACAGCGTGATCGCCATGAAGTACGCGATCCGCTCGGGTGTCGGCGTCGGCATGATCCCCGACTACCTGACCGACGAGGAAAGCGAACTCGTCCCGGTGCTGTCCGACATCGAGATGCCGACCACGCCGATCATCTTCGTCTATCCCGAAGAGCTCAAGACCTCGAAGAAGGTCCAGGTTCTGCGCGATTTCCTCGTCACCAAAGCAAGGCAGTGGAAGTACTGATCGGGCGCCAAGTCCGTCCAACCCTCCCTGCATGGCCAACATGCGCGTTGAGCGCTTGTGGCTGCGCGGTCACCGACCCCAAGATGCACGGGCTGTGACGGACAGCAGATGAAGGTCGTACCCTCCCTTTCACGCCTTCACGGCATCCTCCGGGGTGTCCGACTCGAGAACCGGACCCATCACGCGATGGGTTCGGCTTTTTCGCGAGGGGCCGGCCACTTCGACCAGCGCGGCGGTTGACGTTGTCCGCTGCGCGACCCCATAGTCCGCCGCCAATTATCGAGAGCCGAACGGGAGCTGCAGCATGGCCGACGGCAAGCCGCGCACGATGTATGACAAGATCTTCGACGACCATGTGGTCGATCGCCAGCCGGATGGCACGTGCGTGCTCTATATCGACCGTCACCTCGTCCACGAGGTGACCAGCCCGCAGGCCTTCGAGGGTCTGCGCATGGCCGGACGCAAGGTGCGCGCGCCGTCCAAGACGCTGGCCGTTGTCGATCACAACATTCCGACTTCGGATCGGTCGCTTCGGATCGAGGATCCCGAGAGCCGTCAGCAGATCGACACGCTCGCCCGCAATGCCAAGGATTTCGGCATCGAGTACTACGACGAGCACGACAAGCGTCAGGGCGTCGTCCATGTCATCGGCCCGGAGCAGGGATTCACGCTGCCCGGTACGACGATCGTCTGCGGCGACAGCCACACCTCGACGCACGGCGCATTCGGCGCGCTCGCGCATGGCATCGGCACCTCTGAGGTCGAGCACGTTCTGGCCACCCAGACGCTGGTCCAGAAGAAGGCCAAGAACATGCGCATCACCGTCGACGGCGCCTTGCCAGACGGTGTGACCTCCAAGGACATCATTCTTGCGATCATCGGCGAGATCGGCACGGCCGGCGGCACCGGTCACGTCATCGAGTATGCCGGCGAGGCGATCCGTGCCCTGTCGATGGAAGGCCGCATGACGGTCTGCAACATGTCGATCGAAGGTGGTGCGCGGGCCGGCCTGGTGGCACCCGACGAGAAGACCTTCGAGTACCTCCGGGGGCGTCCGAAATCGCCGAAGGGCAGCGCCTGGGATCAGGCGGTAGCCTATTGGCAGACCTTGCGCACCGACGACGGCGCCGTCTTCGACCGCGAACTCAAGCTCGACGCAGCCAAGTTGCCGCCGATCGTCACGTGGGGCACGAGCCCAGAGGACGTGGTATCGGTGGCCGGCACGGTGCCGGATCCCGACACCGCGGCCGACGAGGGCAAGCGCGCCTCGATGAAGCGTGCCCTGGATTACATGGGCCTCACACCGGGCACCAAGGTGACCGACATCACGCTCGATCGCGTGTTCATCGGCTCCTGCACCAATGGCCGCATCGAGGACCTCCGCGCCGTTGCCCAGGTTGCCAAGGGCCGAAAAGTGCACGCCAACGTCTATGCGATGATCGTGCCGGGTTCGGGCCTCGTGAAGGCTCAGGCCGAGGCCGAAGGCCTCGACGTCATTCTCAAGGAGGCGGGCTTCGATTGGCGGGAGGCCGGCTGCTCGATGTGCCTGGGCATGAACCCCGATCAGCTGAAGCCGCGCGAGCGCTGCGCCTCGACCTCGAACCGCAATTTCGAGGGCCGCCAGGGCCGCCTCGGCCGCACGCATCTGGTGTCCCCGGCCATGGCCGCCGCAGCCGCGATCGCCGGCCGCTTCGTCGACGTCCGCACCTGGGGTCACTGAGGCCACCGGCTCGCAGGGCCGGCCGACGCGAGATCTGCACGCAGGCGTCACGTCGCGCCTGCGTGATCCCGAGGCAGCAAGCGCGGAGTGCGGCCGGTGTCCAAGACCCTCGTCCAGAGCCAGTTCGGCGCCAATGCCAAGAACTATGTGACGTCCGCCGTCCATGCCAAGGGCGCCAGCCTCGCGCGCCTGGTCGAGTTGGTTCAGCCCAAGCCCGATTGGCGTGCGCTCGACGTGGCCACTGCGGCCGGCCACACCGCCTTTGCCTTCGCCCCCCATATCGCCCACGTGACTGCCAGCGACATCACGCCCGAAATGCTGGCAGAAGCCCGCAAGCTCGCCGCCGAGAAGGGTTTCACCAACGTCGACACGGCCGAGGGCGACGCCGAGGCGCTCCCCTTCACGGACGGCGCTTTCGACTTGGTGACCTGCCGCATCGCCCCGCACCACTTTCCCGACGTGCACGCGTTCGTGGCGGAGGTCTGGCGCGTGCTGAAACCGGGTGGCACCTTCGCCCTCGTCGACAACATCTCCCCGGACTCGATCACGACACCGGGGTTCTCGAACGGCGCGCTGGCCGAGGCGGCCATCGCCTACAATGCCTTCGAGAAGCTGCGGGACCCCTCGCACGGCCGGGCTCTGACCGCCGGGGAATGGCGCGACCTGATCATACGGCAGGGGTTCGCGTTGAAGGCCGAAGAGCGCATGGACAAGGCGATGGATTTCGACACGTGGTGCCGCACCATGGCCGTGCCGGCCGCCGATGTGCCGACGCTGCGCGGCATGCTGACGGAAGCCGCGCCCGCGCTTGCGGCCTTCCTGCGCCCCCAACAGTCCGACGGCAAGCTGGGTTTCGCCCTGATCGAGGGCGTCTTTATCGCCACCAAGCCGGGCGGCTGAGATCACTCGGCCAAGTCGGTTGCCGCAAGGCCTTCGAGCGGGTAAAGACTGCGGTCATGATCAGCGTCCACGCGATTGGAATGCGAATTAGCGACCCGGCTGCCTGAGGGCCGCCGGGCCTGCGCTGTTCGCCATCACATTTCCCAATCAGAGTGGACTCCCATGACCTCCCGTCACAGAGGGCTTTCGGCCCTGCGTCTGGCCGTCGCTGCGCCACAGACGCAACCTTGTCGCGCGCTGTTTCACGTCACCGCCGTGACCGAGCCGAGCCTGCTGCCCCGCCTCGTCGCACCCGTGGCGCGGCTGGGTTGCACACCGACCCGGCTCCACGCATCGACCGAGTCCGGCGACGGCAGCGAAATGACCGTCGATCTCCGGGTCGCCGGCCTCACACGGCAGACCGCGGATTGGTTGGCAGGCAACCTGCGCGCGGTCGTCGGTGTGCAGGCCGTTATCGCCGTGCTCGAACCCGAGTAGACTGAAATTCATCACGCCGTCCGTCACACGGTGAAGCGGCCGGCCTCGGGTCTGATCGGTCGTGGTGAAAGCGGAACGCTGCGACCGGGACCGTGAATCAGTCGCTGAAACAAGGAATTAGATCTGTTCCGTACCGTCGAGCCGATTCAATCGAGACCGCAAGCACGCGAGGAGGGAACCGGGACATGAGCGCGTCGAGCACCGCCTGGGGCAACCGGTTTGCCCCGACCCTGGCCGAGTTCGAGAACCTCGCCGCCGAGGCTTGGGAACGTGTGCCGGACGCTTTCCGCCGGATGTGCGGCGACGTGCTGTTCCGCATCGAGGACTTCCCCGACGAGGAGGCCCTGAAAGCCCTGGGCCTGCAAAGCCCGTTCGATCTGCTGGGGCTCTACCAGGGCGTCAGCCTCGACAAGAAGAGCATCGGTGACCTGCCACGCGGCCCCGACCTGGTCTTCCTGTATCGGCGACCGATCATCGACGAATGGGCCGAGGGCGAAGAGTCGCTGGGCCACTTGATCGCCCACGTGCTCATTCACGAAATCGGCCACCATTTCGGCCTTTCCGATGCCGACATGCAGGCTTTGGAGGACTCGGTCGGCGACTTCGACTGAGAAGCGCAATCGTCGGGCGCTTGAACAGCGAGGCAGATCCGTTGCAATCTACATCGAAGCCGGTCAGTGAGGGGACCATGGGACAACATCGGAGACGCGCGCCGATCCAGGTTGCCTGCGTCGCCGCAGGTGTGATGGCGGTCGCCCTGATCGGCTGGATGCCCGGCGTGGTGTTCGCCGACCAGGACACCCCGACACCCGAAGAATACATTGCCCACGTCGGCGGCGACGCCAAATTCGTGGCCGCCGGCGAGCTCAAGCTCGACAACCGTCGCGTGACGTGCGGGCGCCGCCCAACCGTGCTCGACGACAAGCTGGACGACTACGGCGCGGCCTATCCAGGCTTCCTCATCCTGAATACCCGCTTGCTCGCCAAGGTCTCGACACCCGTCAAGCTCTGGATCTTCGCCCACGAGTGCGGCCATCAGTTTCGCGGCCCCGACGAGGACACCGCCGATTGCTTCGCTGTCCAGCGCGGCCGGCGGGAGGGCTGGCTGACCCCGGAGGGACTGCAGGAGGTCTGCAATTTCATCTCGCCGGCCAAGAGCAGTTCGATGCACTACGCGGGCAAGGAGCGCTGCGAATCGATGCGCCGCTGCTACACGCAGACCGAAGTCCGGTGACTTGACGGCCGATACCGGCCGCAGCTTTATGCGGCAATCACAAGAAGCGCCGCGCGATGCGCGCGAGGAGACGACATGGACAAGTTCACGACCTTGACCGGCATCGCGGCCCCACTGCCGATGATCAACGTCGACACCGACATGATCATCCCCAAGCAATTCCTGAAGACGATCAACCGCTCCGGCCTCGGCAAGTCGCTGTTCTACGAACTGCGGTACGACGAAAAGGGCGAGGAGCGTCCGGACTTCGTGCTCAACAAGCCGGCCTACCGCAACGCCCAGGTGCTGGTCGCCGGGGAGAACTTCGGCTGCGGATCGAGCCGCGAGCATGCGCCCTGGGCCCTGCTCGACTTCGGCATCCGCTGCGTGATCTCGACGGGCTTTGCCGACATTTTCTATAACAATTGCTTCCAGAACGGCATTCTGCCGATCAAGGTGAAGCCCGAGGATCTCGAGAAGCTGATGGACGACGCCGACCGCGGCGCCAACGCCCGTCTCACGGTCGACCTCGAGGCGCAGGAGATCCGCGGACCGGACGGCGGCGTCGTCAAGTTCGACATCGATCCCCATCGCAAGCATTGCCTGCTCAACGGGCTCGACAACATCGGGCTCACGATGCAGAAGCAGAAGTCGATCGAAACCTACGAGACCAAGGCCGCTACCGAGCGCCCCTGGCTCTGAACGATCACTCCGTCGGCAACCAACTCCGGCCGCAGCCCCGTCAGACGGCGCCGCGGCCGAACGGTTTCAGGCGCGCGCAGCCTCTTGCGCCAGATGCCCGCGCTCCCAGCCGATCAGCGCCCGCTTGCGCGTCAGCCCCCAGTGATAGCCGCCGAGACTGCCATCGCCCCGCAACACGCGATGACAGGGCACGACGAACGAGATCGGATTGCGCCCCACCGCGCTGCCGACGGCCCGTGAGGCCGACGGCTTGCCGATATGTCGTGCGATGTCGGTGTAGCTGACCGCACGCCCCATCGGAATCTTGAGCAGCGCCTCCCACACCCGCACCTCGAAGTCGGTCCCGATCATCACCAGCCGCACTGGCCGGTCGGCGTGCCACTCACGCGGATCGAAGATCTGCCGCAGCACCGGCAGCGTCCGGTCCGGCGCCTCGGTATAGCGGGCGAGCGGCCAGCGCCTTGTCATATCCGCCAGCGTCTCCGCCCGGGTCTGGCCGGCGTCCTCGTTGACGAACGCGAGCCCCGCTACGCCCCGGTCTGTCGTCAGCAGCAGCGCGACCCCGAACGGCGACTCGTGGAAGCCGTAGGCGATGTCGAGACCCGCACCACGCCGCTTGAGGTCGCCGGGGGTCATCGCCTCGTAGTCGACGAACAGGTCGTGCAGGCGGCTGCCGCCCGAAAGGCCGACCTCCAGCGCGCAGTCGAGCACGCTCGCCGAGCCGTCGAGCAGGTGGCGCGCGGAGTCCCAGGTCAACGCCTGGACGAACTCCTTCGGCGACAACCCGCACCAGCGCTTGAACAGCTTCTGGCAGTGCGCCGCGCTGAGCCCGAGGTGGTCCGCCAGTCGGTCCAGATCCGGTTGCTCCTCGACCCGTTCCGACAGGAACTGAATCGCGCGGCGGACCAGATCGTAGTCCCGTGATTCGACCATCGGCAGCGGACCGACGGGTGCGATGTCGACTGTTTGCAACATGGTGCCGTCTCCCTTTCTGATGAGCGACAGTTAGCCCCTTGCGACCGACGGATCGACCCGTTTCTTGACGTTATCGAGGAGGATCTGAAGGAGCCTTCAAGGTCCGATGATCCTGAGCACAATCGAGGTCTGCCATGTCGTCCCTGCGCCATGACCCCATCACCCAACTGCTGCACTGGATCGTCGCCGCGGCCGTGGTGGCCGCGTTCGTTCTCGGCCTGATCTTCGAGGACCTGCCGCGCGGCGACGTGAAGACAGGGCTGCAGAACCTCCACTTCTCCCTCGGTGTTCTGGTGCTGACCGTCACCGCCATCCGCCTGGCCTGGCGCCCGTTCGCCGGTGTCCCGCCTCGGATCGAGACGTCACCCCTGCTCGACAAGGCGGCGAAGTTCGCGCATCTGGCACTCTATCTCGGCCTGGTGGCCGTGCCGCTCGTCGGCATGGTCATCGTCTGGGCGCGCGGCCGGGGCATCGACGTGTTCGGCCTGGTGACGCTGCCGTCGCCGTTGGCCGTCAACCGTCCGCTCGCCAAGACGCTGGAAGGCGTGCACGAGTTCGGAGCCAACGCATTGATGTTCTTGGCTTTCGCCCATGCGCTGGCGGCCATCGGGCATCAGTTTGTCCTCAAGGACGGCACCCTCGGGCGCATGCTGCCGTTCTTGACCCCGACGCGCACCTGACCGCGACGGACCGGACGCGGATCAGATCCTCGGCCCGCCGCGCGCCGTCACCAGGGCCCCCTTGAGCGCATCGGCAAGATCCCGACGCTCGTCGTGCGACAGGAAGCTGCCGACCGCCAGCGCGCGGCCCTGGCTGGCCAGCCGGAGGTCGTTGCCCCCGTCGGGCCACTCGCGAAGCAGCACGCGGACCCAGAACGGGTTGAGTTCGTAGCGTTGGCTGCGCCCGGCCGGGTCGACCTTCGTCACGGTCAGCATCTCCGGCGTCACCTCGACGGTCTCGTAGCGCCGGCCCGCGCGATAGTTGAGCCGAAACGCGACGTAGACGAGCAGGACGTCGAGCCCGAGAAAGGCGAAGACGGGCCAAGCCCCCACCGCGAGGAACACCAGCCCGGTGCCGAAGCACGAGATGCACAGAAACGTCATCAGCACCAGGAAGCCGGCGCGGCTGAGGCTCCGATTCGGCATCAGGACCGCTCGAAAAGTTCTGTCCTCGCGGTCGTTTTCGGTCGCGTCGGCGGCCTGCGTCATGCAAATTCCCAGTGATCGGATCGGGCATTGAACAAGAAATGACGACAGCAGCAAAGCCCAAAAAGAAGCCGGCGAAGCGCCCCGCCAAGCGGGCGCCCCGCTCCAAGCTTACGAGCGAGGAGATCCGCGAGATCTTCCGTCGCTTCCATGCCATCGAGCCGGAGCCCAAGGGCGAGCTCGAGCACGTCAACGCCTACACGCTGCTGGTTGCCGTGGTGCTGTCGGCCCAGGCGACCGACGCCGGCGTCAACAAGGCGACGCGCGCCTTGTTCCAGGTCGCCGATACGCCGGCCCGGATGGTTGCGCTCGGCCGCGACGGTCTCGAAGGCTACATCAAGACCGTCGGCCTCTATCCGACCAAGGCCAAGAACATCATCGCGCTCTCGCAGATGCTGGTAGAGCGCCACGGCGGCGAGGTGCCGGCCGACCGCGACGCTCTGGTGCAGCTTCCGGGCGTCGGCCGCAAGAGCGCGAACGTCGTCCTCAACATGGCGTTCGGACAGCCGACCATGGCCGTCGACACCCATATTTTCCGCGTCTCGAACCGCATCGGCATGGCGCCCGGCAAGGACCCGCTGGCGGTGGAGCTGGGCCTGCTCGCGGTGGTCCCGGCCGACTACGCGCTGCACGCCCACCACTGGCTGATTCTGCACGGACGCTATCTTTGCAAGGCGCGCAAGCCCGAATGCTGGCGCTGCCCGATCGCCGACCTCTGCCGGTTCGACGAGAAGGTGATGAAGCCCTGAGGAGGCCGGCGCGGCCCGCACGTCCGCGCCACCGTCGCCATGTTACCGATCGGTATCTTTGCAGCGGACTCGGTGGCCAGAGCCCGGGTTTGTTACCGAACGGGAACATTCACCACCAAACGCCCCCGCCGCCACCCCAATGTTCCCGCTTGGGAACATCACTGGCGATGTTGTACTTGTCAAACCCATGTGGGTTGGCTAAGTGGAGGCCGCCGATGGTAGACACAAGGGCGTGGACGATTCAGCGTATTGCTTCGCTGCCGCATACGTCTGCAGGGAGGTCAAAGCCAATGGCGATGCTGCAAGCGTACTTCGACGACGCCGGTACGCATGGTGAGGCTCTCATAACGGCTATCGGAGGCTGGGTAGCGGACATCGAAGCGTGGTCCTCTGCGGAAAAAGCATGGAATCAGACTCTTGACCTCTTTCGTCCATACGGGGTTGAGGCGTATCACTGGGTTGAAGTGCAAAATAAGTCAGGGAGCTGGCGGGGCGTCCCATCTACGGTGATGCCGGAGGCGCAATTTATGTTTGCCAATGCTCTGTCAAAGGTGCGACTGACGCCAATTTGGGCTGCCGTCGTGAACGAAGATTTTCGTGCGTTTGCAACGCCGGAATTTCTAATTCGGTACCCGACACCGTTGGACTTGTGTTACGAACAAGTGATGCGTCAGATGTATAGGTGGGCGGCGAAAGAAAACATTGGAGATCCTGTACTGCCAGTTTTCTCGACACAAGTTTCCCATGCCAACAGAATGATAGAAGCTTACGAACGTTGGGGATCGTTGACGGATATTAGCGGTTTTGTTGGAGCCATCTCATTCGCGAGCTACCGGCAAGTTATACCACTGCAGTGCGCAGACCTTATAGCGTCCGAAACGGCCAAGACATGGGAGTCTAGGGAATATTCTGATGGGTCAAGTAAGTGGCAGTTTTCAAGAGTATTGGACAAGGCGGTCGGCGAGTACGGAAATTTGCTTTACGGCGGTTGCTATGCGGAAACCGGCATGAAAGTTGCCGTTAAGAGGTTCATGGAGACTTTGAAGGCTTCTTGACAGTCAGTCTCTTAAACGTTTCTTCGGCCTCCTTCTTATTGACGCCGATCTTCTCAGCCGTCTCAACAAACCGCTTGAACTGGTCTTCTGGTTTTTCTTCCGGTGTTTTCTTCTTAGGCATCCGTCACTTGCTGGTTAGTCGTTCGATAGGTCAGCCGCTTACCAACGGCACCTTCGACCGCACGGGCTGCACGTTCTTGGTCATCAACGCCAAGCTTGACGCGATTGTTATACCGGAAATCGAACTCGGCCAGATACCGATGTAGATGCTTCTCTGCACAGTGCTGGTAGACGCCGCGCATGCCACGCTTGAACAGTGAGAAGTAGCCTTCGACGGTGTTGGTGTGAATGTCGCCGGTTATCCACTCACTGCGGGCTTCCGACACGTACTCGTCGCGGAAGTGGTTGATCCGAGCATGGTGTGCAGCGTGGTTCTGCACCGGGTCATAAATGCGGCTTTCGTCGGTGATAACGACCGCCTCGCTGCTGATGTTCTCCCGGATGATCGGCATGACGGTTGCGGTGTTTGCCTTGTCGACGTGGAAGCTGCGGGCTTGGCCATGCCGATTGACGAGGGTCACAACGGCCCGCTTGTGACCGTATCCGCCCTTCGCCTTTTGGGTTCCGTCCTTGGTGCCGATGTAGGTCTCATCCACTTCGACCACGCCGCTATCACCAGATCCGCCCATGGGTGCCAGCGATCCCGACCGCATCGCTTCACGGATGCGGTGCGACATGAACCAAGCCGACTTGAGGGTGACGCCGAGGGTCCGGCTCAACTGGTTCGAGCTGATCCCCTTCTTCGATCCGGCAAGTAAGTAGAACGCCTGAAGCCACAGGTGCATCTGGATGTGGCTTTTCTCGAAGATGGTACCGATCTTGACGTTGAACTGCTTGCGGCAAGCATAGCACTTGTAAAGGCCGATGCGGGTTGCCTTTCCCTGCATCTTGGACACACGCTTGTCTTCGCCGCAGTGGGCGCACACGGCGCCATTCGGCCAGATCCGGGCTTCAACCCAAGCGTAAGCCGCTTCTTCATTCTGGAGATGCTTTTGCGAAAGCAGAGACATGGCGCTGAAACATTCGTGATACCGATCGGTAACATTTGGTCGTCGGATGCGCGAATCGTGTGGTAATGTGCGCGAGCGGTAACAACATCCTGACCGTAACCTCACCATACACAAGATGATGGGGTTTGGCAAGTATAATAACACCACATCACTTGCCGAATCGCCCCTTCTCACCTAATATGTTACCGATCGGGAACATAGCCCCGGGAGGCCGCCGCCATGCTCGCCAAGACCGACCCCACCGAAGACCGCTCCAAGGGCCGGGAGGCGGCCGCGCGATTCGGCCGGCTGGTGCGCGAGCGGCGCGAGGCGCTGGGCCTGCGCCAGGACGACGTGGCGCTGGCGACCGGTGTCGGCCGGCGCTTCATCGTCGACCTCGAGGCCGGCAAGGCCAGCTGCCAGCTCGGCAAGGCGCTGCTGGTCGCCGAGGCCGTCGGGCTGCGCCCCTTCGATCTCATGACCGAGACCAACGCCGACAACGCCCTGTTGCCCGACCTCCCCGACGACGACGGCCTGCCACCGCCATGAGTCCGAGCCATCCACCCCGGCCGGGCCCCGGCCCTGCAAGCGGCCGAACGGACGCCGGCGCGAGCGCCGGACCTGAACAATGACCACCACCGAGCTGCCCGTTTTCTACGAGACCCGCCGCGTCGGCACCATCGAGGTGCATGCGGACGGGCCGTCCTTCGTCTACGACCCCGGCTGGCTCGCCACCCGCGGCGCCTTCCCGCTGTCCATCCTCATGCCGCTGTCGCCGCGCCGCGTGCCGCCAGCGACCTTCCTCAACTGGGCCTCCAACCTGCTGCCCGAAGGCGCCCAGCTGCGCGCCGTCGGCCTGAAACTCGGCGCCGCGCCCGAAGATGTCGTCGCCATCCTCGCCGAGATCGGCCGTGACACGGCGGGCGCTCTCTCCATCGGCAAGCCGGGCTCCGCGAGCCCGGGCGGCTGGCGCCCAGTGCCCGATGAAGCGGCGCTCGAACGCATCATCGGCGAGCTCCCCCTGAAGCCGTTCCTCGCCGGCGAGGACGGTGTCTCGATGTCGCTCGCCGGCGTGCAGAGCAAGATCGGCGTCGCCATCGATACCGACGGCCGCATCTGCATCCCCGTCGACGGGGCGCCATCGACCTACATCCTCAAACCGGACAGCGACCGCCTGTTCGGCGGCACACAGAACGAAGCGCTGTGCCTCGTGCTCGCACGTCGCTGCGGCCTCAAGGCCCCGCCCGTCACCACCGGCCGCGCCGGCAGCCGCAGCTACCTGCTGGTCACCCGCTACGACCGTGTCGAACAGGCCGGCCGTTGGCGCCGTCTGCATCAGGAAGATTTCTGTCAGGCGCTGGGCAAGCCCCCCTCGGCGAAATACGAGTCCAACCAGACCGGCATCCGCGGCCCGTCGATCGCCGACATGTTCGCGCTGACCCGCAACGCCATGCGCGCGCCCGACGTCATCAATCTGCTCGACTACGTGATCTTCAATGTTCTCGCCTGCAACACCGACGCACACGCCAAGAACTACTCACTGATGATTTCGGGCAAGGGCTTCGAACTGGCGCCGATCTACGACGTCATGTGCGCGGCGGCGTGGGAGAACGTCACCCGCAATCTCGCCCAGAAGATCGCGGGCAAGAACCGCGGCGAGCATCTGAAGCGGCGCCATTGGCAGGCGCTGGCCACCGATTGTGGGCTCAATCCGACACGTCTCGTTGCCCGCGTGGAAACCCTGGCTCGCGCCATGCTCCGGGAGGCGACTGCGGCCGCTGGCGAGGTGGCCGCCATGCCGGCCGGCACGCACGTGCTGATGCCAACCTTCGTCGCCGCGATCGAAGGGCGCGCCCGCGCCATCCTCGCGGGACTGAGCGACACCGCGCCACCCGAGGTGGCCCCGTCGGAACCATCGGCGGAAGCGACGTCACCCATGGTCGCCGCCACCCCGCCGACCAAACCCAAGTCGCGCCGCAAGCCCAGCACACCACGCAAGACGAACAAAGCCTAACGCGCCCGACGCCACCCCTGGGCGAAAGGCGGTCTAGGCCGCCAGCCGCATGGCGAGCCCGGCCTTGGCCATGTGCGCCTTGGCCTCACCGATCGTGTAGGTGCCGAAGTGGAAGATCGAGGCGGCCAGGACGGCGTTGGCGTGCCCCTCGGTGACCCCGGCGACCAGATGATCGAGCGTGCCGACCCCGCCCGAGGCGATCACCGGCACGCTGACGGCATCCGCCACCGCGCGCGTCAAAGCGAGATCGAATCCGGCCTTGGTGCCGTCGCGATCCATCGACGTCAGCAGGATCTCGCCCGCCCCGAGGTCCACGACCTCGCGCGCATAGTCGACAGCATCGAGCCCCGTCGGCTTGCGCCCGCCGTGAGTGAAGATCTCCCAGCGCGCCGGCGCTCCCTCGGCCGACACCCGTTTGGCGTCGATGGCGACGACGATGCACTGTGCCCCGAACTTCTCCGACGCCTCGCGCACGAAATCGCGGCGCGTCACCGCGGCGGTATTGATCGACGCCTTGTCGGCGCCCGCCTTCAACAGGGTGCGGATATCCTCGACCGTGCGCACCCCGCCGCCGACCGTCAGCGGCATGAAACACCGTTCCGCCGTGCGCTGGACGATGTCGAGCAGGATGCCGCGATCCTCGTGGCTCGCCGTGATGTCGAGGAAGCAAAGTTCGTCCGCTCCCGCCGCGTCATAGGCCGCCGCCGCCTCCACCGGATCGCCGGCGTCGACCAGATCGACGAAGTTGATGCCCTTGACGACGCGCCCGTCCTTGACGTCGAGGCAGGGGATGATGCGGATCTTCAACATCGGCCAACGCTCCGTAGTGGTATGATCTGGTCAAAGATCGGTGATTCGCCCGAGGCCCCGATGGCAAAGTTGGACCGCAAGCTCGACGCCGTGGCAGAGGCCATCGGGCGCCATGCGCTCGAACCCGAGCACGTCGCCGTTCTGCGCGATCGTATCGCACGCATCGGCGCTGCCAAGGCCGACGGATCACGGCTGGCCGTGGCGTCGCGCGATCTCGAAATCGTGGCCCGCCAGTTGGCCGAGCTGGCCCGACGCAGCGAAGGCCGCCCGATCGACCCCACGCTGATCGAGGGCCTTGCCCCGTCGGTGCGAACGCGCGTCGAAACGCGGCTCTCGAACGCCACCCGGCGCCTCGCCGCCAACGCACGGCGCAACGGCCCGGCCGCGCAAGGCGACGCTCCCGACGCGGCGTTTCGCTGTGTGCACGATCTCGACGACTGCCTGGCCCGCGCGAAAACGGCCAGTGCCAAGGTCTGGTGCAATATCGCGATGGTCGTCTGTCTCGTGCGCACGGTCCTGCCGGTGATCGTCAAGCCGGGCGCGTCGACCGGCCGATGAGCGCCAGCGCCGCCTGCGCATCCAACCGCCCGTCGTAGAGCGCGCGGCCAGTGATCGCGCCTTCCAGCATGGCGTGCTCGGGGCGCAGCAACGCCTCGACATCGGCCAGTGAGGCGAGCCCGCCCGAGGCGATGACCGGGATCCTGGTCGCCCGCGCCAGCGCCGCAGTGGCTTCGAGATTCAGCCCCTTCAGCATGCCGTCGCGGCCGATGTCGGTGAACACGATGGCCGCGACGCCCGCGTCCTCGAAGCGCCGCGCCAGCTCGACGGCCGTCATCTGGCTGGTCTCGGCCCAGCCCTCGACGGCCACCTTGCCGTCGCGCGCATCGATGCCGACGACGATCCGGCCCGGGTGGCGCCGGCAGGCATCCTTGACGAGACCTGGATCGCGGACCGCGATCGTCCCCAGGATGACGCGGCGGATGCCCTTCTCGAGCCACAGGTCGATCGTGGCGTGATCGCGGATGCCGCCGCCGAGCTGCACGGGAACCGAGACGGCCGCCAGGATCGCATCCACCGCGGCCCCGTTGACCGGCTTGCCGGCGAACGCCCCGTTGAGATCGACGACATGGACCCACTCGAAGCCTTGCGCCTGGAACGACCGGGCCTGCGCGGCCGGATCGGTGTTGAACACCGTCGCCTCGGCCATGTCGCCGAGTTTCAGACGCACGCAATGGCCGTCCTTGAGATCGATGGCAGGAAACAGGATCACATCGGCACCCGCTGACGAGGCCGCGCGCGGCGCCTCGGAATTGCTATTTTGTTCCCGGATGACTGGCGGCTCGTCCGAGCCAAGTCAAGCGTTGTCCACGGTCCATGATCGCCATCACCACCGAGCTGCCCATCGCGCCGCACGCTGCCCGTCCGCCGAAGCCGCTGTCGATGGAGGATGCCGTCGACATCTGGATCGCCCGCTGGCTGCGCGTACCCCGCCGGGTGCTCTGCCAACGGTATGATTGCGACCCGCGCCGCCTCTACGAGATCTGGGAGCAGACGAAGTTCGCCGGCAGCCACCCGATGGCCGTCGAAGCGTTCCGGCAGCGCTATCCGACCCTCGTCGACCGCATCGACTACGGCCCCCACCGCCGCGTCCCCAAGGCGCCGCCCGCCGACCAGCTCCCTCTCTTCGAGGAGCCGCCACCGCGCCGCCCGATTTCCTCCCTCATGGGAACAAAAACCGAACCTAGGCTGGACTCATCGATTGTTTCGTGTCATGTTCTTCCTACGTTCCCAACCCCCGGAACGCCTTGAAGGAGTGAAGCGTCCGCGTTCAGCGTCCCTGTGTTGCGTATTTCTCCCCGCACCCACCCAGCCGCGAGAGCCCCCCATGCGCACGTTCCTCATCGCTTACGATCTGGCCAAGCCGAACCGCAACAAGCACGCCGTGGCGAGCGCCGTGATGGCCATTGGCAGCGCCTGGGCCCGGCCGCTCGACGCCACATGGTACGTGAAGACGGATATGAACGAGTCCGAGATCGAGCAGCGCCTGGCCGATCTCCTCGACACCGACGACGGCCTTCTGGTGCAGGCGGTCGAGGCCCCGGCGCTGCTGGCGCAGACGTCGCTGCGCTGGTTCCGTCAACGCCGGCCGGGCTTCGATGTCGAGCAGGAAACCAACGTCATCGCCTTTCCCGTCCGCGAGGCACCGCCCGCCCAGGCCGAGCTTCCGCTCGCCAGCTGAGCGCGAGCCGGCGGAGCGGCCTTGGCGATCAGGGCCGCCACTTCAGGAAATTGCCGATGAGCCGGAGGCCCAGCGTCTGGCTCTTCTCGGGATGGAACTGGGTGCCAGCCACGTTGCCCCGTCCGACGATCGCGGTCACGGGGCCACCATAATCCGTCTCCGCGACCACATCGCTGGCCGTGGTCGCGGCCAGATGGAACGAGTGGACGAAGTAAGCGTGCAGCCCGTCGGGCCCGGTCTTGATCCCGTCGAGTAGAGCATGGGGTGTGTGCACGGTCAGCGTGTTCCAACCCATGTGCGGGATCTTGAGGGCGGCATCCGACGGCACGATCGCCGTCACGTCGCCGGCGATCCAGCCGAGCCCCGGCGTCTCGCCGAACTCGAGGCCGCGCGTCGCCATGAGTTGCATGCCCACGCAGATGCCGAGAAAGGGCCGGCCGTCACGCTCGACGGCCGCGCGCAGTGTGTCCACCATGCCCGGCACCGCATCGAGGCCGCGCCGGCAGTCGGCATAGGCTCCCACGCCTGGCAGCACGATGCGGTCGGCGGCGCGCACCACGGCCACGTCGTTGGTCACATGAATGCGTGCCGGAACCTCGGCCTCGACGGCGGCGCGCTCG
Source organism: Hyphomicrobiaceae bacterium (assembly GCA_049318625.1). Taxonomy (GTDB): domain Bacteria; phylum Pseudomonadota; class Alphaproteobacteria; order Rhizobiales; family Hyphomicrobiaceae; genus JBMOGA01. The sequence continues at coordinate 26,030 of JBMOGA010000019.1, forward strand.
AACGCCTTCGCCGCCGAATGGAGATTCCCGGAGCCGTAATCGATGATGGCGACGTTCTGCATGGGTCTCAGATTCGTGAGATATCGACGAGGCGCGACATCGGCTGCCCGGAAAGGCCCTCCGACCGCAGCGCCCGCGCACTTTCGATCGACGGCCGGATCGCTGGCTCGCCGGGCAGCCAGGCCTCGAAGAATCGGCGCTCGCACTCCGCCCGCGACCGCCCCGACACAGTGCCGACCATCTGCCAACCGCGCCGTTCCAGTGCCCAGCGCCGCAGCGACGTGGCCTCGAACCCGACCAGCACATTGAGCGCGACCGAGACCAGCGCGCTCCAGACCGGAACGACCCCGAGGGCGTCGAGCGCGGCCGCCGAGCCGATCGTCAGCACGATGTAGACGAGCGCGATCAGCCAAAGGCCGTGGGCCAGCATCCAGAACGGCCCCAGAATGCTGGCCGCCCACGAAAAGCCGTCGCGGATAAACCGCAGATCTTCCGCCCGCTCGATCCGGTCGGCGGCGGGGTGGGCCCGCTCATGCACGGTAAAGACGATCACGCCGTCGCCTCGCTTCGATCAGCCTGCCAAAGTGCCCTTGGTCGACGGCACCCGCCCCGCCTGCCGGGGGTCGATCGCCACGGCGTCCTTGAGCGCCCGGGCCAGCCCTTTATAGCAGGTCTCGGCGATGTGATGATTGTTCTCGCCGTACAGGCAGGCAACGTGCAGCGTAATACCGGCATTCTGCGCGAACGCCTGGAACCATTCGCGGAACAGCTCCGTGTCCATCTCGCCGATCTTCGGCCGCGTGAACGTCACGTGCCAAACGAGGTAGGGCCGGCCGGACACGTCGATGGCGACCCGCGTCAGCGTCTCGTCCATCGCCAGATGCACGTCCGCATACCGGGTGATCCCGGTCTTGTCGCCGAGCGCCTTCGCCAGTGCCTGGCCGAGCACGATGCCGCTGTCCTCGGCCGTGTGGTGAAAGTCGATGTGCAGATCGCCCTTCGCCTCGAGCGTGATGTCGATCAGCGAGTGCCGGGCCAGTTGCTCCAGCATGTGATCGAGAAACCCGATGCCGGTCGCGATCTCCGCCTTGCCCGTGCCGTCGAGGTCGACGTGCGCGCGGGTGCTCGTCTCCTTGGTCTGCCGTTCGATGGTGGCCTGACGGGTCAAAGGTGCCTCCGCTCGGGTTGCGCGGTCTCGGTCACGCGTCTACCAGCTCCGCCGCCCTTCTGATAGGGGTGGGCCCACCTATCGTTGACGCGGGCCGCAGCCCCTTGCCTCGGCCGCCCGGCATCGCGACATAGGGATGAACACAGGAGAGCGCATGCCCGAGGATACGACCCGCGCGACCAGTTGGCACGGCACCACCATCCTGACCGTCCGCAAAGGCGGCAAGGTGGTGATCGCCGGCGACGGCCAGGTGAGCTTCGGCCAGACGGTGATGAAATCGAACGCCCGCAAGGTCCGCGCGATCGGCCAGGGCGAAGTGATCGGCGGATTTGCCGGCGCCACCGCCGATGCCTTCACCCTGTTCCAGCGCCTCGAGACGAAGCTCGAGCAGTACCCGGGCCAGTTGACCCGCGCCTGCGTCGAACTCGCCAAGGATTGGCGCACCGACCGTTACCTGCGCCGCCTCGAGGCGATGATGATCGTCGCGGACAAGGACGTGACCCTGGTCCTCACCGGCAACGGCGACGTGCTGGAGCCGGAGCACGACGTGATGGGCATCGGCTCCGGCGGCATGTTCGCGCTGTCCGCCGCACTGGCCTTGTTGGACCAGCCGCTCGATGCCGATACGATCGCCCGCAAGGCCATGAAGATCGCCGCCGACCTCTGCGTTTACACCAACGATCAGCTCGTCGTGGAAACCCTGCCGTCCAGCCGCTGAGTGCGGTGGCCGCACGGCCTGCAACTTGCCTGTCCGTCTCGTCCCACTTGAGGGTGCCATGACCACGTTCTCGCCGCGCGAAATCGTCTCCGAACTCGACCGGTTCATCGTCGGCCAGAAGGACGCCAAGCGCGCCGTCGCCATCGCGCTCCGCAACCGCTGGCGCCGCCAACAGCTCGGCCCCGAGCTCAAGGAGGAGGTTCTGCCGAAGAACATCCTGATGATCGGGCCGACCGGATGCGGCAAGACCGAGATCTCGCGACGGCTGGCGCGCCTCGCCGGCGCGCCGTTCCTGAAGGTGGAGGCGACCAAGTTCACCGAGGTCGGCTACGTCGGCCGCGACGTCGAAAGCATCGTCCGCGATCTCGTCGAGGTCGGCATCGCCATGGTGCGCGAGAGCAAGCGGCGCGAGGTGCGCGCGCGCGCCGAGAAAGCAGCAGAAGAGCGCGTGCTCGATGCCCTCGTCGGCGAAGGCGCGTCGCCCGCCACGCGCGAATCCTTCCGCAAGCGGCTGCGCAACAACGAGTTGAACGACAAGGAGATCGAGATCCGCGTCTCCGATACGCCGACGCTGCCGACCATGGATATCCCCGGCATGCCCGGCGGCCAGTTCGGCATGATCAATCTCGGCGACATGCTGGGCAAGGCGCTCGGCGGCCGCACAAAGGCGCGGCGCTTCCACGTCCGCGACAGCCACGACGTTCTGATCGCGGAGGAGAGCGACAAGCTGATCGACGCCGAGCAGATCATTCAGGAGGCGATCCGATCCGTCGAGAACGACGGGATCGTATTCCTCGACGAGATCGACAAGATCTGTTCCCGCTCCGAGACCGGCCGCATGGTCGGCGATGTCTCGCGCGAGGGCGTCCAGCGTGATCTGTTGCCGCTGATCGAGGGCACCACGGTCACCACCAAGCACGGCCCGGTCAAGACCGACCATATTCTCTTTATTGCCTCCGGCGCGTTCCACGTCTCCAAGCCGTCCGACCTGCTGCCCGAGCTCCAGGGCCGCCTGCCCATCCGCGTCGAGTTGCAGTCGCTGACGCGCGAGGATTACCGCCGCATCCTGACCGAGCCGCACGCCAGCCTCATCAAGCAGTACATCGGGCTGATGCAGACCGAGGGCCTGACGCTGGACTTCTCCGAGGACGCCATCGACGCCATTGCCGACATTGCCGTCGAGGTGAACTCGACGGTCGAGAATATCGGTGCCCGCCGCCTCCAGACCGTCATGGAGCGCATCCTCGACGAGGTGTCATTCGATGCGTCCGACCGCAGCGGCCAGACCGTCGCCATCGACGCCGCCTACGTCCGAGACCGCGTCGGCGCCCTCGCCAAGAATGCGGATCTGAGGAAGTTCATTCTCTGACGCCTGTCGCAACCCGCGCGGCGGTCAGCAGGGCACTTCGCCCTTGAGCAACATCGGCACACGGCCGGTGAGGCCGGCCGCCTCGCGCACCAGCAAGCGCTTCAGTCCGGGCATCCTGTCCACCAACCCGAGTCCGGCCTCGCGGATCGAGCGCAGCAGGGTGATGTCGTTCGAGAACAGCCGGTTGAGCCCTTCGAAGGTCGCCGCCGACATCCACGAATCGAAGCGGCGCCAGCGCTCGTAGCGCGCCAGCGTGGTGGCATCTCCGAGATCGAGCCCGACCCGCGCGGCATCGACGAGCACCTCGACCAGTGCGGCGACATCCCGTAACCCGAGATTGATCCCCTGACCGGCGATGGGATGCACGCCGTGCACCGCGTCCCCGACCAGCGCCAGCCGGCGCGCCACATAGGCCCGCGCGAGCTGCGTCGACAGCGGCCAGGATTGGCGCGGTCCGTCGAGCGTCAGCACGCCGAACCGCCCGCCGGCGCGCCGGTCGATCTCGGCCAGGAAGGCGGCATCGTCCATGGCCAGGATCTCGCGGGCGGTGTCCGCGCGCTCCGACCAGGTGATGCAGGCACGATCGCCGGGCAGGGGCAGGATCGCGAACGGCCCACTCGGCAGGAAGTGCTGCGTCGCGGTCGCATCGTGGGGCAACTCGATACGCACACGCGTGACGATGCCGGTCTGCCCTTTGCCCCATGTCACGACGCCGATGCCCGCAGCCTCGCGCAATCGCGAACGCCGGCCATCGGCCGCCACGACCAGCGGCGCCGCCAGCCGCTCACCCGTCTCCAGGGTAACCACGGCATCGGCGACCCCGTCGGCCTTGAGATCGACGGCGCGCCCCCGATGGATCGTGATATCCGGCGTGGCTGCCACGGCGCTGGCCAGTGCGTCGTCCAAGGCCCGGTTCGGCACGATGAACGAGGCCGGCTCGTCACCGTCGAGCAGGTTGTCGTAGGTGGTCAGGATCGGCCGCACACCGGCATCGAGACGGGAATCGGTGAGCGCGATCCGCAACACCGGCTGGGCGTGCGCCGCGATGTCGGCCCAGGCGCCGATGGCATCGAGCAGACGCTTCGAGCCCGCCGTGATCGCCGACGCCCGCACATCGTCGGCCGCCTCGGCCTTGGCCTCGTCGATCAGCGCCACACGAAGGCCCGGACCGAGCGAACGCACCAGTGCCAGCGCCGCGGCCTGTCCGATGAAACTTCCGCCGGACACGATGATGTCGAAACGTAGGGCTTCGGGCTCGCTCATGGTCGTCCGCTCGTTTCTGTGCCGTCTTTAGTGTCCCGATGGCGAAGTTCGACAATGGCCCGCCGGATATGATGGCGGACTTCGGAATCACCACACGAGGTGCCAGCTTGACAACGGGTACCGGCACCCGTTCCGTGCAGGCCAACAGTATGCCGGTCCGACTCCGGCCGTGCGACCGAAACCGTCAATCTGGAGCAGGCATGTCGTCACATCCCGCCGGCGCCGCGACCGACGCACTGCCGGGTCTTCTCGCGCTGCTCGACCTGGAGCCGCTCGAAGACAACCTGTTTCGCGGACAGAGCATCCGCGAGGGCTGGCAACGGGTCTACGGCGGCCAGGTGCTGGGCCAGGCGCTGATGGCCGCCGTCCGCACGGTGCCCGACGACCGCACAGCTCACTCGCTGCATGGCTATTTCCTGCTCGGCGGTGATCCCCAGGCCCCGATCATCTATGACGTGGAGCGCATCCGCGATGGCGGCAGCTTCACCACCCGGCGCGTCAAGGCCATCCAGCACGGCCGGCCGATCTTCGTCATGAGCGTGTCGTTCCACAAGCCGGAGCCGGGCTACCAACACCAGAGCACCATGCCCGATGTCCCGCCGCCCGAGTCGTTGCCGACCGAGGCCGAGTTCATCTCCCGACTGGTGGCCAACCTGCCCCCCAACATGAAATCGCACTGGGAGCGTGAGCGGCCGATCGAGATGCGACCGGTGGATCTGGCCCGCTACCTCTCGCGCGAGCCGCGACCGCCGGTGCAGAGCATCTGGATGCGTGCCAACGGCCGCCTGCCGGACTCCGATGCGGTGCACCAGTGCGTGCTGGCCTATGCCTCGGACTTCACGCTGCTCGACACGGCCCTCATCGCTCACGGCAAACTGCTGTTCGACGTCGATATCCAGCTGGCCAGCCTCGACCACGCATTGTGGTTCCACCGGCCGTTTCGCGCCGACGAATGGCTCCTCTACGTGCAGGATAGCCCCTCGGCACACGGCGCCCGCGGGTTCTGCCGCGGCAGCGTCTTCACGCGAGACGGCCGCCTCGTCGCCTCGGTGACACAGGAAGGTCTGACCCGCCCGCGCTCTACAGCCTATGTCGTGACCTGAACCGGCCTTTTGGGCAGGTTGCCTAAAATTTAGGCGACCGACGCTGATGAAAAATTGGCTTCCGGCCGTCTGCCCAAAAAAACGTATTTCCTTTCAGGACCTTAAGACTAGACCCCCGGTTTGGCACAGGACTTGACTCCTGATCCCCAGGCCACGCGCCAGTCCGGCATCGATGCGGTGCTGGACGTAGTCGCAAGAAGGGGTGCTGACATGAAGCTGATTACGGCGATCATCAAGCCATTCAAGCTCGAGGAGGTCCGCTCTGCGCTGACCGATCTCGGCCTGCAAGGGATGACGGTGACCGAGGTCAAGGGTTATGGCCGCCAGAAAGGTCACACGGAAATCTACCGCGGCGCCGAGTACGCCGTGAGCTTCCTCCCCAAGATCAAGATCGAAGTCGCGGTCGCATCGGGCGAGGTTCAGAAGGCCATCGAAGCAATCAGCCGGGCCGCAAAGACGGGCCAGATCGGCGACGGCAAGATCTTCGTGTCCCCCATCGAGCATACCGTGCGCATCCGCACCGGCGAGACCGACGAGACGGCCCTGTAAGGGCCGGACGATCAACCAACGGGCAAATCTGACAACGAGGGAGTTACAGTCAATGCTTCTACGGTCACTCAGGGCGGCGGTGCCTCTCCTGGCACTTCTCCCGGCTCTTGCACTGGCAGTGGATCCGGCATTCGCCGCCCCGCCGGTACCGAACAAGGGCGACACCACCTTCATGTTCGTCTCGACGGTTCTCGTTCTGCTCATGACGGTGCCCGGCCTCGCACTCTTCTACGGCGGCATGGTTCGCTCGAAGAACATGCTGTCGGTGCTCATGCAGGTGATGGCCATCACCTGCTTGGTCGCGATCATCTGGGTCGTCTACGGCTACAGCATGTCGTTCACCGGCGGCGGCGCACTGAACGATTGGGTCGGCGGCTTCTCGAAGCTGTTCCTGGCCGGCGTCACGGCCGAATCGACCGTCGCGACGTTCTCCAACGGCGTTGTCGTTTACGAATACAGCTTCATCGCCTTCCAGATGACCTTCGCCTGCATCACGCCGGCGCTGATCGTCGGCGCATTTGCGGAGCGCGTGAAGTTCTCGGCGCTGCTGGTCTTTGCCGCGCTGTGGGTCACGTTCGTGTACTTCCCGATCGCCCACATGGTCTGGTACTGGGCCGGTCCGGACGCTCTCGCCGATGCCGCCAAGGCTGTCGCGTCTGCAACGGGTGACGCCAAGGCCAAGGCCGAGGAAGCGCTCGCCGCGGTCCAGGCCGACGCAGGCAAGGTGTTCCAGTGGGGCGCCATCGACTTCGCCGGCGGTACCGTCGTGCACATCAACGCGGGCATCGCCGGACTTGTCGGCGCCCTCGTGATCGGCCGTCGCGTCGGTTACGCCAAGGAAGCGATGCCTCCGCACTCGCTCACCATGACGATGATCGGCGCCTCGCTGCTGTGGGTCGGCTGGTTCGGCTTCAACTGCGGCTCGAACCTCGAGGCCAACGGCACCGCGCTCATCGCCATGATGAACACGTTCGTCGCGACGGCTGCAGCCGGCCTCGCATGGATGCTCGCCGAGTGGATGGCCAAGGGTAAGCCCTCGGTTCTGGGTCTCGCCTCTGGCCTCGTCGCAGGTCTGGTGGCGGTGACGCCGGCCTCTGGCTTCGCCGGTCCGATGGGCTCGATCATGCTGGGCCTCGTGGCCGGCGTGGTCTGCTTCGTGTTCTGCACCTCGATCAAGAACTCCTTCGGCTACGACGACAGCCTCGATGTCTTCGGCGTCCACTGCATCGGCGGCATCGTCGGCGCGATCGGCACGGCCATCGTGGCCAACCCGTCGTTCGGCGGTACGGGCATCGCCGACTACGTCACCAAGCCGGGTGAACTGGTCATCGCGCCGTACGACATGGCGGCCCAGATCATCATCCAGGCCAAGGCGGCCGGCCTCACACTGGTTTGGTCGGGTGTCATCTCGCTGGTGCTGTTCAAGATCGTCGACCTCATCTTCGGGCTCCGTCCCGCCGAGGAGAAGGAGCGCGAGGGTCTGGACGTCACGGAGCACGGCGAGCGCGCCTACAATTACTGATCTCGAACCGGAGCGGCGCCTCGGCGCCGCTCCCCCTGGACTACGGTCTTCCCCTGGTTATCGAGCACAAGGTTCTCCCCTGGACGTGCTCGAACTCAGCCCTCGGCCTCACGGCTCGAGGGCTTTTTTTCAGGTATGGACGATCACCGCCGAGCCCCTGCGAAGGCAGCCCAGAAGCCGAAGCAGGTCGGCCCGCGGCACCGCGATGCAACCCTCTGTCGGCAGCAGGCCCGGGCGCGCGACATGCAGGAAAATGGCACTGCCGCCACCGCGAACCCGCGGTCTCTCGTTGTGCGACAACACCGCGATGACGTCGTAAAGCCCGTCGTCACGCCAAAGCCGCTCGGCACTGGCCCGGTAGGGATGTCGTACCGGCCGGTTATAGCGCGGATCCGCCGGCGCATCGCACCAACCGTCCGCTGGCCGGATCGCCTGCAGCGGCAAACCCGTGCGTGGCCGCGCAATGCGATCGGCCCGATAGAGTATGCGGCGCACGACCCAACGGCCGATCGGCGTCGCGCCATCACCCTCACGCTTTACCGCGCGGCGGCCGGACCGACCGAGCGCCGCCGCCAGCGATGTCTGGCCGACGCTGATGATCCCGCGCGAGGACGACGCTCTGAGACCCCGCACATGGATGTCGGGCATGGCCACCTCGGATCGGCGAACGGGATCCCGCGCCGCGATCCGGGCGCGAGAACCGAGATAAAGCACGCGAACGACTGCCACGGAACCCTATGGCAAGTGCATCGGGGATGCTACGCTGACACTCCACGCTTGGGAGCCTCCAACCCATGACCAATGCCGTCAAAATCCTTCTCGTCGACGACGATGACGACTTGCGGGAGCAGTTGCGCGAGCAGCTCGCTCTGCACGACGAATTCGAAGTCGAGCAAGCGGCGACGGCGACCAAGGGCATCGAGGCGGCGAAGGCCGGCGGGTTCCAGCTCCTGATCCTCGACGTCGGACTTCCCGATATGGACGGTCGCGAGGCGTGCAAGCTGCTGCGCCGCGCCGGCATCAAGGCGCCGATCATCCTGTTGACCGGGCAAACGTCCGACGCGGACGTCATCCTCGGTCTCGACTCGGGCGCCAACGACTACGTCACCAAGCCGTTCAAGTTCGCCGTGCTGCTGGCCCGCATCCGCGCCCAGCTTCGCCAGCACGAGCAGAGCGAGGACGCCGTTTTCACCATCGGCCGGTTCACGTTCAAGCCCGCCGCCAAACTTCTCGTCGACGATAAAGGCAGCAAGATCCGCCTCACCGAGAAGGAGACGTCGATCCTTAAGTATCTGTATCGGGCCTCGCAGAAGGTCATAACGCGCGATGTCCTGCTGCACGAGGTGTGGGGCTACAACGCCGGCGTGACCACCCACACGCTCGAGACGCACATCTACCGGCTGCGTCAAAAAATCGAGAAAGACCCGTCCAGCGCCGAGCTCCTGATCACCGAAAGCGGCGGTTACAAGCTCGTTCCCTGATGCCCTGCGCCCCACGGCGCGATCAAACTTCTCGTTGTCCACAGACAGGGCCTCGACCCCAGAGCGCGAATCGGCCGACCTAGGAGAGGAGCACATGCTGTCCTCCGGGCGCCATGTCCGTCGGTCGAGTTGAAGAGGAGAGTCTCGTGGCCAATCAAGAACTTCTGGTCGATCCGCTGCGCCAGGTCGCCCTGTTCGACGGGCTGACGCCGAGCCAGCTGGCTGAGATCGCCAAGCTGGCCGAGCGCATCGTCTTCAAGCCGGGTGAGACCATTATCGAAGACGGCCGTGACGGTGGCGCCGCCATTTTGGTGGTTTCGGGCGAGGCAGAAGTCCTGCGCTCCTATACCGACGAACCTGCCGCCGTCGAAGCCGGATCGCTTCTCTCCGAGATGTCGATGTTCATCGATACCGAGGCTTCGGCCACGATCGTCGCCAAGAGCGCCGTCCGTGCCCTGCGCCTCGAGCGGGGCGCGATGCTGGAGCAGATGACGACAGACCCGACCCTGGCCGATCACTTTGTTGCCATGATCGCAGGCCGGCTGCGCAATGTCGCAGACGAGCTGCGTAAGGTGGACAAGACGCTGGCCGGAGAGCCGACCATCGAGACAGATTGGGTCGAGGTTCCGCCCGGCCGCAGCGAGCAGGCGGGCCGGGAAGCCCACCATTGAAACGTGCACGGTGCGCGAAACGAAAAGCGCCCAACTCCGGGGGGTGGAGTTGGGCGCAAGGGCGCTTTTGGCGCACATGATGCCGGGAGGGAAGCCGGCACCGCAGATAGCGCCTTTCGGCTAGACGGGGGGCACTACCGATACAAGCGACGCTATCTGCCTGCTTATGACTTAAGCGCAACACGCTAGGATTCAATAGAGGGTCCAGCGCGGGTTCACGAACTTTTTACCATATTGATTTCGTTTATCCCCAGAAACCTGGAGATGTACCGGCGCACAACTCCAAGAACGTTGGTCACAGCCTCAACTGGGCCATGTTCAACTGAACACGCCCCAGCTGATAGGGCCGGAACTACTGCAAGCGCTGCAGTGCCACGCTCTTGATGTCGAACAGCTTCGTGTCGAGATCTTCCTTGCGATCGATATTCGTCAGCTCGACCCGTGTCTGAAGGTTCTGCGCGTCAATCGTGATCCATTCCTTGAGCTCGAGCTCCGGCGCCGTCACGAACACAAGCGTAATCTTGCCCGGGGCATCCGGGCTCTTGTCCTGAATGGTCAGCGTGATGCCATCGGCAGTCTCGTCGACCATATGAACCTGAGCATCGCGCAGGATATCGACCTGCTCCTTGAGCAACAGCCGGAATGGTGTGCGGTCGAGTTCGTAGCGATCGTCGGTCTTGAGGTCGAGATCCTGGATCGCGAGGTATTTCCCGTCGGAAATCACGACTTGCAGGCTCGGCCGCGAATAATCGAAGCGGAACCGCCCCGGCTTCTTGACATAGAGCTGGCCGCGCAGCCGCTTCGCATCGGGATTGAACTGGGTGAACTGGCTCTTCATGTTCTGCAAGCCGTTGAAGTAGGCCGTAACCTTCTCCAACGCCGCGAGTTGTTTCTCGCTCAGGGCCGCCGCAGGTTCGGCAACGACAACTCCGCCCCAACCGGCGCCCACCGGATTGGCCGGGGCCGCCTTCTTGGCATCCTGCGCGTACACGCCCTGCGTTGCGAGAGCCAGCGCAAGCGCGGCCAGCGTTCCCTTGATCACCGAATTCATCGTGTTCCCCCGCCGGTCCATTGCCGCGCCGAGTCGCAACTGCGGCCCCGTCGCATCCCGCAACATCTGGGCGATAAGTGGGCCGGTTCGCCTGAGGACTCAACCCCCGGGACAACCACTGCCCACAGTGGCGCGCTCAGGCCCGCATGGCGTCGGCAGTTCCGGCCACACCGAGCAGGATGTCCCGCTTGCCGGTGGCATTGGCGGCCCCGATGATACCGTCCCGCTCCATCCGCTCGATGAGATCGGCAGCCCGATTGTATCCGATGCCGAGCCGGCGCTGGATGTAGCTGGTCGAGGCTTTGCGGTCGCGCAACACGACGGCAACGGCGCGATCGTAGATGTCGTCCGAGCTGTCCTGGCGCTCGTCCGGGTCGTCCTCGGACTCGGCAGCGGCCATGAGCGCTTCCACATAGCGCGGCTCGCCTTGCTCGCGCAGCATTTTGACGATCGCCTCGACCTCTTCGTCGGCAACGAACGCACCGTGGACACGCGTGAGATGGCCCGACCCGCTGGCGTACAGCATGTCGCCATGTCCGAGCAGCTGTTCGGCGCCCTGCTCGTTGAGAATGGTCCGGCTGTCGATCTTCGAGGCCACCCGGAAGCTGATGCGCGTCGGGAAGTTGGCCTTGATGGTCCCGGTTAAGATGTCGACGGACGGCCGCTGAGTTGCCATCACGAGATGGATGCCGGCAGCCCGCGCCATCTGTGCAAGACGCTGCACGGCCGCCTCGATCTCCTTCCCGGCCACGATCATGAGATCGGCGAGTTCGTCGATCACCACGACAATGTAGGGCAGCGGTTCGAGGGCCAGCTGTTCGCGCTCGTAGACGGGCGTGCCGGTTTGCCGGTCGAAGCCCGTCTGCACGGTCCGGCCGAGTAGCTCGCCGCGCTTCTGCGCGTTGCGAACCCGATTGTTGAACACATCGATGCTGCGGACACCGAGCTGCGCCATGCGCTTGTAGCGCTCTTCCATCTCGGCCACGGTCCACTTGAGCGCCGTGATCGCCTGCTGCGGATCGGTGATCACCGGCGTCAGAAGATGCGGAATGCCGTTGTAGACCGACAGCTCGAGCATCTTGGGATCGATCATGAGGAAGCGGCACTCCTCCGGCGACAGCCGGAACAGCAGCGACATGATCATGGCGTTGATGCCGACTGATTTGCCGGAGCCCGTCGTGCCGGCGATCAGAAGATGCGGCATGCGCGCCAGATCGACCATGACCGGCTCACCACCGATGGCCTTGCCGAGAGCGAGCGGCAACGTTGCCTCGCCACTGCGATAGGCGTCGCACTCGAGAATTTCCCGCAACAGGACCGGTTCACGCCGGACGTTCGGCAATTCGATGCCGATGGCGTTTCGGCCGGGCACGATGGCGACGCGCGCCGACGTCGCGCTCATCGAGCGGGCGATGTCGTCGGCCAGACCGATGATCCGCGATGACTTGGTGCCGCGGGCCGGCTCCAACTCGAACATCGTCACGACCGGACCCGGCCGAATGTCCTTGATCTCGCCCTTGACGCCGAAATCCGCGAGCACGTCTTCGAGCAGGCGTGCGGTGCCCCTCAGAACCGTCTGCGTCAGCTCCGGAGTGACCTTTTGGACGGTCGGACGCTTCAAAAAATTGACGCTGGGTCGCCGGTAGCCGGGTTCCGGCGCGCGCGGGCTGACTGCCTTGAGAAAGGCCTGTGCCCGCTGGGCCGGCCGAGCCGAGCCCGCCTTGCCGGCCACCGACGACGGGGCGAAGCGGCGCGCCATGGCCTCGCTCGCCATGTCGGTCTCGTGATCGAGCCCGGCATCGAAATCCGTGGCGCCGTAGCCCGGCGAAACGGGGGGCGCCGGCGGTGTCGCGGGGGTCGTCGGGTAGCGCGGCGGTTGCGCGGCGCGCGGCGGCGGCGGAACCGGGGCCTCCTGAACGGGCGCCGCAGCAAACACGTCCGGTGTCCATCCGGACGGCTCGGCCATGGTGCGGACGGGTTTCGGCTCGGGCAGCCAGATGCCGGCATCGCGCCGCTGCGGCGCGGGTTGCCCCGACCAGACCATCACGGCGATGTCCTGAACCGAAAGCCCAACGCTATGAGCCGCCGCGGCCAGACCGCCGCCGAAAAATGTGAAACCCGCGGCGAGGCCCGCCCGCTCGCCATTGATGAGCGAGAACAGGTTGGTGGCCAGCGCGTACATGACGTCGCCGAAGATGCCCCCGAGGCCGTGATGCAACGGCCAGGCTCCAGGTGACGGCAGCGACGAGAACGCACCGGCCATTGCCAGAACGGACACGGGAAAAAGGGCCAGCTTGATCTTCGACTCGAGCAGCCTCTGGCGTCCGATCAACTCGAGACCCCAGACCACCGGCGCGACCAAGGCGAAGATCGACGCGAAGCCGAGGGTTTGAATGAGCAGGTCCGAGCAGACCGCACCCGGATAGCCGAGCAGGTTGCGCGCAGGCTCGGTCGTCGTGTGGGACAGCGACGGGTCGGTGATCTTCCAACTGATCAGGCTGACCCAGCCGAACAGCGCGACCGCGAGCAGCACGGCGCCGGTCGCCCGGGCGACCATCTCGATCAGGCGGTCTTCCACCTGCGAGGGCAGAAGACGCGGACTGCGTACGCCGGAATACTCCAGGGACATGGCCGTTGGTTACGCTACTGTTACGATACGCTCCAGCGCCTCCCTGATCGTCACCGGGTCGTGAACCAGGGCCACGCGAATGTACGCGTCGCCTGGATTGACCCCGTTGCGCCCGGGTTGTGCCAGATAAGCTCCAGGCACGACCTTGACACCCGTTCGTTTCCAGAGGGTTACCGTCGCCTCAACGCCCCCGCCCAAATGACTCGTTTCGAGCCAAAGAAAGAAGCCGCCGGCCGGCCGCCGGTAGCCGAGACGGTTACCGAGAACCTGATCGCAAACATCGTATTTGAGCCAATAGGCTTGTCGGTTGGCGACCGCGTGCTGTTCCTCACTCCAGATCGCCGCCGAGGCATGCTGGATCGGACCCGGCATCTGCGGCGCCGAAAGGTTCCGAACCTCCGCGAACGTCTCGAGGAAATCGGCATCGCCGGCGGCGAAACCCGACCGCAATCCCGGCACGTTCGACCGCTTGGAGAGCGAATTGAACGCCACCAGATTGCGGAATTTGTCCGGTGTTGCCGCCGCCACCTCCAGCGCCCCGACCGGCGGCTCGCCCGTGTAGATCTCCGAATAGCATTCGTCCGCGAACAGCATGAAGTCGTAGCGCCGCGCCAGCTCCAGTGCCCGCTGGAGATAGGCGGAAGACGCCACGGCACCGTGCGGATTGGACGGCGAACAGATATAGAGTGCCGCCGTCCGCGACAGCAGCTCGTGATCGTTGGCGATCTCGTCGAGATCCGGAAGGAAGCCCGTTTCCAGGGTCGCGTTGAGAAACACGGGTTCCGCGTTCGTGGCCAGCGCGGCGGCGATATAGGCCTGATAATAGGGATTGGTGATGAGGATCGCCGGCCGCCGGCCGTCCAGCTTCTTGCGACCGACCGCTGGCAGGCTCGCGAAGAACAGGCCCTCGCGCGAACCGTTGATCGGGTGCACCTCCGTTGCGGGATCGATCTTGCCGGCGATGTTGAACCGCCGCCCGATCCACTCCGCGATCGAACCGCGCAACTCGTCCGAGCACCGTATCGGCGGATATTTGGCGAACTCCGCCTGGGCCTCGGCGATTTTGTCGACGATGAACCCTGGCATCTTTTCCCGCGGCTCGCCGACCGTCATCTCGATCGGTTTTGCATGTCCGGCCGGGACGCCCTCGAGCAGGCGGCGCAGGCGCGTGAAGGGCGAGAGCACGGCACCCTCGGCAAGCGCACTCAGTCCATTGACGGGTAGCATACGAACCTCGGTGTTCATGAAACGGACGGGATCAGGCGAGCGCCTGATAGACCAGGGCACGCACGAGTTGGCGGTAGCGCAGCCGCGACAGGCCCGGCACCGCGCCCATGAAGACGACGGACATCTGCTCGACGGGATCGACCCAGAAGTAGGTCCCGTAGACGCCCGACCAGTAATAGTCACCCGTCGAGCCGGGCATGGCCGCCATGCCGTCCTGCCGCCGCACGGCCACCCCGAGCCCGAAGCCATAGCCGGCGCAGGCCGGGTCCATCGAGTCGGCGATGCGGCTGCGGATGTCGGCGCCGAGATGATCGGCGGTCATCAACTGCACGGTCTTGCGGCCGAGGATCTGCGCACCACCGAGACGGCCGCCCTGCCGCAGACATTCGGCGAACCGCAGGTAGTCGGCGGCCGTCGACAGGCCGCCACCGCCGCCACTGTCCCAGTGCATCGCCTGCCCCGTCGCGTGGTGAACGCTCTGCGTCGCACCATTCAGCGGGTCGGACTTGAAGGCCTCCGCATAGCGCGGCGCCGATGGGGGGCCCAGATCGAATCCCGTATCGACCATGCCGAGCGGCCGCCAGACCCGCGCGGCCAGAGCCTCCGACAGGCGCTGGCCGGTGACGGCCTCCACAACCAAACCCAGCACGTCGGTCGAGAAACCATATTCCCAGTCCGTGCCGGGGTCGAACAGCAGCGGCGTCCGTGCCAGTTCGCTGAGGAACCCGTCCACGGTCAGCTTGGCCGGCGCCGAGATCGAAGAGCCGGGCGTCATGCGATGGGCAAAGGTCGTCCCCCGATCCCGATACGTGAGACCCGAGGTGTGGCGCAGCAGATCCTGGATGGTCGGCTGCCGCAGCGCCGGCCGGGTGACGCCGCGATCGTCCTCGCTGGCCACGGCCACCCGCATCTCGGCGAGCTTCGGCAGATACTTTCCGACCGGATCGCCGAGCAGCACCCGCCCTTCCTCGACGAGTTGGAGGATCGCGACCGAAGTCATGGGCTTGGTCATCGAGGCGATCGAGAACACCGCATCGACCGGCATCGGTGCCGTCTGAGCCGCATCGCGATAGCCGGTCGCCGCCAGCAGAGCGACGCGGCCACCCCTGGCGATGCCGATGACCGCCCCGGGAATCCGCCCCTCCGCCACCTCGCGTGACAGCACGTTTTCGACGCGCGCCAAACGCTCGGCGGAAAAACCGAGCGTCACCGCATCGCCAGCCGGCAGCAGGGAAGAAAGGGCTTCAGCCACGGGAACGTCCTCATCTCTGGATCGAGAACGTGGACGCTAGCTGCGTTGGCGCGGTTTGTGAACTCTAGCGCTGCGCGTCAGCGCACCCGCCGCGGGTTCATGTAGAGATCCGTCTCGAGCCGCTCGAGCACCGGACTGTAACGACCGGCGATCACGTCGCGATAGATCCGCTTGAGATGCCGCTTCGCCTCGCCGTTGAACAGAAGCATGGCGCAGAACAGCTTGAGCGTCGTGTGCAGGCGCTTGTCCTTGTAGTCCGAGCGGACCCGCACCTTCCACTTGCCGGTGATGGTGAAGAACGCCCCGTCGAGCACGGCAACCTTTTCATTGCGCTCGTTGTAGACGATGTAGTCCATGCCGAACCGAATGAATTTATTCCTGATCCGGAAGAACTCGATCTCGCCGTTTGGCTCGACCAGAAAGAACGAGAAATTCTCCGGCAGCCCCGTCCAGTGATTGGCTGAGCGCTCGAGATAGATGATCTGATCGTGCTCGTTGGTATTGATCGAATAGGAGGTGACCGGCAGCCCGCGCGCACCCATGGTCTGCTGCAGGCTGCGCCCCAGCATCATGTCCATCGTCGCCCGCCAGTTCAGCGACGGGCTGAACATCTTGAGGACGAGACGCTTGTCCATGTCCTTGGCTTTGGTCCACTGCTCCTCGCGGTAGCCGATCAGAGCCGACCTCTCGCCGCCCTCGATCACTTCGGCAAAGATGTCCATGTCGGTCGTGAACTGGCGCGACTTGGCGCGATTGCGCGACCTTTTGAATATTCCGAATTCGACCGAGTTGAAGTTGGTCAGCCAAACCGAAACCACGAATTGCGTCCATTCGGGGCGCTTCGGCTTCTGTCGCACGTTGACGATCGGCCTCGGCGTAGCGGGCGTTTTCGCCTCCGCGCGCTCCAGCACCTCGCGTCGGGCTTCGGCGGCGGCATCGGCGGCGGCAGCTTTCGCCTCGCGCTCGAGGACAACCGACGTGGCATCGCTCATGGATGGACTCCTGGGCTGACGGCGAATCAGCCGAGAGGCTAGCATCCAGTTGCACCAGCGGTGGGCTGGGGCATGAATTTCCGTTGGATAACCCCTACCCGCGCCCGCCGAAAATCGCGCTGCCGACGCGCACATACGTGGCTCCGAATTGCACGGCGGTCTCGAAGTCGGCGCTCATGCCCATGCTGAGCTCCTTGACGCCGGCCTCCTCGGCGAGCTTCGCCAGGAGAGCGAAGTGCACGGCTGGCGCATCCTCGACAGGCGGAATGCACATCAGCCCGGCGATCTCCAGACCGAGCGACGTGCGGCAATGCGCGACGAACGCCACGGTCTCAGTCGGCGCGAGACCCGCCTTCTGCGCCTCCTCGCCGGTATTGACCTGAACGAGCAGCTTCGGGCGGCGGCCCTGGCGAACCATTTCCTCGCCGATCGCCGCCGCGATCTTGGGCCGGTCGATCGTGTGGATGACATCGAAGAGCTGCACCGCCTCTTTCGCCTTGTTCGACTGCAGCGGCCCGATCAGGTGCAACTCCATGTCCGGGAACCGCGCGCGCAGCTCGGGCCACTTTCCCTTCGCCTCCTGGACGCGGTTCTCGCCGAACACCCGGTGGCCGGCCTCGAGCACCGGCAGGATATCCGGAGCATCGAAGGTCTTGGAAACGGCGATCAGCGTCACCGACGACGGTTCGCGTCCGACCTCCGCGGCGGCGGCAGCAATCCGCCGCACGATCTCGCGCAACCGGTGGGTGGGGCTCGATAGATCGGAATCATCGCTCATGTGGTGTCCCTGCGCCGTCGAGACCGATCCCCGTTGCTTGACCGGCCAGCCGTTTCGGTGGTCATTACCGCGCCGGATCGATCGACACCAGAGAACCGCCCGAAGGCGACGCCCATGGCCACCGAACGTTACAACGCGCCCGCCCGCGAAAAGCATTGGCAGAACGTGTGGGAAGAACGCGCGATCTTCCGCGCCGACAACACCTCGGACCGGCCGAAGTCGTACGTCCTCGAGATGTTTCCCTACCCGTCCGGACGTATCCATATGGGGCACGTGCGGAACTACACGATGGGCGACGTGATCGCCCGCTACAAGCGCACCAAGGGCTTCAACGTCCTTCATCCCATGGGCTGGGACGCGTTCGGCATGCCCGCCGAGAATGCGGCGATGGAGCGTAAGACCCACCCGGCCAAGTGGACCTACGCCAATATCGACACCATGCGCAGCCAGCTCAAATCGATGGGTCTGTCCATCGACTGGAGCCGCGAGATCGCAACCTGCCACCCGAGCTACTACCGGCACCAGCAGAAGCTGTTCTTGGACATGTATGCGAAGGGCCTCGCCTACCGGAAGCAGTCGAAGGTCAATTGGGACCCCGTCGATCAGACCGTGCTGGCCAACGAGCAAGTGATCGACGGCCGCGGCTGGCGCTCCGGCGCCCTCGTCGAGCAGCGCGAACGCATGCAGTGGGCGTTCAAGATCACCGCCTACGCCGACGATCTGCTGGAAGCCTTGAAGTCGCTCGACAAATGGCCGGAGAAGGTGCGCCTCATGCAGGCGAACTGGATCGACCGCTCCGAGGGCCTGCAAGTGCGCTGGGCACTCGACACGGCGACCGCACCCAAGGGGTTCGACGAGCTCGAAATCTACACGACCCGGCCCGACACCCTGTTCGGGGCCTCCTTCATGGCGATCGCGCCCGACCATCCCCTGGCCAAGGCCGCGGCCGAGGCAGACCCGAAGCTCGCTGCCTTCTGCGACGAGTGCCGTCGCATGGGCACTTCGGTCGCCGAGCTCGAGACCGCCGAGAAGCTCGGCTACGACACCGGCATCCGCGCCGTGCACCCGTTCGACCCGACCTGGAAGCTGCCGGTCTACGTCGCCAACTTCATTCTCATGGACTACGGCACCGGCGCCATCTTCGGCTGCCCGTCCGGTGACCAGCGCGATATCGAGTTCGCAAGAAAGTACGGCTTGCCGGTCATTCCGGTGGTCGCGCCGAAGGACGACGGCAAGCGCGGTGACGTCCTGGCCGCCATCGAGGCCGGCATCGCCTATACCGACGATGGCCTGATGATCAATTCACGGTTCCTCGACGGGCTCGGCACCGACGCCGCGTTCGCCGAGGTCGCAACGCGCCTGGAAGCGGCCCGGCTCGCCGGCAAGCCCGTCGCAGCCCGCAAGATCAATTATCGCCTGCGCGACTGGGGCATTTCCCGCCAGCGCTACTGGGGCTGCCCGATACCGGTGATTCACTGCGACGCCTGCGGCACGGTTCCCGTGCCGCAGTCCGTGCTGCCGGTGGAGCTGCCCGACGACGCCACGTTCGACCAGCCGGGCAATCCGCTCGATCGCCACCCGACCTGGCGCCACGTCGCCTGTCCGAGCTGCGGCAAGCCCGCGCAGCGCGAAACGGACACCATGGACACCTTCGTCGACAGTTCCTGGTACTTCGTCCGCTTCACCGCGCCCGACGCCGACACGCCGGTCGACCGTGCCGCCGCGGCCTACTGGCTGCCCGTCGACCAGTACATCGGCGGCATCGAGCACGCGATTTTGCACCTTCTTTATTCGCGCTTTTTTACCCGCGCGATGCGTGACACCGGTCACCTCGACATCGCCGAGCCGTTCGGCGCGTTGTTCACGCAGGGCATGGTCATCCACGAGACCTACCGCGGCACCGCCGGCAACCTCGCCGGCCAATGGCTCTCGCCGGCCGAGATCCGTATCGAGGGCGAAGGCCCGGCGCGGACCGCCATCCACATCGACAGCGGTACCGCGGTCGAGATCGGCTCCATCGAAAAGATGTCGAAGTCGAAGCGGAACACCGTCGATCCCGACGATATCATCGGCCACTACGGCGCCGACTGCGCGCGCTGGTTCATGCTGTCCGACAGCCCCCCCGAGCGCGACGTGCAATGGACCGAGGCCGGTGTGCAGGGCGCAGGCCGTTTCATCCAGCGCATCTGGCGCCTGGTCGACGATGTGGCCGACCGCAATATCCCATCCGGCATGCCCCGCCCCGAGAACTTCGGTCCGGAAGCCGAAACGTTGCGGCGGGCCGCGCACAAGGCGCTGCACCGGGTGGCCCAGAGCATCGAGGCGCTCCGCTTCAACGTGGCCGTTGCTCAGATCTACGAATTCACGTCAGAGTTGCAGAGCGCACTCCAGAAGTCGGGATCGGGCCTCGAGTGGGCGACACGCGAGGCGACCGAAATGCTCGTGCAGATGATCGGCCCGATGATGCCGCACCTGGGGGAGGAATGCTGGGCGCGGCTCGGCTACAACACCCTCTTGGCCGATCAGCGGTGGCCGGAGGCCGAGTCGGCCCTTCTCGTTGACGATACGATCACCGTTGCCGTACAGGTGAATGGCAAGCGACGGGACGAGTTGACGATTTCCCGCAACGCCGGACAAGCGGAGCTCGAGGCGGCAGCGTTGGCGCTGGAGCCTGTGATCCGGGCGATCGAGGGGCGGCCCGTCAAGAAAGTGATCGTGGTGCCGCAGAGGATCGTGAATGTCGTTGTCTGAGACGCTCACGCACTCCAGGTCTTTTGGTCTCGTTTTGGCGGCAACTGCGGCCCTCTTTGTCGTGGGTTGCACCGACGGCTCGGGCTTCCGGCCGGTCTACGGCAGCATGGGCGTGTCGGCCACCGTCGACGCCAAGCTGGCCCAGGTCGAAATGGTCACCATTCCCGGCCGTGTCGGTCAGCGCATCCGCAACGAACTGATCTTCCAGGCGACCGGCGGCGACCGCGCTGCGCCGGCCGCCTACCGGCTCGAAGTGGTGATCAAGGAATCGCTGACATCGACGCTGGTTGAAAAGGACGGCGACGCGCTCAGCCAGATCTATAACCTCGACGCCAATTTCCGCCTGATCAACATCGCCGACAATCGCGTGTTGATGCAGGGCACCAGCTTCGGCCGCGCCGGCTTCGAGCGGTATGCCTCGGTGCTCGCCAACGTGCGAGCCAAGGAGGACGCCGAGAACCGCGCCGCCAAGACCGTTGCGACCGACATCAAGGGCCGCCTCGCCGCGTTCCTGTCGCGACCCGCGTGAGATAGGCTCACGAGCGCTGTGGTTGCCGTCAAGCATCATCAGGCCGACTCCTACCTCGAGAAGATCGACCGCCGCATCAACGCGATCCTGCTGTTCGGGCCCGACGAGGGCCTGATCGGGGAACGGGCCAAGAAGGCCGCGGAGCGTCTGGCTGCACGCGAAACGCCACCCGGTGAGATCATTCGCATCGAGGATCTCGATCTCGAGAGCGATCCCGAGCGCCTCGACAACGCGTTGAAGACCATCCCCATGTTCGGCGGCCGCCAGGTGGTACGCACCACCGCTAGCCGGCGTGTCAACGCCCCGTTGCTGAAAGCCCTCGTCGAAGGCCCCATGGAAGGGTGTCTGGTCGTAGAAGCCGGCAATCTCAAGCGGGATGATGCGCTGCGGCTGCTATTCGAGAAGGCGCCCAATGCCGCCGCCCTGGCCAGTTACGCCGACGAAGCAGCCAATATCGACCAGCTTGTCGCAGAGGTTATGACGGCCCATGGCCTGACCATCGGACCGGAAGCCCGCCAGGCTCTAGCCGCGCGACTGGGCGCCGACCGGGCCATGAGTCGCGGCGAAGTGGAAAAGCTCGCGTTGTATGTCGGCAGCGGCCATGTCGAAATCGAGCACATAGACGCGATCGTTGGCGACGCGTCCGAGTTGGCGGTAGAGCGCGTCGTCGCGGCGGCATTGGCCGGCAGGACAACGCGGGCCATCGAAGAGCTGGATCGCGCCGTCGCCGGTGGCGAGACCGCCCAGTCCATCATCGGCGCCATGCAGCGTCAGCTGACCCGTCTCCACAAGCTGCGGGCTGAGGTCGACAATGGTCGTAGCATCGACGAAGTGATGCGCCAGCAGCGACCGCCGCTCCCGATCGCGGCGCAACGCGAGACTGAAACACAGGTGCGCGCCTGGACCTTGCCGCGGCTGACCGCAGCCGTCGAGCGCGGGGCCTATTATTCCGCCCGCTCGCGCCAGACCGGCGCCCCGGACGACCTGCTCGCCGAACGCCTCGTCCTTGAGATCGCGAGCCGGGCCACGCAAGGCCGCCGCGCATAGGTCTGGACCGCGCCAAAGGGCGCGTTGCCGCCGTCCGTATCGCCCCTATGATGCGCCGCAACGCGAAAGGGAGACCCATGACCGAGCCACTCTACGACGTCGTCGCGATCGGCAATGCCATCGTCGATATTCTGGGACGCTGCGATGATGACTTCCTGGCCAAGCATGGTGCCTCCAAAGGCCACATGCGCCTCGTCGACGAAGTCACCATCGCCACGCTTTACGCCGGCATGGGACCGGGCGTCGAGATCTCCGGTGGATCGGCCGCCAACACCGTGGTCGGCGTCTCCTCCCTCGGCGGCCGCTGCGCCTTCATCGGCAAGGTCTCCGACGACGAGTTCGGCCGCATCTTCGGTCACGATATCCGCGCCGCCGGCGTGATCTTCCGCACCCCCCCTGCCAAGGGCGGCGCCCCCACCGCTCGGTCCTTGATCCTCGTGACGCCCGATGGCCAGCGCACCATGAACACTTTTCTCGGCGTCAGCCCCGAGCTCGGTTCCGGCGAGGTCGACCCCGCACTGGTCGCCGCAGCAAAGGTCGTCTACCTCGAAGGCTACTTGTTCGACCGGCCGGAAGCCAAGGAAGCCTTCCATCAGGCGGCGGAGACCGCCAACAACGCCGGCCGCGAGGTCGCCCTGACGTTGTCGGACGGATTCTGCGTCGACCGCCACCGCGGCGAATTTCTCGACCTGATCCGCACCCGCGTCTCGATCCTGTTCGCCAACGAGAGTGAGATTACCTCACTCTACCAAACGGACAAGTTCGACGAGGCCGTCCGCCGCGTCCGCAACGACGCCAAACTCGCCATTCTCACCCGCAGCGCCGCCGGTGCGGCGATCGTACATGGCGAGGATTCATTGACCGTACCCGCCGATCCGATAACGGAGGTCGTCGACACGACCGGCGCTGGTGATCTGTATGCAGCCGGTTTCCTCTACGGCTATACCAACGGCCTCGGACTGCAGACATCGGCCCGTCTCGGCGCGCTCGCTGCAGCCGAGATCATATCTCATGTGGGTGCTCGTCCGTTGACGCCTCTTGCGAAGCTCGCGCAATCCCGCGGCCTTCTCTAGACCACCGCACCACCTCTTCTTTTTATTGCGCAAAGAGCGAAAGCAGAGAACAAAACCAGACTTTCTCTGCTTTTTCGCCACTATTTCCCCTGCAACTCTGAAAAATCGCATTCAATCCAATTTATTATCCCTGGAAGTTCAACGCGAATATCACATCATGAGGTTCAGCACCCGAATCAATTCCAGCGAGAGCCCGCGTGAGCCTTGCCATGACTCAGATGATCCACCCGCGGCGTGGCCGCCCGAAAGGGTCCGGCATTGACGACCGTCCGAAACTTCGTGAGATTGCGGCGATCATCGCCAATCAACCAGAGATCCGTCCCACCACCGCCATCAAGCTCCTCGGTGAGAACGATCCGTCGGTCATCCGCCGACTGAGGGATAAGTTCCACGCGATGCAGGGAGAGTTGATGGCCGAGATGCGCCGTCCGGCTCCCCCGAATGAAAAGCCGGTTGCGGAAAGAAAAGAGACCGCCGCCGCGCCTACGGTTGCTCCAGTTACCCCGGTGCCGCTGCCGGCCAAGGCAGCCGCTCCGCTGGTCCAACATGAACTCGCGCAACTGGCCGACGCCACAGCGGCGACCCTCGCGTCTATCGCAGAAACAACCATCGAAACGGCCTTCCAGAAGACGATCAGTGAGGCCGGTTCCATCACGGACACGCACGCAGCCCGGATGGCCGACATCCAGCGCGAAATGCGCTTGAACCAGGCCGAAGACTGGCCGGACCCAAACTCGAGCCCCTACGACACGCTGGTCGGTCTGACCATCGAGGCCACCGTCAATGCCATCGAGCAGCAGATGCGGATCTGCGAGCAGGTGTTCAAGATCCCGACGGTCGCGATGATGGTCCGCAATCAGATCGCCGTCAGCGAAGCTCTCATGAACATCGCCTGCTCGGCCATGCGCGCAAATCGCTCGCTCGCGGCCGCCGCGGCCTGACCCCTTTTCCGAACCCAGAGCACTGATTGAGCCGCCCGTGCGAGGCGGCTCTTTTTTTTACAGCTTCCGCAACGCCACGCTTTCGATGCGATGATCGCCGCCCTTTTTCAGGATCAGGCGGGCTCGCCGGCGGGTCGGCAGGATGTTTTCCTCGAGATTGCGCAGATTGATCGTCCGCCAGATCTCGAGCGCGCGCGCTTCAGCCGCCTCCAGCGACAAGCTCGCGTAGCGATGGAAGTAGGCACCGGGATCTCGGAAGGCCGTATTGCGGAGCTTCATGAAACGGGTCACGTACCATTTCTCGATCTGCGCCGGATCGGCGTCGATGTAGATCGAAAAGTCGAAGAAGTCGGATACGAACGGTATCGCTTCGCCATCGCGCGGCATTCGGGCCGGTTGCAGCACGTTGAGACCCTCCACGATGAGGATGTCCGGACACTCCACCACCGTGCGCTGCCCCGGTATCACGTCGTAGTGGAAGTGCGAATAGATCGGCGCCTCGACGGGTGACTTGCCGGACTTCACATCGGCCAGGAAATTCAGTAGCCGCGCCGTATCGAAGCTTTCCGGGAAGCCCTTGCGATTCATGATGCCGCGCCGCTCGAGCTCGGAGTTCGGCAGCAGGAAGCCATCGGTGGTGACGAGGTCGACCCGCGGATGATCGGGCCACCGCGCGAGCAGCGCGCGCAACACGCGGGCCGTCGTACTCTTCCCGACCGCTACTGATCCGGCGACTCCGAGAATGAACGGCACCCGCCCATCGTGACGTCCCAAAAACGTGGAGGTCACCGCGTGAAGGTCCTGCGCGGCGGAGACATACAGATTCAATAGTCGCGACATCGGGAGGTAGATCTGCTCGACCTCCTCCATCGACAACTCGTCGATCAGACCGGACAAGGTCTCGAGATCGCGCGGCACCAGAGTCATCGGGGTATCGGCCCGAAGCTTTGCCCACTCGTCACGAGTGAACATTCGGTAGGGCGAGAACTGAATGGATGACCGGTAGGGCATTTGACCTGGCGTGTTTCGGTCCGAGGACACACTTCCGCTCGACGGCACCTTAGCCTGGCGAGGAGCGCGCCGACTTTTCAGCAATCCCGGACGTACCCATCCGACCTTCAAGTTTGGCCAGCACCCGATCGAGCCCGACCCGGCGCGACTCCAACAGCACCATGAGGTGATACAGGAGGTCCGCGGCCTCGTTCGCCAGCGCTTCGTCGTTCTCGGAAAGCGCCGCGATGATCGTCTCGGTCGCTTCTTCGCCGAGCTTCTTGGCACACTTGGCGGTGCCGGCATCCAGGAGTTGACGGGTGTACGACGCATCGGCCTTGGCCGCGCGCCGCGCCGCGATGAGCGCTGCCAGCCGATCGATGACGGTCACGTCCATGGTCTGCTTGCCTCGAAACAGGCAGCCGGTCCCCTCGGCCGGATGCCGGAGATCCCGCCCGCGCAAGGCGGCACTCCACCAACTGCCGGACCACGCGTCAAGCCAGACCAAGGCGTCGAGCCTTTGGCAGCACCCTACCCGTTGTTGGCGTTGGCGCCCACGAGCCGCATCCGGATGTACTCGAGCTGATCGAAATTGCCGTACTTGATCATCAGGACTCCGCTCTCTCCGGAGCCGCGCTTGATCTCGACCTTGAGACCCAGTGAGTCCGCCAGCTCCTTTTCGAAGGCCCGCGTATCGGCATCCTTTTCGCGCTTGCGCCCGGTGCTGCCTTCCTCGCCGATCGGCACCTGGACCAGCGCCTCGACCTCTCGCACGTTGAGATCGTTGTCGATGATCCGCTGTGCCAGCTGCTCGGCGTCGTCCCGCCCGACCAACGCCCGCGCATGCCCCGCCGTCAACCGGCCCTGCTGCACGAAGGCCTGCACAGTCTCGGGCAGCTTGAGCAGTCGCAGCGTGTTGGCCAGATGGCTCCGGCTCTTGCCGATCACCTCGGCCAGCTTGTCCTGCGTGTAGCTGAACCGCTCAATCAGGTCGCGATAGCCGGTCGCCTCCTCGATTGCGTTGAGGTCGGCACGCTGCACGTTCTCGATGATGGCGAGTTCGAGAACTTCCTGGTCGCCGAGCTCGCGCACGATGACCGGAACCATATGCAGCCCGGCCTTCATGGCCGCACGCCAGCGGCGCTCGCCGGCGACGATCTCGAAAGCGCTCCCGGCAGCCGGATCCGGCCTCACGATGATCGGCTGCACCAAACCCTTCTGGCGGATCGATTCTGCCAGCTCGGCGAGCTCCTCGTCGCGGAAGTCCTTCCGCGGATTGAGCCGCCCCGCCCGGATCTGATCGATGGCGACGACCCGCTGTTCGCCCTCCGGTGGCAGGCGCGGCTGCGCCAACACCGGCTCTCCGATCAGCGAGGCGAGCCCGCGGCCCAACCGGCTCCTTTGCATGGGTGTCGCCGACATGATGTTTTCTTGTTGCTCCCCGAACGACGCGACACGTTGCTTCCCGAAGACCGCCCGACGCAGAAACTAGGCGGCCTTGTAGCGGCGCTCCCGCTCGATGATCTCGGTCGCCAGGCGGATGTAGGCTTGGCTACCCGGACAATCGTAGTCGTAGAGCATGATCGGCTTGCCGTGCGACGGCGCCTCGGCCACGCGCGTGTTGCGCGGAATGACCGTCTCGTAGACCTTCGGCCCGAAGAACGCCCGCACGTTGGCGGCGACCTCCCGCGACAGCGTCGTCCGCACGTCGTGCATGGTCAGCACGACACCCTGGATCTCGAGGCCGGGATTGAGCGTCGCCTGGATCTGGTCGATCGATTCCTTGAGCTGCGAGATACCCTCCAGCGCGAAGAACTCGCACTGCACCGGCACCAGCACCGCATGGGCCCCCGTCATCGCGTTGACCGTCAGCAGATTGAGCGACGGTGGGCAATCGATGAGCACATAGGACCAGCCACGCTCGTTGGGATGAGAACGCTGATAGGCGGCAAGCTGCATCGCGGCGTCCCGCAAGCGATAGGGACGGTTCGCCTCATGGAACAGCTCGGTCTCCAGGCCGACCAGATCGGAGTTGGCCGGCACGACGGCGAGGCCCGGCACCTTGGTTTCGCGGGCGGCCTGAACGAGGGTCGCCTGACCCGTCAACACGTCGTAGCTGGTCAGCGGCCGCTCCTCGACGCTGACGCCGAGGCCCGTCGACGCATTGCCCTGCGGATCGAGATCGATGACGAGGACGCGCTCACCGATGGCGGCGAGCGCGGTCCCGAGGTTGATGGCGGTCGTCGTCTTGCCGACGCCGCCCTTCTGATTGGCGATGGCGAGGACCCTGATCCCCCCTGGCAGTGCGGCCGTACCAGTCACCGGTTTCCCTCCGTCATGGTCGAGGACGCACCGGCTCAGACGAGCCGGCTGAGATGCCTGACGACGGCGATGCGACCTTCGGGATCGGTGAGACTAGGAACGAGTTCGGCATCGAATCCGAAGACGCGCCGAGCGTCTTCCATCTCGGTCGTCACATCCCGTCCCTTCAGGAACAGACCCACAGTGTCGGGCCCGAACAACCCCGCGGCCCAGGAAAGCAGGCGATCGAGCGGAGCGAAAGCACGCGCTGTGACGACGTCTACCGCGCCCACTGTAAGCTGAGTCTCTGGGCTTTCGATCCTTTTCGACAGGATCTCCACAGCAACGCCAACGCTCCGCGCCGCCTCCCGCAGGAACGCGCCCTTGCGCTGGTCGCTCTCCACCAGGGTGATCCGTGGCGACGGCGAACCTGTCTTGAGGCGCCGCTCCTCCAGCAGGATTGCCAGGACGAGCCCCGGGAACCCACCGCCCGAGCCGAGGTCGACCAGATGTCTTGCGCTGTTCGGAACGAGCGGCGCGAGTTGCGCGCTGTCGGCAAAATGACGATGCCAGAGATGCCCGAGCGAAGCCGGTGAAACGAGATTTACGGCCTTCTGCCACTGAATCAGGATTCGCTCGTAAGTCTCGAATCTAGCGAGCGTTTCACGTGAAACAGAAAACGCCGCCGAAAATGCAGCGGAATCCCTGATCTCTAGGCTTTGCGCATTTCTGGACTTCTCTGCCATCAGGCGCTTTTCCGCCGGGACGCCTTCTGCAAACGGGCCGCCAGGATCACCAGAGCCGCCGGCGTCATCCCGTCAATCCGGGCCGCCTGCGCCAGAGAAACCGGCCGGTGCCGCCCGAGTTTCTGGCGGATCTCCGTCGACAGCCCCGGAATTTCGGAGAAATCGAAATCGTCGGGAATGAGAGATGCCTCGTCGCGCTTCAACTGCGCGATGTCCTCATCCTGCCGGCGCACATAGACCGAATAGCGCGCATCGACTTCGATCTGGCTCCGCAATGCGACCGGTATGCGTGCGAGTTCCGGCCAGATCGGCAGAAGGCGCGCGAAATCGACCTGCGGATGCGAAAGCAGCTCGTAAGCCGACCGACGCTTCCCATCCCGATTGACATCGAGTCCGTGCCCGGCCAGCGCATTGGGCGTCGCTGCCACCGACTGAAGAAGTTCTCGGGCCGCCACCAGCGCCGCGGCCCTGCGGCCATACACGGTGCCGCGCGCGGCACCGACGCAGCCGATGGCCAAACCGAGCGGGGTGAGCCGCTGATCGGCATTGTCGGACCGCAACTGCAGACGATACTCCGCCCGCGAGGTGAACATACGGTACGGCTCGCTGACACCGCGCGTGACCAGATCGTCGATCATCACGCCGAGATAGGCATCCGACCGCGACATCACCATCGAGCGGCCGCCGCCACCGGCCGCCAGAGCTGCGTTGATGCCGGCCACCAGGCCCTGCCCGGCCGCCTCCTCGTAGCCCGTCGTCCCGTTGATCTGGCCGGCCAGGAACAGCCCCGGCAGGCGCCGCAGTTCGAGCGTCGGCAACAGCTCGCGAGGATCGACGTAATCGTACTCGATCGCATAGCCCGGGCGGCGGATCACCACCTGGGCCAGACCGGGCATGGTCCGGATGAACTGGTCCTGCACCTCGGCGGGCAGCGAGGTCGAGATGCCGTTCGGATAGACCGTATCGTCGTCGAGACCCTCGGGCTCCAGGAAGATCTGGTGCGAGCCACGATCCGCGAAGCGCACCACCTTGTCTTCGATCGACGGGCAATAGCGCGGCCCGACACTCTGGATCGCTCCCGAGTACATCGGCGCGCGAGCGAGGTTGGCGCGGATGATGTCGTGGGTGAGCGCATTGGTGTGGGTGACGCCGCAGGCGATCTGCGGCGTGGTGATCGACGTCGTCAGGAACGAGAACGGCACCGGGTCGGGATCGGCCGCCTGCATTTCGAGGCTGGCCCAATCGATCGTCGTGCCATCGAGCCGCGCCGGCGTCCCCGTCTTCAGCCGCCCGAGCGTCAACCCGAGCGCCAACAGCCGCTCGGCGAGTTTAACGGCCGGCTGTTCACCCACGCGACCGGCCGGGATCTTGACCTCGCCCATATGAATGAGCCCACGCAGGAAGGTACCCGTGGTCAACACCACGGCGCCAGCCCGGAACGCCCGACCCCCGCCGACCACCACGCCGCCGATCCGTCCGCCCGCGTCGGCGACCAGGTCCTCGACCTCACCTTCGATCACGGTGAGCCCCGGCGTCTCGCGGATGGCCTGCTGCATGGCCTGGCGGTAGAGCTTGCGATCGGCCTGGGTCCGGGGTCCGTGCACGGCCGGCCCCTTGGACCGGTTCAGCATCCGGAACTGAATGCCGGCCGCGTCGGCCACCCGGCCCATCAGGCCGTCGAGGGCATCGATCTCACGAACCAAGTGTCCCTTGCCCAAGCCGCCGATGGCGGGATTGCACGACATCTCGCCGATGGTCGCGAAACGGTGGGTGACGAGGGCCGTACGCGCGCCCATGCGCGCCGCGGCCGCGGCCGCCTCGGTGCCGGCGTGCCCGCCGCCCACGACAATGACGTCGAAGGTCTGCTCGACCATGAAAGAGACCGTCGGAGTTGGGGGTTCGAGTGCGACGCCCAAAGTACGCGAATGGCCCTCTCGGGTCAAAGCGAGGTCGTCGGGCAAAGGTCCTGCGGTTCAGGACACCGGAACGCAGGAGTCCTGTAATTGGGGAGGACCGCCCGTTGGGATTCCTTGAATCAGGACAATGGGATTCACGATATGTTTCACGTGAAACGAGTCGCACCGTTCCGCTATTGCCGGGCTCACTTCCCGATGCAGAATCGGCCGAACACGGCACCCAGCACATCCTCGGGATCGATCCGGCCGGTCAGCCGCCCGAGCGCGTGGGCGGCCAGCCTCAGATCCTCGGCCTGAAGCTCGAGGGCCGACGGTTCGCCGTCGCAGAATCGCGTCAGGTGAGCGATCGCATCGGACAGCAAGAGCCGATGACGCGCGTTGGTCGGAACCGCCGTCACCCCGATCTCTCCCACCGCATCCTGCGCCCGTGCGGCGATCAACTCCGTCAGCTCGGCAAGGCCCGCGCCGGTCCTGGCCGACACCCGTACCGCCGCACCCCGGTCGGCGCCGTCGTCCACTCGGACCACATCGCACTTGTTGACGATGAACAGCACCGTGACGCCATCGCCGGCCAGATCCGCCGGCAGGTTCCATTTCGGATCCTGGGCATCGACGACCCAAAGAACCAGGTTCGCACCGGCCGCCCGCTCGAACGTGCGCCGCATGCCCTCTCGCTCGATCTGGCCGGCGCTGTCCCGCAGTCCGGCCGTATCGCTGACCATGACCGGCAGTCCGCGCAGATCCAGCCGCACCTCGAGGACGTCTCGCGTTGTTCCCGGTTCCTCGGAAACAATGGCGACATCGCGCCGAGCCAGGGCATTGAGCAGGCTTGACTTGCCGACGTTCGGCGGACCGGCGAGAACGACCCGATAGCCCTCCCGCACGATCTCGCCGCGATGCGCATCATTCAGGTGCGTCCGCATGGCCGAGACGAGCGCATCCACCGACCGCCGAGCGTCGCGAACGACCGCATTGCCAACGTCACCCTCGTCCGAAAAGTCGATGCCGGCCTCGACCAGCGCCATCGCGTCGATCAGCGCCGCCCGCCACGTGTCGTAGAGCCGGGCGAGTGCGCCTCCGGCCTGATCCAAGGCTTGACGGCGCTGCGCTTCGGTTTCGGCATCGATGAGGTCAGCCAGGCCCTCGACGGCGGTGAGATCCAACTTGCCATTGCCGAACGCGCGTCGCGCGAACTCGCCGGGCTCCGCGAGGCGAAATCCGGGCAAGGCACCGAGCGTCCGGAACAGGGCCGCCAAGACCGCCCGGCTGCCGTGAACCTGGAACTCGGCAAGATCCTCGCCCGTTTCCGACCGCGGACCCGGAAACCACAGCACGAGTGCCTCGTCGATGATCTGGCCGGCGCTGTCCTTCAGTCGCCGAAACGCGGCATAGCGGGGCTGTGGTAGCCCACCGGCGACGCGCTCGACAGCTAGCGCGGCACCGGGACCGGAAATGCGCACAACCGCGACGCCAGCCCGACCGAGCCCGCTCGACAACGCAAAAATGGTCGAAGCTGCGTCCATGGGGTGCCCGATGTTGCCGGATCGCCTGGGTCGATCCCGGTTCATGACCCGCTTGCCAAGCGTCTTCAAGCCCGTTGCGCCACCGCAGACGACAACGGTTGATGCCCGGCCGAACGGCCGGTCCGCCTCGGGCTGCGCGGCGGCGATCAAGGTGAGAACTCAGCGTCAATCGGGATGAGAACTTTGCCGGTGGTGGCGGGACGGAGGGAGGGCGTAGCCCGACCGTA
>JBMOGA010000020.1:0-54386 GCA_049318625.1 Hyphomicrobiaceae bacterium
GCGAAAATTGGTCGGAGCGGCGAGATTCGAACTCGCGACCCCTTGCTCCCGAAGCGGCTGACTTAGCTTTCGCTTCAACGTCCATTCCGACTGTTCCACACACGTTCACGCCTAGGCCGTTCAATGGGTTAGCCACGCTGTTGGAACAGCGGGGTGGCCGATGAGCGCGCCGCAATCGTGGTTCGATCGGCTTTGCGAAGCGGTCGCGATGTCGTGCCGGCGCGGCAGGACCGACTGCACCCGGGACATCATTGTCGAGTTCGCCGGCACTTGGCCGGCAGACGGACGCTGCAAGTCGTGCAGCCGGCAGTTTGACGTGAGTGAGACCGGCTTCAAGGATCGAATGGAGAAGTCACCCGCGGAAGCGTCCGCGCAAAATATTCACGCCCGTGAATATTTTCGGACTGAGTGAGACGGGGTTCAAGGACCGCCAGAAGGTGGCCTGAGTCATCGAAAAGCTGAAGCATATCAGGCGGGGAATAGCCTCAGCGGTTCGCGTGTCGGCTTTGTAGTCACGGAGAGATGGGCACGCCATGAGAGCGCCGTACCAGCTAAAAGATTTTCAGAAAAAGCTCGTCGAGGAAACTTGGGCAGCAATGATTGCCGACGGACGAGCCCTGCTCATCGCGCCCACTGGGGCCGGCAAGACATTCATGATGGCCGATATTATCCAGCGTGCGCTCGCAATTTGCGCCCGCCGCGTACTCGTCACGCAGTGCAAGACCCATCTGCTCGACCAGAATATTGACAAGCTAAAGTCGCTTTTGCCGGACGTCGAGTTCGCACAAATCGGTGCCGGAAAAACCAGCAACAACGTGCAGACCGCACAAGTCATAGTCGCCACCCCGCAGTCTCTCAGAACAGCGCGTCTGGCGCTGCTTCCGCCCGTCGAACTCTTCGTTGTCGACGAGGCACACGGCTTTGCGACGCCACAGTACCAGAGGCTGCTCGCCAACGCCCGCGCAAAAAACCCGGGGCTCCTCCTACTCGGCGTCACCGCCACGCCCGAACGCGCTGACGGACGTGGACTTGAGGCCTCGTTCGGCAGCAAGCCAGCGGCGTCGATCGACATTGATAGTTTGGTCGACCTAGGTGAGTTAGTCCCTGTGTCGGCGCAAACCATGAACTACGAAGCGATGCCTAAGCTTCAGGAAGCGCTGCGGGGCGCTCTTGCGGACCACAATTGGGAGAATGAGGATTTGCACGCCACGAACGTGCTCAACATCCAAGTCGTCAACTCAGAAGTCGTTCGACACCACGCGATCAAAGCGGGCGAGCGTCGCGCGGTCTACTTCTGCGCGAGCATCACTCACGCTGAGGGACTGGCATCGGCATTTACTGCCGCCGGCATCGAGGCGGTTGCGGTCTCGAGCAAAACGCCTAAGGTTGAACGCCGGCGCATTCTCATGTCGATGCGCGCGGGGGTCGGACCTCGCGTCGTTACGAATGCCATGTTGCTGACTGAGGGATACGACGCGCCGCCCGTGTCGGCTATTGGCCTCCTCAGGGCTTTCCGTTCGAAGTCAACGTTGATCCAGTCGGTCGGACGCGGGTTGCGGTTGTCGCCTGCAACGGACAAGAAAGATTGCATGGTGTTGGATTTTGTCGGGGCACTCCAACGCCATGGTGATCTGATCGCAGGTCTTGATATCAGGCAGCGCGCGATTGGTGCTAGCAGCGGCGATCGCTTTATTCGTGACCGATCTGAGTGGTCGCTAAGGCCGGAGCATGTGGTAGAAAATGATGAAGCGGAATTGATCGATCTCAATCTATGCAGCAAGCGCACTACGGCGATGAAGAAAGTTCCGACATCTGCTCTAGAAGCAGAGATGCTTGGCGCAGACAGATACTTATCGCACACTCCATGCGAAAAGGGGCATTTGGGTTTTCGGTTGTTTCCTAGTAACAAGTGCGTGACTTGCACAGAAATAGAAAAAGTTTTATCCGAACAAACGCACCAACGGTGCGTTGCTTTGGCTGAGAATTTAATCGGCAAAACTGGCACGGTGGGCGACCTAGCGATTGCCCTTGGAGTTAGTAAAAGATCAATTTATGCGCTCAGAGAAATGATGCCTGTTATCCGTAGTGGAGATTTCTTTTGCTTGCAGACTGCAGTGACTCAGTGGAACGATGCCGCCGATCCGAAAAGACGGGCGAGGGCACTGAACGCACGCAATCCCGATAGGCGGCACAAAACTCGAAATCAAGGAATCAATGTTGACGATGCCAACGATTATTTTGCCGTCCTAGCTAGCAAATTCAACGGTCAATTGGGTAACGTTGCCGATATGGCCCGCGTTCTCAAGGTGGCACCCCGTTCGATCTACACGAGAATATCTAAAAAGCAACTGTTATGCATCGAAGACAAGAAGAGGTTCGACTTAGGACTCGCGATTCAAGAGTGGTGGCAATCAGCAAATAAGTCGCATCTGTTACCGCAGATTAAGAAGTCAATTGGAGGAGCGTCATGAAGACGTCAGTTTTTTCGTTTTGCAGCGTGGCTTTCGCACTGTTGAGTAGCGCGAGCCGAGCGGACGAAGCGTACCATTCGAAGTACGCAAAGGTCGCGGGATTGCACCTCGGTCGCGTTGAGGCAGCGGCCGGTGGTTGCGTTAACATCAGAGTGAATGAGAAGCGCCGCGCTGAAATACGTGATATATATAGCGATAGGAAGGTGCACGCCGAGTTCGAGGGTCACCGCAAGAAGGCTTATTCTGGTCGCGTCGCAGCCATGGCAAAAGGGTCCAAGGAGCGGGATAGAGTTTGCCGGGTTATGCTCGACGCGTACGGAGCGAAAGGCTTGGTGATCCGGGGCTATCTCGTGCGATCTGGGGAGGAGCCGCTTGCTGACACGCCGGGCGTCGATCGAGGCTATGCGACCTCATTCCGTGACCTGGATCCGGAAGCTGCAGAAGCCGTGAAGGTAATGCTAGACGCTGGAACCGCAACAGCGATCGAGACGGTCTGCGATGAGTACGAGATGGCCCCCCTCATGCAAGGCCTGATCGCCGACGTTCGCGAAAAAGCGGGAGACCCGAACCAGTTGTTAGTGCTGCTGGCGGGGGCGACAGCCGCGGCGGCCAAACAGTATGATCTCGAAGGTAGGCGACACGACTTTTGCGAGCGGATCTTGCGGGATTACGGGCCCGCAAGCGATACGCCAGTCGTGCGTGTCAAACGCGCCAAGTGAAAGCCGCAACTGATCAACGCAGCCCCGGCACGACCTTGGCGGTTCGGTAGTTCTTGATCATGTCGGCGGTGATGTCGGTGGCGTAGCAGAGCGGCCGGAACCCGCCCGGCTTCGCGTAGGCGCTCCGGTTGCCGCAGCTGGCCCCGTTCCTCATCGTATCGTTCGGGCAGGCGCACGGCTTGCCCATCGCCTTGTAGGCCGCGATCGATGCGGCGATGATCACGGCGACGATCGCCGCGTCGGTGAGGACCTCTTCCTTGGTGAGCGGCTTTCTCGGTGCGTCCTGCGCACCCGCTCCGGTCGCGATCGCGAACCCGATCATGCAAACGGCAACACGCTTCAACACAACACGCCTCTGGCAACCCTCGCGCAATCCAGCCGAGGTTAGCGGTTCGAAACGCGAAAAGCACCCCCCTGGCTCCGGAGGGATCACGGAGCCAGGGGGGTGCAGACCCGGTCGACTGGGGGGTCTCCGGGATACTCGCGGCCGGCGCGGACGGCCGCGAGATGGGGTCTACTTCAAGACGAACATCACCGCTCCGAACGCGAACAGCATCAGCGACAGGGCGTAGCCGGCCACGAACAGCAGCTCGCGGCGCTCGATCATTTGGGGATGGCTCCAATCAAAGCTTGCTTGGTCTCTGCTCCCGAGATCACCCCGGCCAGGCCGAGGCCCGCGATCATCACCATCGCCGCCAGATGCACCAGGGGTGCCCAGGTTGAGGCGGGCCAGCCCGAGGGTGCCGGCGCCGGCGGCACCACCTTCGCGGATGCGGTCGCCAGCGACTCGACCTGCTGATCGAGCCGGGCCAGCATCGCCCCATGCTCGCTGAGCTGGTCCCTCATTTCCGCTGTGTGCGCCTGCAGGGTCTGAACCCCCTCCGAGAGGCGGCCGACGTCCTCCCGCATGTCCATTGCCGTCGTCAGCAAGATGTTGCCGATTTCGGAGCCCGGCCACTGCGAGCGAGAGGTCCCGTTCGGCCGGGAAGCATACCCCGTCATGTTCTGACCCCATGATGGTTTCCCTCCTTACGGCTTCGCGGCGGCGACGGCTTGTGCCGCCGCCCGTTCGCGGGCCTCGACCGCCATCGCGAGCTTCTGGTGACGGGCCGCGGCCGTTCCGAACGCTTGGCGCCAGCACACGTTCGCCTGCTCGAGCTCCTCGACGGAGTAGTCCTTGCGGCGCGGATCCAGACACAACGGCGCCTTCACCGGGGTCTTGAGCTGATCGGCGACCGGCGGCAACGCCACCACCTCGACGACGACGCTATCTTTGCTGCAGCCCGAGACGATCAGCAGGGATGCGGCAAGCCCGGCACGCATCAGAAAGCGGGATCGTATCCCTCTTTGCGCGGAGTGCGGCGAGTTCGGTTTCAGCATGGTCTTTCTCCCTCTTCAGTTCGGCGATCGACGCCTCGTCGCCGGCGATGACCGAGCGGCCCTGCTCACGGAGGATGGTGCGCACCTCCGCGGAGGCCCGGGCGATTTCCGCGCGCCACCAGGCGTCGCGGCGCCACCCGGCTTCGAACCAGCACCCGACGCCGAGCAGCAGGCAGAACAACACGATGCCGAGGAACCACGGGAACGAGATCGCCGGCGGGTTGTGGTTGAACATGAGCAGCCGATCCTGCACCGGCTGTGCGATCGACCGGGCGCGCTTGGCGAGCATGGTTGCGAGCAGCATGATCATCTCCCGAGATCCAGGCCGAGTCGGTGTCGGAGCACGCGGAGCCATTCGATCCGGTCGGCCCACCGCCAGAGCATGACGCAGACGAGGATCCCGCCGGCGAGCACGACGTGCTTGGCCTGCAGGCCCGATGCGAGCGAGCTGACCTTGCCGAGCTGCTCGGCGAGCCGGCCGGCGGTGCCGCCGACCGTGTCGAAGATCGAGACGCCGGTCGAACTCTCGACGGTCGCCTCGGTGACCAGCGCGCCGGCGGCGGTTTCCACCGCCCGCTTGATCTTGCGGGAGTTGCCGACCTCGGCGCTGCCCTTGGCCGCCAGGTCGTCGGCGGTGGCCACGGCGCGGGCGCCGACCGGCATCGCCTTGGCGGTGTCGCTCTCGAGCAGCTCCCGATCGGCGAGCGACAGGACACCGTCGGTCTCGAGCTTGTTCTCGGCCTCGAAGGCGAGGACCGCGACGCGGGTCTGCGGCCCGAACACGCCGTCGAACCGGCCGTCGGGCTTGCGGCTGCCGACCTGATAGCCGAGCTCGGCCAACCGCTGCTGCGCCGCTTCCACCGAGGCGCCCCGGGCGCCGATGGTGAGACCGCCGACGACCGGCTGCGGCGCGCGGCCGAGGCCCTCGCTGATGCGGCGCTGAACGTCGCTCAAGGGGAACAGCGGGTTGACGTCTTCCTTGCGGAACCGCGGCTTGCAGATGGCCGCGTGCGTGGTGACCTCCTGGATGCCCGGGTAGGCCGCCTTGAGCGCCAGGCAGAGAGACACCACCGCGTCGATTTGCGCGGCCGTGTAGGCCAGCCAGAGGCCCTGCTGATGCACGGGGCTAGATCCCTCCCGCACGTCGGCGTCGGGCTCGATCTTGCCGAACCAGGCGCGCAGCTCGTCGCCCTTGCGGGTCAGCCGGCCGGGGCCGACGATCTCGACCCCGATCGAGAAGTGGTTGACGTGCGGCCGGCCGCGCCACTCGCTCGGGTCGCAGTGCCACGCCTTCATGTCGAACGGCACGCACTGCGTGATCGACCCGTCGCGCTCGATGACGATGTGCGCCGACACCTTGCAGGCGGGGTCGGTGAACCAGTCGACCGACGAGCCGGGGGTCAGCCGGCCGGCGGTCTCGTGGAGTACGATCAACTCGGGCGCCATGCGGCCGCCGCTGACGCGGGCCGGCGTGAACGCCGCCGGCGCGCCGCCCACGACGAGGCGGTCGCCATCGATGGTCATGCTCATGATGTTTCCCTCGGATGCGATGCGCGCCTCGCCGTCCGCGTGGTGGGCAAGGTGCGCGAGTTCGTGACGCAGCACGCGTTAGGTATTCGACGGCCAAGCGGCGGCGTCGATCTCAGCGGTCGTGGTGATCGTCGGCGGGTCGGCCATGATCGCAAGATCAACGGCCTTGTTGGCGGTGAAGCACGCCTGCACATGGGCTTCGACGAGGTTGGCAATCGCGATGATCGCGGCGGCCGGCAGCGTGACGTAGACCCCAGGTGTCGGGGTCTTCCAGTCGGTGATCTGATAGCCCGCATCGGCGGTAGCCTTCGCCCACCCAGCCGTGAGGACCGCCTGCGTGCGCTCGTCGGTGCGGATCGGCCCGTAGACCGGGCTGACGATGCCGCCCGTCTCCACCATCCACCGCTTGGCGGCCGAGTAGGCGATCAGTTCGGCGACGGTCGGCGGGGGCGGCGGCTCGGGAGCGGGCGGGGCGGTTCGTATGATCCTCACACGGGTGGGCTCGATAACGACTTGCTCAATCGCGCCCTCCCCCTCAATGACACGAGGACGCAACACGGGGCCACCGTCGCCCTTCTCATCATTGGCCGCCTTCTTGTGCGGCGGGTAGTTGTCAAAATCAGCAATCTCTCGCCACTCGACAATCTGCCCACCGTTCAGGACCGCATAGGTCGCCATCTGTCCCTCAGTTTGCCAAGTATCTCACGATAACAATGCCGCTGCCCCCAGCGGCTCCGGTCGTGACGCCGCCGTAACCGTTGGCACCGCCACCTCCGCCGCCCCTGTTGGCTGTGCCGGCCGTCGCGGACACCGCGTCTGGATAGCTGGCGCCATTGCCGCCGCCGCCAGTTCCGCCGGGCCCGCCCGTGCCGGTGTAGGCGCCGCCGCCACCGCCGCCGGCGTAGGTGACCGAAGACCCGCTGATGCTCGAAGCCGTTCCGGCGCCGCCCGCGCCACCATTGACGTTGGTTTGAGTGGCCCCGACCCCGCTAGCGCCGCCGCCACCGCCGCCGCCCCAGCTGCCCAGACCATTGCCGCCGCCGCCGTAGCCCTGCCCGCCAGTCCCCACGCCGGCAATGATCCCCGTGTAACCGCTCGCGCCACCGCCAGCGCCACCGTTGCGGCCGTTGGCGACGTTGTAAGAGCCCCCACCACCACCGCCTGTCGCAGTGATGGCGTCGAATGCGCTATTTTGGCCATCCCCGCCCGCAACGCCTTCGGCTGACCCGCCCGCGCCGCCATTGCCGATTGTCACGGTGTATGCAGACGTGGTGACGGTCGTCGTCCCAGCAAGGAGCCCGCCAGCTCCGCCGCCTCCGCTAACGTAGCGACCGCCTCCACCACCGCCGCCGGCGACGACCAGATATTCGACGGTGCCGCCACCCGCCGTTACGGTGAACGTGCCGGATGCCGTGAACGTGTGGATCGTGTACCCACTCGCCGACGTGATCGTGCCACCAGTGGCAACGATGCCGGATGCCGGCGGGTGAAACGGGAACGGGAACACTGCGACGACGGCGATAATGACAAAGAACGCCGGCAGCAGGTACGGCCACCACCGTCGATCCCTCGTCCCAGGGTCTGGCGACCATGGCATGCTCGTGAACAGCTGAATCATTGGAGCTTCGCCCAAGCGAGGTGAGAGAACGTCCCAACCTTGGTGATGAAGCCGAGGAAGTCGTCACCGTTGACGGTGCCAGGCGCCGTCCCGTCGACCTTGGTGAAGCCGGACGTGGTGATGATACCGGCGGTGCCGTTATTGGTGTACCGAACGACCAGTGACGTGCTGTTCGTCGGCGGCGCCAGCGTGTGCGCCCCACCATTCGTGATCTCGTGAATGGGCCCGTTGGCTTCGCTCGGGGTGTACGTTCCAGAACTCACTGTCCCCGCCGCATATGGGGTAGTCGAAAAGCCTTTCGTCAGGTTTGCCGTCACGTTCGATTTCAGAATGGCCGCGTCATAGGCTTGATAGTCGATGCCGGCCTCGAGATTGACGAGCGCCTTCAGAGCGGCCTCGTCGGCAGTCGCGATTATCGAGCGGGCGTAACTCGTGATCGTCGTCGTCGAGAATGTGTCCGCGCCGGTAGCGTAAATGAGCTTATCTGCCGCGGTCGTCACGGCGGCCAGTGCTACGAGCGTCGCATCGAGCGACGAGATCGCCGCGATCGCGGCCGTAACAAACGCCGTCGTCGAAACCTGAGTAGTGTTCGTGCCGGGCGCGGCAGTCGGCGCCGTCGGGATCCCGGTAAGGGCCGGGGATGCCAACGGGGCTTTGAGCCCAAGTGCCGTAGTCATGGTGGCAGCGAAATTCTCATCATTGCCGAGCGCTGCAGCAAGTTCGTTGAGAGTGTTCAGCGCGGTAGGAGATGAGGCGATAAGGTTGGCGATGGCCGCCTGCACAGCAGCCATCGTGGCGATCTGAGTGGTGTTCGTGCCGGGAGAAGCAGTTGGGGCGGTTGGGACCCCCGTCAGGGCCGGTGATGCCAGTGGGGCCAGGCCAGCCACTGCCGCACTCGCGGCGGCGGCCACCGCCAGAGACAAGAGATCATCCGCACCGTCCTGCAGAGGCACTGCATGGTCGGAGCAGACGCGTCGGAGGTTGGCGACGATCTGATTGATCAGAGTGGCTGTCAACCGCGTGCCATCATTTGCACCGGCGGCCGTTTCGTCCTTGGCCCACCAATTGACCGGCGTCTTTGAAACTGGACGTATATCTGTCCCGCCGAGCCCGTCGAACTTGAAGCTCATGACTAAGCCTTTAGTTGAGAAGCCTGGCGAAAAAGCTGATCTAATTCAGCATCGGTTAGACCAAGCGAAGGCCCTATAGTCGTGACGAATTGCCCATTTCTCGAGACTGTATTTCCATAATTCCAGGCCTCATAGAGGATTGGGAGCGCGTCTGCGTGGGCCTCCACGTAGGTATTGATCTGATCGAACACCCCAGCAATGCGACATGCCGATCTCGCTTGCCACAACGTTACCTGCTGCGGCACGGGATCAGCTGAAGCGGTTGGAGGTGAAAAATTTCCGTTGCTGTAGACCCAACCGACTTGCACAGAATCAGGCGCCTCGAGAAAACCTGCATCAACGTGAAAGACGGCCCCGAGGGGTGCGATTTCGACGATTGCCTGATTGGCTATGCGGACCAGCTTTGTCATGGTGTTCACCATTCAATTACGACTAGGCCTGGTTCGCCATTCTTGCCGTGGAACGTGTACGGCGTGCCAAACCAGAAGAAGTCAGGAGAATCCGATACGGCACCGGTGCCGGCGGCACCGACGGTAACTGTGTGTGAATCGCCCGGGGTGACGTCGATCCACTTTACGGCGCGGCCCCCGTTTGCGCCGCTGTTGAGCTCGTTGACGCCATGGTCGGGGTCGAAGACGAGGCAACCGCGACCGCCTTGACCGCCTCGACCGGTCCAGTTCTTGTCACCACCGACCCCACCCCCGTCGGCTGGCTCGTATGGGTAATAGTAGCCACCCTGCCCGCCCGTGGCGGAGACGTGAGCGCCGAAGCTACTGGTCCCCCCAGAGCCAGCTTGAACGGGCGTGTTCTGGTGCGCAGTGCCACCACCACCAGCACCATCAACCGTGGCGCGGACGCGTGTCACGCCGGCCGGTACGACCCACGTGAAGGTGCCTGCAACGTTGTAGATTGCAATGCGATCAACCGGACTACCAGCACCGCCCGATAGAACCGAAATGACGACCTCGTCAGTATCGCTGTCGCCGTCGGCGGTCGTTATGTCGATGCCAGAGCCAGCCTTTAGGGACCTCAGCTGCTGGTTGCCAGTCGTGCCATTCAGCCCGGCATAAATACCAACGCCATCGCCGACATTGGCAATAGTTCGATCCGCTTTCTGGATCGCCTTCAGAAGCATGTCGTCGTCGACCTCGCTTTCCGGAACTCCCATTCCGCGGATCGCGCGACGAAGTAGAGCCGACACCTTGTTGAGCCAGACGGCGGGTATTTTCGTGCCCGTGCCCGAAACGCCATTGATGCAATCTCGGAACCAACTATCAGTGCCGCTGCCGGAGTTGGTATCGGTTGGTCTTTCCGTCGTGGCCCCAACGCCGGCGCCATGTGGGCCGACAATGTTTTCTGCCATTAGATCACCTCATAGATGGCTTTTATGTGTGCTGGCTTGAACCTTTCGATAAGGCAAACCACGGATTCAGGGGCGACGGCGCATGGTGGTGTGCAGCCCGCAACTG
Source organism: Hyphomicrobiaceae bacterium (assembly GCA_049318625.1). Taxonomy (GTDB): domain Bacteria; phylum Pseudomonadota; class Alphaproteobacteria; order Rhizobiales; family Hyphomicrobiaceae; genus JBMOGA01. The sequence continues at coordinate 10,318 of JBMOGA010000020.1, forward strand.
CAGCCCCAGCCTCGAAAGGAACTGGAGCAACGTAAGCTGGGCTTCTGGCGGTTAAAATGCGGATGTTGATCAAATTCGGGGGGCAAATGCATGGGGACGCGACGCCTGCCTCGGCGCACCCGGCTTCAGCCGCGCCGGGCCCACAGTCAACGCATTCAATTTCGTACCCTAGGCGGGATGCCAGGCTTGCGAGATAGGCGCAAGTTGCGCCCCCCTGCGCTTTGACCTTGTCACACAACGTTTCCCATGGTTCGCATGAATCGGGGAATCCGTATTCTATACCCCACTCCGACAGCATCTCGGTGGTCGTAGCGCAATAAAACTCGTCGATCAGAGCGCATGCGCGCTGGTGCAGGAATTCGAGGACCTCCGCGTAGCTTGCCCAGAATCGTTGCAGCACGGTCATCCGCTCAACGATCGGCTCCGTTCCGAGGCCGGTGGATCCAAGCCGGTACACTCCGAGCTGAGCGCTCTCGGTCGCAACGATGAACTCAGGGCTCGTTTCGTGCGTCTGCCACGCACGCCCCCGCGGCAGCAATGCCAAGATTTGCAGCCAGAGCTCCCACTTGCTCGGACAGCGGAACGGATCCTCGCTGATAGGCGAACAGTTCGTCATGCGAATGTCACCGTGCCCAAAACCGGCAAGTGGCCAGTAGCAAAAGTGACATCAGAATTCGGGGTCGTGAGTGTGTGATAGTCCTCCCCAGCGGCTATTGAAATTGCCTCGATGAGCTTGGAACGTCGCAAGATGTACGGGTCGGTGCTTGTCGAGATGCGCACCGCGCGGCGAAACAGGTCGCGCAACTCCAAGAGCACGGCGTCTCTAACCGCCACCGAACTCGGCATGAGGCCGGCGATCGTCATGTTTACCGCTACCGGCGTTGGAGCCGCGACATCGACCAGAGCGCCGGCAGGTCGCACGCGGTCGATGTAGGCTCGCAGAACCTCGACATCGGCCGGTTGTGGAATTCCGTTGACATATAGGTCGTCCATCAGGAACCAAACACCGACGGTCGTCCTGTTGTTCGTCGACGTGACCGGGTCAACGGCAACTCGCGTCACGCCATTTATCTCGCGCGCCCATGCAACATAATCGTGTGCAGCGCCGCCGTGAGGGGGCATGCGCTTGCGATGCAGTATCCGCGCGCGCAGGCTCTCGTCGCCTTCCAGATCGGCGCCGAGACCGACACCGGCAGTTGACACCTCCGCATTGCCGTTGATCCGTGAAAGCGGCGCGGTGAGCACTAGAGACACGCCGGCCACCGCATTGCCCGTTCGACCAGGCGTTAGGCACCGAACTGGCAGAGTGACCTCGCCGTCGCCGTCGGTAAGGCCGCCGGCGGTGACCTCGTATTGAACGCCGTCGGCGCGCTGCAAGATGATTCCGGCCGGCACCGCGATCGAGTTGTCTCCGGAGATCAGCGCCGACCCTTGGGCATAGGTCGGGGTCAGGCGCGCCATGCCGAACTCGGCCGCATGCCGATCGAGCCACCTGCCCTCGGCCGATTGCGCGAGCGCCTGCTGCGAGATGTATTCGAGAAACGCGAACGGCTCCCAGACGGCGCCGGCGATGACCTTCGCGGACACCGCCACGTTGTTCGGCCACAGCCGTGCGTCGCTGCCTTTCAGGTTGGCCCGGAACGCGTTCGCGGTCCGCTGCGCCAGGTCCTGAAGCGTCGGCATCTTGAAGGGCATGGGTCCTCAGACGAAGAGTGTGTCGCCGAAGTTCATGGGCACGGCACGGCTCGTTTGCGCCCACAGAACGCCGAACCTCTGGTCGTAGGTGCGGGTGCCGTCGTGACTGTAGTGACGCACGGCGATGTACAGCGCGCCGGCCGTGGCGTCGGACCACGTCTCGACCTCGGTGCGGGCCACCGCCGCCTGGTCGGCGAGCACAGCAAGCGCCTCCTCGGCGTAGTCCTTCGCTAGCCCCGGCGTGCGGTCGGTCAGCACCGCTCGCTCGAGCAGCCATAGCCGGGATCCGAGCGGCACTTCGGGCTCCTCGTTCAGCCGAATGCTGTCGCCCCACCATCCGCGCCGATCGCCGTCGTCGGTGGGCAGAACATCGTCGTCTTCGGCGCGGCGGTCGGTGAACAGGCACAGCATCGTGGCGGTGTGGATGGCCTGCTCGGCGCGGAGCCCGCCGCGGCTGTCGACCTGGTCGTCGGCGCCGGCGAGGATCCAATCACCGTACCCGCCCGACGCATCGAGCCGCTGCACCCATATGGTGTCCCACAGCAGCTGCGGCTGCCGATCGCAAGCCTCGGTATCGCGGATCCGGATGGCAACCATCAGACGTGCACGCCGTTGGAATCGGTGTGGACGCCCGTGGTGTCCATGTTGCCGGTGTGGGTGATATCGCCGGTGAGCTTGATGGTCGGCGCCACCACCTCGAACTCTTGCGTCACGATGCGGATCTTCTGTTTGTAGATCCCGATGATGTCGCCGTGCGCATTGTAGAGGACCCGCTCGCCGGCGCCGATTCCCTTCGGCCGATGGGTCGGGTGCTCGAGCCCCAGCACGATCGACTGATCAGGCCGCCCGTTGACGAGCAGGGCGAGCCCGTGGGCGCCGGCCGGCGCATGGGAAGTCTCCCCGAACATCTGCACCCGATGAGCGCCCTTCAGGACCTCGTCCGCGTAGCCGCGCACCGTGACCAGCTGCAACTCGCCGGCGTCATCGGTCTCGAGCAGCTCGACGCGGCGGATCGTGAGCCGGGCCGTGTGCATGTCGGTGTGGAACATGCTCAATACTCCGCCCCTTCATCAAATCCCTCGGTCCAGACCTCATCCGTCGGCGGCGCCTCGGCATCGGGCTGGTCGGCATCAACGGCGCCGCCCTTGCCGGCCCGCTTGCCCTTGTGGGCCCGGGGGTCGACGAGCGTGAGCTCCGCGATCGATCCCGAGCGGGCGTCCTGCGTGAACGTCACCCGCTCGATCAGCATCGTCTGCGTCATGTGCATGAGGATCGGCGCATGCACGTAAATCAGCTTGTTCGGTTCGAACAGCAGCCCGGCCATGTCGCGGAACCCCTGCGTGTGGACCGATGCCGAGATTGATCGGCCAGCCTGCCGGTTGGCCTCGGTCTCGGCGCGGGCGCGGGCCCGCTTGGGATCCGTGTCCGTCTCCTGGACCAGCACCTTCGGCCGGTGACGCTTCACGCCGGGGTCGTTCCGGGACTCTTTGACCCGCAACGCCGATGCGCCGGTGCCGCGGCGGCGCTGCCCCTTGACGATGTACTTCGAATGCCGCGACCCGTCCGTTAGCGACACCTGGCAGCTCTTGATGTTCTGCCCTTCCATCAGGATCCCGAAGTGGCTCTCGGCGACGCTGGCGTTGGTCACCTCGACCGACCCGTCCGCCTTCCCCATCATCGTCACGCCTTGCGAGCGCAGATACCGGTCAGCGAACTGAAACGGGCTCTCGCCCTGCTTCAGCTGCATGTAGGCCTCTTTGATCAGCGGCACCTTGACCTTCACGCCGACGCCGAACTTGTCGAGTTTCTTGAGGGCGGCGCCCGGGTCTTCCTCTTCGAAAAATCCGGTGTCGTGCTCGGCCGACGAGTCGACCAGGTCCTGGCTTTTGCTCCGGCCCCGGATTGAGATGCGGTGCGAGTTGGCGTCGGCCGAGGCCTCGTACGCGTTGACGTATCCGCTGACCAGCAGGTCGCCGTTGGTGAGGATCTGGATCGGGGTGCCCGGCGGGAACTTCCACTCTCCAATGCGCTCGCTGGTCTCGAGCGAGAACGTGCGGGAGGCCTCGTCGAGACCGGCCGTCACCTGCACCCGCTCCCATCCCGAATAGGGGAGGCCGGCCGCGACGACGGTGATGAATTCGTCGTTGAGCATGGGCCTCGTGCCTTATCGCGCAAGCGCTTCGAACTCGAGCGGCATGAACGACGGGTGCTTGATGCGATTGCGCTCGGCGAGCTCGCCGGCGCGCGTGGCGTCGCCGTAAAGGCGGAACGCCCACCACAGCGACGGCATGGAGACCTCGGATCCGACTGACAGGACCGGCGCCAGGTCGGTGATCTCCCGGGTCAGGTGCTCGACTGTGCGGCCGCGCAGCCCGTCCAGCGTGACGCTGATCTCGTGGGCGCGCCAGCCGGCGAGCCGGGCGAGTTCGGCGTCGAACCGCTCCGCCGCGTCGGCCCGGGCCTGGATTGCCGTCCGGCGATCGGTGTAGGGGCGGGACACGACCGCCGAGGCATACTGCCCAAGCGCCTCGATGCGGACCACGCTGGCGATCGCTGCGGCGTTGGTGGCTTCCTGCTGGCGGCCGGCAGTGATGGCCGGCCCCTCCGTCGTCAGCTCGTAGGTCAACAGCGGCTCGAAGGCCGTGATGACGTCGACGGCGGCTGCCGCCTCCCGGAGGCCGCTCAGCACATCGGCGACGGCGGTGACGTATCCGGCCTCGAGCCGTGTCTCGGCCTCCTGCACATAAGTGCGGTCGGCGTAGCGGTCGCCGCGGGCGCCGACGTCGGCCAGGGTCTCGGCATTCGAATAGATGGACTGGATTGCCCGGAACAGCGGCGGGCCCTTGCTGCTGTCGAGCGGCAGGGCACGGGCCACGATGTCGAGCGTCGTCGCCACGTCGCGGATCCCGACCGCGGCGGCATCGCGAACGAACCCCGGCAGCGTCAGCGTGGCGAAGCGGGCGAGGAACATGCCGGCGAGCGGGATGCGGATCGCGAGAGCATCCGTGCGGACGAGGTCGGCGAGGAAGGCGGCCGGGAACGGACCGGCGGCGCTGCCGTCCCGCACGAACACCATCGTGAAGGCGACGTGCCCCTGCTTGTCCTTCGCGAAATCTCGCCGGCAGTCCTCGCAGTGCGCCTTTAGCCGCTCGAGCGGCAGCGACAGGGTGGCCGCCCCGCGCCGCTCGCAGGCCCCACGGAGCGACTTCTCGGCCTGGTCGGCCTGGTCGCCGAGCACGTAGCCGGTCACCTGGATCTTGTTCGCCTTGCGGCCCAGGTCCTCGACGTACGGTAGATCTTTATGCGGAAATTCGTGGATGACGAGCCGGCGGCCGGTCTCGATCTGGTCGGACTCGACGTAGAAGCTCGCGCCCCGGAAACTAGCCGGGCGCAGAGACTTCGGCCAATCGCGCAGGGTCATGTCACTTCGCCCATGGTCCGGTGGCCCACGGCCTGGTGTCCGGCGTGTCCGGCGAGGCGCGGCCGTTGTCGAGGGTACCGTTCAGCTTCATCGGCGATGCATACGCCTGCAGCCGGCCATCCTGATCCACCTTGACGGTGACCGTCGCGTCGCCGGCGACCTTGCCGTTGACCTGCAGCGGGGCGGCTGGCGCGCCGCCTGCTCCCTGGCCTGACTGGTTGAACCGCTGCACCGGATCGTTCGAATTCGGCTCGAGGAACTTCCGCAGCACGTGGGGCGCAAGCCGCCAGGACTGGAACATGTCCTTGAACCAATCGCCGGACGGCGCCTCGACCTTGGGCGCCTCACCCTTGAAGAAGCCACGGATCGCCTCGACGTTTTTCGCGGCCTGCTCGAGCACCGTGTTGACGGCCTGCAGGCCGGTCAGCAGCGTCGTGTTGCTGACGTCGATGTTAAACAGTGAGGCGAACTCGGTCGCGACGCTGCCGATCTTCGCCAGAATGTCGCCGAGCAGCCCGGAGATCTCGTCGAACAGACCCTTGAGCCGGGCCACCGTCGCCAGGATCGGGGAGCCCTCGCCGAGGAACTGTCCCGGCAGGTCGACGCCACCGCGGCCGAGCACATCCTGCGACGTGAACAGGTCCTTGATGCCATCGCCGAACAGTAGGGCGGCAATGCCGCCGCCGGCCGCCAGCCCGAGGAACGCCTTGCTGCCAAGCACGCCCCCGATCTTGCCGAGCGCGCTGGCGATGCCGCCGAGCACCAGGGCAGCCGGGCCGAGCGCGGCGAGCCCGGCGAGGCCGTAGGTCGCCGCCTTCAGTGCGGTCGGATCGCTGTTGCGGAGCCGCTCGACGGTGCGGGCGAGGCTCTCGAAGAACCCGGTGACGTCGGACCCCACGCCCGAGTTGAACACGGAGTTGCGGAGCGACTCGACCGACCGCATCGTTCGGTCGATGAAGTAGCTGAACCCCTGGCTGACCGGGATGAAGCGGCGATCGATGGCGCCGGGGCTCAGCCGCTCGATCTCGGCGGCGAGCCGCTGGAACTTCGAGATCCGCTCGCCGGTCGGCAGCGTGACGATCTTGTTGATCTCTTCCCTGAGCTTGAGCGCCTGGCTGACCCGCTGCAGCCCGAACATCTCTTTCATCGCGATCGGGCCGAGCTTCGATATGCCCTGGAAATACGTCTCGATGTCGAACCCGTCGGTGGACGCCATCACATGGGATGAGATCGCCTTCTGCAGGATGCCGCGGGACTCGGCGTCGCCCTTCTTGATGCCGAGGGCTCCCATCAGACGGGACTGCAGCGCGTCCTGGTAGTCGTAGACGGATTTGAACTTGCTCGGATCCAGCTTGCCGAGCGCCTTGTTCAGGTTAACGCCCTGACCGAGGCCGGCCTGGTTCAAGCGGGCCTTAAGGGCGGTCATGTCCCCGAGGCGCTTCTGGTTCACTTTGTAGATGTCGTCGATGTCGACGCCGGCGGCGCGGATCTCCTGCCGGGCCTTGGGGGTCAACGCCAGCGCACGGGTGAGGACGGTCCGCAGTGCGGTGCCGCCTTCCTCGCCCTTGAATCCGGCGTCGGCCAGGATCCCGAGGGCGGCGCCGAGCTCGTTGATCTTGATGCCGAGCACGCCGGCGACGGGCGCCGCGTACTTCATCGACGTCCGCAACCCCTCGAAGGTTTCCGTCGACAGGTTCGGCACGACGCTCATAAACTCGAGCGCCTTGGTCAGCGACGCGACTTTCTCCTCGACCGTCCCCAACGGCATGCTGAGCGCGTTGGCGACGTTGACGCCGGTCTCGGCAACCTGGTCGGCCATGATCGCATTCGCCCGGCTGACCTTGCCGAGCGTCGCGGTCATCCGGGCCGCGGTATCGGCATCGAGACCGGAGGCCAGGAATTCCTGCTGCCCCTTGATCAGCTCGATCGCTTTGACCGCCGACTCGATCGAATTGTCGAACGCGGATTTCTCGAGCATCTTGCGCTGCTCGTCGGTGATCTCACCGATCGACTGCATCACCCGCAGTGCCTTGTCGGCTTCGTACTCGCCCTGCATGGCGAACGCAGCCGCGAGGGTGCCCGGCGCACCGAGTCCGAGCGTGGCCGCGTTGCCGAAGCGGTTCACGGCCGCGGTGGCCGCCGCGAACTTTCCGGCCTGAGCGCGGGCGGCAGCGCCGACCCGGGCGAACACCGCCGACGCGCGATCGACGGCGGAAATGATCGCCGTTGCGGTCAGGGTGGTCATGGGTTGCGCCTGTCCTTGAGCTCTTGATAGTGGTCAGCGATGGCGTCGACCCACCAGATCAGGCGGTCGATCGGCATCCTCTGGATCTCCTCCATCGAGATGCCGAATTCGGCCACGAGCCGCGCTGCCACCAGCCTCAGTTTCCCGCGTCGAGATTCCCGACGAGGGCGGACACTTCGCGGAAGACCTTGCGGGCGTCAGCGAGATCGAGGCGCGCGAGAGTTGCCATCGGCAGCCCGGAGAGGCGTTGGATCCATGCGCCGACGCGGTCCGGGCGAACGTTGACGCGAGCCGCACCTGGTTCGCCGCGGGCCATGGCCGCCGGGTCGATGACGGTCGTCTCGTGGATGTCCCCTTCGCATTCCATCCAGTCGAGGAACACGGGGCGGCGGAGCTCGATGACGGTGATGTCGCCGTTGTGGCCGGGGATCGGCCGAGACAGCGAGATCGTCGCAACGATCTCGCGCGCGGGGCTGCAGGTGGTGTCGGGCGGTTGCCCTGCATGTTCATCATGGTCGGTTTCCCTCTAGGTTCTCAGTCGACTGACGCCGCGACGCGTCAGATCATGCGGTACTGGTCCGACACGACGGTCAGGCCAGAGATCTCGCCGGTTACGGAATTGCGGGAAGGCGAGCCTTCGTGGAACGCGGCCGACAGCAGGATCGACCGGCCGGTGTCTTGCTCGATCATCGAGAAATCGAACGTGCGGGACATCAGGTCCTCCATGTCGAGGCCCCGCATATCCCGGTAAGTGATCTTGACCTTGAAGGCCTTCGGCTTCACCGACCTGCCGATGGTGCCGTCCTGATTGACCACGGTCTCGACCTCGATCCGCGATCCCTCCACCTCGACGTCGGCGACGGGGTGGTAGGTGACGCCGTCGAGAGTGATGGACACGCGGCCGCCGACTGTTCGGCTCATGGGGGGATCCTCCGTTTTGCGATGGTAGGAAGGGCGCCGCTACGAGACCGGCGCCCGATCTGATCGTCAGGCCGCGAGCGCGGTCTGGCGCGACAGCTGCATGTAGTTGACGGCCGCCGCGGCAACGATGCGGAGCTGGTTGACGTGATCCAGCTTCATGCCGACGTTCACGCGATTGGCGTCGGTGGCGTCCCGCTCGACCACGAGCGACTGCACGAAAGCCCCGATGTTCTCGAAGACGCCCTCGTCGCGAACCAACTTCGAGTAGGCGTGGATCACCGTGTTCTTGATGTCGGCCGGCGTCACGATCTGCGGCAGCCCGCCGGGGTTGTCGTCGGCGAGGGCCTGGCGGGCGTGCTTCGAGGTGACCTCGGTGCGGATGTACCGGATCCCGTACATCGACTGCGCCATGGTCTCGACGTCGAGGTACGTCCAGTCGGGGTCGCCCCAGGCGTTCGACTGGTAGGTGGTGGTGACGCGGTCGATCGCGACCGACCCGTCACGGCGCACGTGATAGCCGGAGATCCCGTCGTAGTAGAGCGTCTGACGGTCCGACATCGTGAGCCGGTCGGAGATGAGGCGCGGACCGGTGATCCCCTGCAGCACGAGCGTCTGCAGCGGGCGCGACAGCTCGGGCGCGTCCTGCAGGTGTTGGGCTGCGATGGCTGCGAGCGCGGCGCCGACCTCGTAGGGCATCGAGCGGAACTTCCGGCACGGGAAGATGCTCAGATGCTGGTTGTTCAGGCTGTTGCCGAGCGTCGACAGGCTGCCGACGCTCCCCGTCGACGTGGCGAAGCAGTGCCCATAGATCTGCTTGGCCCAGCTCCATCGCCCGTTGACGTCGTTCAGCAGATCGCCGATCGCGCCGATGTTGGTGGCGTCGGTGTAGGGCATCACCATCCAGTCGAACTCGTCGTCGCCGAGGTTGGCCAGCGCACTGGCGATCGTCGGGTCGCCGGCGCCGTTGGCCATGGCCGTTACGGTCAGCAGATCGGCGCCGAGCGGACCATCCTCGGTCACGACACCCGCCTCGATGATGACGTCGTTGCCGAGCGTACCTTTGTGCCGCGCCGTGAGGTCGACCTCGTAGTTGTTGGTGCCGTTGACGGCCGCAGTGACCGGCAGACCGCTCTCGGCGTTGATGGCGGCCGTGAGCGCCGTGGCGATCGTCGCCCGGGTGTCGCTGGTCAGCACGGCGATCCGAATGCGGCGGCCGGCGATGTAGACGGTGAGCACCTGCGGGAAGGTGAGAGACGGGGCGGCGACCGCGATCTTGCCGGTGGCCGCGACGCCGGCGCCGGCGTCGGCCAGGGGGAGGGCCCAGATCTCCTGAATGGGGGCGTTGGCGCGGGCCTTGTTCCACATCGCGGTCAGCATCGACTCGACGCCGAACAGCTCGCCGGCGCTGCCGTCCCGCACCAGCACCGGCTGATTGGCGGTCGCCGACCCGGCCGCCAGTTTCTGGCCGATCAGCAGCAGACGGGCGTTCTGTTGGTACGGTGTGCCGCCGGGCTGGAATTCCGCATAGAAGAACGGCACGCGGATGTTGCCGGGAATGTTGTTGAACAGGACGCCCATCGTGCTGGTCTCCTAGGCGGTTGCGGGGTGTGTTGGGGTCAGGCCTTCGGCTTTTTGACCGGTGCCGGCTGAGAGTCGGGGACGGCTACGACGTCGCCGTCGCGGAGCCGGGCGCGCCAATACTGATCGAGAGGCACAACCTGCCCCTCTTCCGGCAGGTGGGCGAAGCCGCGCTCGGGCATGCGGATCTTGAGCCCGGCCGCCGGCCGGACGAACATGGTCTCTTGCATCGTAGGTCTCCTCAGGAAGTCGGCAGATCGGCTTGCGCGACGCCGGCGGCGCGCGGGCCGCGAGCGACGTTGGCGTTGTTCTTCACGGCCTGGTCGGACTCGATGAACCGAACCCGCTCGAGATCCGGCAGCACGATCGGGCCGAGCCCGTTGGCGTTGTTCAGAAGCAGGTCCTCGATCGCTTGCGCGCTCGCTGCGTAGGGCCCGTCGGCCGCGATGATCGCGGTCAGCAGCGGCCCGAGCGGCGCTGGCAGGGTCGGGGTGATGGTCGGGGGCGTGTTGCTCGGCGACGATGTGGTGATAACGGTCGGATCGTCTTCGAGCGGCAGAGCGACGGTGCAGACGATCTGCCGGGCGGCCAAGCGGATCTGCGCCTCACGCTCGATGAACCGGCTCGATTGCCACGACTCGATCCGGCGGGCGACCTTGTTGAGCTCGCGGCCCCACGTCGACCGGCCGTCGCGGAACACCCGCTCGATCTGCGCTTCGAACAGATCGAGCGCGGCGTCGAGTTCGGGCTCGGTCTGCGGCAGCGACGTTGTCCAGATCTCCGTGCCTTCGATCTGTTCTCCCACCATGCCGAGCGAGATCTCGATGGTCAGCGATACGCGGCGCTCGAAGGGTGGGCCGCCGTTGTTGGAGCTGATCGAGTCGCCCTTCTCGTCGTCGGTGTAGACGACGATCATCGGCACCAGGTCGCCGGGGTTGACGCCGGCGATGGGATCCTGTCGGCTGTCGAACACCCGGTCGCCGGCCAGCGTCGGAAACGGCGATTGATACCCGTTCGACAGCGCCATCGTGGTGGCGATCCGAAGTGCGGTGCGGGCGAGGCTCATGCGATGTCCTGCTTCACGAGGATGACGCGCAGCGCGTACCGCTGCTCGGCGTCGAGCTGCGGCGGGTCGGCGATCTCGAAGGTCTTGCCGCTGGCGGTGTGAACGAACCGATCGAGGTGACGGGGCGGCTGATCGGTGGCGAACTGCCGGGCATCGACCGACAGCACGATCTTCGCCATCGCGGCGCGGGTCGCGGTTCTCTCCTCGGCGCCGAGCGACTTGGAGCGGAACGGGTCGTCGGTGAGGATCCCGGTCACGGTGCGCACTGCGCGGGTGGCGTCGACGGATCGCCGGCCGCCGCCGGGAGCGGCTCCCATGGGGCGGAACTCGAAGGCCTCGCCGAACTGCGAGTCGCAGGCCGTCGAGAGACGGTTCTCGAGGGCGGCAAACAGCGAAGCCATCAGGATCTCGGCTTGCGCGGGGCGCGCGGCACCCGGGAGACTGCCGGCTTCGGCGGCGGCGCCTGGTCGGCAACCGGCGCCAGCGGCTGGTAGGCCTTGAGGATGTCGCTATCGCTGGCGGTCACGATGGCGGCCGCCTCGGCGCGCAGCTGCTCGACGAACGCGGTGTGCTCGACGGGTGGCGGTGATGGGGGTTTCGGCTTCGCGGCCTCGAGCTCGGCCAGCTGCTCGGCGTTCAACGTGGTGACGGGGGCGGCGGCGCCGGCGGCGATCGCGGCCGCTGCAATGTCGATCGGAACTTCGCCGAGCCAGTGCTGTGGGAACTCGCGATTGACGTCGCCACGGGCGTCGAGCGGGAACACCCATCGCTGCGAGAACTTGATGATCATCGGGCCCTCGGAATTGAAAAGGCCCGGCGCGCTGGCCGGGCCTCGATGTCAGGATCCGCTATGCGGACGATCAGTTCGAGCTGCCGGTGTGGCCACGCACCAGCAACGCCGGCCGCTTCCAGATCGGCAGCATCGCCGACTGCGTGTGCAACATCAGGCCGCGGTTGAGATCGACCGGGGCGCTCTTCGCATAATAGAGCTGGCCCGGCATGTTGAGGGCCTCGAGGAAGTCGCCCGGCGCTGCGTACGACGATGCCGAGGTCATGGTTCCGAGCGGGAAGAACCGGGCGTCGCCGGCCGGGATGAACTTCCGGGTCGTGGCGGTGCCGTCGGCGTTCTTGGCGCTGGCCGAGCCGCGGTACTCGATCCAGAGAACACCCTGGTGACCGAAGGCCGGCCTGGCGTCGTCGATGTTCGGGTTGAGCCGCATCATCGCAGCGGACGCATTGTACGCCGCTTTAACGTCGGTATCCTCGAGCATCGCATCATAGAACTCGGGCGAGCAGAGCGCGGCGACTCCGGTCATGGTCTCGCCGTGGAGATTGTCCTCGATGTGCCGCTTGACCTCGCGAGTGTACTGATTGAACGACGAGGCGCCGCCGAACGGCACCGCTTTCTGCGTGACACCGAACTCGGTGAACAGGTCGATCAGCGTGGTCCCATCGCTGTCGAGCACGACGCCAGACAGCGCCCCGATGCGGCGCCATTCGTGGGTCAGCTGATGCTTGAGCGCCTGCGTGAGCAGCCGGCGACCGACGGCATCCTCGAGCATCATTGGCGCTTTCGAGCCGAAGGCGACGAGGTTCATGAGGTCGGGCACGGTGATGAGGTCTTCGTGGGCCGACATCGGAACTTCGAACAGCTTCCGCTTGCGGCGGCCTTCGGAGCCCTTGCTCGCCGGCGCGCCGCGGTCGGTCACGGGCAACAGGTTGACGACCATGTTGTCGATCTCGAGAGCGACGTAGGTCTGCGCCAGCGGCTCGGGATTGCCGAAGATCCCAAGGTTCGTCACGAGGCTGTACATGTTGGGAATGTCCACCATCACGGTGGTGAGCTCCTCCGCCGAGAACTCTCGGTCGGTGAAGCCGTTGATCGTCAAGACGCTCATGGAGTGTGGTCCTCAGATTGGATGATGCGGAGAGCTCGCCGGCGGGCGAGCCGGCTGATCAGTGGCCTTCGCGCGTGACAATGCCCGAGGTCTTGAGTTGGTCGATCTTGGCGTTCTTCTTGCCGAGCGTGTCGACGGAAGAGTGCCAGACCAGGCCGTGACGGCTGACCTCGGCAGGACCACGCACCACGACCACGGCCGACTTGTCGGCGCTGGTCGCATCGACTTTCTCGAGGAGGACGGCGCGGGCGATCTCGGAGCCGTCGACGGCCGTGTTGGGGCAATGGGCCCACTTGAGCGAGCCGGCGGCGACCGTGATGTCGAACCCGTCACCGACGATGAAGTCCGAGGCGCCGTCCGCTATCGCGAACTTGATCCCGGTCGCGAACGTTGCGGCGACGGCGACGTCGCCGATCACCAGGCCGTCGGGATCCGTGACGCGGAACGTCCCGCCGTTGGCCGCGGCCGTGATGCAGCGCACCGTGTACACGCCGGCCTTGGCGGCGGCGAGGACCGGGGTCGTGACATCAAGGGTTAGCGCACCGTTGCCGGTGTTGCCGCCGGCCTTGGCGGCGCTGGTAGCGGCGCCCTTGGTGATCTGGCCGAGCACGCTGCCGATCCCTAGAACGCCGGCGCCCGAGGCGATGACGATTTGTTCGCGGTTGTACGTGCCGACTTCGAACTTCAATACGTCGGAGACCCGAGCGGGCTCATCGAACGTCAGTGTGCGCAGAGCCGTCATCAACGGGCCTCCTTCTTTGCCAAGTTTGCAGTCATCTTCTGCATCCGGACGCCGAGCGTCGACTTGTACTCGGATGTCTGAGCCTCGCCCTGATGGGCGACTTTCGGGTTGCCACCGGCTGCGGCAACGATGTTGTAGAAGCCCTGCCGCACTGCCAGGTCGGAGGCGGTGCCAGATTGAGCGGCGGCTTCGAGCGGCGCTTCCTTGAGGACGGCGGCCGCCTGGTCGACAGGGAGATCGGTGCCGAGAGCGAGGATCTGCGCCTGCCGCTGCCGGCCCTGCGCGTCGGCGTGCGTGAGGATGCCCTTGACGCGGGCGCGCTCTTCGGTCCGGCCGCGATCGTAGGCGGCGGCCGGGGTTTCCGGAGCCTCGGCCGCGACGGGCGTCTGCGCCGGCGGCGCCGGGGGCTCGATCGGCTTGGCCGCTGCAGCGGCGATGGTCTCCGCCACACCCGACCGCAGCGTGTCGACGGCCGCGTCGAACTCGGCCAGCGACATGCCGGCCCAACCGTTGCCCGCATCGTTGGCGGCAGGCTCGCCGATCTTCAGGTTCACTGATCGTGCTCCGTTTGTAGTGCGGGCGACTGCCCGCGGTTTCTGAACTCGGGACTCGACTGCCGCGATCACATCGTCGAACGTCGCCACTTCATCGGCGAGGCCAGCCGCAACGGCATCCTCGGCGACGAACACGCGGGCCTGCGTGTCGCGAATCTGGCGGGCGGTCAGCGGCCGGCCGCCGGCCACCAGGTCGACAAACCGGCCATAGATGGCGTCGATCCGGGCCTGGATCTCCGCCTTGAGGGAATCGGGCAGCGGGCTCAGTGAATTGCCGGCCGTTTTCTGCTCGCCGGCCTGGATGATCGACACGCGGACGCCCTGCATGGCGAGCTGCGCCGAGCGGTCGGCATGCACGTACAGCACACCGATGGACCCGACCGCGCTGTCCGGCACGGCGATAATGGAGTTGGCCTGCGAGGCGAGCGCGTAGGCGGCGCTCGCCATCATCGGATTCGCGACGGCGATCACGGGCTTGGCAGCTGCCAGCGCTTTGATCATCGCGGCGGTTTCGAACATGCCGGTGACCATTCCGCCGGGGCTGTCGACGTCGAGCACGACCGCCTTCACATCGGGGTCTGCGGCGATCGCCTTGATCACCTCCCTCAGCCCCTCGTAGGACGTCACGCCGGAACTGGCGCCGATCCACCCGCCCCGCGCGACGAGCTCGCCGACGATCGGCAGGATCCCGACCCCGGCCGCGGTGATCCGGTAGCCCTTGGGCCGGCCGGTGCGGTCGTCGATCGCCGGCTGGCCGTGGAATTGGCTCACGAAGGTGTGGGCGCGGCCGTCCAACGCCTGCAGGACCGCCTCGGCGGCGCCGGGCGTGATCGCGTGCACCTGGTCGTGGATCATCGACGCCAGGCGCATCAGGTGAGGCATGGTTAATCCTGCTGGTCGGTGTTCGGATCGGTCTGGATAACGGGGGCGCCGGTGTTCGGATCTGGCAGGCCCAGGTGCTCACGATAGCGGCGCTCGTAGGCGAGCTGATCGAGGTTGTCGCGCCAGCTCTGGCCTTCCTCGGCGCAGATCTCCTCCATCGTCTCGACGCCCATCTGCATGCCAAGCTGCTGCGCCTGGCGCTCTTTGAGCGGGTCGATCATCGGCTTGCCCCAGGCGATGAACGTGCCGCGGACCAGGTACGGCCGCGCACTCAAGAAATCGCTGACGCCGGGCGGCAACGGCACGGCGTCGATCGCGATGGCTTCCTCGAGCCAGGCGCCGAAGAACGGCATGGCGAAGCCGGAGATGTTCCGATTGCGCCGCGCGCGATAGGTGCGCCACACAGAGAGAAGAGCGGCGCGCGCGGCGGAGTAGTTCACGTCGGTGTAGTTCTTGGCGAGCTCGTGCGCCTCGACACCGAGGCCAGCGGCGAGCTGGCGGACAAAGGCCTTCTCGAAGTCGGCGAAGTTGCTGTTGGGGTGCGACGAGCGCATCAGCTCGAGGGACTCGTTCGGCAGCAGGTGCGGGATCTTCGACCCCATGAAGGTCAGCTCGCGGGACTTCGCATACTCTGCGGCGTTGATCATGTGGGCGGCCGTCATGTCCCACAGCGGGTTGCCGCTGCCGGAGCTGCGGACCTGCGCACCGACCACCTGCATCGCGCCGGCGTAGTCGAGTTCCGTTTTGATCACGGCGGCGTAGGCCGCTTGCACCGTCGCCGTCTGCAGCTCGGTGTCGGTGTAATCTCGCAGCTGCCGCATCGGCACGATCGCCGAAGCGAACTCGGTGACGCCGCGGGTCATCTCGGGCCGCGTCTGGTCGTAGGTGTGCAGCACGATGGGGCGACCCCACGGGGTTGTGCGGAGCACCCGCCGCCACACGAACGAGTCGAGCCCGAGCCCGACATCGGCCGGGTGTCCTTCCCGGATGTGGTAGGCGATCGGCTCGCCGTAGACGTCCCGCTCGATTCCGCCCCGGATCGAGTGCTGATCCGGCATCCCTTCGGGATTGCCGAGACGATCGATGTCGACGAGGTTGAGGCACGTCTGATAGATGCCAACACCTGGCTTCATCTCGATGACGGCGAGGCTTTCGCCGTCGACGAAGTCGGTGCTGTCGGCCAGTGCGAACAGCTGGCTGAAGGTCATCTGCCGGCGCGCGTCCGCTTGGAACTCGAGGCTTTCGGCGAACGCCTCCCACGCCCGGGAGACGAAGTCCTGCCACTCGGCCGCGGCCTCGATGTTCTTGAGACCGAGTGTCCGCCAATCGATTTTGAGGGCGAGCTTCAGGCCTGATCCGGACACCGCGTCGCGGTTCATCCGGACCGCGTTCTTGGCGTACGGATCATTGCGGACGAGATCGCGGGCGCGGGCCCGTAGCATGGGGCCGTTGCGCAGCACGGCTGTGTCGGCTGACCGCAACCCCGGCCGCCACATCGAGATCTCGCCGCCGCGCAAAGCTTCGGCGTCGCGGTACTGCTCGCGCACGCGCTCGATCGCGGCCGTGATCTCGGACTCGCGGCTCGGGTTGTCGTCGCTCATCAGCCGAGCCAAAGCTCGATTGCCCCGCCCGAGATCGCGAGCACGTTCCAGCGGTATCGCAGCGGCGACGACGCCGGCGCGTCGACGAACTTCACGAACGACATGGTGCCCGTCAGATAACTGTCGGCCGGCAGCCATTCACCGTCGATTTGGATCTCCAACTGCACCGTCGCAGCGACACCGGGGGCAAACCGGGCGAAATAGGCGACGTTGCTCCGGCGGCTCCAGACTTCAGTGGGGCCAGCTTCGGCAACCGAGTAACGGGGCATCGGGGCCTCTCACGATGTGGGACGGACGGATGTGTGGTTATGCTTCCGGTGACGGCTCGGGCGCCTCGGCGATCAGCACCTGCTCGGTCGTGACGACCCCCGCCCCGTCCCGGTAGCTGTCGGCCCGCCACAGGCGGCCCTCTTCGTCGACCCAGAAGCACTCGCCAGTTTTGATCGGCATCTCAGAACCCCTTGATCAGGACGTAGCCGGCAGTGACGGTCGCGCCGACGATGGACACCCGGGCTCGCAGGAATGCGGCCTGGATATTGTTGACCGTCACCTGCACCGTGCTCGATGCGACGCCGGCCAGGGCGCTGCCGATGGCGTACCAAGTCGCGCCGTTGTCGTCGGACCCTTCCAGCTGCAGCGTCGGCGGGGTCGTGGCGGCGCCGAGGTTGATCACGAGCTGCGCGGAGCGGCAGTTCTTGATGTCGAGCGCGGCCGTGGCCGCGTTCAGGGTGGTGAGCGAGATCGCCCGGTCGATCAGCTGCCGGATCGCAAGAGTGTCGTCGCTCGACTGCAGCCGGTTGATCGCCCTGGTGAACGACGGGGTGGTGCCGCCGATGGTCTGCACGTACCGCACTCGGTTGCCGGTCATCGGCAGCTTCGGGGACCGGTAGATGCCGGTCGCCGTGATGCGGGGGAAGTGATAGACGTCGAACCAATTCGTGCCGGTGTCGTCGCTTTCCTGAATGACGACATCCATCGTCGGGCTGGTGCCAGACACCGCCGTGACCGGGATGCAGACCTCATAAGAAGTGCCGAACGTAGGCGTGACCGCAGCCGTCGTCGCGGTGCTCGCGATGGCAGCCGAGGCCACATCGGCGATGATGCCGGGCAGCGCGAGGTTGGCGGAGGTAACCGCTGTCACCACCGACACCGAGCTGACCGTCGTGAGTGTGCCCGAGGCCAACACGACAGACGCCGCCTGCGAGCTGTCGGTGTTCGGCAACGGCCGCATCTCGACCCGCTGCCGCTCATAGTCGATCATGCGGACGTAGCTGAGGCGGAGATCGGTCCGCTTGATGATACCGCCGCCGCAGTTGGTGGTGGCGATGTCGGCGCCGGTCGGGGTCGATCCGATCGGTTCGAGGTAGACGGTGGTCGTCTGGATGTCTCGGATGCGGTAGGCCCCGTCGACCCCAAGCGAGGCGCCGGTCGAGTTGTCCCGCACCCCGACGAGGTTGACGTAGTCGCCGATCAGGGCGCCCGTGAACGATGCGCTGACGACCAGCGTGACGATGTTCGAGGTGCGGTTGAACGTCGACCCGGCCATGGTGATGGCGCCGGGCAGCAGGAACCCACCGTTGACCCGGGCAACGAACCCGCCGTAGCTCGTGGCGGTGACGGCGCTGCCCCACACCACGGTGAAGACGGTGGGGCTGACAATCGAGGCGACGGCGGTCGCGACGGCGAGGTTGGCGAAGTTCGTCTGATCGCGGACGCCATAGCTGACGATCCAATCGGCCGTCGTCAGCCCGTGCGGCACGTCGGTCGTGACCGTGGCCGTGTTGGTGCCCGTCTTGGCGACCGAGACGATCTGAGCGACCGGGCGGGTCAGGCTGGGCGAGTTCCAGGCCCGGAAGCGGAGCTTGTAGGGCACCGCCGGATTGGGGACGACCTGCGTTCGCCGCGACAAGTGCGTTGATGCCGTGACGGCATCCACGGCCACGTTCGACCAGTGCACGCTGTCGGGCAGCACCGTCAGCCGCTGCTCATTGGTTGGCTGGAAAGAGTAGGCGAGGGCTGCGTTGATGGCCTGTATGGATGCCGTGGTGCCAATCGTGACAGCGTGGTTGCCGGTGATGGCCCCAGACGGCAGAACGTCGCCTGCCTCCGAGCGAACGTAGAACGAGCCGTTTGTGGCGGCCGCGTTCTCGAAAATCATCGAGGTGCCGTTCGGCGCGAACCCGAGCGCCGGCCGCAGGTAGACGAAGCCCGATGCAAACGGGCCGGCGGTGACCGACGGCATGGCGCCGTTAGCGCCGGCCGTGACGGTGAACTGATTGGCGGTCGGGGTGGTCGCGACGACAAGCCCGGGGTAGTTCATGCGGCTGTCGGCGCAGTCCCGGACGCCGATGCGGTAGCCCGGCTTGAGGTTGTGCGGGAGCGTCGTGGAGACGGTGAGGGTGGTCGTCGCCTGCTGGATCGAGGAGATCGCGAGGTCGGCCGGCGCCGTGATCGGCGTCTCGTTGCTGACCAGCTCGACCGCGAACTCTTGCCCCATGAACCGCTGCGAGATCGATAGCCCGACCGCCATGTCGAACGGCACGTCGAACGTGTCCAGCGTCTCGATCTGCGACTGACCGACCGTGAGGGGATCTTTGGAGATGGTGAGATAACTTGCTGCCGCCGCGTTGCCATCGACCTGGATGATGTCGCCGGCAGCACGCGTCTCGCCCCACTTCGTGCCGGGGCTATAGGCCTCGAACGCGTCCCGGAAGGCCATCACGGCATTGGGGGGGGCCAGCTGGCGCGATCGAGCGAGTTCACGTGCAATTGGCATCAACAGCCCCCGAAGTAGTTGGTCATCGCCGGCGGGCCCCGATCGACCGCGGCCGCCTGCGACAGGTCGACGAGGCCGCTGTCGGCCCCGCAGGTCCGGTAGAACACCTGATAGATCGCGCGCAGGTCCTTCATCTGGCCCTGCGTGTAGGTCACTGACCGGCTGCCGAACGAGATCGTCATCACCCGCTCGCCGGTGCCGAGCGCGATAATCGCGTCGTGTATGGATCGCAGGACCGTCGCGCAGTCTGGTGCAATGGTCACTTGAACAGGCTCCCCAGGTCGCTGCCGGTGATCGTGCGCTGCTCGCCGCGCCGCTGCGTCAGGCGCTGCTCGTAGTTGATGCTCAAAGCATGCCGAACCGCGACGGCGCCGACGAAGGTGTCGAGCGCCTCGTTGCGGCGGCCGCTGACCGGCAGCCATTTGCGGACCGGACGGCCCGCCTTGATCTCGATGCGGAGGCGTTCGCTCTCGACGAGCTGCTTGAAGTAGCCCTCGTCGAGGTGCGCCGGAAAGTGGATCCTGTAGCTCGCGGCCGGGTCCGCGTCGTTCGGCCCGGCGGCGAGCTCCTGCATCAGTATGGTCTTGCCGTCGTCGACGCCGCTGAGCCAGAGCTTGGCGCCGGCGCGGTATTTCATATCGCTTTCGCGCCACAGCGGCTTGCCTTGGCCTGCTACGCCCTTGACCGCGTAAAACGGGCGGAACGCCTGGCGGTTCTTGCGCACGAACTCGAGCACGATCTGCGACCAGTTGCCGGCGTCGATGCCGATCGCCTCGATCGGCAGCGCGCCGCCAAGCGGATGCGGGAACTCCCGGCTGAGCAGCTGCTCGTCGAGCGCCTGCCAGGTGGCCGGCGCCGAGACGTCGCCCCACAGCACCTGATAGTCGAGAACCCACTTTTCGTCGTCGATGCCCCATCCGAGATATTGGACTTCGATACGGTCGGCCTGGATGTCGCAGAAAGCGGTGACACACAGCACCGATGCGGGGATCCGCGTCGGACCGTAGTCCTCTCGGCGGGCCATCAGCATGGCCACCGTCGTCGTCGACGACTTCGACTGCGTGTAGACGCGGCCGAGCTTCAGGTTGACGAAGGCCTGCTCTTTCGCCTCGTTGCCGCGGGCGTCGGCCCACTCCTGCGCGAGCTTGGCCATCGTGACCCACGGGGAATAGATGGCCCAGATGTGATAGCCGCGGATCGGCGCGCCCGGGTTGTGCGCCACCCATTTCCCGGCCCGCACCGACAGCGAGAGTGACCGCTGGTTCCAACACGATCCGCAGTGCGAGCACGTATAGGTGGCGTCGCCGAGCTTGGCCTCTTTGGTGTCGCGGCCTGGCCATTCGACCATCTCCCACTCGAGCGGCTGGTACTCACCGCAGTCTGGGCACGGGACGTGAAAGTGCCGTTGGTCAGACCGTTTGAACCAGGAGTCGATCTCTGACTGGCCCTCGATCGTCGGCGTCGAGGCGATGACGATCTTGCGGTTCCAGAAATTCTGCGTGCGCTGGATGGCCTGCCCGATCGGGTCGCCGTCGCTGCCGATGTGGGCCTTGTACTTGTCGACCTCGTCGAGCAACGCCACCCGCCGCGGTCTCGAGGCGAGGCTCGCCGGCGAGTTGGCACCCGAGAACACGATGTCGCCGCCGGGGTACTGCTTCTCGCGGATCGTGTTGCCCGAGTCCCGCTCGGTCGACTTGCCGATTCTCTCGAGCAGATGCGGGGAGTGATCGACCGTCTTTTGGAAACGGGAGACCGAGAAGCTGTCGGCGAGCTCGAGTGTCGGCATCACCAGCAGCTGCGGCCAAGGGTCGGCGTCGACGAAATACCCGGCGACGTTGATCATGACCTCGGTTTTGCCGACCTGCGAGCTCATGTGCAGCACGGTGATCTCGTTGTCGGGATCCGACACCGAGTCCATCGGCTCTCGCAGGTAGGGTGTGCGATCGGTCCGCCAGCGGCCAGGTTCCGGCCCGGTGCCGGGGGCGATGATGCGGCGCTGATCGGCCCACTGTGACACCGTGAGCCGTGGCGGCAATGCGAGCCCGAGCTGCCACCCGCACCGCCGCCGCTTGGCGGCCGGGGATTGCGGCTCGGCGCGCGGGGCCATGCTATTTGCGATTGTAGCCCTGCACACGCACCGATTTGCCGTTCGCCTGAACCCTGACGTAAGCGGCGACCATGCCGTTGCCGGTGCCGGCCTTCAGAGCGGCTGCGCGCGCACTGACGCTCGTGCTTCGCGTATCGACGGTGGAGCGCACCGCGGCGGCGCGCGCCAGGGCGGCACGGCCGGAGCTCAGCCGCGGGCTGTCGGACGGCGCGGCGCTCGAGAACGCTTTCACCACCTTCGAGGCCGCGCCGAACGTCAAGCCGTCGGCCACCCCGACCAGTGCACCCTTGATGCCGCCGGACCGATACCCGTTGACGGCATCGACGGCGGCCATGGTGAGGGTCACCGCGGGGATGCCGCGCGCCAGCACACGCCCGACGGTCAGGCCGGCACGGGCGACAGCGGGAGCTGCAGTCGACGTCAGTGGCACCAGGTTGGCAGCGGCCTTCGATCCCGCCACCAGATTTCTGGCCGTTTCGATCGTGGACACGGCCTTCGCCGGCAGCATTGCCTTAGGCGTTGCGGTCTGGATCATCCGCTCGCCGACCAGGTTCGTCGCGGCGAACACCGATGCGGTGCCGACGCCTTCAACGATGGCACGAGCTCGCGGGTCCTCGATGCGTGGAGCAATCGCGAACCGGGAGAACGCGCCCTCGGCGAGCAGCAGTCCGGCCGGCACCAGTCCGATCGGACCGCGAACCGCGCGGCGAAGATCGAGCCCCTGCGCAGCGCGCACGACACCTTGCAGCTTCGCCCGGGCTACCGCGCCGGGCTTGCCGCGCACCTTGTCGATGATCGGGCTCGCGACATTGGCGAGCGCCTTCACTTCTGTGCCGACTGCTTTCACGAAACCGGTGTGCCGACGCTCGATGGCCTTCGAGACGACATAACCAACACCGACACCGACAGGGAGGGCAGCAAGGCTGCTGGCAACCTGATAGGGCCGCGCCGCGTCGGCTCGTGCCATGCGGGCGGCTTCACGGGTCGATTCGGCTGCGATCTGCTGCTGCCTGGTCGACGCCTCGACCTGCGCGACTTGGGCGCGGGCCACGGCTTCGGCCGCGCGAGCGTTCGCCTCCGCGGTGCGGGCAGCGGCCTGCGCCTCACCGCGCTTTGCAGCGGCCGCGCGACGTTCTGCTTCGGTCGCCATGGCTCAATCCTGTGCTGACGTCTCGGCGATGCGGGCCGCTTCCTCCTGCAGCTCGGCGACGAGCGCCTCGCATTCCGAGGTGATGGTCGCCATCGCCTCCGACGGGACAAAGTTGGCCAGCCGCGCCGGGAACCCGAGGATCCGGTCTCGCAGCTTGCGGGCGATCTCGAACTCTCGAGCGATCACGATGTCTCGGCGGAGTAGATCCCCGCGGGCCTGCAGTTCTTTCAGTTCGGCGAGGTTGGCGTTGTGCCGCTCTCGCTTTGCGCGGGACTCCTGATAGTCGAAAAGGTCCGAGTTCTGCTCGTCGTCGTCTGTGTCGTCGACCGGGGCCGGCGCCGGCGTCTTGGGTACTGCGCGGAGCGGCGGCACGAGCGCCGGGCGGATCTCTCCCTTCGCCACCTGCGCAGCGTGGCGCTTGCCGGGGTCGGTGTTGAGCTGATACTCGCCGAGCGCCTTGGCCAGGTCGAACCCGGCAGCGGTCGGCGGGCTGATCTTCCCTTCCTCGACCAGCTGCCCGACGCGGCGCGTCGAGAGGCCGATCCGCTCCGCCAGCGTCTTACGATCGACGAACTGCGCCATTGACTTCCCATTTTGCCTCGGAAGTCGACCGGGCGGCGGCGACTCCATCGGGCCAACAGGCCGGAAAGACTCGATATTGCGGGGCGTTACGGAATCCAGGAAGGCAGCGGAAGCCACACCGAAATTCTTCATCTAGCGCGATTTCGCGGCAGCGCCTGCCCGCGGGAAAAATTCGCCCCGAAAGGGACCCGCAAACAGCCATCGAACCAGCGAGTTGAACGCTGCTCACCCTGCCTACCAACCGTGCCCGCCACGCTGGTGCGACGGCCGCAGCGCTGGCCTGCGACCCGCAGGGGTGGGCTGCGCAAGGCAACTGCGAACAGCGCAACAGATCCTAACTGCGACGCGAACCTGTTATCGCCACCCGCATCAAAGCAACCGCTTCACGTTGAACGTCGATCGCGATCAGGTTCACTTGGGTCTGCACCGCGGGGCGATGCCTCTCTATTTCGCGCGCAACGTTCGGCCCCCAAAGGGGCTCGATGGGGAATCGCCCCTTGCCGACGCGACGGAAGATGGGCTTGCGTCCCCTGACCATGAACGTCCCGACCGCGAGCTGAGATCGGTTCCAAGCTCGGTGAGTAGCGCCAGGGTTGGACCGCGACCAGGTCGCCCCGAAGTTCTCAGCTGTGACAGCGCGGTGGTAGTCGCGGACGCGCAGCACACCGGTCAATGTTGCCGGCGACGACGGTAGGATCTTGAAGCCCTTGGCGATCTCGCTGCGCCGCTGAATGCCGGTCCAGGTCTTGGCCTGGTCGGTCAGGCGGGCCTTGAGCCGGCGCATGCCGAAGTTGATGGCGCGAGAGATCACGACGTGACCGGATCGGATCGCGGTCGCCACGCCGTTGAGCTGGGCCGCAAGGTTCCACATGTCCGACAGGTCGATCTGCAGGAAAACGTCGGCTTGCGCCGTTGCGCGCCGCCCGCTGTTGCCGAACTTGCCGGCGCCGTCGGGCGAGATCAGCCCCTTAGCCTTGGCCGCCTTCCAGCTGTCCATCGTCATGGCGACGGGGACGCTCTGCATGCCGCGATCTCTAGCGACGGCGAAGTTGCTGGCGCCCGAGGTGATCTGCAGGCCCTTGCGCTGCGTGATCGATGCCTCGGGAACGGACAGGCGGCCGCCGGGGCTCGGCACGGTACCGGGCGCCAGATAGCCCTTCGACTGCGAATACGACCGCTCGACACCGTCGGTCTTCAGCCTGGCGACATACCGGCCCTTGCCGATCGTGTCGCCGGTGCCGGACCGACCGAGGTCGAAGGTTGCGCGATCGGCCACGGATCAGGCTCGACGCAGGCCGAGGCGCGCCGATGCGGCGGCCTTGAGATGAGAGAGATCAGCGCGGGCGCTGGCGTTGAAGATCTGGACTTGGCGAGAGACCTCGGCGGTATCACCGCGACTGACAGCGACCGCTGCGGCGATCATCGCCTGCGCTCGATCCTTGCAGCCGCAGGCCATTGGTTCCCTCGAAAACGAAAAGACCGGAGCGGCTGGTGCCGTCCGGTCATGATTCTCTCGACTGTGCCCAACGATTACCTGATCGGACGCGAAATGGCTGTACTTTTTAGGCCACACTTTGGCCGAAGTTTAAATCTGACCGCTCTCGGGCCTGATCTTCGTGCGCCAGACGAATTCGGCGGCGCAGCCAATGAGGCCGGCGACGGTGAGCAGACCGATCGCGATCGGCCATGTCAGCGGCAGCGGCCATAGGGCCCAGGCCCACACTACCGGCTGCCCCAGCAGCAAGCCCCAGATCACAACCGCGCGCAGCCATAAGATCATCTTCAGCACAGCTATCTCCCTTTGCGTCGCGCGCTGAGCGCTTCGGCGATGAGTTCGCGGATCACGCTCGAGATGTCGGCGCCGTCGATCCTGGCCGCCGCGATGGCCTCGATCTCGTCGATCATGGGCCCGGGGAAACGCACCATGCGGGGCAACATGATCTCGCCGTGCTTGCGTGGCCGGCCGCGTGGTGTTGGGCGCTTGGTCATGCCTCAGAGTTACGTAACTCATTGAGGCACATCAAATCACGAAAACGTGAACGCGATCGGCGTCGCGGATGTTGATTAACGTAACTCATTGCGTTACGTATTGGTGGCCCGGGCAGTGCAGGCACGCGCTACCCGGGCCGATGTGAAAACCAACCATCAACGGAGACTTCCACATGCAATCAGGTATCACCGTTCGAAGTTACGGCGCAACAGGGCTCGGACTGCTCTTTGCCGGGATCACCGGGAGGGTCCTGCTCGACGACGTCGTGCATGGCGCTCCGGTCACCGTTGCGCACATGATGAGCATAGGCGCGCTCATCGCAACGCTGGCAGCAGGGCATTACTTCGTCCCAGCGCTGCGGCGTGCGGCCGTTCTGAGTGCGCTCGGGCTGGCCGTTCTATTCCTGGCCGGCACCGGCTACGTCCTCGTCGCCTCGGCTACCAGGAACGCTGAGACGGCCGCCGCAAAGGCCGCGGCCGTGAAGATGACCAACAGCCAGCGGGTGCACTGGAAGGCCGTTCTGGCCACGGCAGAGGCCGATCTCGAGCATGCGAAGGGCGAACTGGCCGACGCCACGAACAAGGCGACGGCCGAATGCGGGTCGGGCAAGGGCAGGCGGTGCGATGGTCGTGAGGGCATTCGCTCGACGGCCGAGCGGGCGCGGGATCGGGCTCAGTCGCACGTGGACATCATCCGGGCCCGGCTCGAGTTCCTTGGGCCGGAGCGGGAGGAGGCTGGCGGCTACGCCCACGCCGGTCGGGTATGGGCGGCGCTCGCCGGCGGATCAGCCGAGCGGGCAACGGGCGTGCTGGTGCTGACCATGCCGATCCTCACGACGCTGCTGTGCGAGCTCGGCACCGTTGTGTTCCTCTCGATCGGGCTCGGGCATCGGCATCGCTCGGTTCCCGTCCCCAGCGCACCGAAGGCGGCGCCGGCGGCGACTATCCCGGGCCCAGCGCCGGGGCTTACCCGTCATGAGGAGGTCGCCTCGTTCGTGCGGGCCTACCGCGCGAAGCACGGGCGAGATCCGCGGTGGATCGATGTCCGGGCTGCCGGGTTCTCCCGGGCGACCGCGAGCCGGGGGCTGCGGAAGGCCGTTCCCGGCTGAAATTGCAGTTCCATCGACGGGCACAGCTGGCGGTTCCATGGGTTCCATCCGTGGAACCGCCTTGTTTTATGGGGTCGTGAGTTTCGCCGCGGAACTACTCGAGCCGACTGAGGAACTGCACGAAATCTGATCTGACCATGATTGTATCACCGGGGTGACCACGATTGCTGTTCGCGGGCGAGTAGACGGCGCGGCCCTCAACAACCTCGAGGTCGACCCACTCGCACGATGGATCAGACAGAACGCGGGCCACGAAATCGCCCTTAAGAGAATGGCGGATGTGCCAGACGTCTCCAGTGTTGGGTGCTACGAACCGAATCACTGTTGTCCCTCGCTCGACTGTTAGTGCGTGTGCCAGCAGACGACAGGTGGATTGAGCGCGTGAGTACTCGCGCTGCAACACGAAGTCGGGCGGCAGCTGGCGGAGCAACCCGCGGAGTTGCTCGAGGCTTATGGGCATCATCAAGGTTGTTCTCCATCCATTTTGCTGTCATCCTTAGGATCGATTTCGATCCAGTCGCACTTAACAGAGTCCCATCGCTTAACGTCCTCCCAATGGACAAAGAGCGAGCCGTCGTCATTCCGAGAAAACCCGAAAACTCGGATCACGCCGTTGCGTAGCCACTGGATCACCTGACCGCTATCGCCAGCGTCGGATTGTTCGAAGAGCGGAGAGCCCCATTTGCTCGTCATGTTGGTCCGGTCCCGTCTGTTTCATGGCGCCGGCAGTTCGCCGGTATCGATCTTGTCGACAATGGCGTCGACCAGGCGCTTGAGCCTACCGCACTCTGATTTGTCCCGGCCGTATTCGGCGACGGCGTAATTCTGCTCGTCGAACAGGATCACGACGCAGCCGCGGCCGCCGATCCGCTTCAGAAGCTCCTTCACGTGGGCGATCCTCAGGTCTGCGGCTGGCATCCTCAATACCTCTTGCCACCTTCTTTCGCCCTGTTCTCGAGCTTGTGATCGGCCCGCTGCCGGTTGAAGCGGTTCTTCATGATCACGGCTTCAGCCAGCCGCAGGTTGAGCGCCGCCGCCGTGTCGAAGATCCGGATGATCGCGTCGGCGAACTCCTCCTCGACGCCGCTGAACCCCGGCAGCTTGTCGCTCATCAGACCCTTGCGATCCGCCTCGAGGGCCTCGCTCAGCTCGCTGTGCATGAGCGCGACGACCTCCCCGAAGTTCCGTTGCTTGGGCTCACCGGTGGCCGGGTCGCAATACCAGCCGGCGTCGCATGCGGTCTGATGGGCGAGCCTGATCGCCTCGTTCAGGCCGTCGAGTGCAAACTGCTCGCTGTTGCTTTCGAGGTGCATGGCTATCTGCTCCCTGCAATGGTGCCAATGATGAACCGTAGCGCAGCGCCGACGGCGCCAGCGCTGGTGATGTCGAGCACGAGCGCGAACGCGAGCACGCTCAGCGTGACGTGTGTGGTCAACTCCAGACGCCTGCTCATTCCACCGCCTCGAGCATGCGACCGGTGCGCTGTCGAGCGGGTCGGTCTTCGGTGACGGTCTCGGGAAGCTCCTCAGCTGCTGCCCGGGCGGCCTCTTGCGCGGCTTCGAGTGTCACCGGCAGGTTGGCGGCGTGGCGATAGGTGTCGACGATCAGCTCAAGCTCGAGCTGTGCGACCTGGTAGTCGGCGCCGCGCCGACACTCCTTCACGATCTGCGCGAAGGCCTTCATGTCGTATCCGTCCTGCTTGGCTTCGGCCTTGATCTGCTTGGCCTGGACCTGCAGCTCGTCGATCTGCCCGAGGATGGTGCAGAGGTCGTCGACGCGGCGCCGCAACTCGGCGTCTGGACTGAATGGGGAGGCCGGCGATTGATCCGTGGTCATGAGTGTCTCGCGAGTGTCCTGCGGGTGTCCTGTTTCTGTGCACTGACGTGTGCAGGTGTCCTGCTCAGGCCGGCTCGTCCGGCCAGGGCAGGGCGTCGCGGAGGATCCAGTCGCCCGTCTCCTCGTCCTTGATCACGTCGTCGCCGTCGAGAATCGGCAACCCGGTCAAGGCGCAGAATCGAGCCTCGTCATCGTCGTCGACCTCGATGTCGGCGAGCCCGAGCTCCGACTCCTCCATCTCGAGGGCCGCGAGTTCTTTGATGATGTCCTTGTCAGCCTCTGTGTCCTCGGCGGCGCACCGCGCATGGTACTCGTTGACGAGCCGATCGTACTGCTCCCAGGCGGCCGCGATTTCGGGCACGGAAGAAAAACTTCTCGGTCGCACGATCGAGAGCGACGGGCGGTTCTCATGGAGCTCCTTCTGGCGCTTGTGGATCTCGAGCAGCTTCTGCCGGGCCTCGAGGTCTGGGATCCTGGTCAAGTCGAGCATCTGTGTTCCCTCAGAACATCGTCATCTGATGAGCGGCCGGCTCATCGCGGGCCGGCGGCGCCGGCGGTCGTGGTACGGACGGGGACTTGCCTTCGAGATAAGCGGCGGCGAGCTGGCGGATCCGACTGGTGTCGCTGACCTGTTCGGTCGCGGCGGCGAGAGGATCGACGATGCCGGCCGACTGCGAGGCCTTCACGCCGAGAACGCCGATCATGCTCGGGTCGCTGCCGCCGTCGGCGTGCAGGTAGATCGCGTCGACCTGCCGGGTCTGGCCGGGGCGATCGAGGCGGGCGATGCACTGCGCATGCACCTGCGGGGACCAATCCAGTTCACCGAAGACGATGGTGCTACAGCGCTGCTGCAGGCCGTCCAGGCCGGCGCCCGAGCGCAGCGACATGATCATCAGGTTGGTGACGCCGCTGGTGAAGTGGTCCTTGGCCTCGTTCTTCTGACGGACGGACTCGGTGCCGGTGTACAGCACGGGATTGTAGCGGTGGAGCTCGCGCTGCCAGATCTCATAGACGTCGCGGTGCCAGCCGCAGAGCAGCACCGGCTGCCCGGCCTCGAGCAGCATCTTGACGAACGCGGCCGCATGCGGGGCCTTGGCGACGCCGGTGGCGTGCCTGAGCCGCAGATCGAAGTCGCGGGCGGCCTGGCCCCGCTCGACGAAGGATCCGGTCAGCACCTGGCGCGCCAGGCTGGCCATCACCTCGGCGTCGGCCGAGATCACCTTGCTGTCGAACGGCACCTCGGTGGTGATGATGTTGGCGAACTGCCGCTCGTGGCCGACATCGCCGCGGGTGCGCCGCAGCGCCAGCTGCTGCTCGCGCAGGAAGGTGCCCAGCGCCTGAGGATCGTGGACCTCGCGGCTGTGCTTGCACCACTCGATGCAGAAATCCAACCAGGTGCCCAGCGCATCCTCGTCGAGGAACGACACGATGCGGTAGATCTCGTCGCCGTAATTGTAGATCGGGGTGCCGCTGAGCCCGATGACCATCTCGGCCTGCGCCGCGAAGGCGTGCGCGGCCTGCCCCTTGGCGGTGCCCCGGCCGGCGCGCAGCTCCTGGATCTCGTCGAACACGACAGACTTGAACCCGGCGGTCTCGGCGAAGTCGATCCAGCCGGCGAGCTTCGAATACGGGCAGATGTAGACGTCCGCCGGCGGCAGCTCGTATGGCTTGGTCTGCTTGATGATGTGGGTGCGCAGCGTCGTGAACTCGGCCACCTTCTCGGCCCACTGGCCGGGCAGATGGGTCTGCGGCACCACCAATGCCGGCAGGTGCTCGGCGGCGACGATGGCGGCGATCGCAGAGACTGTTTTTCCAAGACCCATTTCGTCCATCAGCAGCAACCGGCCGGTGCGGCGGGCGAGCTCGGCCGCCTGCACCTGGTAGTCGTATGGCCGCTGTCCCTCACGGAACCCGACGACCGTGGCGGGCTTCCAGTCGGGCGACAGGATCGAGGACAGCTCGGCCTGCTGCACGTCGAACAGCGTCTTGCGCTCGAGCATGAGGGTCTTCGAGCCCGGGTCTATCCGCAGCGGGTAGCGGTCCATGAACCACTGCAGGTCGGCGTCGATCTGGGGGCCGCCGACCAGGTCGAAGGGCGGCCGGCCTGTGCGTGGGATCCTCGGGAAGATCGCCTTGAGCCGCATAGCGACGTGCGGCTCGATCTCGGTGATGCGCCAGCCCTTGCCGTCGGGCAGGGGTTCGATGGCGCCATAGGTGCGGCCGTGAGCGAGGAGCGATGCGGTCATGATCCGCACCCTGGATTCGACAGACAACCCGAATCGCTGCAGTTCTGCCACTGCACAAGCAATTGATGGAGTGGAAAATGGCCGACCAACCGCCCGTAGTTCACATCGGCGAAAACTCGCCGGAACAGGTCGCATACAAGATGACCCAGCACATCCTGTACTCGCTCGAGAAAAAGACGCACGACAATACCTCTCGAGACGAATTCCTTGACACGTATGCCGAGTGCATCAAGGCCGTTCGGGGCTTTCGCGTGAAGCCGGCCGGGCGGTCCCAGTTCGAACGCTGACATCACAGCCAGGCCCTCCCGAGGTGGAACACCGCGAGCGGCTTGCCGTCGATCGCCGGCGGTAGGACGGCCGCCCTGTTGGTGACCAGCAGCAGGGCGCCGACCTGGTACGACTCGGCATATCGGCGCAGTTGGCGGACGATCGAGGCGGCGGCGCCCTTGATCTTCACCTCGACGCCGAGGGTGCCGACCATGAAGTCGATCACGCCGAGGTCGCGGCCGAACCCCCGCTCGATGAGCTCGCCGCGGTCGATCTCGATCTCGGGGGCGGCGTGAAGCCGGACCTCGCGGCGGTACGGGACGCCGGCGCCGGCGAGCGCGGCGGCGATCTCGACCTGCGTCTGCTTCTCGTCCTCGAGCGAGAACCGGCGGCCGGCCAGCGCTGCAATCACCTCGGCGTGCGTGACGGCGGTGGTGTCCATCATGCCAGCGCCTCGTCGAACAGCGAGGGGCCGGCTTCGGGAGCTGGTCCGAAGCGGTTGACGTCCTCGTGATAGGTCAGCGCCTGGCGGCAGCCCGGCGGGATCCAGACGAGCTCGGTGCCGAAGCTCATGATGTCGGTGCGCCAGACAATCCAGGCGTAGCTCGTTGCCGTCGAGGCGGCGGGATCCCAGCGCCCTTTGACCATCGGCACCCGCTCGACGAACAGCCCGACCCGCCACGGCGGCGTCGCGTGGAACAGCTCGTTGAACCGCTCAACGCCCTCGAGCCAGGATGTGCGGACGAGGAGTGCCACCCCACGCTTGGCGGTGACGATGGCGCGCGCGGCGAACGGCAGCGCCAGGTTGAAGGGCGGGTTGGTGATGATCCAATCGGGATCGAAGGGACACTCGGCGACGTCGAGTCCCTCGCCGACGAACGAGCCTTGAGCGTAGCCGCGGCCGTAGTCGTGCACGTCGCTCGCGTGCACGGCCCGGAAGTAAGGGCGGAGCACCTCGGCCATGTGGCCCTCGCCGGCGGCCGGCTCCCAGCACGTCTGCAGGGCGGTGGTCATCTGGAATGGGTAGACGTGCTCGAGCAGGGCGCGGGTGGCCCATGGTGGGGTGGGGAAGAAGTCGAGCGCGTCCGGTGCCTCCCGCCGCGATGCCATCACGGCCGTATGTCCACTCGCCTTCACAGCCAGTCCCTCCCGCCACGGGCACGCGCCCGGGCCTTGATCCGCTCGTCGCGCTCGGCGTCCGAGATCAGCGGCACCCCGGTGAGACCGGCGGCGCGCTCGAGCACCCGATCGAGGTCGTCGAGCGGGATGGTGAAGAACCGCCCGCCGCGGCCCATCCGGTAGCCGCCGGCGTCGAGCAGCAGGACAGCCTCGTCGAGCACACGCTTGGCCGTCGGCGGGCCTGCTGTGTACCGCTGCAGGGCAACGGCGATCGGGTAGGCGTGCATCGCCTGCATGCGACGCACCTCTGCCTCGAGATCGGCAGGGCAGCACAGCCGCAGCCAGCGCTCGTGCTCCGGGCCCAGCGCAGCGACGACGCCGAAGTCGAGATCAGCGGCGGCCTGCCGCTCGGGATCCGGCTTGCGGCCGGGCTTGAGGACGGAAGGCCTGCTCGGCGCGGGTTCGTGCCGCGGCGAAGGCGTCGGCGTTGGCGAGCTCGTGGCACTGTTTGATGGCCATGCGATACCGGCGGCGGATCGTGTCCTCATGACGGTTGAACTCCATCCTTTGTCCGATCGATTTGAATGAGAACTCGTACGCCACGAGCATCACGATCAACTGGTCGCCGCGGAGCCGGCCGGGCCGGCGAGGACCAGGCGCGAGCCGGGCCCACCACGACAACGCCGTCAGGTAGTCGCCGAGATCCGACCGGGTCGGCTCGAAGCGGGCGGGCTTCGCCTCGAGGTCGGGGTTCTCGGCCTGCGCCAGCAGGTCGGACCACTCGACGAGGGTGGCCGGCCAGCAGGCCTTGTAGCGGAGCCAGTCGGCCTCCCGATCGCGCAGCACGCCGAGCGTACGGATCGCGCGGAGCACGCGCCGCTCGATGCTCTCGATCGGGTGGATGTCCGTCATGCGCCACCCTTCGACATGAGGCCGATGACCTGGTCGACGTAGTCCTGATGCAGAGCGAGATGCCGCGCGATCCCGGTGCGAGACCACCCGAGCTTGCGCAGCCGCCGGATCTCGGCGACGGCAGCCCGGTCCGTGTTCGGTTCCGGGGGGCCGATGTGCGACCGCAGTGCCGTCCGCAGGGCCGTCGTCACGTCCGCGCCTCCGTGAGTTTCTTGACGATGGACACGCCGCAGATCTCGGCGACAAGATCAGGGTCGACGGCGATCCGCCGGGCGATGCCGCTGACGGACCACCCGATCGAGCGATAGCGGACGATCTCGCTGACGACTTTGTGGAGAGGCATCGGCAGCATCTGCGCGGCCAGCTTGGCAGTAGGTGCCGCCGGCGTCTCGGTGGTGAGCGCCACCGGCGCCAAGGGATCGTCCGAGGCTGAGATCGGACGCACGGCCGCGGGCTTCTGAGATGCCTCGGTGACCCAATCGGCGAGCGCCATCAGTCCGGGATCCTCGGCCATCCGGGCCTCGAAGGCGCGGACGGCATGAAGCACGGTGCTGTGGTCGCGCCGCACGGCCCGGCCGATGTGGGGCAGGGACCACCCATAGCGGCGGTGGGCGACGTAGATGGCGAGCTGGCGGACGTGCACCAGGTGCCGGGGGCGGCCGCCGCCGAGGACCTCGAACGGGCTGATGTCGCAGGCGTGGGCGGCGGCGATGAGGATCCGGCGCACCCGAGGGGTCTGGATGTCGGTCATGCGCACACCTGCTCGTCGACGATGACAGGGGCCACACGGGTAGTCTGGCGCTCGATCTCGTCGGTCAGCCAGCCGATCGCCGCCTCGACCTGCTCCCGCACGTTGCGGCCCTGCTCCCAGACGGCGGCGCAGTAGATCGCCGTGACCACGTTGGCGATCGTAGGCGACAGCGCGAACTGGTCGACCACCAGGTCGGTGGTGATCTGCCCGTTGGTGGATCCCCGCTTGTGGCGGTCGGGGATCAGCGGCAGCAGCCGGCGCAGATACCAGCGGGCCTTGGCGAGGTCCTCGGCGCCGCCCTTGCGGCGATGGCGGAGCACGTAGCAGAGCGCGGTCGCGAGGTAGTGGTTGCTGCCCAGGCCCCAGGCCTCGACCACGGTGATCGCCTCGAGGCCGTCGACGCCCTGGTAGTGGCGCGGAGCTGAAACCGGGTGGTGCTGCGTCATGGGATCCCTCATGCTGCGGTTTGGGTCAGGATCGGCGGCCAGCGATCGTCCGTTTGCAGATCGCGGCCGGCGATTTCGTGGGCCTGCGCAATCTCCGGGCGGCCCTGACGGCGCCAGTGCGCCAGCCAGGCGTGCCACTCGGGGGTGCGGGCGGGGATCGACCACAGCTGCATCGGCGGCTGCGGCGGGGTGATCGATGGGCTCGCCGGCGGCCACTGCGTCTCGCAGGACAGCGGCCAGCGGTTGCGCTCGACGGTGCGGGCCCAGGCCGACTTGGTCGGATCCTGGACGTGATGGGCGAGCCAAGCAGCGTGCTCGGGGGATCCGGGGACGGCCGAGTGCATCGCATCGACCCGGGCCTGCTCGCAGGCGTCCCGGCAGGCCTTGAGGTGGGGGAAGTCCCGGACCCACTCGGCGGCCAGCCGCTGGCGGGCAAGCCGCAGCGCCGGCGCCGGGAACTCGGCCAGCGCGTCGCGGATGTCGCGGAGCTCCTGGCGGGGATCGGTCAGCCGCGGGCTCGGCGATTTGGTGGCGGCGAGCGGGGCGATCAGGTGCTCGACGACGTGCCGCCCGGGGCCTGCCTCGGCGAGCAGCGCGTCGACGGCGTTGCCCCAGCGGGGACCGGCCGTGGTCGGGCCGTTTGAGGGCGAGGGGGGACTATAGGGGGGAGTGGGAGAAGGTTCTAGGTTATAGGTTTCAGATAGAAAACTAACCTCTCCCTCTCCCCTTTCTTTCTGAAGGGGTGTGGGGGCCGTTGCACCCTTCGTTGCACCCTTCGCTTCACCCTTCGCTTCACCCTTCGTTGCACCCTTAAGAGTGCTCTCGGCTGCACCCTTCGCTTCACCCTTAAGGGTGCACTCGGCTTCACCCTCGTCGTTATGGGTGCAGTCGGCTTCACCCTTAAGGGTGGTCTCGGCTTCACTCTGCAAGGGTGCACTGGTTGCACCCTTCTGGTGGTGACCGATCAGGACGGCATACAAGATCTCGCGAGCGGCCAGTTTCTCGATGATTTCGACGTTGAGACGATAGCGGGCCCGGTCGCCGGCGCCGGCGCCGCCCACATGCTCTCGCACGAGGATCCCAGCACGGCGGAGCTCGCTGCGGATCGTCTTGGCGCTGCGCTCTCCGACCTCGGACACTTCCATGATCGCCTCGACGTCGGACTCGAAGCCCTCGCCGCGGTCGTTCGCGCTGTCGCAGAAAGCCCATAGCGCGAGCTTGCGCGTGGCCAGCCGCTCGCCGAACGGAATGCGCTTCACGTAGCCCACAAGTTTGCTTGACACGCGTTCCGGTCCCTCTTGCCGAGCCAGGCGACGCACCGTAGGGTGCACATCACCAACGGGCTCGGTCCTGTTCCCACCGAGTTCGTCAACGGCCCGCAGGTGGCACTGCGGGCCGTCATTCGTTTCAGAGCAGCGCTTTGTCCGCCGCCAGCCAATCCGGCAGCGTCACGATCACCAGGCCGGTCCGCTGCCGGTCTTCCATCGCCGGCGTCATGGTGATCTGAGAGAGCGGCAGCCAGACCTCCTGGATCCCGTCCGTGACGCAGACCGCGTGATCGGTCTTCCGCACGATCTGCACGGCAATCTCGATCTGCTCCGCCGTCGTCATCACGCCACCTGCACGACAGCGGAGACCGGCGGCGTCTCCGCCGACAGGGGCGCGGTCAACTCGATGTGGGCCGAGGGCTCGATCTGCGGTGCCTTCGGAACCGGCATCGTCACCGCAACGATGAAGTCGAAGTGCCCATCGTCGTCGTCGACGACATCGGAAAGGTCGTGACCCTCATTGATCTCGTCGGCCGTGGCAGCACACGTGCGGCCATCCGCGCCGATGCGGATGTGCACGTTGACGGTCTTCTTTTCGGCGTGTTCGGCTTCCATGTTTCCCTCGCTCAGGTTCACGCTCACTCACCTCGAGACGGCGGCGAGGGCCACGCCCTGCAAGCCAGCCGCCTGTGCTCCGCGCACAAGAAATCTCCGCTGCAAACGAGCGCCCCAGCGCTGCTGCTCAATCCGTCAGTCGTGTCAGTCCCAACCCCTACGCCGCGAGGCGAAGCGACAGCTGCGCCGTCTCCGCACGCTTGCGCCGCTCGCGCGCCACGGCGACCTTCTGCTGGACGGCAGAGGGGAACCGGTAGTGCTGCTTGCGGATGTTCCGGTCGGTCGCGTACTTCCAGGGCCGGGGCGTGCCGGAGCGGTAGGCCCCGATCGACTTGGTCAACGCCATCGGACTGGGGCACTCGGCCTGGATGAGCTCGGCGAACTCCTCGGCGTAGTGCACGATCTCGTCGAGCACCAGGTCGGTGTCGGCGAGCCCGTCCTGCTGAGACATCCAGCGCGCGTAGCGGGCCGCGAACGCCTCGGTCGGCAGACGCTCCCGCCACTCGCTGACGGGTGTCAGGACAGCAGGCGCGGCCGGCGCCGGCGAGGCATCGCCGGGGGTCGGCTTCATAAGCACCACGGTGATCGGCACGAAGTCGATCAGCAGCGGTGGAGCGTCAGCCAGAGAGGCCCGGCGGATGCCGAGTCGCTCGAGCCAATGACGCAGGCGTGTGGCAACGGACATCCGTGGCCTCCTGTTGATGCAGACGCAATGCAACGGACGCCACTGAAAGCAACTGCCGGGGGCGGAGTGATTTGCGGGGTGCGACTGACCACCGAAGTGGATGCCGGCCTCGCTCCCGATCACACCTCTCGACTTAGTCGGACGCCCCGGCGCGCCCGGGCGCTACCCGCGAGGCCGGCACATTCGAAACTCGATCCCGAGAAAAGGGGCCACCGGAGAACCGGCGGCCCAAGTCTAGGGAGGAAACGCCCCTAAGGGCCTGGTACACCGCGAGGTGCACCGCAGGTGAGACCGTGGCGATCTCATCTGCGCTAAACCCAGCGCTACGCGGTACTGACTGATTACTCGGCGGCGGCCGTACGGGTTGGCACTTCGAAAAACCAGTTGTTGTCCCAGTTCACGCCGCGCGATTGGGCGAAGCACCGGATGCGGCGCTGCGCTTCGGCAGAGAATGGGTGCCCGTTTTCGAAGCGAGAGACCGTCGCCTGCTCGTAGCCAAGCGCATCGGCGAACTCCTGTTGGGTCCGGAATCCGAAGACGTGCTTGCGGATGAATGATGCAGGCGTCAGTTCGCTCATGGGGGAATCGGATACATCAAATGTATGACTCGCGCAACTGGCGGCAGACAGTTACTGTATTGGCGGGTTGGCGAGTCTTCGGCAATGGTGCGGCCATGTCACACGATGTGGGTGCCAAAATCCGACGGCTCAGAATGGCGCTTGGCGAGAGCCAGGCGCTATTTGGTGATCGCTTCAGCGTGGAGCAGCCGACCGTTAGTCGGTGGGAAAAAGGCGAAGAAGTGCAGCGCAAACATCGGTCGCAGCTAGCCGAATTGGCCGGACTGTCCGTGGCGGAGTTCTTCCACTCGGCAGAGCAGCCGCGCGTGATCCCGGTGGTCGGTTATGTCGCCGGAGGGGAGCGGTTCATCCCAGTAGTACAGGGTGAGGCGGGCAATGGCTTCGACCATGTGACGCTGTCTATCGACCCCGACGACAACATAGCCGTCAGAGTTCGTGGAGACTCGATGAGCCCTGTCTACCGGGACGGCGAGGTCATCGTCGGTCGGCGCTTGGAGGGGTCCGACGTTAGCCGTGCCGTGGGTCTCGATTGCATCGCGATGACAACCGGCGGCGAAGGCTACGTGAAGCGCATCTTGAAGGGGGCGGCGCCGGGATCGTATCGGCTACGGTCCTACAACCCATCGTACGAAGACATCGAGGACGTCGCCCTCGCGTGGGCGGCGCCCATCTGGATGATTATGCGTCAACGCTAGTCGGGTGTCAGAACGCCGCAAGCGGCACTGATCTGCGCGAGCGATGTCCGACGCATCATAACGACCGCTTCTTTCTCGGCGCGAGTGCGTGCTCGCATTGCCGAGTTCAGGCAGCTGAACATCTTGTATCCGGCGACTATCGGCGAAGCGTCCGGCCACGCTAGGCGGCCGGCGGCCGTGGCCCACACCACTTTTTCCGTCTCGTCCGCCCGCTCCCAATCGCGACCGGTGCTCTGCGCGGAGAGTTCTCCCGCGTGCGCCGGAATGGCGGCGAACAGTGTTGTGATCAGCAAGGCAATCCACATCACACGGCCTCCCATCGTGTCTGCAGTGCGACACTAGCGCGGTCGCCTTGTGGACCACATACAGAAAATGAATTTCTCGCATTGTCGAATCATACAATTGATGTATGTTCGGGGTGCTTCAGGTCCCCACTTGAGCACATCGAGCCGGCCGGCGGCTCACCGATCAGTGTCGTCGGCCGGTCTTTTTCGTCAGTGGCGTGAGGAGTGCTCACAGTTGCAACCCAAAGCTACCGCCCATGCCACCGCTCACACCGCAACAGCGCGCCAACATCATGCTCGAGGGCTTCAATGCCGCGCGCGACGGCGTGTGGGCCGGCTCCGACTCCTGCCCCTACTCGCGCGAGACGCCCGAGGGGCAGGCGTGGGTCGAGGGCTTCGTCTGCTTTCACAACAGGGTGCCCCCATGGCCAAACAGGATCTCGATCAAGCCCTGGCTCTCATTCGAAGCCTTGCTGCGGCCGCTGAGCTGACGGCGAAGCAGCTCGAGAGTGCCGCTCCGGCAGTCGCCCCAGCTGTCGCACCGGAGCCGCCGGCCGAGCCGCAGCGTCAGGTCGTCTACTCGGGACTGAACGTCGCCGGCGCCGACGAGCTGCTGTTCGACGCCAAGCTGATCAGCACCATCAAAGCCCTGCGCAGCGCCGCCGGATCGCGCGCGCCGCAGGAACTGCGCGAGGCCGCGGACTACTGCTTGCGGCTGATCGTCGAGCGCAACGCGCGGGGCCGCTCGCGGCTCGCCGCTTAGGGAATCGGGAGGGAGACCACCCGAGAGGACCGGAGCCGTGCGGGGTACTGCGTTCGCGCGGGATGAAGCGGCTCCGGTCCGCAGTTTTCAGTGAGGGAGAGCCATGCTGGACTTGGGGAAACGATCGGCCGCCGTCCGACTATGGAACCGCGGCAGCAGCTACGCGCAGATCGCCCGGCGGATCGAAGCGTCGATCGCGGACGTCGAGGGCTACCTGACGCGGCGGCGCGGCTGGCCGCACCAGATCGGCCACAACCACCTCGAGCAGCGGCTGCGGCCGCGACCGGAACCTTCTCTCCCCCGCTTCTCGATCATGGAGCGGGAGCCGTGAGCGCGCACAACGTTCCGCTGGCGGTTCAGATCGCCGAGATCGAGCGCGAGGTGCGGCTGCGCCGGCGGGTCTATCCACGGTGGATAGAGATCGGCCGCATGAAGGCCGAAGACGCGGAGCGCCACATTGCGACGCTCGAAGGGGTTCGCGCGACGCTGCAGTGGCTCTTGGACCACGAGCAAGTGGTGCGGGGCGCGATCAAGTGGGCTCGCGATCCGATCGGCCGGAACTGGCTCGAGAACTACGACGCGAACAACACAGAGAGGGCAGACGCATGACGACCGTGAACCAGGTGCCGTTCTCCCAGCTGCAGGCGATCGACGCAATCAACGCCCGGGCGACCACCAAGGACGGCATCGACGAGCTCGCCGCAAGCATCGCCGCGGTCGGGCTGATCCAGGCGCTCGCCGTGCGCCCATCAGACGGTGGCGGCTACGAGGTCATCGACGGCCGGCGCCGCTACCAGGCGATGCAGAAGCTGGTGAAGGCCAAGACGTGGCGGAAGGACCAGCTCGTGCCGGTCCTCATCCGCAACGAGGATGACGCGGCGGCGCTCGAGCTGTCGCTGCTGGCGAACACCATCCGCTTGCCGATGCACCCGGTCGATCAGCATGAGGTGTTCGCGCGGCTCGCCGATCAAGGGCGCTCCGACGCCGAGATCGCCACCCGCTTCGGGATCGCCGAGAAGACCGTGCGGCAGCGCCGCGCGCTCGGTCGGCTGGCGCCGGAGATCCTCAAGGCCTGGAAGGCCGATAAGCTCGATGAGAAATCAGCTCAGGCTTTCACGATCGCCGGGCAGCATGACGTGCAGGTCGCCACATACGATCGGCTGCGCAAGCAGATGCACAACCGGATCACTGATTGGGCGGTGAAGCGCGAGCTGGCCAACGATCGGCCGCCGGCGCGCTTCGCGTCGGCAGAAATGCTCGAGACGTACTTCGCGCGCGGCGGCACGGTGACCGAGTCGCTGTTTGACGAGGACCGGCTGATCGATGACGCAGCGCTGCTGCGCACGGTGCAGCGCGAGGCGCTCGACGCCGAGATCGAGAAGCTCAAGGGGCAGGGCTGGTCGTGGGTCGCCGCGGCCGACGATTTGCCGCGCGAATGGCGGTGGTCGTGGGACCGGGCCGACGACGAGCCGGTCTACACGCCCGAGGAGACGGCGCGGCTCGAGCAGCTCGAGACCGCCCTCGAAGGCGCCGGTGGCGACGAGGAATTCGAACAGATCGAAAACGAGCAGGCTGCGATCGAGCGGGCCGCCGAGATGCGGGCCTTCACGCCGGAGAAGAAAGCGCGGTCGGGCTGCGTCGTCGAGATCACCAACACGGGCGAGATCGCCTCGTCGTTCGGCTACATCCGGCCCGAGCACAGCGCGGCGGACGATCTGCCCGATGCGGAGGACGATGCCCCGGCGGATCCGTTCGACGACCAGGGCGACGATGACGACACGGCCGACGACGAGGCCGAGCCCGACACCGACGGGCCGAAGATCACGGGCGCGCTGTCGCAGACGCTCAGCGAGGCGAAGACGGTCGCGGCGGCTGAAGCACTGAAAAGCGCGCCGGCCGTGGCAATCGCCGTGATCGCGGCGGCGCTGATCGCCCGACACGACTCGCCGGCGAGCGTGAGTAACGAAGGGCACGCACTGGTGCGGTTGCCGGAAGGGCGGACCTTTGCCGAGCTGCTGCCGAGGCTGCTCGCCGAGGGCGAAGACGTCGGCCGGCAGTTTGCGGCCGCCGTCGCCTCGACACTCGATCTCACCGACGCCAAGTGGAAGTGGACGAGCCGTGACAATGGCATCGACGCGCTGATGGCGGCGCTGCCCGAGGCGCCGTTCACGGCGGCGGCGCGCGATGCCTTTCTCATCGACGACTATTTCAAGCGGGCCAGCAAGGCCGTGGCGATCGCCGCGCTCGAAGAAATGCGGGAGGCCGGCGCCACGGGGCTGGCGCCCGACGACGTGATCGCCGGCATGAAGAAAGCGGACCTCGCCGACGCGGCCGCGCAGACGGCGCGGGAGACGGGATGGCTGCCGCCCGAGCTGCGGCACCCGGCGTTCGTGCTGGCCCGTCCCAGCGCGGAGGCGGCGTGATGATCGTCTACGAAATCATTAACCCGAGCGACGCCGCGACGTTCCTCGCTCCCGATCGGACCATCGCTCTAGCTGTCCTCGCATTACTCGGCGAGGGTTGGTACGGCGTCACGCCCCTCGAACGCGACGGGCAGCGGATCCTTGAGGAAGAGGCGAAGCTGATCTTTGTCCCGCCTTTTATTGGAAAAGGCGCATACGAATCGTGGTGGCGGAGCGCTGGCTACACGGAAGAACCGATCGAAGTAGCGCTGAAGACGCGCGCCGCGGAACTCGTCGCCGCGCTACGGTCATGCAGCTACGGCGATCTCGAGGACCGGAAGACCTACGACTCGGCCTGCAACGCCATCACCGATCCGGAGAAGCTGAAGACGTTCAAGAGCGAGTGGGAAGACCGACGCCGCTCGTCCATGAACCGGATCGTGCAGCGCGCGTGGGCATGGGCAGATCGCATTGAAGAGCGGGAGGCCGCGTGATGCCCGCCTCAATCACCAGCTACATCGACGTCGGCATCGATGAGTTTGAGGACGACGAGCTGATAGAAGAGATCCGCCGGCGGGGGCTTGTCGTGTCCCACGTCGCGCCGGCGGCGGGCGACGACAAGCCGGAGCCGGTCGACGTCCGCAAGGCGGCGATCGACGTGATGGAGGGGCTGCTCGCCAAACAGTATCGGCGCGCGGATGCCGCCCTTGAAGCGCTGCTCGCGGCCATACTGCCGCCGCAGCTCGTTGCGGCGGCCGCTGCGATGCGCGAGGGCCGACACAGCGACGCCATCTGCGAGCTCGATCGCCTGATTGAGCCGTCGCCGGCCGCGACAGCGACGAGCCTGCCGCCGCGAGTGCCAGCCGCGGAGGCGCGCCAGTGACCAGCAATTTCGCCGTCCTGCTGCTCGCGCTGTCGCCCATCATCCTGTTTGGCCTCGGGCTGGCGATCGTCGCCGGCCTGATCATGTGGGCCGAGTGGACGACCCAGCGCTTCGAGGATCCTGAGGAATGACGGCGAGGGAAGGGCTAACCGTTCAAAGCGGCGCTGCTGACCGTGGGCGGTTTCTCCCCGCGATCGTATGCATCGCTCGCAATCTGTTCGATCTTCGCGCGGTTCTGCCGGAAAACGTCCAGGCAGTCGGCCGACGTCGGATTGTATTTCTGCATAGCATCCTGCAGAGCCTCGGCCGTCACCTTGCATCGCACCATCGAGCCGTCTGGTGCCAGCATGGCAAAGTAGTAGCCGTCGATTTCTTCGATGGCGTCCCGGCCAGATCCGTGAAGCGGCATGCTGCGTGGTCTCCCTTGCATCCGGGGGGGATATAGGCATGCCGCGCGCTCCGCTCAATCCCGGCCAGTGGCCGCGGCTCATGCGCGCCGAGACCGCCGCCGCATATGTGGATGAGCGATCCGTCGAGTCTTTCCTGCGGCGCGCCGGCAAGGTCTATCCTCCCGGCCGCAAGGTCAGCGGGCGGGGGCGGGTATGGGCACGAGAGGATCTCGACCGGGCGATCGGACTTCTAAACGGGGAGCGGCTGGCGGAAAGCCTCGCCGACGACTTGTGACCAAGCCCGCCGGATGGCCGCGCTACATGGTCGAAAAGCGCCTCAAGAGCGGCATCGTCGCCTACTATTGGACGCCGACGAAGCGCGACATCGCGGCGGGGTTCAAGCTGCACGCCGAGCCGCTCGGCGGCGATTACGGCCCAGCGGTGGCCAGGGCCGGCGAGCTGAACCGCCACCTCGACGCCTGGCGGGCGGGCCGCCTCGATGAGCGCGAACTCGATTCGCAGCCGGGACACGGCACTCTCGACTGGCTCGTCGAGCGGTACATGCGCTCCACCGCGTGGCAGAAGGTTTCGGCAAAGTCGCGCAGGCACTACCGCTACATCCTACGGCTCGTGCTCGACCTCGAGCGAAAGTCGGGCGCACGCGTGGGAGCGGCGCTGCTGACGCAACTCGATGCGGCTGCGGTCGACCGGCTCTACGAGCGAATGAAGAGCGGGCCACGCGGCGCGCGGCTGCGTGTGCCGACCATGGCCATGATGCGCCTGGCGAAGGCGTGGGACGTCGTTGGCCGGCTGTGTCCGCAGGACGTCCCGAAACTCAATCCGTTTCGGGGGATGACGCTCGAGCACGGGCAGGGAACCGCGCGCGCCGCGACCCGTGAGGAGGCGTTCGCGCTGCACCAGGCGCTGCTGCGGGCCGGCGAGCCGCACCTGGCTGCCGTGCCGCTGATTTGTTTCGAATGGCACCAGCGGCCCGAGAACGTGCTGAGCGGATCCTTGACGTGGTCCGACTGGCGGCCGGGCAAGCGGCCGGGAGCGGTGCGGATCCTGCACGCCAAGACCGGCGCCGAGGTCTGGCAGCCTCTGTTCGACGGAGATGGCACGGCGCTGTTCCCCGAACTCACGACATACCTGGACAGGCTGCCGCGTCTCGGGCTGCAGGTTGTGCTGCTGCGCGCGCAGCGGCGCCGGCGGGACGCTTCAGGCCGTCTGACGATGCCTCCCGCCCTGCCGTTCACGCTCCGCGAGGCTCGGACACGGGTTCGCCGGGCGGCCCGCAAGGCCGGACTGCCGGACTGGCTGACGATGGCGGCCTGCCGTCACGGAGGCATGACCGAGCTCGGCGACGCTGGCGCCACCGAGGCGGAGGTGATGGCGTCGAGCGGTCACCGAACGCCGGATGCTGCGCGGCTGTACGTGAAGCGCACCGAGACCCAGCGCCTCAGCGCGGCACGCAAGCGGTTTGCTCTCCGCGAGAACGGAACAGGATAAGGAGTCGGAATGAGCCGGGCATCCGAGTGTCGGAATGGACCAGCTAAGTGTTGGTCGGAGCGGCGAGATTCGAACTCGCGA
This sequence comes from Hyphomicrobiaceae bacterium, assembly GCA_049318625.1. GTDB lineage: Bacteria > Pseudomonadota > Alphaproteobacteria > Rhizobiales > Hyphomicrobiaceae > JBMOGA01. Next base: position 54,363 of record JBMOGA010000020.1, read on the forward strand.
CCCCTTGCTCCCGAAGCAAGTGCG
>JBMOGA010000021.1:0-53722 GCA_049318625.1 Hyphomicrobiaceae bacterium
AACCCGCGACCACATGATTAAAAGTCACGTGCTCTACCGCTGAGCTACCGGCCCTCGGGAGGCGTCGTTAAGGGCTTTCCCGCTGATTGTCCAGTGCCGGTGCCGGGCCGGGCGGCGACAGGGTGGTCTGGCCGCGGGCTGCGGCCGCTCGGCACGGATGCCGGGTTGCTCTGCAGCGCGGCTCGCGGGGGCTGGCGCGGACCGGGTTCGGACCCGGGCGGCAGCGGGCGCTTATGCGTCAGCCCGGTCGATGGGCGACCGGGCAGCGGGCGATCCCCAGGCGGGCCTCAGCCGGCAACCCAGTAGGTAAAGAGGGTGGCATCCTCGATCGGCGCGGCGGCGGCCGGTTCCAATGCGCCACGCGGCATGCTCGGGTCCCGATGGTCGCCGAGCAGCGCCGCCGGAGGCGTCCGCACGGTGTCGCGGCGTCCTGTCGGTTCGCGGCGGGAAATCATCAGCGCGTGGGACAGATGTCCGACTGTGGCGGCGAGGGTGCTCATCGGTCGTCTCCTCTCGATAACGGAGCAAATCATAACTGCTTCCCGTCGCTGCGGCGCACCGGCCGCGAAATAAGAAGCCGATTGTCCGGGTACGACGGCGGGTGGAACCGTCTTCCAAAGACGGGGCGCGACAGGGAATGAACCGTCGCATTCGAACGGGGCCGCGCGACGCTGGCCGGCGTCATGGATGCGGGGCCTTCGCGGGTCCGCGGCGTCGCCGCGCGCGGGTCGTCACGCGGTGACGGGCGTGCGGCTGGGGAATGGGTTTGCGCGATGCGGTGCGGGCTGAGGCTGCGATGCTGGCGATGGGCGCAAACGGAAAACGGACGGACACGGCGGTGCGCGTGGCGGCAAGTCCATCCTTATTTCTCCGGGGACCTTCCGACGGCGGCGGCGCTCGCATAAGTTCCGCGCTGTCCAGGAGATGGTGATGCTGACGGCCGAGAACTACGAATTCGGGAGCGATGCCGACGAGGTCGTCGGGCTCAACGTGCGACTGGCCGGTGGCGCCCTCTCGCGCGTGCCGGCACTCGACGGTATGTCGCTCATGGAAGTTCTGCGTGCCAACGACTTGCCGATCGTCGCCGAATGCGGCGGCGCTGCCGTGTGCGCCACCTGCCACATCCGCGTCGCGACGGCGTGGGTGCAGCGGCTGCCCGAGCCCGGCGACGAGGAGTTGGCGAAGCTCGACGAGATCCCGGGCGCGGACGAGGGCTCCCGGCTGGCCTGCCAGATCCGGGTGACGCGATCGCTCGATGGCATGGAATTCGATCTTCAGGCTGATAGCGTCCGGAGCTGAGGTCATGGACCACCTGCGCGATACATTTTCGCACCTCGCCTTTGCCGCACCATCCGGGGCGCGCGTTCTGCTGGTCGGCGCCGGACCCGGTGATCCGGAGTTGCTGACGGTGAAGGCGGTCAAGGCGCTGGCGTCGGCCGACGTGGTGCTCTACGACGGCCACGTCTCGGCGGGCGTGCTGGCGCTCGTGCGTCCGGGAGCGGAGTGTATCTCGGTCGCCAAGGTGCGCGGTCGGCATTCCAAGACGCAGGCCGAGATCAACGCGCTGATCGTTCGGCTGGCGCTGGCCGGGCGGGCGGTGGTGCGGCTGAAAGGCGGCGATCCTTTCGTGTTCGGGCGCGGCGGCGAGGAAGTCGACGTGCTGCGGGCGTCGGGGATCGCGGTCGAGGTGATTCCGGGCATTACAGCGGCGACGGCGGTTGCGGCCTCGCTGCAAGTGCCGCTTACGCATCGCGACATCTCCCAGTCGGTGACGTTCCTGTCGGGCCATTCGGCTGGCGACGGCGCGCCGGACTTCGAACACATCGATTTCTCGGCATTGGCGCGGGGGCGCTCCACACTTGCGGTCTATATGGGCATCTCGACCGCTGGCGTGCTGGCCGAGCGGCTGATCGCCTGCGGATGGGCCGGTACGACGCCGGTGGTTGCCGTGGAGCGGGCGACGTCCTTCGACGAACGCCGGGTGGCGACGACATTGGCCTCGCTCGCGGCGGATCCGCAGCGGCTCGGCCTCGGCGGTCAGTCGCTGATGCTGATCGGCGAGGTGGCGGGCCTGCCACTGGCGGGCGTGGTGGAGCGGTTCGCGCTGGGCGAAAAACCGGGCATTGAAATGGGAGCCTTGGCATGACGCGTGTCGTGACAGCGAATGTGCTCGCCACGGGTGACGTGGTCTATCTGGCCGGCGATGGGCGGTGGGTTCGGGCGCTGGCCGAGGCCGCCGTCGCTCCCGACAAGGATGCGCTGGCGCGGCTCGAGGCCGACGCAGCAGGGTCGGCGAGCCGCCAGGAGGTGACGGCCGTCTATACGATGGACGTGCGCCTCGACAACGGCCAAGCGTCGCCCACCTCGGTCCGGGAGCGCATCCGCGCGGCTCTCGGCCCGACCGTCTGACAGCGGATCAGAAAGGCACAACACCCGTGTACCGTTACGACGAATTCGACCATCGCTTCGTCGCCGAGCGCGTGGCGCAGTTCCGCGATCAAACCGGGCGGCGCCTGGCCGGTGACCTCACAGAGGACCAGTTCAAGCCGCTGAGGCTGCAGAACGGGCTTTATCTTCAGCTCCATGCCTACATGCTGCGCGTGGCGATCCCCTACGGCGTGCTGTCGGCCCGCCAGATGCGCCAGCTCGCGATGATCGGGCGGAAGTGGGATCGCGGGTTCGGACATTTCACGACGCGCCAGAACATCCAGTTCAACTGGATCAGGCTGGTCGATGCGCCGGATATTCTGGCGGCGCTGGCCGAGGTTGAGATGCACGCCATCCAGACGAGCGGCAACTGCATCCGCAACGTGACCGCGGATCCCTATGCGGGGGTCGCGCCGGACGAGATCGAAGACCCGCGCGTGTGGGCCGAGGTGCTGCGCCAGTGGTCGACGGTCCACCCGGAGTTCTCGTTCCTGCCGCGCAAGTTCAAGGTGGCCATCACCGGCGCGGCGGAGGATCGTGCCGCCGTCCTGTTCCACGACATCGGCGTGAGGATCGTCAAGGGGCGCGGCGGCGAGACCGGCTTTGCGGTCTTCGTCGGTGGCGGGCAGGGGCGCACGCCCTACGTGGCGCAGGAATTGCGCGCGTTTCTCCCGAAGGAGCGGCTGCTGTCGTACCTCGAAGCGGTCATGCGCGTGTACAATCTGCATGGCCGCCGGGACAACATCTACAAGGCGCGGATCAAGATTCTGGTCAATGCGCTCGGCATCGACGAGTTCCGCCGGCAGGTCGAGGCCGAATGGGCGACGCTGGACGCGCCGAGCGTCGATCTGCCGGAGGCCGAATTCGACCGCATCGCCGCGTATTTCCGCCCTCTCGAGTTGGCGGCGCTGCCGGCCCGCAACGCACGTGTCGACTCGCGGCGGAAGCAGGATGCGGATTTCGACCGCTGGGTTCGCCAGAACGTTCTGGCGCACCGGGTGCCGGGGTATGCCATCGTCAATCTGCCGCTCAAGGAGCCGGGCTTGGTGCCGGGTGACGCGACGTCGGATCAGATGGACGCCGTCGCTGACGTCGCCGAGCGCTTCGCGTTCGACGAGATCCGGGTGACGTACACGCAGAACCTCGTGTTGCCGACGGTGGCGCGGGACAGCCTGCCCGATCTCTACGATGCGCTGGTGGCTCATGGCTTGGCGACCGCCAATACCGAACTCATCACCGACATCATCGCCTGCCCAGGTCTCGACTACTGCAATCTGGCCAATGCGCGCGCGATCCCGATCGCGCAGGGCATCGCCCGCCGGTTTGCCGATCCCAGGCGCGCCGAATCTGTGGGGCCGCTGCGGCTCAACATCTCGGGCTGCATCAATGCCTGCGGTCATCATCACGCGGGCAACATCGGCATCCTCGGCGTCGACAAGAAGGGGACGGAGCACTACCAGATCACGCTCGGAGGCAGCCCGAAGGACGATGCCGAGATCGGCGATCTGGTGGGACCGAGCTTTCCGGCCGAGGAGGTTCCGGCCGCCATCGAGACCATCGTCGACACCTATCTCGTCTTGCGTCGTGCGCCCGAGGAGACGTTCCTCGCGGCCTACCGCCGGGTCGGCATTGAGCCGTTCAAGGCGGCGCTGTACGGCGCGCCGGACGAGCCCCGCCGGAAGGAGCTGGTCGATGCCTGAGCCCCGCACGCATGTGAAGGTGACGGCTGCCGGTTCGGCGGCCGAGGCACGCCTCTTGAAATCCGGTGCGTTCGTCGCCGATCCATGGATCGCGGTGGATGCGGAGGCGGCGGTGCCGGCCGATGGGGCCATTCTGGTGCCACTGGCGCGGTGGCGCGCCGAGCGCACGGCGCTGGTGGCGCGGGGTGGGCCGGTCGGCGTCGTGGTGACGCCGCCCGAGGTGCTGGAGGCCTCCGACGACGTGGCGCGTCTCGGCGTGGTCGTTGTCCGCATCGCGAAATTCACCGACGGACGCGCCTACTCGACGGCGCGGCGCTTGCGCGAGCGTGGGTTCGCTGGCGAGATCAGGGCCACGGGCGACGTGTTGCTGGATCAGCTTCCGCTGCTGGCGCGCTGCGGTTTCGACGCATTCGAAGTCACGCACGAGCCGACGCTCCGGAAGCTGGACGACGGCATGCTGCCGGGGCTCTCGCACGTCTATCAGCCGCCCGCATACGGCGACCGGATGCTGGCGCTCGGACGCGAACGGCATCGCCGCTCGGCGTAGTCGCCCTATCGGCGCGCTCCGCCGCAAACCGGTGCACGGCGCCGTCTTTATGCTTGGTGCCAGGGCCTCGCTCTCGCGTAAACTCTGGCGCAGCAGGAGGGCGGCGTGGCGGCGACCATCAATATTCCCGTCTACAGCGACGCGCTGGTGGTGCTCGGCACCGCCGGCATCGTCGTGCCGATCGTCCAGCGTTTGGGCATCAGCCCCGTACTCGGCTATCTGGCTGCGGGCGCTCTACTCGGTCCGCTCGGGCTCGGATCGTTCATCGCACAGGCGCCGTTTCTCTACTGGTTGACGGTCGTCGATGCCAAGAACGTGTCTGGCATCGCGGATCTCGGGGTCGTGTTCCTGCTGTTCCTGGTCGGGCTCGAGCTGTCGTTCGAGCGCTTGATGGCGATGCGCCGCCTGGTTTTCGGTCTCGGTGGGCTGCAGATCCTGGTGAGCACGGCGGCGATCGCGTCCATTGCGGCGCTGGCCGGGCAGACGGCCGCCGTGGCGATCATGCTCGGCGCGCTCTTGGCGCTCTCCTCGACGGCGGTCGTGCTGCAGATCCTGTCGGAGCAGGGGCGGATGATGTCCTCGACCGGTCGGGCAAGCTTTGCCGTGTTGTTGGCCCAGGATCTCGCCGTCATCCCGATCCTGATGTTCGTGTCGATCCTCGGGGCCAACACGGGCGCCACGATTGCGGCCAGCATCGGCACGGCGCTCCTGCAGGCGCTCGCCGCACTGGCGATCATCGCCGTCGTCGGGCGGATCGTGCTGCGGCCACTGCTGCGTCTGGTCGCCGCCACCCGATCCAACGATCTTTTCATCGCCGTGATCCTGTTCGTGATCGTGGCGACGGGCGTGATCGCGGCGCTGGCGGGGCTTTCGATGGCTCTGGGTGCGTTCGTCGCCGGGTTGCTGTTGTCCGAGACGGAGTACCGCAAGGCGATCGAGGCGACGATCGAGCCGTTCAAGGGTCTGCTGCTCGGTCTCTTCTTCTTCACGATCGGCATGAGCATCGATGCGCGCGAAGTGATCCGCGAGCCCGTCCTGCTGCTGGGCAGTGTGGTGGGTCTTGTTCTGCTGAAGGCGCTGATTCTGGTCGCTGTCGCCCGCCTCTATCGATTGAACTGGCCGGTCGCGGTCGAGATCGGGCTGCTGCTCGGGCCTGGCGGGGAGTTCGCCTTCGTCGGCATCGGGCTGGCGCTGGCGCTGGGTCTCGTGCCACCCCCGGTGGCGAGCTTCACGCTCGCGGTTACGTCACTCGGCATGGCGCTCATTCCGCTCAATGCCATCGTCGCCCGCCGACTGGCGCCATTGCTGCAGGCCCCGAAGGCGGTGGAGCCGGAACTCTTGCTGCAGCCGGCTCAGCAGCAGCGACATGCCATTGTCATCGGCTACGGTCGTGTCGGGAAACTTGTCTGTTCGCTGCTTCGAGAGCACGGCGTGCCGTTCACGGCCGTCGACAATGATCCCAATGCGGTGGCGCGCGACCGGCGCGCGGGACATGCGGTGTATTTCGGCGACGCCACCCAGCCGGCATTCCTCGACGCGTGCGGCATCAAGGATGCGGCCGGCGTGATCGTGACGCTCAACCGGGCCTCGATCGTCGACGAGGTCGTTGGTGAAGTGCGCCACTTGCGGCCGGACGTGCTGATCGTCGCGCGGGCCCGCGACGGTGTGCACGCCCAGCACCTCTACGGCATCGGGGTGACGGACGCTGTGCCCGAGACGATCGAGGCCAGTCTGCAACTCTCGGAGGCGGCGTTGGTGGGGCTCGGCGTGCCGACCGGTCCGGTCATCGCGAGTTTGCACGAGCATCGCGAGACCGTACGAAAAGACCTGCAGGCGGCCGCGCGATTGGCGGTGCGCTCGCGATCGGGGCCGCAGTCCGGCAAGGTTTGACGGTGCACCCTCTTGCATCCGGCAGGGCGCGCGTGGCACTGCGGTCTCGTGACGGCGCTCGGCCGAGTATCGGGCGCCGCTGAGGAGGATACGCCATGCGCATCACCGACATCGAGACGCGGCTCGTCCGCGTGCCGCCGACGACCAAGATCAGCGACGCGATCCAGTCGATCGACAAGTGGGAGTGGATCATCACGACGATCCGGACCGAGGCCGGCCATGTCGGCACCGGTTGGAGCTATACGCTCGGCATCGGCGGCACGGCGATCCGGGCCATCATCCGCGATTATCTGACGCCCATCCTGGTCGGCCGCGACGCCGGCGAGATCGAGCGGCTGTGGGAGGCGTGCTGGCTGGAGTTGCACGCCAACGGGTCGGGCGGCTTCACGACGCTGGCGCTGGCGCCGCTCGACGTGGCGCTGTGGGACATCCGGGCCAAGGCGGCGGGCCAGCCGCTGTGGAAAATCATGGGCGGCGCGCGGCCGCGCATTCCCGCCTATGGCAGCGGCATCAACATGCATCTGGACGGCGAGCCGCTGGCCGAGCAGATGCGCGGCTTCCTGGCGGCGGGCTATCAGGCCGTCAAGATGAAGGTGGGCCGCGACGATCCCTCCGAGGATGTCGAGCGGGTCGCCACCGTGCGCAAGACGATCGGGCCGGCCCGGCGCCTTCTCCTCGATGCGAACCAGAAGTGGCAACCGGGCGAGGCGATCGCGCGCATGGCCATGCTGGAGCGGTTCGATCCGTTCTGGATCGAGGAGCCCGTTCTGGCCGACGACATCCCCGGCCACACGCGCGTGCGCAGCGGTCAGAGAACGGCGGTCGCGCTCGGCGAGACGTTGTTCACGCGCTATCAGTTTGCCGATTACATCCGGGCGGCGGCGGTCGACATCGTGCAGCCGGATGTGCCGCGGGTCGGCGGCTTCACCGAATGGCTGAAGATCGCCCACCTCGCCGAGGCCCACAATCTCAAAGTCGCGCCGCATTTTGCGGTCGAGCTGTCGGTGCACGGCCTTTGCGCGGTGCCGAACGGGCTGATCCTCGAGGATCTGCAGGGCGGATCACTGACCGATCTCGGGCTGCTCGCCGAACCGTGGCGTGTCGTCGATGGATTTGGCGTGCCGCCGGACCGGCCGGGCCACGGCTTCGTGTTCGACGAGGCGGCGATCCGGCGCTACGAGGTCGGTGAACGGCCGGTCGACGTGCAGCCGACCCGGAAATCGTGAGGTAGCGCATCAGAGGGAGGGGACCGGGCGGCGCGCGGTCCCGCGAGGGGGCGTCCAGTGGTCAGCCGACCATCTGCCGCATGGTCTCCTCGTCCACCTCGAAATTGGCGAACACGGTCTGGACGTCGTCGTCGTCCTCGAGTGCGCCGATCAGTTTCATGATGCTGTCGACCTGATCGCCGCCGATCGGGGCGGTGACCTGCGGTTTCCAGACGATCTTGGTGGAGGCAGCCTCGCCGAACTTGGACTCGAGCGCAGCGGCGACCTCGCCGACGCTCTCGAAGGCGCAGGTCACAACATGACCGGACTCGTCCGATGTGGCATCGTCGGCGCCCGCCTCTATGGCGGCCTCCAGCATGGCATCGGCGCTCGCGGCATCGGCCTTGTAGGAGATTTCGCCGACGCGCGCGAACATGTGGCTGACGGCACCGGTGGCGCCGAGGTTGCCGCCGTGCTTGGCGAAAATTGCGCGAATGGCGCCGCCGGTCCGGTTGCGGTTGTCGGTCAGCGCCTCGACGATCACGGCGACACCGTTCGGTCCGTAGCCTTCGTAACGGATGTTCTCGTAGGCCTCGCCGTCACCACCGGTCGCCTTCTTGATGGCGCGGTCGATGTTGTCCTTCGGCATGTTCTCGGCGCGGGCGGCCTGCACGGCGAGGCGCAACCGGGGGTTCATCGCCGGGTCGGGCATGCCGGTCTTGGCGGCGACGGTGATTTCGCGCGCGAGCTTGCCGAAAAGCTTCGATCGGGCCGCGTCCTGGCGGCCCTTGCGATGCATGATGTTCTTGAACTGTGAATGTCCGGCCATGGCGTCCACCGTCGGGTATGCGTCTTCGATCTGTCACGCTCTCTACACGATCGCCGGGGCCGAGGCCAAGACGGGCGCCATCGTGGGCCGCGGTGTCGGCCTTGGCCGTGGTCGATCGTCGTCCTGGGGCCGTGAAGCCATCACGCCCAGAAGGGCGGCTCGATCGGGCGCAACACGCCGCCGAGCCGCACGCCGTGGCAGTGGCGGGCGAGGCCGGTCGCATCGTCGATGTCGACGGCAAGGCCGCACAGGGTGGCCGGCCCGAGCGCCGGCTCGAAACGGTCCTTGGGGATGCGGGTCAGGAAGCGGTTGATCGGCTCGGCGGTGTCCATCCCGAGCACGGAATTGTAGTCGCCACACATGCCGGCATCCGACATGTAGGCGGTGCCGCCGGAGAGAACCCGCTCGTCGGCGGTCGGGACATGGGTATGCGTGCCGACGAGGCAGGTGATGCGGCCGTCGAGAAAGTGCGCCGCCGCCTCCTTCTCGCTGGTGGCTTCGGCATGGAAGTCGACGAAAATGACATCGGCGCCCTGTTTCAAGGGGCAGCTGGTGATCTCGGTATCGAGGGCGCGGAACGGGCAATCGAGTTCCGTCATGAAGACGCGGCCGAGCACATTGGTGACCAGCACGTCGGCGCCGTTGCGGGCCTTGTAGAGGCCGGCGCCGCGCCCGGGCGTGCCCTTCGGGAAGTTCAACGGGCGGATCAAGCGGTCCTGGCGATTGATGAAGACGAGGGTGTCGCGTTGATCGAAGGCGTGATTGCCGAGGGTGACGACATCGGCGCCGGCGCCGAGGAGATCCTCGAGGATCTGCTCGGTGATGCCGAAGCCGCCGGCGGCGTTCTCGCCATTGACGATGACGAAATCGAGTTTCCAGCGCTCGCGAAGTCCCGGCAGCAGGTCGAGCACGACCCGGCGTCCGGAGCGGCCGACGACATCACCGAGAAACAACAGGCGCATGAGCGACGTCCCTGGGAAAAGCTGCGCCGGCGCGGGACTTAAGCCGAGCACCGCAGCGCGCCGGAGGGCGTCACCACCCAGTCGAGGCGCTCGTCATAATCGAGATGGGGAACGGCGTCGACCCTCTGCTCGTCGAATGCGAGGCCGACCGCCACGACCGATCGGGTTGCGCGCAACTTCTGGAGGGTCCGGTCGTAGAAGCCGGCGCCGTAGCCGAGGCGCCAGCCCGCGGCATCGAAAGCGAGCAACGGCACGATGAGCACGTCGGGGTCCACGACCGGGGCGCCGGCTGCCGGCTCGCGGATGCCCCACAGCCGCTCGACCAGCGGATCGCCGGATTGCCAGAGCCGGAACTCGAGCGGGTGCTGGCGCCCGACCATCACCGGCAGTCCGATGCGATGGCCGGCCATGCGCAGGCGTTTTTCGAGCGGGCCTGGATCGATTTCCGATCCCATGGCCCAGAACGACGAGACGACGAGCGGCGGTCCATCGAACGGTTCGAAGGCGACGGCGGCGACGGCGGCCTCGCGAGCGCGCCGCTCGCTTTCGGGCATGGCGTCGCGCCGGTCCCGCATCGCGCGTCGCAAGCGCAACTTCGCCTCGGTGGTCGCTGTGTCGCTCATGCTCTCGAAACGCTCGAGCCCGGCCGGCCCGGCATGGGCTCGGCGAAATCAAGTGCCGCGGAAGCCGTCGGAGCTGTTCGATCTCGCCGGGTCCCTACAAGAAGTAAGGTGGGCACCGTGTAACCGAGACCAGGATCCCGGCCAGGGACAGCTCCCAAGCAGATCTTATCGGCCCTGGAGATGATGTGCTCCTAACGCGCCCCGCAGCGACGCCACCATGTATGGATTTGCGGGTAAAAATCCAGTGCGCGTGACGGTTGGGCACAGCCAATCGCCGAGCGGCGATGCGGTTCGCGCCTCAGGCACCTTCGGGCGGTTTGCCGTCGGACGCGCCGGGCCGAGGGTCCGGTCGGCGCGGGTCGCGCGCGGACTTGGTGCGGTCTTTGAGCTCGAACAGTTCGTCGGTTACCAGGAGAGCCGCCATGACAAGCAAGCGGTCATGGCCGGCGCTGCCGAACTCGCCGACCAGGGTGTCGATCTTGCTCGACAGGTGTTGGGCGAGTTGTGCGATTCGCTTTTCCTCGCCGTCCCCGCATCGGAGACGGTAGGTGCGGCCGTTGAGCGAGACCGAAACCTGCCCCATCGGCGATAGCGGCGATTGGCCGCCTCCCAGCCTTACTCAGCACGCTGGATATAGGTATGAAGGGAATCGATCGCCCAATCAATGCGATCGAGCGCGTCCTTGCGGGCCTTTTCAAGCTCGGCGATGCGGGCGTGGGCCTCGGCCAGCTCCTTGCGGAGCTGCTCGCGCTCCCTCTCCAGGGCGGTAACGGCATCCGCCAGCCGGACAGGGGCGCGTCCCCTGGGGCCCGGGGCGGGGGCCACGGAAGGTTTGGTTTTGCGCACGCTCATTGGCCTCGCGATCCCAGGTAGTGCTCGCGCCCTCCCCGCCCGGAGGGGTGCTTGCAGCGTTAACCTTGAACGTGAACTTAGGTTCCGGACCCACTGCGCGTCAACGAAACCGGGCCACAATTCCACGAATTATGCACGGCAGTTCAAGTGCGGTCGGCCGGTCGGCCGATTGACAGGGGGCGAAGCCGGTAACATCTATCGCGCCACGTCGTCATGAGGTCCGGTCAGTTGACTTGAAATTGCAGCAGAGCTGTGCCGGTTCAGCAGAATTGCGCCAAATCAGGAGAAGTGAGGCAATGGCTGTCAAGGTCGCGATCAACGGGTTTGGCCGCATCGGCCGCAACGTGCTCAGGGCGATCGTCGAGAGCGGGCGGACCGATATCGTGGTGGTTGCCGTCAACGATCTGGGGCCGATCGAGACAAATGCCCACCTGTTCCGTTTCGACAGCGTCCACGGCCGGTTTCCCGGTGTGGTCAAGGTCGAGGGCGACACGATGGACGTCGGCCGTGGCACCATCAAGGTGACCGCCATCAAGGACCCCAGCCAGTTGCCGCACAAGGCGCTCGGCGTCGACGTTGCGCTCGAGTGCACCGGCATCTTCACGTCGAAGGACAAGGCGTCGGCCCATCTCGCGGCCGGCGCGAAGCGCGTGCTGGTCTCGGCGCCGGCCGACGGTGCCGATCTCACTGTGGTCTACGGCGTCAATCATCAGAAGCTCTCGGCCGATCATCGCGTCGTCTCCAACGCGTCGTGCACGACGAACTGCCTGGCGCCGGTGGCCAAGGTGCTGAACGACGTCGTCGGCATCGACAAGGGCTTCATGACGACGATCCACGCCTACACCGGGGATCAGCCGACCCTCGACACCATGCACAAGGATCTCTATCGCGGCCGCGCCGCCGCGCTCTCGATGATCCCGACGTCGACGGGCGCCGCAAAGGCGGTCGGGCTGGTGCTGCCCGAACTCAACGGCCGGCTCGACGGCACCGCGATCCGCGTGCCGACGCCGAACGTCTCTGTGGTCGACTTCAAGTTCATCGCCAAGCGCGAGACCACCAAGGAGGAGATCAACGCGGCGATCAAGCAGGCCGCCGCCGGTCCGCTGAAGGGCATTCTGGGTGTGACCGACCAGCCCAACGTTTCCAGCGATTTCAATCATGACAGTCACTCGTCGGTGTTCCATCTGGATCAGACCAAGGTGATGGATGGCAAGCTGGTGCGCGTGCTGTCCTGGTACGACAACGAGTGGGGCTTCTCGAACCGCATGAGCGACACCGCGGTCGCCATGGGCAAGCTCGGCTAACGGATCAAAGGGCAACGGGCCGGCCGCGCAAGCGTGCCGGCCCGTTCGCTGCGCTCACCACCATCGCAAGGGAGAAGGGACCGATGACCATGACGCTTGAACAAGTCGCCGCTGCCATGGTCGCGCCGGGCAAGGGCATCCTCGCCGCCGACGAGAGCTCCGGCACGATCAAGAAGCGCTTCGATTCGATCGGGGCCGAGAACACCGAGCAGAACCGCCGCGACTACCGCGAGATGCTGTTCCGTTCGACGGACGCCATGAAGAACTGCGTGTCGGGCGTGATCCTGTTCGACGAGACCCTGCGGCAGAAGGCCAAGGACGGGACGCCGCTCACCCAAATCATCACCGCGGCCGGCGCGCTGCCGGGGATCAAGGTCGATGCGGGGACCAAGGCGCTGCCGTTCCATCCCGGCGAGGTCGTGACGGAAGGGCTCGACGGGTTGCGCGACCGGATCAAGGAGCACGCCACGCTCGGCGCCAAGTTCGCAAAGTGGCGCGCGGTGATCGACATCGGTCAGGATATTCCGACCTATGGCTGCATCTCGGCGAATGCCCAGGCGCTGGCCCGCTATGCCGCGCTGTGCGTCGAGGGTGGGATCGTGCCGATCGTCGAGCCCGAGGTGCTGATGGACGGCGCCCACGACGTCGACCGGTGTGCCGAGGTCACCGAGTGGGTGCTCAAAGAAGTCTACATGCAACTTTACTATATGCGCGTGCCGCTGGAGCAGACGGTCCTCAAGCCCAACATGGTCGTGGCAGGCAAGAAGTCGCCGAAGCAGGCCGGCCGGGACGAGGTCGCGGAAAAGACGGTTCGTGTTCTCAAGCGCTGTGTCCCTGTCGCCGTTCCGGGCATCGCCTTCCTGTCGGGCGGCCAGTCGGACGAGGATGCCACGGCGCATCTGTCCATGATGAACGCGCTCGGGCCGCTGCCGTGGAAGTTGACGTTCTCCTACGGGCGTGCCCTGCAGGCGGCAGCGCTCAAGGCGTGGGCCGGCAAGTCCGAGAACGTCGCGGCCGGCCAGCGCGCCTTCACGCACCGGGCGCGCATGAACGGTCTGGCCTCGACCGGCCAGTGGCAGGCGGCACTCGAGAAGGCCGCCTGACGGTTACCGCCGATCCGTTGTGGTGGTGGCAGGGAGGCGCGGCGCAGGCCGGGTCTCCTTTCCGCCGAATTTTCGATTGATAGCGATCGCAGTCCTGGGCCGCGCGGCGATGTGCGGCCCCTATTGCGACCCGGATCATACCCCGATGCCCACCAAGCGTGCCGAGTTCTGTCTCGAGGTCGACGCAGCCGACGATCAGCTGACGCGGCTCACCGCCCTATTGATGCGTGTGTCGGTCGCCTCGGTGCTGATCCGGCCACCGAAAGGGCGCGTGCTCGACGCCCGGATGGCCCAACCCTTCGTCGCGGCGGTGCAGAAGGCCGGCGCCGCGGCCATCATTGCGGACGATGCGCGGCTTGCGCGCACCATCAAGGCCGATGGCGTGCACCTCACAGTTCCGGACGACGGGCTCGTGGCCGACAACGAGGCCCGCGAGATCCTTGGCCGGCGGTGCATCGTTGGAGTCGAAGCCGGCGGGTCGCGGCATGCGGCCATGGCGGCCGGTGAAGCCGGCGCCGACTACATCGGGTTCGACGTGTCGGCGGATGGGGCCGGAACCGAGGCTGCGGCGGGCCGGGTCGACATGGTGGCGTGGTGGGCCGAAATCTTCGAGGTGCCGTGCGTGGCATTCGGCGTGGCGGACGTGGCCACGGCGGTCGCACTCGCCGATGCCGGGGCGGATTTCGTATCGGTCCGCCTGGCGGCCGGTGTCAGTACTGCGGTCGAGATCGAGCGACTTGTGGAGATCGCGGCAGCGGTGACGGGACAGTTGGTCGACGCGGCCGGCGTCACATGAGACGGGTCGGGTTACGGCCGCTCGTCGGGATGGCGGCCGGCGTGGCCGGGGGACTTTTGACGCTTTGCGGACCGGCGCTCGCCCAATCCGGCGCCTGGGATTCCCGTGTCGAGGCGCCGGCGGCTCCGGCCGAGCCGGGGCCGAAGTTGAAATCGAAGAATCTCGCCAAGCCGCAGAGCGGACCGGCCCCGCAGACCTCGAAGTCGGCGCCGCGGGCCACGGTCGGCGATACGCGCCCGACACCGTTGACGCAGGGACCGCAGCGCCAGGGGTTTCAACTGGCGCCAGCAACCGGCGATGATGCGGCGCTCATCGCGTTCAATCAGGGTCAATTCCTGACCGCGCTGGGTCTGGCCGAAGTCGCGGCCGGTCGCGGCGACGCGGCCGCGCACACGCTCGTCGGTCGCATCTATGCCGAGGGGCTGGGCGTCAGAAAAGATCCGTTCGTGGCGGTCCGCTGGTTCTCTCGTGCCGCCGAGCTCGGCGATGCCGAGGCCGCCTTCATCTACGGCAGCCTGCTCGCCGAGGGGACGGGTGTCGAGAAGGACATCCAGGCCGCCGCGCAGATGTTCGAGACGGCCGCCCGCACCGGTCACGTGCTCGCCAACTACAATCTTGGGCTCATGTTCCTGACCGGGCGTGGCAAGCCGGAGAACATGATCCGCGGCGCCCAGCACATCGCGTATGCCGCCGAGCAGGGCATCCCGGCCGCTCAGTACGATCTGGCCGGCCTCTACATCGAGGGGCAGGGGGTGCGGAACGATGCCTACGAGGCTGCGCGCTGGATGCGCCGGGCCGCCGACCAGGGGATGGCGGAGGCAGAGTTCGACTATGCGGTGATGCTGCTGCGGGGCCACGGTTTGAACGTCGATGTGCCCAAGGCCATCGATTACCTCAAGTCGGCCGCCGACAAGGGTGTCGCGGGCGCGCAGAACCGGATCGCCTACGTGTTCTTCGATCTGGAGCGCTACGATCGCGATCCCATCGAGGCGGCGAAATGGCGGATCCTGGCGCGCGAGGCCGGCATCGAGGACAAGACGCTGGACAAGGCCGTGGCCGGGTTGACCGCCGCCGAGCGGGCGACCGCGGAGAGCCGCGCGCGCGCCTATCGTGAGCGCCGGAGCCTCGAGGGACGTTAGAGACCGCGCGCCCCGGTCCGAGCCTGATCTACCAGCGCAGCGTATCGAGTGCGGCGACCGGGCGGGCCTTGGCGCCGGGCGGGAAGAGGTGGGCGAGCGTGTCGGGGGTCAATGTCCCTGTGACGTGGATGGGGCTCGCGACGAACAGGCTTGGGATGCCGACGGCGGCGGCACCGGCGATGTCTGTCCGCATGCCGTCGCCGATGGCGAGGATGCGTCGGCGATCGACCGGCCGGCCAGCCAGCCCGGCAAGGACTTCGAAGGCGAGGTCGTAGACCGGGGGATGGGGCTTGCCGGCGTAGAGGACGGCGCCGCCCAGTTCTTCGTAAAGCGCCCCGAGGGCGCCGGCGCAATAGATGATGGCGCCGCCGCGCTCGACCGTGAGGTCGGGGTTGGCGCAAACCATCGGCACGCCGCGGCCGGCGAGGGCGGCGAGGCGGTCGCGGTAGTTCTCCGCGGTTTCCCGGGTGTCGTCAAAAAGACCGGTGCAAATGATGTGGCGGGCGTCGTCCGGACCGACGAGCCGGGCGTCGAGGCCCTCGAAGATCAGCAGATCGCGCTCGGGTCCGACATGGAAGAGCGGGGCGGGGCATCGCGCGGCGACGAGCCGGCGCGCTAGGTCGCCCGAGGTCACGATGGCGTCATAGGCATCGCGGCCGACACCGAGACGGCCGAGCTGGATGTCGATGGCCGCGGAGGGCCGCGGCACGTTCGAAAGCAGGACGACGGGGCGGCCGGTGCGGCGGAAAGCGGCGAGTGCCTCTGGCGCGCCAGGGAAAGGCGCGACCCCGTTGTGGAGCACGCCCCAGACGTCGACGATGGCGGCTTCGTAATCGGCGGCGATCTCGGCGAGACCATGGAGCAGCGGGATGGGGGCGGCGGCAAGCGGCATGGTTCTCCGTCCGGGCCGCGTGGCCCTCGGTATCGAGGCAGGTCCTGAGACGACGAACGGCACGAGTGCCGTCACTCGTGCCGTCCTAACCTTTCGCGACCCGCTTGTTCAAGCCGCGACGCGGCCACCGCCCAGGGTGACGGTGCGCGGCGAGCCGAATACGAGGCCCTGGCCGAGCGGGGCGCCGCACGAGCGGAGCGGCCCGATCAACGCCTCGTCGTCGATGTGGTCGACCACGAGCGTGATGCCGGCGGAGGCCAAGTAGCGGTTGACCTCGACGGGCGGAATGATGCCGTCGCGCAGCGGCAAGCCTTGCAGCAACTGGCTGCCCGACATCTTGGCGAACATGAAGCCGACGTTGCGCAAGCCGGGGAAGTCCAAATCGAGATCCGTGACTTCTTCGACAGCGAACCGGAAGCCCTGGTCGGCCAGATCCGCCAGCGTGGTCCAGTGGGCGTGCCCGAAAGCGCGCACCTCGTGATGCACGAACGACAGCACCACCCGGGTCGCTGCCGTCTGCGGGTTGTCGGCATCGCCGGACAGGGCGCGGGCCAGCCGCTTGCTCATCAACCCCTCGCCGGTGGCGCGGCAGAACACAGCTCCGGTTTCGCCGGCGGCCTGGAACGACTGGGCGACCTTGACGGCCCGGCTGACCTTCAAGGCGTCGAGCAAGGGTACCAGCCCGGTCCCGCGGGCGGCGCTGGAAATGCCCTGCGGAACGGGCACACCGCCGGAGGCCGTCGCCAGGCGCATGATCAATTCGTGATGATGGAGGCGCTGGTCGGCAAGGCCGGGTATCGGCGACAGGGCGAGTTCGACCCGCTCCTGCTCGATGGCGTCTGCCAGTTCTTCGAGCACCATCTGGGACGGCGTACGCGCGCCCGCCGCTGCGGTGGGCTTCGGCTCGGCGACGGGCGCCGGCCGGCGCTCGATCTGTTGTTCGTAGGCTTGCATCGCCTCGCTGGTCGAGCGCAGTGCCGCCACCGACGTCGCGAGCAACTGCTCCTGCACGGCCGGATCGATGGCCGGTTGCGGCGCGGCGCGGCTGGCCGGCTGCGGCAGCGGGTCGAGGGTCGGTACATCGCGATGGCCGTGCGTTTCGAGTGTCCGCGCCAGGTCGCGCAAGATCTCGTCGAAGGCGGCCGCCGCGACCGGATTGGGGGAGGCGACGACAGCATCGGCTCCGGTTTCCTGTGGGGCATCCAAGGTCGGCAGGGGGGCGCGGGCGGCGCTGGCTTCGGGGCCCGGGGCGAGCAACGACCTCAGGTCGAGCGGCGGCAGAGATGCCATGCCCTCTGCCGTTTGCGCGGCGGGCTGCGCCAGGGACTGGCTCGAGGTCGGCGGCTGTTCGATGCGGGCCGCGGACGCGACAGTCGACTGCGGTGTGGCCAGTTGCGGCTCGGGCCGCGCCTTGTCACGGGCCGCCGGTGCGGCCTCCGTGCGTTGGGCTCGCCGCGCCGTGCCGGCGGTCGACACGGTCGGCGACGACGGTGACGCCAGTTTCAGGTGCAGGGAGAACAGCAGCAAATGCAGCACCATAGCGACACCGACCGCGACTGCCAGCGAGAGGCCGGCGTGCAGGATCAGCGCGACCGCGACGGCGGCGGCGACGGCGGTGACGGCCGCAAACACCAGCGCGTGGGTGACGCCCTTAGATCGCGCCCTGGGACCGGCGGGCATGGGATTGGCGCCTAGAGTGGTGTCGGACATGGGTACACCCCGAGAATCGGCTTGCAGCGACTGCTGCGACTGTCGGTCCTGAGGTGCCCGGCGCAATGTGGCCGGGGCACTTTTCCACCGCTTTTCCCGAAGCGGGGGGCGGAAGGGCGGGCGGGGACGAGAAAGCCCGCCGGTGACGCAACCGGCGGGCCACACTTTGCAATTTGCCGTCGTATCAGGCGACGGCCTTGAGCACGGCGAGGATGCGGTCGCGGATTTCGACGATCTGCTGTTCGGTGCTGATCAGCGGCGGCGCGAGGATGAACGTGTCCATGGTCACGCGGCAGTGCAGGTCGTGGTCGAAATACATCCGCTCGATGGCATCGTAGCCGCGCGCGCCCGGCTTGCCCGGCAGCGGATCGAGATCGATGCCGGCCATCAGGCCGACGGTGCGGATGTCGGCGACGTGGGGCGCCGACTTGAGGCTCATCATCGCCTCGGCGAACACCGGCTCGAGCTTGCGGGCGCGCTCGAACAGGCCCTCGTCGCGGTAGAGGTCGAGGGTGGCGACGCCAGCGGCGGCGGCCAGCGGATGGCCCGAGTAGGTGAAGCCGTGGAACAGCTCGACCAGATACTCCGGCCCCGACATGTGGGCCTCGTAGATGCCCTTGCGGGTGATGACGCCCGACATCGGCACGGCGGCGTTGGTGACGCCCTTCGCGAAGGTGATCATGTCGGGGACGATGTCGTAGCGCTCGGCGGCGAACGCATAGCCCAAGCGGCCGAAGCCGGTGATGACCTCGTCGAAAATCAGCAGAATGCCGTGCTTCTCGGTGATCTCGCGGAGCTTCTTGAGGTAGCCCTTGGGCGGCGGCAGGCAGCCCGTCGACCCGGCCACCGGCTCGACGATCACGGCGGCGATGGTCGAGGCGTCGTGCAGGGCGATCAGCTTGACCAGTTCGTCCGCAAGCTCGACGCCCCATTCCGGTTCACCGACCGAGAACGCCTGCTTGGCCTTGTTATACGTGCTCGGCAGATGGTCGACGCCGACCAGCATGTTGCCGAAGGCCTTGCGGTTGTTGACCATGCCGCCGACCGAGATGCCGCCGAAGCAGACGCCGTGGTAGCCGCGCTCGCGACCGATGAAGCGGGTGCGGCCGCCCTCGCCGCGGGCCTTGTGATAGGCGAGCGCGATCTTGAGCGCGGTGTCGACGGCCTCGCTGCCGGAGTTGGCGAACAGCACGTAGTCGAGATCGCCCGGCGCCAGCATGGTGAGGCGCGACGACAGCTCGAACACCTTGGGATGGGCGTACTGGAAGGGCGGCGCGAAATCGAGCGTGGCGGCGGCGTGCTGGATCGCCTTGACGATCGGCTCGCGAGTGTGGCCGGCGTTGACGCAGAACAGACCCGAGGTGGCGTCGATCACCTTGCGGCCATCGGGCGTGATGTAGTGCATGTCCTTGGCGCCGGAGAACAGGCGCGGGCGCTTCTTGAACGCGCGGTTCGGTGTGAAGGGCAGCCAGTAGGACTCGAGCTCGTTCGGCTTCATGTCGAGGGGGGCCATGGATCTCTCCGCGTTCGCGCCAAGGGGGCCGCGGGCCAACTGCCCGCCGCCGCGTCGGGCGTAATTAGACACCCGAGGGGTGCGTCGGTGCAAGGTGGGCAATGTCACTCCAGCCGATCACCGGGCGTTGAACTGCAGGTTTTGCCACCGTTTCCGGTCTGGAGCCGGCAACGCAACGGGACGGCGGACGCCGGGCGGCAACGACCGTGCGCAGGGCGGTCGGGGCATTGCGCGCGCGTTCACCACACCGAGAGCGGGCATCCCCGTTTCCTTTCGCCAAAACGTAGAGCCGCACCGTGACGGTCGTCGGCGGCTTCGCGACGCGTCCGCGGGCGCGCCGCATGGGTGGGCTGGCCGGCTTTGCAAAGGCCGCCGGTTCGTACTACAAGGCCGGCCAACGGAGGATTGTTCATGCCCACGATGTCGAACACGCGCCGCAAGCGCATCCAGGCGAAGCAGCGCAAAGCCGCGAACGCCATCAAGCGGGTGGCCAAGGCCGCCAAGCGCAAGCGCAACAGCGCGAACTGAGCGGGTCCGCGGGGCGGCTGGCCGGCCGGGTGAGGTTGCGAGGCCTCGCGGCCCGGCGCCGGCGCGGCGGAGGGCGCCCATGGTTGAGCCTGCGGCGGGAACTTCCATCTACGTCGATGCCGACGCCTGTCCGGTGAAGGACGAGGTCGTGCGCGTCGCCGAGCGTCATGGGCTGCCCGTGCTCATGGTGTCGAACAGCTGGATGCGGCTGCCGAACAGCGAGTGCCTGAAGCGGATCGTGGTGGCCGACGGCCCCGATGCGGCGGACGACTGGATCGCCGAGCGCCTCGGCGCGGGCGACATCGCGATCACCGCCGACATCCTGCTGGCGGCGCGCTGCCTCGCGGCGGGGGCGCGGGTCATCGGGCCGAACGGCAAGCCGTTCGACGCGCAGAGCATCGGCATGGCCGTCGCCATGCGCGACCTGATGGGCCATCTGCGCGAGACTGGCGACGTGCGCGGCTTCAACGCGCCGTTCACGCGGCAGGATCGCTCGCGGTTCCTGCAGGCGCTCGAGCAGGCGGTGCAGGAGATCGCCCGCGCCCGTCGGTGAGGCGCTGGCCGCCGCCTCGCGCCGTCTGCCGGTCAGTTGAGCAGATGGACGAGGTAGAGCGCGAGACCGGGGAACTGGATCACCAGGGCGATGCGGACGATGTCGGCGGCCACGAACGGCAGCACGGCACGGTAGGTCTCGCGGATCGGCACGTCGCGGGCAATCGCCGAGACCACGAACACGTTGAGGCCGATCGGCGGCGCCACGAGGCCGATGCCGACCACCATCAGCACCAGGATGCCGAACCAGATTCCGACGTCCTGCGGCGGTATGCCGAAATCGAGCGCCTGCACGATCGGGAAGAACACGGGCAGCGTCAGCAGGATCATCGCCAGTTCGTCCATCACCGCGCCGAGCAGGATGTAGAACAGCATCAGCAGGGCCATGATGGCGTAGGGCGGCAGGCCGGAGCCGCCGACCAGCTCGGCCGCCTTGGCCGGCAGCTGGCTCAGCGCCAGGAAGGCGTCGAACACTTCTGCGCCGAGCAGGATGATGAAGATCATCGCCGACGTCGACGCGGAATCGATGATCGCGGCCTTGATCTCCCAGACGCCGAGGCGGCCCTGCAGGACGCCGATCACCAGCATGGCGATGGCGCCGACGGCCGCGGCCTCGGTCGGCGTGAAGATGCCGCCGTAGATGCCGCCGATGACGAGGCCGAGCACGAGGATGGCCGGCCAGATCAGCTTGAACGCGGCGATGCGCCCGCCGATGTCGATGCGCTCCTGGATGGGCGCGATGTTGGGATTGCTGCGGGTGACCAGCATAATGACAACGGAGTAGAACGCCACCGCCATCAGCCCTGGAATGAGCGCGGCGATGAACAGCTTGGCGATGTTCTGCTCGGTGGCGATGGCGTAGACGACCAGGACGATCGACGGCGGGATCAGCAGGTCGACGACGCCGCCGATGGCGATCATCGCCGTCGAGAATCCGCGGTCGTAGCCATGGCGGCGCAACTCGGGCAGCGCGGCGCGGCCGAAGGTGGCGGTGGTCGCCACCGACGATCCGCTGATGGCGCCGAATATGGTGCAGGCGCCGAGCACCGCCAGCGCGAGCCCGCCGCGGATGTGGCCGACGAGGCTGCGGGCGGCGGCGAACAGGTCGCGCGCCATGCCGGATTTCTCCGCGAACGCCCCCATCAGGATGAACAGCGGGATCACCGACAGTGTGTAGTTGGCGAACTGATAGTAGGGCGTCACCTTCATGTAGGCGAAGAACGCCGGCCAGCTCGACAAGTGGATGTAGCCGATCGAGCCGACGGTCAGCATCGACAGACCGATCGGCATGCGCAGCGCAATCAGCACCAGCATGACGGCGAAGCCGGCGGCGGCGGTGATGCCGGTCATTCCTGGCCCCGCAGCAACGTCACAGCGGTCGCGAAGGCGACGACGGCGAGGACCGCGCACAAGATGGCGCAGATGCACAGGGCCGGCCAGATGATGAGCTGGAGCATCATGGTCGTCTGGCCGTTGCGCAGGTGTTCGAGGCCGCCGGTGATCAGCGCGACCGACATCAGTCCCATGGCGCCCGCGTAGACGAGATCCCAGAAGGCATCGATGACCTGGGTGGTGCGTGGTGACAGCCAGGACGTGAAGGTATCGACCACGATGTTGCCGCGGCGGGCCTGACAGAACGGCAGGAACATGAAGACGGAGACGGCGGTGCCCATCTGAACCAGCTCGAAGTCACCGTTGATTGGCGCATTGAACAGCCAGCGGCCGAGCACGCTCGCGACGACGACGGATGCGATGCAAATGGCGACCAGCCCGCCCATGAGGGCGATCGCCCGGGACAGGCGCACGATCGCCGCCGGGCGTGCCTCGGAGGGCGCCTCCGCGCCGTTGTCTGCCATGGCATCCTCCCCGTTCCCTCGCGACACGCGCCGGTTTGGAGGGGGCGCCGCCCGAGGCGGGCCGCCGACCGGTCTCAGCCGCGCGACCATTTAGCCCAAGGCGCAGTGATGTGCCAAACGTTGGTTGCGGCGCGTGGGTGGGGACGTTCGCTGTCAGCAGCACCGCGGCGGCGGCGAGATCGACGGCAGCTTCGGGCTGGTCGTGACGGCCGGCGACGATCTCTGCGTCGCGGCGGGCGTGGGTCGGAATGCGACCCGGCTCGCGGCATTTCATGCGCCTGTCGGCGGCCGGGCCGACGGCTTTCGGGCGCCGCCGATGGTGTGGCGGCGGGCGGACGGATCAGTCGACGAAGGCGTGCTCGACCCGTTGCAGCAGCTTGCCGTGGCTGCGTTCCTCGATGGCGAGCGGCTTGAGGTCGCGGGCGCGGGCGGCGACACGCGCGGCGTAGAGATCGGCGGCGCCGTCGAGGTGAACGCGGCTCTCGCTGTTACCCCGGCGCACGACGGCAACAAATCCGTCTGATGATTTTCCCATGGTCTTGTCAATCGGTTGAAAGTGAATCGGTCCCCTTCGACACATCGTGGCACCAACACATGATAGTTCAGCGACATGATTGAGAACTGGTTAACGCCGGGCCCGCTGGCCGCGGCGCCGTGAAACTTTGCCGGCGACCGGCCGTATCCGCTCTGTCCGACAGGGACTTTGCGCGAGGTGACCAATGACCGTGGCCGTGAAATGGGCGTGTGCCGTCCCGATGATGATGTCGCCGATGCCGGCCAGCGCCGAGGAGGCCTTTGAGAGCTGGCGACTGCTGCAGAGCACGTTCCCGTCGACCGGCGGGGGCGGCATCACCATCAAGGGTTATGATCCGGTGATCGCCGAGGGGCGCTGCATCACCACTTTCATGGCGGTCGAGCCGGGGCCGGACCCGAAGGTGTATCCCAACGTCATCGAGTTCGATGCGGTGGCGGCGGGCGGGGGCACGCTCTGTCACAACGGCCGCTGGCGCGCGTTCGACGGCGGGGCCACCGGCACCACGCCTTACCGGTTGTTCTTCAAGGACAATGTGTTCCGCGGCTCGCCCTGAGACCGGGGTGCGCGACCGACCTCTCCGGTGGGCCGCCACAGTTCCGCGCCGTTCCCGCCCGCATGGCACCCGAATCCGCTTGCCAAGTAACATCTCGTTAGCTCGAATCGGCGAGCTGTCACGTCAGGGGTACGGCGCATGATGCGCCGGTCTGGCGAAGAGGTGATGATCATGTCGGCAGGCGTAGCGACCGGTTTTGTCACGGGTATCCAGCCGGCGCGGGCGTCCGTGCCCGCCGCACGCGATCGGGTGCTTCTGGCCGGGTTCCATTCCGAGGCCGGGCAGGGGATCGCCACCGCGCTGGCCGATCGCGGCGCACGGCTGGTCGTGCAGGCCGGATGCGCCAGCGACGCCGTCGCCATCGCCACGGGGCGGCTCGCCGGCCGCGCTCACGCCATCAGCCTCTATACCGGCGCGCTCGCCACCCGCGCCGACGCCCTGGCCACCACCCAGGCCGCCATTCGCAGTCTCGGCGGGCTCGACGCGGCCGTCATCGTGATGGATGTGACGCGCGAGACGCTGGCCGCGGCCGTCCGCTCGGGCGGTCTCGAGGATGCCGTCGCCGATGCGCTCGGCGCGCCGCTCGAAATGATCCGCGTCGCAGCCAACCGCATGGGCGTGACCTGGACCCGCGGCACCATCGTGGTGGTGCTGGTGGAGCCTGACGGGTTGTGCGCGCGGTCGCAGCTGGCGTTCGGCGTCATCAAAGCGGCTCTGGCCGGTATGGTGCGCGGCGAGGCGGCGCGGCTGGCAGGCGACGAGATCCGGATCGTGGCGGTCGGCGCCGCGGCAGCCCCGGAGGCCGGCTGCATCCCCCATGTGGGCGATCTGGTGGCCGCGTTGACCGGCTCGGCCGAGGCGGCCCTGTCCGGCGTCATGTTCGAGGCCGTGGCCTGAGCCAACGCCGCATTTCCCCGTCGGTTCGGCCCTTGCAGGGCGAAAAATCCTAACCAAATGCGTCGGGACGCCGCCGCGGACTCTTGACAGTGGGCGGTCGCATCCGTATCTCCCCGGTGCGTGTTAGCACTCCCGAGAACCGAGTGCTAACAGCTCATCTTCCAACCCAGCCTGATCGAAAACTGCTTCAGGACCAACCGGGAGCCTCCCGCTCATGAAATTCCGTCCCCTACACGACCGCGTGGTCGTGCGCCGCACCGAGAACGAGACCAAGACCGCCGGCGGCATCATCATTCCCGATACCGCTGCCGAGAAGCCCCAGCAGGGCGAAGTGATCGCCGTCGGCCCGGGCAACCGCGACGAGAACGGCAAGTTGCAGGCGCTCGACGTCAAGAAGGGCGACCGCGTGCTGTTCGGCAAGTGGTCCGGCACCGAAGTGAAGGTCGACGGCCAGGAGCTGTTGATCATGAAGGAAAGCGACATCATGGGCGTCATCGAGAAGTGATGCCGGTCCGCCGTTCCTGATAGTCCATTCAACGAGAAGAGAGTCCCATGGCTGCCAAAGACGTCAAATTTGCTTCGGATGCCCGTGACCGCATGATGCGCGGCGTCGACATCCTCGCCAACGCCGTAAAGGTCACGCTCGGTCCGAAGGGCCGCAACGTCATCATCGAGAAGTCGTTCGGCGCGCCGCGCACCACCAAGGACGGTGTGACGGTCGCGAAGGAGATCGAGCTCGAGGACAAGTTCGAGAACATGGGCGCGCAGATGGTGCGCGAAGTTGCCCAGAAGACCAACGACGTGGCCGGTGACGGCACCACGACGGCGACCGTGCTGGCCCAGGCGATCGTCCGCGAGGGTCTGAAGTCGGTTGCGGCCGGCATGAACCCGATGGACCTGAAGCGCGGCATCGACAAGGCCGTCAGCCAGGTTCTCGAGGAGATCGCCAAGCGCTCCAAGAAGGTGAAGAACTCGGACGAGATCGCCCAGGTCGGCACCATCTCGGCGAACGGCGAGAGCGAGATCGGCCAGATGATCGCCCAGGCGATGCAGCGGGTCGGCAACGAGGGCGTGATCACGGTCGAAGAGGCCAAGAGCCTCGACACCGAGCTCAACGTCGTCGAGGGCATGCAGTTCGATCGCGGCTACCTGTCGCCGTACTTCATCACCAACGCCGAGAAGATGATCGCCGAGCTCGAGGATCCCTACATCCTCATCCACGAGAAGAAGCTGACGGGTCTGCAGGCGATGCTGCCGGTGCTCGAGTCGGTCGTCCAGACCGGCCGTCCGCTGCTGATCATCTCGGAAGACGTCGAGG
Source organism: Hyphomicrobiaceae bacterium (assembly GCA_049318625.1). GTDB lineage: Bacteria > Pseudomonadota > Alphaproteobacteria > Rhizobiales > Hyphomicrobiaceae > JBMOGA01. The sequence goes on from JBMOGA010000021.1 coordinate 25,732, forward strand.
GCGAGGCTCTGGCCACGCTGGTCGTCAACAAGCTGCGCGGCGGCCTCAAGGTCTGCGCCGTGAAGGCTCCGGGCTTCGGCGACCGCCGCAAGGCGATGCTCGAGGACATCGCGACGCTGACCAACGGTCAGGTGATCTCGGAAGATCTCGGCATCAAGCTCGAGAGCGTGACGCTCGAGATGCTCGGCCGCGCCAAGCGCGTGTCGGTCGAGAAGGAGAACACCACGATCGTCGACGGCGCCGGCAAGAAGAAGGACATCGAGGCGCGCGTCAATCAGATCAAGGCGCAGATCGAGGAGACCACCTCGGACTACGACCGTGAGAAGCTGCAGGAGCGTCTGGCGAAGCTGGCCGGCGGCGTGGCCGTCATCAAGGTCGGCGGCGCCACCGAGATCGAGGTGAAGGAGCGCAAGGACCGCGTCGACGACGCGCTGAACGCCACCCGCGCCGCGGTCGAAGAGGGCGTGGTTCCGGGCGGCGGCGTCGCCCTGCTCAAGGCCTCGCTGGCGATCAACGTCAAGGGCGACAACGACGACCAGGAAGCCGGCATCGCTATCGTCAAGCGCGCGCTGCAGGCTCCGATCCGTCAGATCGCCGAGAACGCGGGCGTCGAAGGCTCGATCGTCGTGGGCAAGGTTCTCGAGAGCCGCGCCCAGGGCTTCGGCTACGACGCGCAGAAGGACGAGTACGGCGACATGATCGAGAAGGGCATCATCGACCCTGCGAAGGTCGTGCGCACCGCCCTTCAGGACGCTGCGTCGATCGCGGGCCTGATGATCACCACCGAGGCCGGCATCGCCGAGAGCGCGAAGAAGAAGGAAGCCGGTGGCGGCATGCCGGGCGGCATGGGCGGCATGGGCGGCATGGACATGATGTAAGCTGAAAGCTTACGTCGGATCTGCGGGAAGGGCGGCTCACCGAGCCGCCCTTTTCCGTTTTGCGCCGCCCATGTGTCTCGGGTGCCGACATCGGCAACAGTCGATGTCGGGTGGCGGCATGGACATGATGTCAGTTGCGCCGCAGCGGCCTCCGATCTTTCAGGGTGGCCATTGGCCCGCCCTTTTGTTTGCCGCGTGCTATCCAGCGGGCATGACGAGCAGAACGATTCGCATCATCGGCATCGATCCGGGTCTCAGGCGCACCGGCTGGGGCGTCGTCGAGAGCGACGGGGTGCGGCTGAGTTATGTCGCCTCGGGGCTGATCACGTCCGACAGCGACGAGCAGCTGGCGTTCCGGCTGCGGCAGCTGTTCGAGGGGCTGATCGGGGTGATCGCGTCGTTCGAGCCGCGGGAGGCGGCCGTCGAGGAGACGTTCGTCAACAAGGACCCGCGCTCGACGCTGAAGCTCGGGCAGGCGCGCGGCATCGCGCTACTGGCCCCGGCGACGCGCGGGCTCAGGGTGGCCGAGTACACGCCGAACCAGATCAAGAAGACCGTGACCGGCGCCGGCCATGCCGAGAAGCAGCAGATCCAGGCGATGATCGGGTTCCTGCTGCCGAAGGCCAAGTTCGAGAGCGCGGACGAGGCCGATGCGCTCGCCATCGCGATCTGCCACGCCAACCACCGTACGTCGCCGGCCTATCGCCTCGCCAACGCGTGAGCGACGGCGCTGCGGCCGGGCGAACGCGCAAAGCGGCCCGCGGCGTCGGCGTCTGCTAGAACAAGCGTCGGCAAGGCGAGTCGCGGGGAGGATGCGCCATGATCGGACGGCTCAAGGGCAAGGTCGAGGCACTCGGCGAGGCGACCGCCATCATCGACGTCGGCGGCGTCGGCTACGAGGTGGCGTGCTCGGCCCGGGCGCTCAGGAACTTCAAGCTCGGCGAGGAGGTGGTGCTCGCCATCGACACGCACGTGCGCGAGGACGCCATCCGGCTGTACGGGTTCCAGAGCGAGGTCGAGCGCAGCTGGTTCCGCACGCTGCAGGTCGTGCAGGGGGTCGGCGCCAAGGTGGCTCTCGGCGTGCTCGGTACGCTCGGGTGCGAGGACTTGGCCAACGCCATCGCGCTCGGCAACTGGCAGGCGGTCGAGCAGGCGCCGGGTGTCGGCAAGAAGCTGGCGCTGCGGATCGTCGCCGAACTCAAGGACAAGGCGGCGACGCTGCCGAAGGGGCTGGCGGGCGCCGGTGGCGGGCCGGCGGGGCCGGCGGTCGAGGGCAATGCGGCGGCCGAGTCGATCTCGGCGTTGACCAACCTCGGCTATCCGCCCGCGCAGGCGAGTGCGGCGGTCGCGGTGGCGCTGAAGGAACTCGGCGCCGACGCCGACACCGCCCGCCTCATCCGCCGCGGCCTGAAAGAGCTGGCGCGGTGACGGTGTGACGATCTTCGATCCGGAGGTGCCCGATGCGCATGAGTGAGATCGCCTTCAACACGGTCGATTGGAGCACGGTGGAGCCGACACGCCATGCCGGCGACGCCGGGTTCGCCCTGTGGCGGACGCGCACGTTCGGCCCGGCGGACAACCCGATCCGGGTTCGCATGGTGGAGTACTCGGCCGGCTACGTGTCCGACCATTGGTGCGAAAAGGGCCACGTGCTGCTGTGCCTCGCCGGTTCGCTCGAGACCACGCTGGCGGACGGGCGCGTGTTCACCCTGACGCCGGGCGTCAGCTATCAGGTGGCCGACGGGGCGGAGCCGCACCGCTCGTGCGCGCCCACCGGGGCCAAGCTGTTCATCGTCGACTGACGAGGTGCGCGCCGGGCGGGCTTCCCAACGGGCGGCCGGCCGGGTCATGGTGGCCGCCGCAAAAAGTCTTCGCTCCGGGAGGGAATACGCATGTCTGTCCGCGATCAACTGATCGGGTTCGTCGGCCTCGGCGCCATGGGGCGCGGGATGGCCGCCAACTGCGTCAAGAAGGGCTTCAAGCTGGTCGTCCACGACATCCGGCCCGAGCCGGTGCAGGCGCTGGTGGCGCTCGGCGCCGAGGCGGCCAAGGACCTGGGCGATCTGGCGCGGCGGTGCGCCACCATCATCACCGTGCTGCCGGCCGGGCGCGAGGTCAGCGAGATCGTCATGGGCGCCGGCGGCATCCTCGATCACGCCAAACCCGGCACGCTCGTCATGGACCTGTCGACCATCGATCCCGCCACCACGGACCGGCTGCATGCGGAGGCCAAGCGGCGCGGCTTCACGGCGGTCGACGCGCCGATCGGGCGGCTGGCGTGGCATGCCGATCGCGGCGAGAGCCTGTTCATGGTCGGGGCCGAGGCCGAGGACTTCGCGCACGTGAAGCCGCTGCTCGAGGCGATGGGCACGACCATCCATCACTGCGGCCCGGGCGGCGCCGGCACGCGCACCAAGCTCGTCAACAATTACCTGGCGATCAGCCTGTGCCAGCTCAACGCCGAGGCGCTGGCGCTGTCGCAGCGGTTCGGGCTCGATCTCGCCAAGACGCTCGACGTGGTGCACGGCACGACGGCGACCAACGGCCAGCTCAAGATCAACTGGCCGAACAAGGTGCTGGCCGGCGACACGTCGCCCGGGTTCACCATCGACCTCGCGCACAAAGATCTCGGCCTGATCGTCGACGCGGCCAACGCGGCGCGGGTGCCGATGCCGATCGGCGCGGCGGTGCGCGAGGCGTTCTCGGGCGCAAGGTCGCGCGGCTACGGCAACCAGGATTTCTCGGCGATGGCGGACGTGCTGTGCGACCTCGTGCAGACCGAGCGGGCACGCCTCAAGACGAGCTGAGGGTCCCGGTTCGGCGGGACTCGCCGCCGCCGGCTACCCCTCCGCGCCCATCTGCTCCAGGCGCTTGTAGAGGAACGAGCGTGAGATCCCGAGTTCGGCGGCGACGCGCTTCTTGTTGCCGTTGAGCCGTGACATGGCGCGGCGGATCATGTCGTCCTGCACGCGGCCGAGGACGTCGCGCACGCTGGCGTCGGCGGGCGGCAGCGGCCGCGACGGCGCCATCTCCTCGGCGGGCTCGGCCAGCCGGTGGGGCGGCGGGGCGTCCTCGCCCGGTTCGAAGTCTCCGAACGAGCGGTCGAAGTCGGCGGCGGTCAGCCGTCCCGCTTCGGCGAACACGATGGCGCGCTCGACGGCGTGACGCAGCTCGCGCACGTTGCCCGGCCAGGCGTGGCGCATCAGCCGGTCGATCGCCGACGCTTCCACGACGGGCCGCGGCCGGCGGTGGCGCTGGCAGAACTCGTCGACGAAGCGGTCGACCAGCATGGGCACGTCGGACAGCCGCTGCGACAGCGGTGGCAGGGTCAGCGTGATGGCGCTCAGGCGGTAGTACAGGTCGAGGCGGAAGCGGCCGGTCTCGACCAGCTTCGGGAGGCTGTGGTTGGTCGCCGTCACCAGCCGGAAGTCGACGGCGCGCGGCTTGTCGCTGCCGACGCGCTCGATGACGCCGTCCTGGAGCACGCGCAGCAGCTTGGCCTGGACGTCGAGCGGCATGTCGCCGATCTCGTCGAGGAACAACGTGCCGCCGGAGGCCTGCTCGAACTTGCCGCGCCGGCCCTTGCGGTCGGCACCGGTGAAGGCGCCGGCCTCGTAGCCAAACAGCTCGCTTTCGACGAGGCTCGCGGGCAGGGCGGCCGCGTTGACCGGCACGATCGGCCCGCTGCTGCGCCCCGACAGTCGGTGCAGCGCCTGCGCCACCAGTTCTTTGCCGGTGCCGCTCTGGCCGGTGATGAGGATCGGCATGTCGAGTGGCGCCACTTTCAGGATGTCCATGCGGACGCGGTCGATGGCGGCGCTGCTGCCGACGATGTCGTTGAAATCGTAGCTCTGGCGGCGCAGGGCCTCGGCCTCGCGGCGGTAGAACTCGACCTCGCCTTCGAGCGCATTGATCCGGCGGCTGAGGGCGTCGAGTTGCTCGGGGCCCTTGAACATGACGCGGCCCATGGCGCCGACGATGCGCCCCGAGCGCACGATCGGGCGGCGGGTGACGACGCGCTCGCGGCCGCTCATGCGCTGGATCGCGCCGACCTCGGCCTTGCCGGTGGCCACCACCTCGTGCAGGCGGGTGTTCTCGATGACCTGGCGGACGGGACGGCCGACCGCCTCGCCGCGTTTCAGCCCGAAGAAGGATTCGTGGATCGGCGAGATGAACGCCACCTTGGCCTCGTGGTCGACGACGGTCAGGGCGTCGAACGGGTCGGTGAGGAGCTGGCGGAAGATGTCGTAGGCGAAATCGACGGTGCCGAGGAACTCCAGCACGACGTCGGCCTGTTCCGGATGATGCAAAGCAAGCAGATGCCCGCCATCGAACGGCACGAGAATGCCGGCCAACCGGCGGCGCCCCAACTGGATCGTCACCAGCCGGCGCAGACGGGCCTCGTCCAGCCAGCCTGCATCCTGCAGCAGGGCGGCGATGCGCGGGTCGGTGCCGATGCCGCTCGAAAACGCGAGCCGGCCTTTGCCATCGATGATGGCGATGCCCGCCGCCGAGGGGCGTGCCGTCGTCATGGGAGTCCTCCCGGTCTTTTTTCATTGGGACAGCCGCTGGCCCGCCTTGCGTCCATCGCGGGGAACAAGGAGGGTCGGGTGTCCTTTACGAGGACACAAGCTAGCGGCCCTTGTCCGTCGCGTGAACAGGAATGCTGCGGCGGGGGCGGGCCTCGGCCCGGCGTGCCGCGCATGGCTCGGTCTTGGCACGTGGCTTGCCACTTGGTGTCGGCCCTTCAACCGTGGACCCCGCTCGCGCATGGACTCCCCCATCCACATTCCCCCAACGCTGCCGCAGGATGCGCTGCCGACGCTGGCGTGCGGGCGCGGCTTCGCGCTGCTCGACGGCGTGCGGGTGCTCGATCTGACGACGTCGATCGCCGGGCCCTACGGGGCGATGATGCTGGCCGACATGGGCGCGGACGTCGTCAAGGTGGAGCGGCCGGGTGCCGGCGACGACGCGCGGGCCTGGGGCCCGCCCTTCCTCGCCGGGCAGTCGCTGTGGTTCCTTTCGGTCAACCGCAACAAGCGCATGCTGGCGCTCGACTACGGGACGCCGGCCGGGCGGGCCGTGCTCGACGAGATGATCGCGGCGGCCGACGTGCTGCTGGTCAACCTGCCGGCCCGGACGCTCGCCAAGCTCGGGCTGGCGCCGGCCGAGGTGCGGGCGCGCCATCCCCGGCTGGTGTTCGTCTCGATCACCGGGTTCGGCCTGGCGGGCGAACGCGCCGACTGGACCTGCTACGACCTGATCGCCGAGGGCTATTCGGGCGTGATGGACCTCACCGGCGAGATCGACACCGATCCCCAGAAGGTCGGAGCGCCGGCGGCCGACATGCTGGCCGGCATGGATGCCGCCTTCGCGGCGGTGGCGGCGCTGCACGATCGCGCGCGGACGGGGCACGGTCACCTAGTCGACATCGCCCTGGTGGACAGCATGACGCGGTTCCTGACCTGCCGCATCGTGCCGTATCTGGGGTCCGGGGAGTTGCCACGCCGGTCCGGCGGCAAGGACAGCGTGATCGCCATCTATCAGGCCTTCGAGACGGCCGACGCGCCGATGACACTCGGCCTCGGTAACGACAATCTGTGGCGGCGGTTCTGGGCCGCGGTCGGGCGGCCGGAGCGGGCCGAGGCGGCGGCCGACGGGTCGAATGCGGCCCGGCGGGCGCGGCGCGCCGAGATCGTCGCCGAGATTCAGGAGATTCTGCGGACCCGGCCGCGGTCGCACTGGCTCGAGGTGCTGGCCGCGGCGCGGGTGCCGGCCGGCCCGATCAACCGCGTCGACGAGGCGACCCGCGACGGCGAACTGCTCGGCCGCGGCCTGTTCTATCGGCTCGACAGCGACGACGGACCCGTGCCGCAGGTCGGCACAGGCATCCAGGTCGATGGCCGGGCCAATGTTCCACAGCGACCGCCGGGACGCATTGGCGCCGACACGCGCGATGTGCTCCGGTCGTGGCTCGGCTACGACGACGGGCGCCTCGACGGGCTGGCCCGCGATACCACGATCTGAGGGAGGAACGCGCCCGTGGCCTACGAGACCATCACCTACGCTGAGGACGGCCCGATCGGCACCCTCACGCTCAACCGTCCGCAGGACGGCAACATGTTCACCCACGTGATGTGTCACGAGATCCGCGACTGCATCAACGATGTGCGCCGCGAGACGCGCACGCGGGTGCTGGTCATCACCGGGGCCGGCGACAAGTTCTTCTGCATCGGCGGGCGCAAGGACGGCATGGAGGACACCAACCTCTATGCCGGCGTGCTGCCGACGCTGGAGATGTACGAGGCCATCGAGCGGCTGCAGAAGCCGGTGATCGCCAGCGTCAACGGCTTCGCGGTCGGTGGCGGCAACGTGCTGCACGTCATCTGCGATCTGACCATCGCCAAGGAAAGCGCGGTGTTCCGCCAGGTCGGGCCGATGATGGGGTCGTTCGACGCCGGCTACGGCACGTGGGCCCTCGAGGACCTGATCGGGAAGAAGCGCGCCAAGGAGATGTGGATGCGCAACCCGAAGCTGACCGCGCAGGAGGCCCTCGCGTGGGGGCTCGTCAACAAGGTCGTGCCCGACGACAAGCTCGCCGCCGAGACGCGGGCGATGGCGCTGGAGATCGCGGAGCGGGGATCGTTCGCGCTCGCCGCCATCAAGTCGGCGTTCAACGCGCGCCACAACGGCGTGTCGGGGCTGTCGCGGATGGCGCACGATCTGCTGCTGCGCGGGTATCTGAACTCGGAGGAGAGCAAGGAGCTCAGCAAGGCGTTCGCCGAGCGGCGCAAGCCCGATCCGGGCAAGTTCGGGAAATAGCCCATGCGCCCGTTCCTCACCCTGCATCATCCGGCGGCGGCGCGACGCTATTATGCGTGGGGCGTCTGGAAGGACGAGACGTTCTATGGCCTGCTGGAGGCGCAGGCGAAGCGTCGGCCCGATGCGATCGCGCTCCGGGACGGCAGCCGGCAGCTGACCTGGGCCGAGGTGAAGGCGTGGGCCGACGGCACAGCCGAGCGCCTTGCCGACCTCGGACTGAGCGGCGGCGATCGCGTGTCGATCTGGATGTCCAACAAGGTCGAGGCGGTGATCGGCTTCCTCGCCTGCTCGCGGCTCGGCCTCGCCTGCAATCCGTCGCTGCACAAGACCTATACGCAGGGCGAAATCGTCGAGCTGTTGAACCGGCTGTCGGCCAAGGTGCTGATCACGGAGCCCGGCTGGGGCGCGGACGGCGCGACCGGCGATCTCGATGCCGCACTGAAGGCGGTGTCGACGCTGAAAGCGACGCTGAGGCCCGCCGACTTCCCGGCGCCCGGCTTCTGCACAGTGCCCGCTGTGACCGATGCCGACGCGGTCGCCTATCTGGCGTTCACCTCCGGCACCACCGGCCAGCCGAAGTGCGTCATGCACTCCGCCAACACGCTGCTCGCCAACGCCCGCGATCTGGTGCGCGACTGGGGGCACGGACCGGAGACCCGGCTGCTGTCGCTGTCGCCGCTGTCGCACCACATCGCCTGGGTCGGGGTGGCGCAATGGCTGATCGCCGGCTGCACGTACATCACCGACGATCCGCCGGCGGGGCTGTCGCGGCTCGATTGGCTGATCGAGACGGGCGCCACCTACGTGATGGGCGTGCCGACGCACGCCATGGACATCCTGGCCGAGCAGCGCCGCCGTGGCATCGGGCGCATCGGCAATGTCAGTGTCTTCTACATGGCCGGCGCGCCGATCCCGCCGTCGGCCGCCGAGGCGTTCGTGCACCAGGGCATCAAGCCGCAGAACGTCTACGGAATGACGGAGAACTCGTCACACCAGTACACGCACCCGACCGATGCGACCGACGTCATCGTGGCGACGTGCGGCCGCGGCGGGCCGGCCTACGAGGTGCGCATCTTCGACGCCGCCAACCCCGACGTCGAGGTGGCGTCCGGCGTCGAGGGGCAGATCGGCGGGCGCGGCGGCGCGCTGGCGCTCGGCTATCTCGGCAACCAGGCGGCGACCGAGCAGAGCTTCAATCGCGACGGCTGGTTCATGTCGGGCGATCTCGGCGTGCTCGACGCGGACGGCAATCTGAAGATCCAGGGCCGGCTCAAGGACCTCATCATCCGGGGCGGCCACAACATCTATCCGGCGCACATCGAGGCGCTGGCGCTGCGCCATCCCGAGGTCGGGCGCTGCGCGGCGTTCCCGGTGGCCGACGAGCGGCTCGGCGAGCGGGTGTGCCTCGCTGTACTGGGCCCGGTCGCGGCGGACACGCTGCTCGACCACCTCGCGACGGAGGGGCTGTCCAAATACGATATGCCGGAGTACTTCCTCCGCCTGCCGTCGTTCCCGCTGACCGCCAGCGGCAAGATCCTCAAGCGCGAGCTGATCGAGCAGGCCAAGCGCGGCGCGATCCAGCCGGAACCGATCCGCTACACCGCCAAGGAGCGCGCATGACCGTCCGTCTCGAACGCCGCGGCGCCTACGACGTGCTGACGCTGCACCGGCCGGAGGCGCTGAACGCGCTGTCGTTCGCGATCATCGCCGACATCGGCCGCGCGCTCGACCGGGTGGCGGCGGGCGACGCCCGCGCGCTGATCGTCACCGGGGCCGGGGCCAAGGCGTTCTGCGCCGGCGCCGACATCAAGGAACTGGGCGATCGCCCGCTCGCCGCCCAGAAGCGCGACGTCGAGATCGGGCAGGCGACCTTCGCCAAGCTCGACACGCTGCCGATGCCGTCGGTCGCCGTGATCAACGGGTTCGCGTTCGGCGGCGGGCTCGAACTGGCGCTCGCCTGCACGTTCCGGCTCGCCACCGCCAACGCCAAGGTGGGGCTGCCCGAGATCAAGCTCGGCCTCATCCCAGGTTACGGCGGCACGCAGCGGTTGCCGCGGGTGGTGGGCGAGGCGCGCGCGCTCGACATGATCCTGACCGGGCGCACGGTCGACGCCACAGAGGCCGAACGCATCGGCCTCGTCTCGCGGATCGTCGAGGGTGATGCGGTCGAGGCCGGAATGGCGTTCGCCGACAGCTTTTCCCGCTACAGCCTGCCGGTGCTCGGGTTCGCCCGCTCGGCGGTGATGCGGGCGCTCGACGTGCCGCTGCACGAGGGGCTGAAGATCGAGGCCGACCTGTCGACGCTGGCGTTCCAGACCCGGGACTCGGTCGAGGGCATGGCGGCGTTCGTTGCCAAGCGCAAGCCGGAGTTCAAGGATGGCTGAGGCCGGCGGCGGGCAGATCATCGTCACGGGGGCGAGCCGTGGCATCGGCGCGGCGATCGCGCGCGAACTCGACCGGCGCGGTCATGCGGTGGTCGGGCTGTCGCGCGGCGGGGACTCGGCAGCCGGGATCGGGCTCGCCTGCGACGTGACCGACGAGGCGAGCATCGCGCGTGTCGTTCTGGAGATCGCGGCGCGAGGTCCGATCGCGGCGCTCGTCAACAATGCCGGCGCCTACGAGGAGCACGCGAGCGCGACGCTGTCGGCGGCGGGGCTCGAGCGCACGCTGCGGCTCAACACGGTGGCGCCGTTCGTGGCCGCCCGCGAGGTCTATCCGCACATGAAGGCGGCGGGCGGTGGGCTGATCGTCAACATCGGCTCGTTCTACGAGAAACTCGGCGTGGCCCGCTCGCTCGCCTATTGCGCGTCCAAGGCGGCGATCGGGGCGATGACGCGGTGCCTCGCGACCGAGTGGGCCGGCGACAAGATCCGCGTGCTGTGCGTCGCGCCGGGGTTCGTCGAGACCGATCTCAACCGTGAATTCCTGTCGTCGGACAAGATGCGGACGTGGCTGTCGCGCCGCGTACCGGTCGGGCGGGCGGCGACGCCTGACGAGATCGCCCGGCTGGTCGCGATGTTGTGCGGCGAGGACATCGGCTACCTGACCGGCGAGACGATCTTCGTCGACGGCGGCCACGGCATGCAGCAGTGAGCACCATGAAGATATTCGACCAGCTCGAACGGCACCGCACCTGGGGCGAGGACGAGGCGCTGGTGCTCGATCAGGTGCGCCGGCTGTGCGCCGACGTGATCGCGCCAAAAGCCGAGCATCACGACCGCACGGGCGAGTTCCCGTGGGAGAACATGGCCGCCATCAACGCGCTCGGGCTCAACGCGCTGTTCGTGCCGGAGGCCTACGGCGGCGCGCCGATGAGCTATCGGCTGTACCTCGCCTGCGTGAAGATGATCTCGGAAGCCTGCGCGTCGACCGGCATCATCTACGCCACCACGTTCCACGGCATGAAGCCGCTCATCGATTTCGGCACGGAGGAGCAGAAGCGGCGGCTGCTGCCGTGCATCGCCGAGGGCGGGCTCGGCGCGCTCGCCATCACCGAGCCGACGGCCGGGTCCGACGCCACCCAGATGCGCACCCGCTTCACGCCCGACGGCGACTCCATCGTCATCGACGGCGGCAAGATCTTCATCAGCTCGGGCGATGTCGCTGACCGCATCCTGCTGTTCGGGAAGTGGAGCGAGATCGCCGACGACAAGGCCGCCATCTCGGTGCTGGTGTTCGAGAAGGGCACGCCCGGCTTCGAGGTGGTGCGCTGCGAGGACAAGATGGGGCACCGCGCCTCGTCGACGGCGGCGATCAATTTCAACGGCTGCCGGGTGCCGCGCGCCAACCTGATCGGCCAGCCGGGCGAGGGGCTGAAGATCCTGCTCGCCTCGCTCAACAAGTCGCGGCCGTCGGTGGCGGCACACGCGCTCGGCATCGCGACCGCCGCGTTCAAGGACATGATCGGCTACATCAACGAGCGCAAGCAGTCGGGGCGGCGCATCCTGGAGTTCCAGGGCAACCAGTTCGCGATCGCCGACATGGCGACCGACCTCGCCATGCTGGAGGCGTGGCTCGACTACGTGGCGGCGCTGATCGAGAGTGGGTCGACCGACTTCGGTCTCGAAGCGTCGATCGCCAAGATGCGGGCGTCCGACCTCGCCATGCGGATCGCCACCGAGGCGGTGCAGATGCACGGCGGTTATGGCTACTGCAAGGACTATCGGGTCGAGCGGCTGATGCGCGACGCCAAGATCACGCAGATCTGGGAGGGCACCAACCAGGTGCACCGCCAGCTCATCGGGCGCAGCTTTCTGACGAGATGACGGCGGGGGACGGACGATGAGCGGTATCAGGACGGTCGGGGTGTGCGGCGCCGGCGGCACGATGGGCGCCGGCATCGCCATCGTGGCGGCGCGGGCCGGCTTCCGGACCATCTGCTTCGACCAGCAGGCCGAGTCGCTGGAACGCGCCAAGCGGCAGTCGGCCGGCTTTTTCGCCAAGTCGGTCGAGCGCGGCAAGATGAAGGCCGAGGAGCGCGACGCGGTGCTGGCGCGGCTCGAGACGACGACCGAGATCGGCGGGCTCGGCGCCTGCGATCTGGTCATCGAGGCGGTGTTCGAGGATCTCGGCGTCAAGCAGCGGCTGCTCGGCGCGCTGAACGCGGTGTGCCCGCCCGAGACCATCTTCGCGTCCAACACGTCGACGCTGTCGATCACCGAGATCGCCGCCGGGTCGGGGCGGGACGACCGGGTGGTCGGGATGCACTTCTGTCTGCCGGCGCAACTCATGCGGCTGATCGAGATGTCGCCCGGCATCAAGACGTCGGAGGAGACGCTGCGGGCGGCGTGGGCGTGGACCGAGGCGTGCGGCCAGACGCCGGTGAAGACGCAGGACAAGCCGGGGTTCATCCTCAATGCGCTGCTGGTGCCGTTCAACAACGACGCGATCCGCGCCGTCGAGGCCGGGGTCGGCACGGCGGCCGACATCGACACGGCGATCAAGGTCGGGCTCGGCTACAAGATGGGGCCGCTCGAGCTGATCGATCTGGTCGGCCTCGATACCCAGGTGCGGCTCTGCGAAGCGTTCTATCCGGTCACGCTCGATCCGCGCGCGGCGGCGCCGCCGCTGTTGCGCCGGATGGTGGCGGCGGGGCTGCTCGGCCGCAAGTCGGGGCGGGGCTTCTATACCTACGACGGCGACCGGATGTTCGGAGGCTGAGGGCACATGCGCTACGAAATCAGGCAGCAGGGCGAGAGCCGATCGTTTCCGCCCGGTGATGCGTTCCTCTCCGGCAGCACGGCCGGCGGGGAGGTCGTCGTTCATCTGGGTACGGATCTGGTGGCGGCCCCGGCCCGGGCCGCGGTGCTGGTCGAGCTCGGCACCGAGTCGCTCGGCACCCACACGGGCGAGGCGGTGGGCGAGGAGGGCAGCAACGTCGTCGGCTTCGCGCGCTATCGCAACGGCGCCGACGCGCCGTCGAAGCTGGTCGAGCTGGTGCGCCAGCCGCGGACCGCGGACAGCGCGCTGGCGGCGGCGCGGCAGGTGTTCGAGGCGGCCGGCCTGACGGTTGTGGTGAGTGCCGATCAGCCGGGCCGCATCATCGACCGGCTGGTCCGTCCAAAATACAACGCGGCGCTGCGCTTCCTCGACGAGGGGCTGGCGACGCAGGCGGACATGGATCTCACCTGCCGGCTCGGGCTCGGCTATGCGGACGGGCCGGTGGAGCGCGTGGTGCGCGGCGGCCTCGCCCACCATCACGACGTGACGAAAGCACTGTTCGACACGTTCGGGACAGCCGGCTACGCGCCGGCACGCCGCGCGGTCGTCGCCAAGACCCGGGAGGGACGCTGATGCCGGGTCCGCTGGACGGTCTGCTGGTCCTCGATTTCTCGACGCTGCTGCCGGGGCCGATGGCGACGCTGATGCTGGCCGAGGCCGGTGCCGAGGTGCTCAAGATCGAGCGGCCCGGCATGGGCGACGAGATGCGCACGTATCACCCGCGCTGGGGCGCCGACAGCGTCAACTTCGCGCTGCTCAACCGGGGCAAGAAAAGCATCGCGCTCGATCTCAAGGACGCGGCCGACCGGGCGCGGCTGGCGCCGCTGGTCGCGAAGGCCGACATCATCGTCGAGCAGTTCCGCCCGGGCGTGATGGATCGGCTCGGGCTCGGCTACGAGACGGTCTCGGCCGTGAACCCCGGCATCATCTACTGCTCGATCACCGGCTATGGCCAGACCGGGCCGAAGCGCGACGCGGCGGGCCACGACGTCAACTACATGGGCGACGCCGGGCTGTTGGCGCTCAGTCTCGGCTCGGCCGAGCAGCCGGTGCTGCCGCCGGCGCTGATCGCCGACATCGCGGGCGGCACCTATCCGGCGATGCTGAACATCCTTCTGGCGCTGCGCGAACGCGACCGCACTGGCAAGGGCGCGCGTCTCGACATCGCGATGGCGGAGGGCGTGCTGCCGTTCACCTACTGGGCGCTCGGCGAGGGCGAGCGGACCGGCGCATGGCCCGGCAACGCGACGGGCCTCGTCACCGGCGGGTCGCCGCGCTACCAGCTTTATGCGTGTGCGGATGGGCGGTTCGTGGCCGCCGGTCCGATCGAGCAGAAATTCTGGCTGGCCTTCACCGCGGCGATCGGGCTCGACGCCGCACTCGTCGACGACGGCCGGGACCCCGCCGCCACCAAGGCGGGGTGCGCGGCCATCATCCGCGCCCGCCCGTCCGACCATTGGCGGCCGATCCTGGCTGAGGCCGACTGCTGCTGCACCATCGTGGCGACGCTCGAGGAGGCGCTGGCCGATCCGCACTTCAAGGCGCGCGGCCAGTTCGACGCGCGGGTCGCGAACGCCGAGGGGTCGACGCAGACGGCGGTGCCGATGCCGATCGCCCGCCAGTTCCGGCCGACTGCCGACAAGGCCGTGCGGGCGCCGCTGCTCGGCGAGCACAATGGCGAGTTGCCGACATGAAGGCGGTGATCGTCGCGGCGTTCGGACCGGTGGCAAGTGCCCAGGTGCGCAACGTGCCCGATCCCGTGGCGGGGCCGGGCGAGGTGGTCGTCGCGATGCGCGCCGCCGACGTCAACTATCCCGACATCCTGGTGATGGAGGGGCGCTATCAGGTGAAGCCGCCGCTGCCGTTCTCGCCGGGCAAGGCCGGGGCCGGGGTGATCGCGGCGCTGGGCGCGGGCGTGACCGGGTTCGCGATCGGCGACCGGGTGGCGGTTCAGGTCGAGTACGGTGCGTACGCGGAGAAGGTCGTCGCGCCGGCCGGGGGATGCCTGAAACTGCCGGACGACATCGGCTTTGCGGAGGCCGCGGCACTCGGGCTCGTCTATCAGACATCGTATTATGCGCTGGTGGACCGGGGCGCGTTCCGGGCTGGCGATAGCGTGCTGGTGCTCGGCGCTTCGGGCGGCGTCGGCGTGGCCGCGGTCGGGCTGGCCAAGGCGCTCGGGGCCGGGACCGTGCTGGCGCTCACCTCGGCGGGAGACGGCGCGGACGTGGCACGCGCGGCCGGCGCCGACGTGGTGATCGACCGCGGCATGGACAACCTGAGGGACGGGCTCAAGGCCGCGGTGCTGGCGGCGACCGGAGGGCAGGGCGCCGATGTCGTGATCGACCCGGTCGGCGGGGCTGCGACCGAGGCGGCGCTGCGGGCGCTCGCCTGGCGTGGCCGGCTGGTGGTCGTCGGCTTCGCGGCCGGCGACATTCCGACGTTCCGCGCCAACTATCTGCTGGTCAAGAACATCACCGTCTCGGGTCTGCAGTGGTCGGACTACCGCGACCGCGACCCGGAGGGCGTGGCCCAGGTGCAGGCCGAGATCTTCGCGCTGCGGCACGAGGGGCGGCTGCCGCCCGTGCCGATCAGCCGGGTGCTGCCGCTGGACCAGTTCGCCGACGCGCTGGAGCAGGTGCGGGCCGGCAAGGCGCGGGGCAAGGTGATCCTGAGTGTCGGCGAAGGAGGGTGACGGCATGGGCGCGGACGGTTGCGGGATACTCGCGGTCTGGAACAACTGCGCGAGCGGCCAGGAGGCCGTCTACGAGGCGTGGTACCGCGAGGAGCATCTGCCCGAACGGGTGGGCGTGCCGGGCTTCCGGTACGGCCGGCGGTACGAATCGACCGGCGCGGGGCCACGCTATTTCACGTACTACGAGACCGACTCGCCGGCCGTGCTGACGTCGCCGGCCTATGTGGCGCGGCTGCAGGCGCCGACGGCGCGGACCACGGCGATCATGTCCGGCGTGTTCATCGACATGACGCGGACGGTGTGCCGGCGCACGGCCGCGCGCGGCAGCCTGCGCGGCGGGTTCGTGGTGGCGGTGCGGTTCGCCGATGCGGCCGATCCGGCGGCGCTCGCGCAAGCCGTGCAGGCGGCGGTGGAGGCTGGCGCGCTGCGGGCCGAGGCGTGGGTCGCCGACGAGCCGCCGGCGCGCACGATCAGCGCCGAGGAGGCGATCCGCGGCGCCGACAAGAAGATCACCGCTTGCCTGCTGGTCGAGGCAGGTTACGAGGCGGAGGCGGCGCGCATCGCGGCCGCTCTCGCCCGGCAGTTCGGCGGGCGCGCCGAGATCGGCAGCTATCGGTTCCTGTGCTCGCTGGCCCAAGCGGAGATGACGGCATGAAACTGCTGCTGATCCAGGGCGCGAACATGGAGTGGCTCGGCAACCGCCCGCCGGAGCTGTATGGGCGCACGACGGCGGCGGAACTCGACCGCATGCTGCTGGACGAGGCGGCGCGGCGCAAGCTCACGCTCGATATCCGCTACACCAACCTCGAAGGCGAGGCGATCGGTTGGATCTACGAGGCGGCGCGGGCGGGGGTCGACGGCCTCCTCATCAATCCGGCCGGGTTCCTGTATGCGGGCTATGCGCTGCGCGACTGCCTGCGCGGGGTGCCGGCGCTGCCGGCCATCGAGATCCACATGACCAACATCGAGAAGCGCGGCATGCACTCGGTGACGGCGGAGGCCATGGTCGGGCTGGTAATGGGGTTCGGGATCGATTCCTACTTCGTGGCGCTCGATGCGATGGTGCGCCACCTCGCCAAGGCGGCGGCCAAGCCTGTCTGAGGTCAGTCCCGGGAAACCGTGACCGGCGAGCCCGATTGACAGGGAGCCGGGCGGGGCGTTCGCTGGCGCGGTGACTCCGGTCCGAGGAGGCGATTCGTGTCCGCACTGGCCAGAACCTTGCTGACCGGTATTTTTGCCCTGCTCCCGATCGCGCTGACGATCGGCGCGATCGTATGGGTCGGGCAACTGCTGCAGCAGTTCGCGGGGCACGACAGCCTGATCGGCCGCCTCATGATCTCGCTCGGGCTCGGCTTCGTCGGATCGAAGGCGGCGGCCTATCTCATCGGCCTGCTGATCGTGCTCGCCACCGTGTTCGCGCTCGGCCTGCTGGTCGAGACGCGGATCGGCCCATGGGCCGGCGGCATCGTCGAGCGGCTGATCCAGCGCATCCCGCTGTTCGGCCAACTGTACGGCATGGCCAAGCGGTTCACGTCGATCGTCGACCCGAAGGGCGGCCAGGAGCTGAAGGGCATGGCGCCGGTGTGGTGCCTGTTCGGCGGGGAGGGCGGGGCGGCGGCGCTGGCGCTGCTGCCCTCGCGCGAGACGGTGCAGATCGGCGGGGAGCGTTATCTCGGCGTGCTGGTGCCGTCGGCGCCGGTGCCGTTCGGCGGCGCGCTGATCTATGTGCCGGAGCGCTGGGTGCGGCCGGCCGAGGGCGGCGTGGAAACCTTAATGAACGTCTATGTCTCGATGGGTGTCTCCCAGCCCAAGCCGCTGGCCCGCAGCGGCAGTCCTGCCGCCATGCCGCCCAAATAGTCGATCAGACAGCGGCTCGGATGGCCATGAGCACAGGGGACCATACGGCGTGATCACCCGACGCGGGTTGTTGACGGGCCTTGGCGCCTTCGGCCTCGGCGGCACCGGACTGGCCGGGTACGCCGCGTCCGAGTCGTGGTTCGATGGCGTGACCCACTACAACTTGAGCCCGCCGGGTTGGCCGGCCGACCGTTCCCTGCGCATCGTCGCGCTGGCCGACATCCACGCCTGCGAGCCGTTCATGGGGTTGGCCCGGGTGCGCCGGCTGGTCGCCAAGGCCAATGCGTTGCGGCCCGACGTCACGGTGCTGCTCGGCGACTATGTGCCGAGCCGCGGGCTGCTGCGCTATGCCGACTGGATCGAGGAGCCGCGCATCGCCGAGGCGCTGGGCGCGCTCCAGGCGCCGCGTGGCGTGTTCGCCATTCTCGGCAATCACGACTGGTGGGAGGACGATGCGGCCATGGCGCGCCGGGGCGGTCCGACCGCCATCGGCCGGGCGCTCGCCGCCAACGGCATCCGGGTGCTGGAGAACGGCGCGGAGCGGACGGGTGGCGCCGACCACCCGGTTTGGATCGCCGGGCTCGGCGACCAGTGGGCGTTCTGGCGCCCCAACAGCCGGCACGAGTTGCGGCGCGGGCGGCCACGCTACATCGGCATCGACGATCTGCCGGGCACGCTCGGCCAGGTGACGGACACGGCGCCGGTGATCCTGCTGATCCACGAGCCCGACGGCTTCGTCAACGTGCCCGACCGGGTGGCGCTGACGCTCGCCGGGCACACCCACGGCGGACAGGTGCAACTGTTCGGCTATGCGCCGATCGTGCCGTCGATGTACGGCCGCCGGTTCGTCTACGGCCACATCGTCGAGAACGACCGGCATCTGGTGGTGTCGGGCGGGCTCGGTTGCAGCGGCGTGCCGATCCGCTTCGGCTGTCCGCCGGAGATCGTC
The DNA here is from genome assembly GCA_049318625.1 of Hyphomicrobiaceae bacterium. Taxonomy (GTDB): domain Bacteria; phylum Pseudomonadota; class Alphaproteobacteria; order Rhizobiales; family Hyphomicrobiaceae; genus JBMOGA01. Next base: position 44,153 of record JBMOGA010000021.1, read on the forward strand.
GTCGTCGACCTCGGCCCGCCGCGTCGCGAGGCGCTCGCATGAGCCGGGAGTGGCCCGATCTCGCCGGCCAACTGATCCGCAACGCGGACGGCCTCAGGCACGTGCTGCCGATCCGTGTCTATTTCGAGGACACCGATTTCTCGGGCCTCGTCTATCACGGCTCCTATGTGCGCTGGTGTGAGCGCGGGCGGTCGGACTTCCTGCGGCTGCTCGGTAATGACCACCGTGGCCTGATCGACGGCCATGGCGGCCGGGAGCCCGCGGCGTTCGTCGTGCGGCGGATGGGCCTGGAATTCCGGCGGCCGGCGCGCATCGACGAGGTGCTGGAGGTCGGCACGCGGGTGGCGGAGATGGGAGCCGCCCATCTCGTGCTCGACCAGCGGATCACGCGGGACGGGGTGGAACTGTTCACGGCCGAGGTCATGGTGGTGCTGGTCAGCATGGCCGGCAAGCCACTGCGGCTCGCACGCGAGGTGCGGGCCGCCTTCGGGGCCGCCGTGACACCTGTGGCGGGCGGCCAGTAGACAGGTCCACCGTCGCCCGGCATGGTCCGCCGGTCAGTCTCAGGGGAGCCCCGCATGGCCACGGCGAAAGATGGCGCGCTCGATCCCGATCTCGCGGACGCCCTTGAGGGCTACGAGCGGTTCCGCCAGCAGTTCGAGCGCGATCAGGCGTTCTTCAAGGGCCTGGCCGCCCGCAAGCAGAAGCCGCGCCTGCTGTGGATCGGCTGCTCCGACAGCCGCGTGGTGCCAGCGCAGATCACGTCGGCCGATCCCGGCGAACTGTTCGAGATCCGCAACATCGCCAATACGGTGCCGCCGTCGGGCACGACCGACGACAGCGTCGGCGCGGCCATCGAGTATGCCGTCGGCCATCTCGGCATCGACGACATCGTGGTGTGCGGGCACACCGGCTGCGGCGGCCTGCAGGCGCTGCTGCAAGGCGAGATCCCCGCCCACGAACCTCATCTCGCGCGCTGGCTGGACAACACGCGGCTGGCGCACCGTCTGGTGGCGGCCCAGGGCGTGGACGCGGCCGAGCACATGGCGGCACTGGTGCGGGCGCATGTGCAATTTCAGATCGACAATCTGCTCACCTATCCGCTGGTGCGGGCGCGTGTCGATGCGGGCCAGCTCGGCCTGCACGGGTGGATCTACGTGATGGAGCAGGGCGAGCTGCTGGCCTACGATGCGGGCAGCGGCGACTGGCGTGAACTCGGCGCGGCGCTCCGTGGCGCTCCGTGACGGATGCGGGAGCGCAATTTCGCCCCATTGCGCGGCAAAAAGGCCCTTCGTTATCAAAGCGCCACGAAGATCCACGAGTGAAGCAGCCTGAGCCCAGGCGCCCGGGCCGTCCGACGGTCGGGTGCGTGTTGGGTTGTCAGGCGGCCGATCAGACCACGGACGGGCAATGAACACATTACAGATGCTGCAGGGTGCTGCGGGTGGCGGCAGCGGTGCAGACCTCTCCTTCCTGACGCTGTTCCTTTCGGCCCATCCCGTCGTCAAGGTGGTGATGCTGGGCCTGATTCTGGCGTCCGTCTGGTCGTGGGCGATCATCTTCGAAAAGCTGTTCGCGTTCCGGCGCGCCCGCATCGAGGCGGACCGGTTCGAGCAGTTGTTCTGGTCCGGCCAGTCGCTGGACGAACTGTACGGCAACCTGTCGCGGGGGCGCACGATCGCGCTGGCGGCGTTGTTCGTGGCGGCGATGCGGGAGTGGAAGCGCTCGGTCGAGGGCAATATCCGCGCGCTCGGCGGCATTCAGCTGCGCGTCGAAAAAGTGATGGACGTGACGATCAGCCGTGAGATGGAGCGGCTGGACCGGCGGTTGCTGTTTCTCGCCACGGTCGGCTCGACGGCGCCGTTCGTCGGCCTGTTCGGCACGGTGTGGGGCATCATGGCGAGCTTCCAGGCGATCGCGGTGTCGAAGAACACCAGCCTCGCGGTGGTGGCGCCCGGAATCGCGGAAGCGCTGTTCGCCACCGCCATCGGCCTCGTCGCCGCCATACCGGCGGTTATCTTCTACAACAAGTTCTCGGCCGATTCGGCGCGTCTCGGGCAGCGGCTCGAAGCCTTCGCCGACGAGTTCTCGGCCATCGTATCGCGGCAGATCGACGTCAGGACGTAAGTCACATGGGTGCCAGTCTCGCCAAGGGTGGCAGTGGAGGCGGCCGCCGGCGCCGCACGCGCCGGCATGCGCCGATGAGCGAGATCAACGTGACGCCGTTCGTCGACGTCATGCTGGTGCTGCTCATCATTTTCATGGTCGCGGCGCCGCTGATGACGTCGGGCGTGCCGCTCGAACTTCCGCAGGCCAAGGGCTCGCAGATCGAATCGCAGAAAAAAGAGCCGATCATCGTCTCGGTCCGCAAGGACGGCGCGGTGTTTCTCGGCCAGGAGGACCAGACGCCGATCCGGCTCGAGGAACTCGGCGCCAAGCTCAAGGCGGTGGCCGAGAGCCGGGGTGGCATGGACGAGCCGATCTTCGTGCGCGGCGACAAGGCGACCGACTACGGCAACGTCGCGCGGGTGATGGCGCGGATCAAGGATGCCGGGTTCAAGAAGCTGTCGCTGGTGACCGAGGTGGAAAGCGGGGGGTGACGACGCGTGATGCGCGGTCTCACAGGCTCCGCACTGCTGCATGGCGGCCTCCTCGCGTGGGCGCTCGTGAGCTTCCACGAGACCAAGCCATTCAAATTGCCGGAGCCCGAGCCTGTCGAAGTCGCCATCGTCTCCGAGGGTGACATCGTCCGGCTGCGCCAGGGCGACCGGCAGTCGAAGCTGCTCGAAGCCCAGCCGCAGGTGAAGCCGAGCCCCGAAGCCCAGCCGCAGGAGGCGCCGCGGCCCAAGCCGCCGCCGCCGCCACCGCCGGCCGCCGCGGCTCCGCCACCCCCGCCGCCCGACCCGCCGAAGGTCGAGCCGCCGCCGCCTCCGCCGAAAGCGGAGACGCCGAAGCCGCCCGAGCCGGTGAAGGACCCGATCGCCGAGCAATTGGCGGCCGCTCCGCCGGAGCCGGAGGGGCCTTCGCCGGAGGAGATCGCGCGGAAGGAAGCGGAAAAGCGCGCCGAGGAAGAGCGGCGACGCGTGGAGGCCCAGAAGAAGGCCGAGGCCGACAAGAAGCGGAAGGACGACCTGAAGAAGAGAGAGGACGAGAAGAAGCGTCTCGCCGAACTGAAGCGCAAGGAAGAGGAAAAGAAGAAGAAGGAATTCGACCCCGGGAAAATCGCGGCGCTGCTGGACAAGACGCCCGAGAAGCGCGGCGCGCCGCCGCCGTCGGCCGCCACCACCAACCCGGCGACCAAGGCCAAGGGGGCGACCGCGGGCGCGCCCGAGGGTCAGGACAGCCAACTCACCGCCAGCCAGCGGTCGATGATCGGCGTGATGATGCGCCAGGCGGTCAGGGAATGCTGGAACATCAACGCCGGCGCCCAGGGCATCGACCGGATGGTGGTGAAGGTGGAGGTCAAGCTGACGCCGGACGGGCGCCTCAACGGCACGCCGAAGGTCGTCAACAGTCAGGGCGGCCCGCTGTTCGCCGACGCCTCGAACAGCGCGCTGAGGGCGCTGGTCGTGTGCGCGCCCTACGATTTGCCCGCCAACCTCTACGAAGGGGGCTGGGACCATATGATCGTCACGTTCGACCTGCAGGCGATGTTTCGTTAGAACAGCCGCGATCCTGAAGGAAGATGACAGCCATGCGGAACTCCGACTCTCGGTCGCCACTGTGGTCTCGGCGCGGCGTGCTCCTGGCCGGAGCGGCCGTCTCGGCCGGCATGGCCGGCGGCTTCGGTGGACCAGCGGCGGCGCAGCGGCGCGGGCCGACAGAGGTCGACGTGACCGAGGCCAACCTGAAGCCGCGGCCGATCGCGATCCCGCTGTTCCTCGGCGAGGACCCGAAGCTCGCCGCCGAGGTGACGGCCATCGTGGCCGGCAACCTCGAGCGCTCGGGGCTGTTCCAGCCGCTCGACCGCGGCGCCTTCCTGGAGCAGATGCGCGACGTGCTGGCTACGCCGCGGTTCGCCGACTGGCGGGCGATCGGCGCGGAGGCGCTGGTGGTCGGCCGGGTGGCGCAGCTGCCGGACGGGCGCGTGCGCGCCGACTACGCGCTGTGGGACGTCGTGCTCGGCAAGCGGCTGGCCGGCCAGTTCTTCACCACCACGCTCGCCAACTGGCGCCGCGTCGGCCACATCATTTCCGATCAGGTCTACGAGAAGCTGACGCTGGAGAAGGGGTACTTCGACACCCGCATCGTGTTCATCGACGAGACCGGCGCCAAGGACCGCCGGGTCAAGCGGCTGGCGATCATGGACCAGGACGGCGCCGGGGTGCGCTTCCTGACCAGCGGCGGTGATCTCGTGCTGACGCCGCGGTTCAGCCCGACCACCCAGGACATCGCCTACATGTCGTACGTCGGCGGGCAGCCGCGGGTGGTGCTGCTGAATCTCGACAGCCAGCAGCAGGACATCGTCGGCGAGTTCCCGGGCATGACCTTCGCGCCGCGGTTCTCGCCGGACGGGCAGCGGATCGTCATGAGCCTGCAGCAGGGGGCGGCCTCGACGCTGGTCGAACTGGACCTGCGGTCGAAGCGCAAGCGCGCTCTCACCCAGACCGAGCGGATCGATACGGGGCCCTGCTATGCGCCGGATGGGCGTCAGCTCGTGTTCGAATCGGACCGCGACGGCACCCAGCAGCTCTATGTGATGGGTTGGGACGGGGCCGGCGTGCGCCGGATCTCCAACGGCGATGGCCGCTACTCGACGCCGGTGTGGTCGCCGCGCGGCGACTACATCGCCTTCACCAATCAGATGGCGGGCCGGTTCCTGATCGGCGTGATGAAGCCCGATGGCACGGGCGAGCGCATCCTGACCGAGGGGTTCCACAACGAAGGGCCGACATGGGCGCCCAACGGCCGCGTCCTCATGTTCTTCCGCGAGCAGCCGAGCCCGTCGGGCGGGCCGCGGATCTACTCGATCGATATTACCGGATACAACGAACGGCCGGTGCCGACGCCCTCGTTCGCCTCCGATCCGGCGTGGTCACCGCTGCGGGGCTGAGTCACGGCGCCTGAGACGAGTCGTAAACTGTGCGTAAAGGGACCCGGCACAGGGGCACAACCTTTTCACCCACTGCAACCGGTATGGCCCGTAAAGGCCTTGATTTTCTTCGTGTTCACACAACAGTCGCGTTGTATTTTCGCACCATGAGGACCCCAAAACCACCCTGTGAGGAGGTCCATCCTTGATCTCCACTGGCCACCCCGGTACGCAATAACAGGCGATTGCCGAACGGCGCTTGGGAGTGACCCGTGCATTACGTAAGGGGCATGACCGCCGTAAGGTGGTCAGTGCGGCGGAACTCAGGTGACGTCGCACGGAAGTTCTGCATTCGCCAGTGAAGCCCTTGGCCGTTTCGGCGGTCAGGGATCGGGTCGCTCGCCAGGTCAGGCAAGCCAGGGACAGCATAGGAGAGAAGTCATGAAGGGCGCTATCATCATCGCGACTGTGATCGCCGCTGTGGCCGTCGGTGCGTGCCGGAAGGAAGTTCCGCACTCCCCGATGAAGCTCGGCGCCAGCTCGGTTGAGCAGGCCGCTCGCTAAAGCGAGCCTCGGACCACGGTTCTTGCAACTGGGGTTCGTGGATAGGCCGCACGCTACGGGTTTCGGCCCGCAGCTGCGGCCTTTTGCGTGTGGATAGAGTGTCGTAAGCTCACAGGTTGTGGGCGCGTGGGCGCCGGCGGCATGGTAGCGTGACAGCGCGCGCAGCTTCCGGCTCGGGCAGTCCGTGTAGTCCTAAATTTACCGGGCTGGCCACATTTTGGTGCGAAGCTCGCGTTAACAGCCGGAGACGCGCGTGCGTCAGCATCCTAAGTCCCCTTGGATGCGTGATCGGGGCACGGCGCGAGCAATCGAAGGACGAAGAGGCGAAGTGATGCTGGCAACTCGGGCGAACTGCCGCCGGACGATGCGACCCATTCTGGCTGGTCTGCTGGCCGTCGGGCTGCCTCTGTTGGCCGGTGCTTGCGCCAACCAGGATCTGCAGCCGGACAGTGCCCGTCTCGGGCCGGCGGGGCAGCGCGTGCCCGCGACGCCGGGTTCGCAGCGCGACTTCACGCAGAACGTCGGCGACATCGTCTATTTCTCGACGGACAGCACCGATCTGACGCCAGAAGCGCAGCAGACGCTCGCGAATCAGGCGCGTTGGTTGCAGCAGTACGCGCAGTACACCTTGACCATCGAGGGCCATGCCGACGAACGCGGCACGCGCGAATACAACATCGCGCTCGGCGCCAAGCGGGCACAGACGGTGCGCGATTATCTGGCGCGCAACGGAATCGCACCGCAGCGCATCCGCACGATCTCGTTCGGCAAGGAGCGCCCGGTCGCGGTCTGCAACGACATTTCGTGCTGGTCACAGAACCGGCGCGCGCAGACGGTACTGAACAATCGCGGCAGCTGAGAGCAGGCCCGCGTTGCGGCCGAGGCGTTGACAGGCGCCGTCCTTCGGGAGATGCGTTCGGCTGATGCGGGGGCGTGCTCCGGCCAAGCGGCGGCGCGGGACGAGTAGCGGGGAGCACCGGATGTCCGGCCATTTGGGGGCGATGGGGTTGGCGGCGGTGATGGGCGTGCTGGTGACGGCTTCCGTCGCGCACGCGCAGCAATTGCCGCAACAGCCACCGCGGCCGCCGCAATCGACGCAGCCCGCCGCTCAGTCCCAGGTTCCCGCCCAACAGCCTCCCGCCGCCAAGAAGCAGGCCGCACCGAAGGCCGAGCCCGCCGCGGCGGCCGAGCCGCGTGGCGGCAATTCGGCGCTGCGCGGCCGGATCGAGCAGCTCGAGGAGCAGCTCATCGACATGCAGGTGGCCATCGGGACCATCGAATCGCTGGCGAAGACGCCGGGTGGCGCCGGCACCGGGAGCTTCCGGACGATGCCGTCGGCCGGTGGCGGCGATCCGGTGCGCGTCGAATCGGTCGAAGTTCAACTGCGGGCGCTGCTCGCACAGGTCGAGCGTCTGGCCGATCGTGTGAGCGCTCTCGAAGGCGGGCGCGGCGCGGCGCCGCCGGCGGTGATCCCGTCTGCTCCTCCGGCGCGGCCGGGGGCGGCGGCACGGGCGCCACAGGTCGAGTCGTCGGGTTTCGGGCAGACCGTCATCACGCCGGGCGGCCCGGTCGGCGGCGGCGATGCCATCGGCTCGCTGTTGCGCGAGGGCGATCCGGCCTCGGCGCCGGGACGGCAGGCGGCGCTCGGCGATCCGGCGGCCAACCCGAAGCAGATGTACGAGACCGCCTACGGCTATCTGCTGCAGCAGGACTATGGCGCGGCGGAAGCGGCTTTCACCGAGTTCCTCGGCCAGAACCCGAACGATGCGCTGGCGGGCAACGCCCAATACTGGCTCGGCGAGACCTATTTCGTGCGCGGCCAGTACAAGTCGGCGGCTGGCGCCTTCCTCAAGGGCTATCAGGCCTACGGGCGCAGCTCGAAGGCGCCGGACAGCCTGCTGAAGCTGGCGATGTCGCTCGACCGGCTCGGCCAGCGCGACGCCGCCTGCTCGTCGTTCGGCGAGCTGCAGACGCGGTTCCCGCAGGCGCCGTCGACCATTCGCAACCGGGCGCAGAGCGAGCGCCAGCGTCTGGGGTGCTGACGCGAGGCCGTCGCCCGTGTGGGCCGGCCGGTGATCGAGGCCGTGGCGTGGCTGAGCCCATTCCCGATGAGTCCCTGGAGGCGCTGCTGGCGCCTCGCCTGCGTGACGCCCGCGGCCAGCCGCGGCGGGTGACGCTCGCCGTCTCGGGCGGCTCCGATTCGACCGCTTTGATGGTGCTGGTGGCCCGCTGGCGCGCGGCCTGCGGGTGGCCGGCCGCGCCGTTCGATGTGGCGGTGGTCGACCACCAGTTGCGCACGGGCTCCACCGCCGAGGCGGGGCGGGTCGCCGCGGCCGCCCGCGGGCTCGGTTTCCCGGCGACCGTGCTGACGTGGTCCGATCCGGCCTCGCGCGGCGTCCAGCAGGCGGCGCGGGCGGCCCGCTACGAACTGTTGCGCAGGCACGTCCGGGCGGCCGGTGGCGAGGCCGTCGTGACCGGGCACACCCAGGACGATCAGGCGGAAACGGTGCTGATGCGGCTCGCGCGCGGCAGTGGCGTCGACGGGTTGTCGGCGATGCAACCCGAGACCGACATCGACGGGCTGCGCGTGCTGCGGCCGCTGCTCGGCGTGCCGAAGGAGCGGCTGGTCGCGACACTTTCGGCGGCCGGGGTCACGTGGATCGAAGACCCGAGCAACGAGAGCCGGTCCTTCGAGCGGGTCCGCGTGCGGATGGCGCAGCCGGTGCTCGCGGACCTCGGGCTTACGACGGAGGCCGTCGCTGGGGCGGCGCGCCGGCTCGGCCGGGCTCGGCACGCCCTCGACTGGATGGCCGCCCGCGTGCTGGCCGACCGCGCCGCGATCGCGGTCTCGCCGGTCGGGTACGCGCGGGTCGACCGGGCGGTGCTGGCCGCGTGGCCGGACGACATCCGGCTGAGGGTGCTGGTGCGACTGCTGGCGGCGGTCGGCGGGCGGAGCCCGGTTCCGCTGGCGGCGGCCGAGGCGCTGGCCGAGGCGGCGTTCGCGCCGGAGTTCGCGGGGCGTACGCTGTCCGGCTGCCTGATCGCGCCCCGCGGGCCGGCGGCGCTTCTGATCGTGCGGGAGAGCGGGCGGCGGCGGGCGCTGCCGGCGCCGGTGCAACTCGGTGCGGGGGTTGTTTTCGATCACCGGTTCGAGCTGCACCTGGCCGAAGGGGCGGAGACGGAGCGGCTCACGGTGGCGGCGGCCGGGGCGGACGGCGCCCGGCGCGCCCGCGCGCTCGGCGCTGGCGATCCGGCCGCGGCGCTGCGCACCATGCCGGGGGTCTACCGGGACGGGGTGCTGGTCGCACTGCCCGCGCTCGAAGATGCGGCGGCGCGCGGGATCGGCTGCCACGCCGTTTTCCGGGGGGTGACGTTGCAGGTTGCCGCAGGCTAATCGGGGGAGGGGCGGCGTGGGCGGCTTGGCAAACGGGGGCCATGCTCCTATCTTCCTTTACCGAAAGGTGTCAGCCTGGATGCTGAGGCTTCACGACTGCCGACCAACCGACATTCGTCCGCGCATTGAGGGGCCCGCGCCGTCACGGCCCTGGAAGGGACATAGATGAACTCGCACTTCCGGAATTTCGCGATCTGGATCGTGTTGCTGCTGCTGCTCGTCGCGCTGTTCAACCTGTTCCAGAACCCGGCTCAGAGCCGGCGCGCGAATGAAATTCCGTACTCGGAGTTCCTGAACGCCGTCGACAGCAAGACGATCGGCGAGGTTACCATTCAGGGCAACCGGCTGAGCGGCAAGTTCGTCGACAACACCGGGGTGTTCACCACCTACGCGCCCGAGGATCCGGGTCTGGTCGAGCGGCTGCGCCGGCAGAACGTGAAGATCTCGGCGCGGCCGACCGACGACGAGGTGCCGTCGTTCCTGAGCGTGCTGGTCTCGTGGTTCCCGATGCTGCTGCTGATCGGCGTGTGGATCTTCTTCATGCGCCAGATGCAGTCGGGCTCGGGCCGGGCCATGGGCT
>JBMOGA010000022.1:0-53159 GCA_049318625.1 Hyphomicrobiaceae bacterium
GCCTCAACCGAGGATACGGGGCTACCGAAGACCCAAGTTCAACAACCTGCTAGGCGCCGTAGGAACCAGCCCCTGAATCCGTAGGCCGGAATCCAACGCCACTGAACCGAGATTTTACCCGACTCTGTGGTCCGCACCTGTCCGTTATTGTCCATTTTGTCCACCCCAGATGGCCTCAGATAGATGGCCGTAGCGCTGGGCTACGGCCTGATTTTATCTACTGATTTGAAGGGGTTGGCGGAGACGGGGTCCGTATAACTTCTATCCCGGTCCATCCCAGTGTGTACGAGAAGTCCCGTTTTTTGTGTAGCTTTCTACGGACTTTGTCCACCTGTGTCCTTCCCTGAACGTCCGTGACCACGTAATTTGTTGGGGCCGGTGTTGGGGCCGGTTGCGGGGGGATGAGACCCATGGCGCGGCAACTCCATAAGCTCAACGCTCTTCAAGTGGCCAAGCTGACCAAGCCGGGTCGGCATGGGGACGGCGGCGGGCTCTACCTTGCGATAGCCGGCGAGGGCCGGCGGCGCTGGGTGTTCGTGTTCCGCGACCGGCGCACGGGAAAGCTCCGCGAGATGGGGCTCGGATCGGCCGCCGACGTGACGCTAGCCAAGGCAAGGGAAAAGGCGGCGCGCGCCCGCGCCGCTCTCGCTGACGGGCATGACCCGATCACCACCGGCCGGCAGGTCGAGACTGTCACTCCGGCGTTCGGTGAGGCCGCCGAGGCCTTCGTTTCATCGATGGAGCGCCAGTGGCGTAACGAGAAGCACCGCCAGCAGTGGCGCAGCACGCTCCGGCAGTACACGAAGCCGATATGGGCAAAGCCAGTAGACACTATCGCGGTTGACGAGGTGCTTGCGGTCCTGAAGCCGCTTTGGACGAAGCGACCTGAGACCGCATCCCGTTTGCGGGGACGGATCGAGCGCATACTCAACGCGGCGAAGGCCGCCGGTCACAGATCCGGCGAGAACCCCGCTGCGTGGCGCGGTCATTTGGAAAACCTTCTTCCCCGACGGGCGAAGCTGACGCGCGGCCATCACCGCGCTGTGCCGTGGCGCGATATGCCGGACTTTATCGAGCGGCTGCGAGGTCGAAAAGGTGTCGCCGCGCTCGCCGTCGAATTCGCCATCTTGACTGGCGCGCGCTCTGGCGAGGTGCGTGGTGCGACCTGGACTGAGATCGATCGCGAGCGCGGCTTGTGGATCATCCCGGCGCACCGGATGAAAGCGGGCCGCGAGCATCGCGTGCCGCTCGTATCCCGCGCGGTCGAGATCATCGACGCGCTGGGGCCGCTCGCGACTGACGCGACGGGCGTTCGGGAAGGCCTCATCTTCCCAAGCGCGCGGCGCGGCAAGCCGCTATCCGACATGACGCTTTCGGCCGTCCTCCGGCGGATGAAGGTTGACGCAACGGTTCACGGCTTCCGATCATCGTTCAAGGATTGGGCGACGGAGGCGACGTCATTCCCGAACGAATTGAGCGAGGCCGCTATAGCGCACGTCACGGGCGACAAGACTGAACGGGCTTACCGCCGGGGCGACGCGCTCGATCGGCGCCGCGAGTTGATGCAGGCATGGGCGAATTTCTGTAAGCCGACGACAGATTCCAACGTGATGTCATTGCGCGCCATTAGCGGCTGAGAACAGTCACGTAGCCATCATGTCATCAAGTTGAATCGAGGTTGGTCCCAAGCGTCCGCAGGAGGGCGCTGATTGTCGTTAGCAACCTCATGCTGTCGAACTTAGGCCGCTGCTTTCGACCTGACAGATCCGAGGATCTCTAACAGCTGCTGGACCTCGGCAGGTGCGAAGAGACCTCCGACCCCCTGGTCGTTGAAATCCGTGAAGGGGTTCTCGTAAAGGCGACGCGGGTCCATAGCACCGCGTTCTGTGAGATGCTCGATAATGAGGTTCACGAACTCGATCTGGTTGGCGTTGAAGTTGCGGCTGGCAAGGAAGTCGGCGAACACCGCCTTGGCCGCATCGCGCTCTAGACCGACAAGCGAGCGGACAAACAGCCCGAGGCCACCCTGGGCGCGGACCTCGTCCAGGTCGGTACCGGAGGCCCCAACCTCCTCGACCAAGAGCCGTTCAAGTTCCGTCAGGTCTTGTGGGGTCAGCTGCTGATTGCGGCGCAGCTTCTGGATCGTGATGTGGCCAAGATGGCGCTTCAAGAAGTCCAGGGCCTTCATCTGAAAACGCACTTGGTCCGTGCCAGCGGTCGACTTCGGCAATGGGACGACAGTTCCTTCGCCGATTTCGTCGGCAAAGTCCGTGTAGACGAGGACGCGATCCTCACCTTCGATGAGTTTGACCAGATCGCGGAGGCGACGGCGCATCTGTTCGAGCGACCACGCGTCGATGTCCTGCCAGAACGCGTCGGTCTGCACCTCCAGGATCAACGCCATGGCGGCGGCGACCATCGGCACGTTGCTCAGCGTCTCCAGCTTGGCGGCGATTGCCATCACCTTTTGCTGGCAGCGCGCGAAGGTCGCATCGGCGCGGAGCAAGGCGAGCTGACCATTCAAGACGATGAGGTCGAATTGCTTGGCCGCGACGTCGTCATCTACCAACTCGGTCGGAAGCCCGGCGATCTCGTTGATGAGCGCCTCGCGGTCATCCGCTGAAAATGCGCTCCATGCCTCTGGGCGCTGGAACGCCTCCACGACTCGGCGCTTCGCGCGGACCAGGAAGTTATCGAGGCTCATGCCAGCCACTTCGTCACGCAAGCGGGCGCGGGTTTCACTATCGAGCGTGTTCAGGCGGTCGGTGCGTGCTTCCTGCGGCAAGTGCTGCAGCGTGGTCGCGATCTCGACGCGGGTCGTGAACAGGCGCTGACTGAGGGATCGGCCTGCCGCGCCGTCGGTCAGTTTGGGGTTCTGATTGAAGAACTCGAAATTCTGACAGAAATCGAAGATGAAGAACTCGGTCTTGTGCTGGCCAGGACCGAACAGGTCGGGGCTCAGCCTCGTGCCGCGACCGATCATCTGCCAGAACTTGGTCTTTGAGCGAACGATCTTGAAGAATACGAGATTGACGACCTCCGGCACGTCGATGCCCGTGTCGAGCATGTCGACCGAGATGGCGATGTGGGGCGCGCGCTCCGGCACCGAGAAGTCATCGATCAGAGATTGGGCGTATTCTGTCTGATAGTCGACAACCCGGGCGAAATGGCCCTTGAGGTGCGGATAGTTGGCGTCGAAGCGCTCGGCAATGAAGTTCGCGTGGTCGTGGTTCTTGGCAAAGACGATGGTCTTGCCCAGCCGGTCCCCACTGGCGACCTTGAGGCCATAGGTCATCAGGTGCTCCAGCACCTTATCGACCGTGTCCGTGTTAAAAAGAGTCTTATTGATTTTCGGAGCTTCCACGAAGTTGGAAGGGAGCTTGCCTTCCCACTCCAACACATCCCACGCCGTCTTTTCCTCGTCGGTGAGGTCGTCGTACTTGATGCCCTCTCGCACAAAGAGGAGCGGCACGGAGATCGGCCGCGCCGGGACGAGGAAGCGATCGGCGACGGCCTGGTCGAGGTCGTAGGAATCGGTTGGGACGCCACGCTCCAGCTCGAACAACGAATAGGTATCGCGGTCGATTTCGTCGCGTGGGGTGGCCGTCAGGCCCACCAACAGGCTGTCGAAGTAGTCGAAGATCGAGCGATACCTGCGGTAGATCGAGCGGTGGGCCTCGTCGATGACGATCAGATCGAAATGGCCAGGGCCAAAGCGGCGCTGGCCGTTGGCCATCTCATCGATGAGGTTCATCATCGTCGGATAGGTTGAAAGACAGACCCGGGCGCCGTGATGATCGTTCTTCTTCGGGTCGTGGCGTTCAATAAGGTTCGCACTTGGCGCGGACGGCAGGTGCCGCTTGAAGGCGTTGTGGGCCTGCCGGACCAGCGCGACGCGGTCGGCAAGGAACAGCACGCGCTTACACCAGTTGGCGCGCATCAACTGATCAATCAGCGCGATCACCGTGCGCGTCTTGCCGCTGCCGGTGGCCATGACCAGAAGCGCCTTGCGCTGGTGGTCCTTCTCGAACACTTCCCCCACGCGGCGGATGGCGCGGGTCTGGTAGTAGCGCTCCACGATGTCGGGATCGATGTTGGTGGTTGAGAGTAGCCGGCGAGCACTCTTGCGCTGGCGCCACAGCTCCAGCTCGTCCTTCTTCAAGAAGCCATGCACGGCGCGCGGCGGATAGCGTTCATCGTCCCACAGCCAGTGCTCATAGCCATTCGTGTAGAAAATCAGGGGACGCACGCTGAACTGCTTTTCCAGGCAATCCGCGTAGAGCTTGGCTTGCTGCTGGCCCACGCGCGGATCGCGGCGGGTGCGCTTGGCCTCGATTACAGCTAGCGGCTTGCCGTCATCGCCCCACAGCACGTAGTCAACAAAGCCCTCGCCGGTCGTGTTGGGCATGCCGGTGACGGGGAACTCCCGCACATTCGGCGCGTCCGGGTCCCACCCGGCCTCACGGAGCAGCAGGTCGATGAAAGCGTCGCGGGTCTCCGCTTCGTTGTAGTCATGCGCGTCGGGCGTGGCCGCGTTGGCCTGCTTGATGGCGGCAATCTCGGCCTGAAGGCGGGCGATTTCGGCATCGCGTGCGGCGGCGTCCTGTTCACTCTTGATGCGGCCAGCTTCAGCCTCTTCAAGGGCCTTCGCCGCACTTTCGCGCTCCTTGGCCAGGGCTTGCAGCTTGGCGAGTGTCGAGGCTTCCACCTGCACCGCGCGGGGCAGAGCATTTTGGTCGAAGGTCAGGCCGGCGTTTGGTTTGGTCCCGCGGGCATAGGTGCGCACCAGCCAATAGCTGAAATGGAACAGCTCCCGCACGGCGTTGATGGCATTACTCGGCGGGATGGCGCGGGTCTCGTGCGCGGCGGCGTTGCCGTAGTCCTTGATGAGGCGCGCCTTGGTGACGAGCGCATTGCCGACCAGAGCGCGGAACGTGCCCTCATGGATCAGCGCCGAAAGCGCGGTGTCATAGGGCGAGCGCAGGCTGCGGTCGTGGGCGTACATCCATTTGACGGCGGCCTCCAGCGCCAGGCGTGCATGGAAGCAAGCCCCGCGCGCATCCGTGGTCGCGATCAGCTCCGCCTTCCCCGCCAGAGCGAAGACCTCAGGAAACTCGGTCTGGAGGAAGGCGAACTGGGTCATGCGTCAGCACCATTTCCCAGTTGCAGTTCCAGGCTCTGGCGGACGAGCCCGATGATATAGGGCAAGTCATCGAGGGATTTGAGTTTGACCTCTACGTCTCCATTACCCCACCGACCCATGCCAGTGACGTCTCGGCACGCGCCCTTCGGATCGCTTAGGTCTGGCCACTTTATGTTGAGTGAAAGCAGCAAAGCATTCTTTTGCGGGATCACGTCGACGAAATTGGTCTCCGCCTTGTACGCCACATAGAGCTTCAAATACTCTTCGGCGACACACGGATCCAACGCCAGCACTTCGCGGCGGAACGCCTCAAAGATGGGCCGACTCTTGTCGGACAACAGCTGCGGATGATCATTGATCGTGTAGGTGGACTTCGCCGCGCCGGGCTTGCGATAGGCCGCAAGCGCTTCTTCTGCGAGCGTGGGGAAGCGCCAGACATCTACTGCCTCGCCTGAAAGCCGTTCAGCCCGCTTGCGAATTTGCTCTTCGCCCCAGCGCTCCAGCATCCCGAGCCCTTGGTTGACGCGCAGCGGGCTCTCCTTGAAGCCGCCGGTCATGTCCCGCTTTTCGGTGAAGGGCCGGTCGCTGTATTCCGAATTGTAGCCAGTGAGCGTGAGGTTCCCGAGCGTGTGCAGCCAGGTCTCATGAACGCGCTGCCACTCTGCCCCGAGGTCCGCCATCCAGGCGCTCGATAGATTATCATTCTGCGGCATGATATGCTCAATGGTGTACTCATCAAGCACGACGCGCTCTTTGCGCTCGTGGTTTTCGAGGCGACGCAGCCAATAGGACCGGATGCGGGATTTATAGAGATCTCGCGTCTCGAAGTCGCGCCGGAACTCGTCATCTCTCGGGAAACGACGGTAGGACGGCAGCAGCAGGAACTGCGCCCGCACGCTTTCCAGATACCGATCCTTCTTCAGGGCCTTTCCGAAGGTAGCGAACGTCTTGTTGAGTGAGTTGGTTGGGATTGCGCAAACGGCGCGCCTGAAAACATACGCCTCGATGAAGCGCACAATCTCCAAAAGTCCATCATCGGGAATGCGGCCTTGGGCGCAATCGTTGTAGACCTCCAGCAGAAAGGGATAGGCGACCTCGACCTTCAGCTCCCGCAGGTCATGGAACGCCTCGCGCAAACGTGGGCGCTTCTCCTTGCCGAGCGCCATAGCGCAATAGTAGCCCGCGAACGCGCGAATGTCCTTGAGGAGCGCCTCGGTGCCCGCTTCAGCAATGGCTCTTGAGCGTGCGTGCGTTTTGAACGCCTCGTAGACCTGATCCTGCCGGGGAATCTCGCCGGTCTTGAGCGTTAGGTAGTGACGCATGAAGGCGTCAAACTCTTCACCGTAGGCTTGTTGCCCAAATTCCAATTCAAACGGTCGCCAGTATTCCTTGTAGAGGCGCGTTTGCAGCGTGGGCTCCAAGCCCATCAGCACGAAATTGCGTACGAGGTCCGCCTGGCTCAACTCCTTGCCGGTCGAGTTCATGCTCTCGAAGATGAGCTGCGGATTGTCCTCGCCGCGCGTGAGAGAGGTGTCGATCACCAGCAACTTGGCCACACCTTGGCAGACGATCTTGAGGTCGGAAGCGCTCGCGATCCAGTCGCGGAAAAGCGAGATGTTCTCACTGACGCGCAACGATGCCTCTGCCGGAAGTTCGCGCCGGTCAACGAGCGCGATAAGCGTTTCACGGTCGGTTTGAGAGAGAAGAAGCTTGTAATGCCGCTCGCCTTCCTCCTCCGGGTTGACGAGGTAGTAGTTGCGAAGCTTTCGGGGCGAGAAGCCGTCAATCGGCTCGCGCGCATCCTCAGGCTGTTTCTCCAGCGCATCGGCGAGCGCAGCGATCAGAAGCGTGATCGTGGTGAGGCGCTGCTGGCCGTCGATGACGAGGAGCGGCGAGTTCGTCGTGACCTGATAGAGCCCATCCTGAATGTAGACGACCGAGCCCATGAAATGAGCCTTGATCCCCGGGGATGCGCCCGCGCGGAGGATGTCGTCCCAAAGCTGGCGGCATTCACGCTCCGTCCACGAATAGGTACGCTGATAGATCGGGATGATGAAGCGCGGTGACTTCTTGATGAATTCGAGGAGGTTGGCTTCGGTGGCTTTCATGCTGCGGCCTCCTTCAGGCGGGAGGCCGTGAGATCGCCACGGAAAGCGCGGTGTTGGAGGGAGGCGAATAGTTTGTCATCGGCGATTATGCTCGAACCCATTGCGCTCCAAATAGGATCGATCGCTTCCAACTTCTGCGAAAACTCTCGCTGAAGGTCTAGAGGAGGAAGGAGGATCGGGGCGTCAACGATAAGCCCGATGTTCAAAGTTGGCTGTGCCACTATGCGGGTTTCCGCTGTGAAATACCGCTGGACTAAGGGAGATCGGATCATTGCGGCTAAGAACCTTCGGTCCGCTTTGGCGTCATCCGAAGGTACACGTGCGACTGCGCGTGCGATATTCACCCCTTTCAAACCGGCATGAGCTAGGGCGACAGTGCCGATAGAGCCAACGCATCCGATGAGGATTTCATCTCCCACCAAACGGGAGCGCACATAGTTGCCTTCAATCGCCGGGTCGATACGTTTGACTGAAGACGGATCAATGAACGGCTTTAGCAGATCACCGACTCGAATGAGGGGGACACCGCTGTCAACTTCGTCGCCAGGTTGGACGACCCCATAATTAATCCTATCGCCCGCCCTAACAATCTCGCCGAGGCGAGTCTCGCTCCAGCCCATGGGATTTGTCGCTGGATCACCAAACATCTCGATGAAAATGGCTTGGCCGAGTTTGTTGAGACGGTCGAGGGCGCGCTGGCGTTTGCGGCGCAGCTCATCGGCCTGATCCAGGATCGCAGCAATCCGCTTCTGCTCCTCCAGCGTGGGGAGCGGGATTTCAAGCCCCAGCAAGGCCTCCTTTGAAACTGTTGCTTGGTTTACCCATTGCTTACAGAGAGCTTGAAACCGACCCTCTGACCAGTGTTTTTGGAGCCATCTGGCCAAGAAACGTCCATCTAGAATGGACTCCATGGGGCGCAGACAAATGAAATGATTGCTGAAAGTAACCGGCTCGTCAAGCTCAGAAAAAAATGCAGATTTCCCCACAAGTTCGGGGCTGTTGGTGTGGTTGAATAAGATATCACCGCCTTGGGCTAAGAGGTTTTCGACTCCCCTTGCTGGAATAGGCACACGTCTGCGCTTGGACCAATCGAAACTACCGTCGGTTGTGATATTGTTCATCCGAACCTGAAGAATTCCATCTTCGACATCTGCGCCGGATGCAAAGCCAGTTTTGGCCGCAGCAACGACACTCGAAATGGGCACGGTCTTCCATGGCATGCCTGCACTGACGTTCATCCCAGCATCGCCTCCAGCTTGGTGAGACCTTCGTTGATCTCATCTTCCAGCTTACGCAAATCGGCGATTATGGCGGCGGGGCTTTCGTGCGTCACCGCTTCATGCTCCACCTGCTTGTAGCGGTTGAGCGAGAGGTCATAGGTGCCGGTCGCGGCGATCTCCGCCTTGGGCACGAGGAAGCTCTGCTCGGTGCGGACGCGGCCATTCTCCTCGAACCGAGCCTCCCAACGGGCCAGCACGTCAGGCAGGTTGTTCTTGGCGTAGTCCTCGTCCGTCAGTTCGGCCGTGGGCGTCGGCCCGAGCTTTTCTGCAGGCAGCAGCGGCGTGCGTTTGTCGTCCAGACTCTGGCCATCGGCTTGGAGGTCATAGAACCAGACGTGATCAGTTCCGCCTACGCCGGTCTTGGTGAAGAACAGGATGGCGGTGGACACGCCAGCATAAGGTTTGAACACGCCGGAGGGCAGTTTCACCACTGCTTCCAGCTTGTGCTTTTCGACCAGCATTTCCCGCAGCGTCTTGTGCGCGGTGGAGGAGCCGAAGAGGACGCCGTCTGGCACGATCACCGCCGCGCGCCCGCCGGTCTTGAGGAGGCGCAGGAACAGCGCCAGAAACAGCAGCTCGGTCTTCTTGGTTTTGACGATCTGCTGAAGGTCTTTTGCGGTCTGATCGTAATCTAGCGCACCCGCAAATGGCGGGTTGGCGAGGATGAGGGAATAGCGTCCCGCATCGGCGTCATGCTCCTGCGCGAGGCTGTCACGATAACTGACGTCAGGGTTCTCGACCCCGTGCAGCACCATGTTCATGGAGCCGATGCGCAGCATGGTCGGATCAAAGTCAAATCCGTGGAACATGCCGCTGTGGAAGTGCTTGCGCTGCTTCTCGTCGCGGAACAGTGCCGGGTGCTTTTCGCGTAGGTATTCGCCCGCCGCCACCAGGAAGCCGCAGGTGCCCGCCGCCGGATCGCAGATCACGTCCTGCGGGGTCGGCTTGGTCATCTCCACCATCAGCCGGATGATATGGCGCGGCGTGCGGAATTGGCCGTTCTGCCCGGCGCTCGCGATCTTGCCGAGCATGTATTCGTAGAGGTCGCCCTTGGTGTCACGATCCTCCATCGGGATTTTGTCGAGCAGGTCGACCGCCTTGGCGAGCAGTGCGGCGTTGGAGAAGCCAAGGCGCGCATCCTTCATGTGCTCGCCGTAGCTGGAGCCTTGCTCGCCCATCTGGCGCAGGAAGGGGAACACGCGCTCGGCCACCACGTCCATCATGGCGCGGGCTTCGAAGTTCTTGAACCGCGACCAGCGCAGGTCCGACCAATCGCGCCCCTGGTCGTCTTGCCCATCCGGGAAGATGCGGCGCTCCATTGGGATGCCGAGCGTCTGGGTTTTGCTTTCCTCGAGGGTGTGGAGATCATCCAGTCGCTTGATGAAAAGCAGATACGTGATCTGTTCGATCACCGAGAGCGGGTTGGAGACGCCTCCCGACCAGAAGGCGTTCCAGATTTGGTCGATTTGGTTGCGGAGTTCACCAGTGAGCATTGTTCAGAGTTTCTCGTTGTTGTGGGCAATCTAGCTGCGAGGGCCGTCACTCGCCTCCACATCGCCAATCCGAATTGCCATCATCTGCCGGCTGACGCGGAACAGCCGGGCGAGGTCGGCAACCAGTTCCTCGTCCTCGATGTCGACGACGCGGCCCTGGAGTTCGCGCGAAAGAAAGGTGCGTGGCACGAGTAGCTCGGCGGCGAATCTGTTTGCCTCGATCTCCTGCCGATCGAGGCCGCTCGCCGACATCAGGTCGCGTGCCATGGCAAACTTCTTGTCGACATGCACACTGGACCCGATGGCCGGAAGGTGGAGTTCATGGTGCCCCAACTCGTGCGCCATCGTAAATCGCTGGCGGTTAGGCGGGTGCGTCGAGTTCACGACGATCACCGGTTCCCCATCCTTCTGAAAGATCATCCCGGAAAGGTCGGGTGCAAGCGGGGTGAACCTCAAGGCTATGCGCTTCGCAGCGATGATCTCATCCACCAGGACCGGCGGGGCCGTCACGCGGAATGCCTTTAGGATGGCCGCGGCGGCTGTTCCTGCAGTCTTCGTCGTCATCGCTTCCTCCGTAGCTTAGGCGGAGCACCGGCAGCATAGACCCTTGCGACGTCAGCCTCCTCTTGCGGACTGAGGGAGACTAGGCCCTCGATCTTGGGCTTACGGCTGTTGGGTGGCTTCCCCGTCGCGCCCGGCAGCAACGTGGTGACGTCCACGCCCAGAGCCGCCGCGAGCCGGTAGACTTGGTGCAGAGCCACCTGCTGCCTTCCAGCCTCGATGTTCGCGACCGAAGCGCGGGACAACGCAATAGCCTCGGCAAGCGTGCTCTGGTTCATATCTAGCCGCTCACGGTGTTGGCGCACCAGAAGGCCAAGTTGGTCGTAGAGGTCTGACTCATCCATGATGGGACACAGCCTGATTGGCGGACTATTGTCAAACTGGCAAACTTTCCCACGAGAATATCTGCTTGCACCTCGCTCGGGTTTGTTTGCGAAACTAGCAACATGATGACAGCCCACTTGACGTCAAGCAATTGTTGTGGTGAGTCCACAACCTGTATGGCTCGCTTCGTGCTCGCCGCGTTGGTCGCTTACTGGATTTGCGGGGACGCGATGTCGGGCAGGGTGGGGCGCACGCGCCGGTACGATCGGGGGAAGATCGAAGCTGTGTTGCTTCTGCTTTTTCGGGAGCGGGGCCGCTTGGAAGACCATCGAGATGGCTGGGACTCGTACAGTAAGGCGATCCAGGCGCTTCAAGAATGGTGTGCATGTACCGAGCCGGAAGTCGCTTGTCCTGACACTTCGCAAGCCAAAGTTCTTTTGAGGGAGTTTCTAACGCGCCGTCCCGATCTGGATTTTGCTACCCCTCGGCGGAAGAATTGAGTAACAAAGGCGGCCGACCATTGTCGACCATTCCCGGCTGACCATCCGCTCACACATAGCTAATCTCGGACACATGTGAACAGTCCGAGGTTCCTATGGTCGAAATTGCATCGCCTAAAGGCCTTGCCCCGCACGAGATTCGCCTTGCGCTACGCATCAACGAAGCCGCTACGGCGCTGGGTATTGGCCGGTCGACGCTCTATTCCCTGATCGCCAAGGGCGAGGTCAAGTCCGCCGTCGTCGCCGGGTGCCGGCTGGTTCCGTTGAGCGAGCTTCAGCGATTGCTTGCCGAAAACCTCGATGCGGCGCCGTGACGTGAGCGCGTCATGAGCGAGACCGAACATCGAACTAGCCACAATGCCCGCGTCGCGCTGGAATATGCGAACCATGGCATCCCAGTATTCCCGTGTGCCCCTAGCGGACCGGGCGCGAAACGGCCGCTGACGAATAGCGGCCACCACGACGCGACGGCCGAAGTTTCGGCCGTCGCCCGATGGTGGCACCATTGGCCGAAAGCGCTTGTCGGCGTTCCGACGGGCGCTGCGAGCGGTGTTTGGGTCCTCGACGTCGACGGCGATGCCGGGCGCCGTAGCTTGAACAGCCTACTTGTCGTGCTTGGTCTGGATTCGATCGGCGATTTGACCGGATGCGTGAGCCGCACACCCTCGGGTGGGCTCCACCTGATTTTCGCACTCCAGCCGGGCGAGCGGCCCCGGAATCGGGTGAAAGACCTTGGCGCGGGTCTCGATACGCGCGGCGTGCGGGAGGATGGTGCGAGCGGCGGCTATTTCATCGCGCCGGGTTCAATGATGACGGACGGTCGCCGGTATGAATTGGTCGACCCGTTCACCCTTGAGCCGATAGCGGGGGCACTATGATCGCGTTCGACCGCGCACCCCCGGCGCCCAAGGCATTGCTGCTCCTCGCAACTTTCAACGGCAGCCAGCGGCGTATCGTCGATGCGTTTCCGGATTTGCGTCAAGAGATCCTTGCAGCTGATCCGGCCGATTGGGCTCAAATACTCGCAGACTTCACAGCGCGTCGCCTCGTCGCGAAGCCGGCTCGCGCACAACTGGAGTCCGATGACGAGAACGGCATGCGCCGGCAAGCGGAACATGATTTGCGGTCCGCCGCTGACGCGCTCTCCACGCTGCGGGACGAGCGGCGCACAGAGTTGTTTCGGAGCGCGGCCCGGCTCGCAAAATACATTGCCCATGGCATCCTGACGGCCGATGAGGCTCGCGCCGTCTTGATCGATGCGAGCGTGGCAAACGGCGCGATTGCCGCATATGGCCGGGTCTGGGCGGAGCAATGTGTCGGTCGGGCGTTCGCCTTGGGCCGCGCTGATCCTCTTCCTCCGCTTGCGCGGCGGTTTGTGAGGGGGGGCGCGGAATGAGATCCGATGAGGAGCTCAATGGCGCCTCGTTTGAAGGCAGGGTGGCAGTCGATGGAATCGAGTCTCCGCCGTGGCCGGTGCTCACGGAGGAAGCGTTGTACGGGATCGCCGGAGAGGTCGCCACAGCGGCTACCTTGAACTCAGAAGCCGATCCCGCCGCCGTGCTCGCAACCTTCCTAACGTTGGCGGGCATCGCATTTGGTCGAACACCGTGGATCAAGGTCGCCGATGATGACCACCACGCGCGCCTTTTTTGCGTGATCGTCGGTCGCTCCGCTCGCGGTCGCAAGGGAACCAGCGAGGGTCCGGTGCGCAAAATCTGGGAAGTTGCTGAGCATCGGCTCGGCGAACCGCTTTCCATTCGGCCAGGCCCGATGTCGAGCGGCGAAGGTTTGATCTATGCGATCAGGGACGGAAGCGGCAATGGGGATGACGGCGTGCCGGACAAGCGGCTGCTCATGATCGAAGGAGAGTTCGCGGCTCCGCTCCGCGCCATGCGCCGGGAAGGCAATACGTTGAGCGCTATTCTGCGGACGGCATGGGACGGTAAAACGCTGGAGCCGTTGACCAAAAATCACCCGATCAAGGCAACGCGACCGCACGTCGGCATTATCGCTCACATTACCGAAGCCGAGCTGGGCACCCTGCTGTCCCAAGTCGATATCTTCAACGGGTTTGCCAACCGGTTCCTTTGGTGGTGCGTCCGTCGTCAGAAGCTGTTGCCCTTGGCAAGTGGCTTGAGCGACGCCGACATCGCGGACTTCGGTGCGGCGCTTGCATCACGTGTGCGTAGGTCGAGGCAGGTCTCGCAGATCGAGTTCACGCCAACGGCAAGGAACCTTTACACAGCAGTTTATCCTCGACTGACTGAGGATCAGGACGGGCTTTACGGTGTCGTTACTTCGCGCGCCGAGGTCCAAGTTATCCGGATTGCCCTTATCTATGCCTGTCTGGACGCATCATCGTCGATAGAGGTTGAGCACATTCAAGCGGCACTTGCGGTTTGGAATTTCTGCGATGCCTCCGCTAAGCGGCTGTTCGGGTGTCTTGACGCCGACCCACTGGCAACCAGAATCCTCCATATCTTGAAGCGCGAGCCGCGGAGCACGACGGAACTGCATCGCGAACTGGGCAACCATACCAAGCAGGGCGCTCTCCAAGCGGTCCTTGAACGACTGCAGCGGGATGGCAAGGTCGAAGCGGTTGAGGTCGAGACGGGCGGGCGTCCTCGTACCGATTGGCGGATACGGCCGAGCTCCGCGGTTGCGAAAAATGCGAACTTAGCGAATTAAGGTGAGGCTGAGATGCTTAATTCTCTTATTTCGCATACTTCGCCTGCTTGGATTGCCTCGCCTGCTGCACTTAGTTCGCTTTCTTCGCTTTCTTCGCGCGGTGGGCAACAATGAACGAGTTGGCACTATAGGCGGCACGCGGTGGGTGGATAGGGCAAGACCAATTTCAATTTCTGCTGTGAAACATTTAGCCGGATACATCGCCGAAGCGTGCGGGGCCGGAGCGTTCGACTAGCAATACGCGCGCGCGAGGACATCATGAGCGACAGACGAAAGATCACGAGCCCCCTCAACGCGAAGCGGTCAACCGGACCGAGGACACCCGAAGGCAAGGCCGCAAGCCGGTTGAACGGCATCCGGCATGGGCTCTACACCGAGGTCACGCTCATCGCCGGCGAGAGCGAGGCCGAGCTTGTCGCCTTCGGCAAGCGCCTGCGAGCCGACTTGGCGCCCGTTGGCGAAGTCGAGTTGATGCTCGCCGATCGCATCGTCTCCCTCGCGTGGCGGCTTCGCCGGCTGATCGCGATCGAAGGCACGGTCATGGAGGACAGTGCTCGTGCCTCGTCCTATGACGCCTCGCCGGGCCGCGCCTTCGGCGGCTCGTCCGGTGACAAGATGATGCGAGTCTCGGCCTATGAGGCCAAGCTCGATCGGCAACTCTTCAAGACGATGCACGAGCTGCAGCGCCTTCAAGCCGCGCGGCGCGGCGTGGTGGTGACGCCGCCCGAGGCCATCGACGTCAGCGTGTCGAGTGACCGCGACGAGGACGCCGATCAGCCGGTGATCGAGGCCGTTGCAGTAGCTTCGATCGTCGAGAACAGTGGTCCGGAAATCAAAAAATCAAACGCCCTCGTTCACCGGGCAGAGCACCCAGAATCGCTGGGCTTTTCAGAGGTTAGCGGGCGGGTGGACGTTTGAATTTCGGCTGATGATTTGGGAAAAATGGTGGACAAACATGGGGGGCTTCGGCTCCGGCTTCCAAGGTACCAGAAAATGCACGGTCGAAGACGGGCTCACGCTCTCGATGAAGGCCCTTCTCGACAAGGGCGCATTCGTTCCGGGGAAGAGGACGGCGGGGACGTGGTCTTGGCTCTACCCTGGTCAGGCCCCGCACGCTTCGCTGCAATACACGGCCGACCTTCGGAACCCCGAGGAAGCGTGGTGCGAGCTGCGCTACTCGGTGCGGGGCGAGCCCGTGATGTGCCACGTCAGTCTGACCACGACGACGCCTCGCTACGGCGGCCGGCGGTGGTGGTTCGTTTGTCCGCGTCCGCGGAAGTGCGGGGCGCACGGTCTGCGGGTGGCGAAGCTCCACTTGCCGCCGGGTGGACGCTACTTCGGCAGTCGGGAAAGCTACGGGCTCACCTATAGATCGAGCCAGGAGAACGGGAAGGACCGGCCTTTGATGGCTAGGCTTGCCGCCGACCTGGGGACCGACCCGAGGACGATCCGGGCGGCGTTGCGAGCGCGGGGCTAACTGCCCAGCGGGGCAGGTGTCACGCGACACGGAAAAGTGCCCCTCGAATTCCCTCACCGAGGGAGTCGCCGGGGACGCTGCCGCCATGACTGGGAGACGCAAAAGAAGCAGGTGCATGGCTGCCACAGCGAGGACGATTCGCATGGGTACAGGGCGGGCCGACCTGATGCATTCAATCAACCCGCAAGGCTGAAATCGAGGATAGCGGCGCAAATGATTTTCCAAGCTGAGGTTTGCCAACAGTTTCATGCTCTGGTCCGCATGCGCGGCATGATCTTCCAAGCCACCGATATTCCCCAAGAGGTCGCGCCCTGGTTGCTGCTCAGCCTGCAGACCCGGCTCTTCAAGATCGGCGCCCGTGTAGTGCATCACGCCCGCCCGATCACCTTCCAGCTGGCTGAGGTGACGATCCCCCGTGTCCTCTTCCGCCGTTCTCTGGAAGCCATCAATCAGCTCCGACCGTCACCAATGCCATCATGACGAAGGGCCTCAGGCTCCTCGACAAAGATGGACGCGATCGGTTCGCGCGACGGCGCCGCGCTGCCGGGTTGCTCCCAGCAGGACGGTCGAAACGTGTGTCGAGGCCGTCGAACCGAGTCCGAACGTCCGGAATCACACTGCGACAGTGCCCGCAAGAGTACACGACGCTGCCATGGCCGTTGCAGATGCCCGGTTGGCGGCGTAGTCTTGTGGCATCCAAAGGCTACTTGGGGAATGTCGGCTCTAATCCTCTCCGCGTCGTGAGAAAGCGCACGTTTTGGATGTGGCGGCTGGGGGGGGCACCTATGACGAATGACGGTGCGACGGATTGGCGGTCAAGGGCTGGCACTGGCGTGCTGGTACTGATCTGGTTTGGTCTCTGCGCGCTTGCCTTCTATGGGCTCTACAGTTCGTTGTTCTCCAAATTTCAGAATCCCGAAGGGCTCGCGACCGCCCTCGGCGCGATTGCATGGCCCTTCGTAGTGTTCGTGGTGGCCCTGCCCGTTACGTTGGTTCTCTCGTCACACATTCGTGAGCTTCTTAGTTTGAAGAAGACTATAGACGACGCACCTAAGAATCTTCTTCAAGCGCTCGAATCCGCAGAAAAAATCAGAACAAACCTCGAAGAATCCGGCGGACGGATCACCAACGACATCAATGGCGCGCTAGGCGAGATCGAGGCTCGCATGACCGGTTTTGAAGGGAGGGTTCAACGCTTACTCCCCGATCAGGCCGCGGCTGTTGCCGCACAGCAGCCACTTTCAGCTCGGGAGCGACTGGCATCGCACTTAGATCGAGCATCTGGGCGCTTCTACGAGGTATTAGAGGAATGGAATGCCGATGGCAGACGCAGAGGCCGTCAGCTCGTTGTGACTCGTGGTGGCGGAAATCGGAGGGAGCTGGTTGAGACACTGCGAGAGCGATCTGCCTTCTCTCCGGAAGTCGACCAAAACGACAGAATTGCTCGCTACCTATCCATGACGTTCTCCAAACAGCTTTCCGCGCGGCGCGGCGGCGTGGAAATGGCGGATGTTGAAGAGTTGGACGGGCTTCAGCGGGAAGCTGAAGCGGCCGGCGCAGCCTTCGAGTGAACTTTAAGGGCGATGGGCGAGCAACATGCTTGTCTCTTGCTTAGCAGGGGACGGTGTGTCCCCTGCCCCGATTCATGAAAGGCAAATCAGACTTGGCTCTCGTCCCCGCTGCTAACAGCGGCGGAGCAGTATTGTTCGAGTTTTTGCCGGAAGTTCGCTACAGAAAAAACTGGAATTGAGTGCGCTTTATTACCAAGGGTTGTTGCTTGGCTTTGAGGCGCTAATATTGTTCTTGCACTATCAGGCGCAAAAATAAATTGAACCACCAAGAATAGAGGTCTTCACATCTTTCATTCCTCCAACGCCAATTCGGCTGGCCGATTTCGGTCTTCGTCGGCGCATTTGGCGGACAATGGGAAGTTTTTATGTGATCAAATCAATACTTGTCAGCGTTGCTCGTTGGACTTGTGGAGCTACTCGCGTAGCCCGTGGCACTTGACCACAAATTGATCGAAAGTTAAGTGGGGGATCTTGCCCCGGAATATTTCGCCTGCAGTTGTCAAGTTTGGGTCAATCCCACTCCCTGGCAGTAGCAGGGTCACGTGCGGTTGGTAACTTCTCGCGCCAAAAGCACTCTGCCGATCCCTGCTCGGGATCCGCTCGGGAGACCTGATAACATCTTCCAACTCATAAAAACGCGCGCGCAATTCCTGAATTTTCGGCCACGCCCCAGAGGCGCGCCTTATCCGGACACCGATTTGCCGCCGCCGCGGGTCGATATCGGGGCGTGGATTTTCCCCTCCCGGCGCCATCACCATGAACCGCCAGTTTTCCGGTTCGACGGCAATCTCCACTCGCTCCCGATATGGCTGGAGGCCGGGCAGGCGTCTGCGTGCGTGGTAGACGGTCAGGTGCATGTTTGCGACGATGTGCGTTGGGCTGATTTTTAGGTGGTCGACAATCACCTCGTGTACTGCTCGTTGGCTAGCCTTGGACAGATAGAGGATGGCCCAAACCGCATGCCGCGACTTGGGAGGTCTTGGTGTCGTTCGCATCTTTAGTTGGCCGCCATTTCAGTCAGAATACGCTCCGCCTGCTCGATCACCGTCCGAACCGTCAATAGGCTAGCTTCTCGGCGGGTGCGTATTCAGCTACGCTGAACTAGGCCGTCTCTGAGCCTGCCGATTGACCTGTAGCACGTCTTGCAGGAGCCGATTTGCAGCAGCGGAGACGGCCGCCGTGACATCTCGCACTTCAGCCTATGATTGACCACTAAAGTAAGCCCTTCAAACGGGTGGGTTTTCAGTCCACGCCATGAACCGTTATCCTGGAAGTAGCCGTCTCTGAGCCTGCCGCTTTGCCAGCGAAATATCCTGCTGGAGTGAACCGGCAGCAGCGGAGACGGCCAACATATGTCGCCAGCTCATCGGCGCGACCGTCTCTTTTGCAAGCCGAGGCGATCCGGTGAGACCCCACATGTCCGCAACCGCGTCCTGAGAGCCCGATAGTGCGGGGACAGGCCAGATGCGAAGTGCCTGAGCCTCACCGTGAGCCCCCAACTGGTGTAGAAAGTCAAAGATTATGATATCCGCTTGAGCCCGGTAGAGTCCACGAGCCTCATTCATGCCCGCCACGAGCCAGCCGATCGGGCTCCACATCGGCGGAACGGATGAACCGTACTGCTGCTGGCGCCGATGCATGCTCTTGTGACGCGCGGACTAGCGCACTACAAGCCGCCTTCGCTCCCGTACAACAACCGGATCAGTTCTTCCACCGAGGAGATCTCGCTCGGATCCTCCACGGTCCCCCGTCGGTCTGGCCACTGCGCCAGGAGGACGGGGTTCTCGTCGATTGCCGTCTGGGCGAACTCTTCCGGTGACGTTGTCGAGTCTGGCTGGAAGTCGCTCAGGTCGAAGTCGAACAGGATCTTCGACGCCACCCGCATCTCCTCCAGCGGGCGGGGTGACTCCTTGATCAACTCCACCAGGCGATTCGAGAGGGCTTCCAACTCGGTCATTCAGTTTCTCCGCAGAGACTGGCCGAGGGGAGAACGGGCGGCCGCCGCGGCTGCTGCCAATTCTCTCCCGCAAGTCGTGCTGCAGGCAAACAGGCAGGCTCCGCGGCGGCCGTGCTGTTTATACTTCACACCGGCTGCGACGCCTATCGGTTCCGGAGCGCGAAGATCACGGGCATAAGGAACGCGCCGGCGACAGCGGCAAACAACGCGGCCAGATAGAACCATGTCCCGTTGCCGCTTCCGAGGCTAGCGAGAGCCGCGGCGATAGCGGCGAGGCCGGCGATGCTAGCTAGTATGCTCATGACACTGTTTTCTTCTTTGCTGAAAACCATGCGGCGGTGCGCGACGATCGAGGAACGGTGCTGGCGTTCAGCTTCGCGCATGGTGTCCAACCCTTCCGCGATCTCGGCGAGGGCCGACCGCCCTTCACGGTGGGAGCGTTCCATTGCCTCGGCGACTTCGGCAATCACGGTATAGGACACGGGCACGCCCCGCGCAGCCAGCTTGCGCGTGGTGGCGACGAGTTCGTCATAGAGCCGGGATTCGGTGCCGCTCATCCAAGCGGGACGGGGCGCGGCTTTGAGTTCGGCGGCGCCAGCGTCGTCTTGGTTAGGATTCTCGCGGAAAGGAACGACCTTCTTCGCCATGGCTAAGCTCGAATGTTAGGGCCGCCGTTGGGGCCGCAAAAACACAAGCGCGGTGTTTATTATGTATTTCAGGGGGTTAAATAAAAAATCTGGCGGAGACGGGGGGATTCGAACCCCCGGTACGCCTTTACAGCGTACAACGGTTTAGCAAACCGCCGCCTTAAGCCACTCGGCCACGTCTCCACGCCGGGAGCCGCTATACCAAGGGTTCGCCGGTTTGCAAAGTATCGGCTGCGGTCCGCAGCCTGCCGGCGCCCACGGTCGGCTCGTTTGGCCGCACGACCCGCTTCATCTCGGGGCTTGAGGCCGACGTTAACTGGCCATATCAGTGTGACAGCCTGCGATCGTGCGTTTGACCGCCCTCGGCCGGCTCTCGCGAGGACAACTCATGATCAGAATTCTCGGTCGCGCGAACGCGATCAATGTTCGCAAGATCCTCTGGCTGGCCGAAGAGCTGGGCATGGCCTACGATCAAGAGGACTGGGGCCGCGGCTACCGCGCGACCAGCGAGCAGGAGTTCCTGAAGATCAACCCGTTCGGCAAGATCCCCGTGCTGTGCGACGGGGATGCCGTGGTGCGGGAGTCCAACACGATCCTGCGCTATCTCGTGCGTAAGGCCGGCCGGGACGACCTCTACCCCACGGATATCGTCGGTGCCGCGGGTGTGGAGTTCTGGATGGACTGGGCGAGCACCGATCTCTACACGGGTGCGCGGCCGGCGTTCCTCGGACTTGCGCTGAAGTACCCCGGGTTCCAGGACCCGCGCATGATCGAGACCGGCATCTACGAGTGGACGCGCGAGATGCGCAGCCTCGACCGCCATCTCGCCACGAATGGACCCTACCTCTACGCCAATCGGTTCACGCTGGCCGACATACCGGTCGGCCTGATCGTCAACCGTTGGTTCCGAACCGATTTCAGCAAGCCGCCGCTTGCCGCAGTCTCTTCCTATTACGAGCTGCTTTCGGAGCGGCCGGCCTACAAGTTGCATGGGCGCAACGGATTGCCATGACCAAAAGCGCCGAGATTACAGCAGGAGCGCGTGGGCGACGGGCCAAGCTTGCGGTCGCCGGCGGGTTGGCTTGTCTGTGGGGCGCGACATTCGCGATGGCGCCGGCCGTTGCGGCGGGTATCTGCGTCGAGTGCTCGGAGCCGGCGGCGACCTATCGCTGTGTGATCGTGCAGAAGGACACCAGCGGCGCCTCTCATGCGCTCGCCAAGGCCGCCAACTTCATCTGCATGACCGAACTGGCAAAGGCCGGTGGTCATGGGTTCTGCCGCGTCACCCAAGGCAGCGTCGGCGGTCTGTGCAATGGGCCGGAGCGGGTGGTGACGATCGGTGATCAGGGCATCAAGAGGCCTGACCCGTCCTTGCAGGCCGAACCGGCGGACGGCAAGAAGGCGCCTCCCGCAACACTGGCCGATCTCGCGAAGGAGACCGTGCAGTCCTCAGGTGCGGGCGTTCAAAAGGCCGGCGACGCCATCAAGAAGGGTGCCGAGCAGATCGGCGGCACGGTCGGCAACGCCTGGGATTGCATGATCTCGCTGTTCAAGCGCTGTTGACCGGACCGTCACTGGCAGGCGAGCCACTCGCGTGCCAGGCGCTGCGCCTTGGCCACGTCCGTCCGTGACATCTCGCGAGCGAGTTCGAGCCGGTAGCTTTTCGCCGCCTCGTTGCCGCGCATGGCCGACAGGTTGAACCACTTGTGCGCTTCGATCATGTCGATCGCGACACCACGGCCGGCGCAGTAGCGCATGCCGAGTTCGAACAGGACGTCGGCGCTGCCGCCGACACTCGCATGGGTCGCCTCGTCGGCGGCCACTTCGTAACGTGCCATCACACTCTCCTACGCAAAACCACTCGTCGGCACCGCAGCACGTCGCTGCTGGGCACAGGTTGCGGCGTTAGGGTTACCCGTTGGCAAACGCCGGACCCGGCGACGCGGTTTCGCTACGATTTATGGTTAGCCGTTGCTAACCGGTTGTGCGGAAATGGACCGCGCCGGGGCGCCCTGTACGCCCAGGCCCCCCTCGGCTATGGTCCGGCCGGTTGCGCGCCGGCCTGCAGGAGGATCTGTTGCACAGACTTCGTCTTGTCGTGCTGCTGGGCGCCGCCGTGTCTGTCGGCGGCTGTGCCGAGCAGCGTCCGGGCGGCGGCATGGGGCTTGCGGCTCCCGCGGTCGGCTCACCGGCGGCCAGCGAGGCCGAAGCGCGCATGGCCGCGGGCCGGCGCTCGCTCGCATCGAGGGTCTTGGCCGCACGCGCGCTCGAAAAGGTGACCGGCCGCAAGCCCGAGCCGCTGCGTCTGGCCGAGACGCGCTGACGAAAAGGTCTTGTGCTGGCGCCTGCTGTGGGCCAATCAACACGGACCAACATCCGCGGATCATGCACGGTACCCGGCTTGACCGAGCTACTCATCGTTCTCACCCTCATTTGCATCAACGGCCTCTTTGCGCTTTCGGAACTGGCGGTCGTCTCGGCGCGCCATCCGCGCCTCAAGGCGATGGCGGCGTCCGGCAGGCCCGGCGCCCGGCAGGCCCTGTCGCTCGCCTCCAATCCCGGACGGTTCCTGTCGGCGGTCCAGATCGGCATCACCCTGATCGGCATCCTCAACGGCGCCTACTCGGGCGAGACGTTCGGCATCTACGCCGTCGACATGCTGAAGCGGGCCGGATTGCCGCAATCGATCGCGGGACCGCT
Source organism: Hyphomicrobiaceae bacterium (assembly GCA_049318625.1). Classification (GTDB taxonomy): domain Bacteria; phylum Pseudomonadota; class Alphaproteobacteria; order Rhizobiales; family Hyphomicrobiaceae; genus JBMOGA01. Next base: position 22,450 of record JBMOGA010000022.1, read on the forward strand.
CGGGTATGCCGGCGTGGTGCTGGTCATCACCTATCTCTCGGTCATCATCGGCGAACTGGTGCCGAAGAACTTCGCGCTGCGGAGCGCGGAAAGCATCGCGTGCGCGGTCGCGCCCATGATGATGCGTTTCTCCAGTATCGCCTCACCCGCGGTATGGCTGCTCGATGCCTCGACCCGATTGGTGTTCCGCTTGTTCGGGCTATCGACCGAGAGCGAAGCACGGGTGACCGACGAGGAGATCAAGACCCTCATCGCCGAGGCCGAGAGCGCGGGCGTGCTGGAAAAGGGCGAGCGGGAGATGATCTCGGGCGTCATGCGGCTCGCCGACCGGGCGGTCGTCGGGCTGATGACGCCGCGGACCGACGTCGACTGGATCGACATCACGGCGCCCGAGGAGCAGATCAGGTCGCGTCTCATCAGCACGCCCCATTCCCGGCTGCCGGTCGGTGACGGCTCTTCGGACCACATGCTCGGCGTGGTGCAGACCCGCGAATTGCTGGCGACGATGCTGGCGGGCCATCCGTTCGACGTGCGCCGCCACATCCGCAAGGCGCCGATCGTGCCGGAAACGATGGATGCCCTCGATGTGCTCGCCGTGCTGCGCGAGGCGGAGGTGCCGGTTGCGCTGATCCACGACGAGCACGGGCATTTCGAGGGCCTCGTCACGCCAGCCGACGTGCTGGAGGCGATTGCCGGCGTGTTCAAATCCGACACGGCGGGCGTCGAACCCTACGCGATCGAGCGGGGCGACGGCTCATGGCTGCTGTCCGGCGCCATGCCGGTCGACGAGATGGCTGACCGGATCGGCATCGTGCTGCCGCAGCAGCGCAGCTACGAGACGGTGGCCGGCTTCGTGCTGTCACAGCTCCAGCATCTGCCGAAAACCGGCGAGCATATCGATTCGCTCGGTTGGCGCTTCGAGGTCGTCGATCGCGACGGCCGGCGCATCGACAAGATCCTGGCCAGCCGCATCAAGGCGACCCGCCGGCACGTCGGCTGACGGGCGCACGACTGCGCTCGCCTCGCTTGGGGTTTCAGCGGGCCTTCTGGCCGAACAGGATCTTCTTGGCCGCGTCGTCGGTGGAGATGTCGTAGTTCTTGCGCACGTCCTTGCCGACCGCGAGGGCCCGCGCGGTGGCCGGGCGCGCCGCACACCGCTGGAGCCAAGCGGCCATGTGCGGAAACTGGGCGATGTCCTGGCCCTGGTTCTTCCAGAGCTTGGCCCACGGGTAGCTCGCCATGTCGGCGATCGAGAACGCGCCAGCTATGAACTCGCGATCCGCCAGGCGCCGATCGAGCATGCCATAGAGGCGGTTCACCTCGTTGGTGTAGCGATCGATCCCGTAGGGCACTTTCTCGGGGGCGTAGTTGCGGAAATGGTGGCACTGGCCCGCCATCGGCCCGAGACCGCCCATCTGCCAGAACAGCCACTGGTCGACATCCACTCTCTGGCGCTCGTCGGCGGGATAGAATTGCCCGGTCTTGCGGCCGAGGTACTGCAGGATGGCGCCCGACTCGAACACCGCGATCGGCCGGCCGTCGGGGCCATCGGGGTCGACGATGGCCGGCATGCGGTTGTTGGGTGCGATGGCCAGAAAGGCCGGGTCGAACTGTTCGCCGCGCAGGATGTTGACGTACTTGACGTCGTACGGCAGGCCGCACTCCTCCAGCATCATCGTGACCTTGTGGCCATTAGGCGTCGGCCAGTAGTGGAGCTCGATCGGGCTCTGGGACATGACAAGCTCTCCTCGACGGCAGCACGCGATGGGCATGACGACGCTGCTGGCGAGATTGCGGCGCTGGCCCACGAAAGCAAGCGCAAAAAGTCCGCGCGAGGGACGCCCCCGCGCGGCACCAAGACCGGGTACCTGGGAGGCGGCTCAGCCGGCCGCGGCGGCGACCTTGCGGGCGCGGGCGATGCCAGCCTGCTTCTTCAGGCGCTTGCGCACGCCGGCCGTGTTGCCCTGCACGCGCGTCACCTTGGCCCGCGGAATGACGCGACGGGCCTTCTTCTTCCTGGTCTCGATATTGCGCACCGAGCGCGAACCCTTGGCCGGCATAACAGCTTCCTCCGAATCCGTGCGGCCGGGCGAGGGCCCGGCAAAACCGAAGCCGTCCCCTTAAGCGATCACGCGGCGCCAGACAAGCCTGGAAGTCAGTTCCACAGCAGGCTCAGGCCGAAACCCGGCGCCAGGAACACCCCAGCCCACAGCAGCGACGACAGGGCGCTGGCGGCGAGAAAAACCGGGAATGGCATGATGAGGATGCCGGCCACGACCGGAATGAACGGCCTGAGACCGCCCACGAACTTGCCGCCGACGATCGAAAGCACGCCCCAGCGCTCGAAGGCGTTGCGCCCCTTCGGAACCAGCCCCGGCATTTTGGTGAATGGCCAGATTCGGTCGACGTCGTCCTTGAAGTAGCGGCCGACGGCGTAGGAGAGGCAGTCGCCGGCACAGGCGCCGACGGCACCGGCGAGCCAGATCGGCAGGAACGCGCCGCCCGCGGCGCTGTAGGCCCCGCCGATACCGAGAAAGAGCACGGTCGAGGGCACGAAGAGGGAGACGAGCGCAATACTCTCGGCAAACCCGAGAAGGAAACAGATCGGCGCGGCAAGCTCGATATTGGCTTTGAAAAGAGCCAAGGCGGTGTCGATCCAGCCTGCGGTCTCCGGTCCCGTCATTGCCGTGCCCGCTGCGTGGGTGTGCGCGACACCGCCGGCGGTCCCGAAAAGGCGCCGGTGGCGGACGTGGTCCGCCCGAACGTTACGGTGCGGCACCCCATCGAGGTCCGACTAGCATAGAACCGGCGCGGCGGTGTGACAGAATTGCAGGTGTGCGGCATCGCCGTCACAAAACCATTGCGACATGTGTCACGAATTCGTCGCATGAGGCAGATAGAGCCCAGCCGCCATGGGTCTGGCACTATCTGATCGAGCCAGCTAGAAAGACCGCTACGCGACCGAGCTGCGGTCGCCGAAGAAAACTGAGGAAATCCATGGCGTCCTACGAGCAGGTGTCGGCGCGTGGCGGCTCGTCCGCCGGGGGATCGCAACTCACACGGCTGAAGCAGGCGGTGCATCGCCATAAGCCGATCTCCAAGCGTGGCATCCAGGAGCGACTGTTCACGCTCGCGTTCTCCGGCCTCGTCTATCCGCAGATCTGGGAAGATCCGGTCGTCGATCTCGAGGCGCTCACGCTGCGCGACGGCGAGCATCTGGTGGGAATCGCTTCCGGCGGCTGCAATATCCTCAGCTATCTGACGGCGGCCGACGTGCGGGTGACCGCCATCGACCTCAACCCGGCGCATATCGCGCTCAACCGGCTGAAGGTGGCCGCTGCGCGTCATCTGCCGGACTATTCGGCCTTCCACCGGTTCTTCGCGGAAGCCGACTCGCGCGAGAATGTGCGCAGCTATTTCGACCACATCCGCCCGCATCTCGACGACGACACGCGGCGTTATTGGGAATCGCGCAATGCCATCGGCCGTCGGCGGATCGCCTACTTCCGTTCGAACCTCTACCGGCACGGGCTGCTCGGCACCTTCATCGGCGCCAGCCATCTGCTGGCCCGGGTGCACGGCCGCAATCCGCGCAAACTGCTGACCGCGCGCACCCGCGCCGAGCAGCGCGAAATCTTCGATCGCGAGTTGGCGCCGCTGTTCGACAAGAAGCACATCCGCTGGCTCCTCGAGAAACCGTCGGCGCTGTTCGGCCTCGGCATCCCGCCGTCGCAGTTCGAAGCGCTCAAGGGCAACGAGAGCCACATGGCGACGGTGCTGCGCCAGCGGCTGGAACGGCTGGCCTGCGGCTTCGATCTGCAGGACAATTATTTTGCCTGGCAAGCTTTCGGCCGGCGCTATGCGAGCGGTGGGGCTGGTCCGTTGCCGCCCTACCTCCAGCGGCAGAACTTCGAGGCGCTGCGCAGCCGGGTCGGCAACGTCGACATCCAGCACCGCTCGTACACCGAGTTCCTGGCGGCTTCGCCGAGCCAGAGCGTCGATGCCTACGTGTTGCTCGACGCCCAGGACTGGATGACGGACGAGCAGTTGACGGCGCTGTGGACCGAGATCGACCGCACGGCAAAGCCCGGCGGGCGCGTGATTTTCCGCACCGCCGGCGAGGAGACGATTCTGCCGGGCCGTATCCCCGACGAGATCCTCGCCCGTTTCGACTACGATCCCGTGGCGTGCCGCGCGCGCACCGACAGGGACCGCTCGTCGATCTACGGCGGGTTCCACCTGTACGTCCGTCGCGCTGCGGACGCGCAGGCGTGATGGCCGGCGACGGCGAAAGGGACGTCCACAACTCGTCCCGCGCGTCGGGCGGCGAGGACGTGCATGCCGCCCACATGGACGGCATCTACCGCTATCAGCGCTACATTTACGATGCGACGCGCAAGTACTACCTGCTCGGCCGCGACCTGCTGCTGGACGAGCTGCGCCCGCCGATGGGTGGCACGGTGCTGGAAATCGGCTGCGGCACCGGCCGGAATCTCATCCTGGCCGCGCGGCGCTATCCGAGCGCACGGCTCTACGGATTCGACATCTCCGAGGTGATGCTGGAGACGGCGGCCTCCAATATCCGTCGCTCCGGACTGTCGGGGCGCATCACGCTGGCCAAGGGTGACGCGAGCGCGTTCGATCCGGCCGCGATGTTCGGCATTGCGCAGTTCGACCGGGTGTTCATCTCGTATGCGCTGTCGATGATCCCGCCCTGGCAGGCGGTGCTACCGCTCGCCATCGATGCCGTGGCGCCGACTGGTCGGCTGCATATCGTCGATTTCGGCCAGCAGGAGCGGTTGCCGGGCTGGTTCCGGTCGGGCCTGCGGTCGTGGCTCGCCAAGTTCAGCGTCGAGCCGCGGGCCGATCTCGAGGAGCGTCTCGGGGCGGTGTGCGCGGACAAGCGGGTGGCGCTGCGCTACGACCGCCTGCTGCGGGGCTACGCGGAATATGCCGTGGTCGAGAAGCCGGCGGCGTGACGGGTCAAAGACCCATCATTTTCATGCCGAACGCGCCGGGCGCCAGCACGCCAGCCGACCACAGGAAGGCCGACGAGACGTTGGCGATCTGGAACGGGATCTGGCGCATGGCGCACATGCCGGCCACCACCGGGATGACGGCGCGGACGGGTCCGAAGAAGTGGCCGATGAACACGCCGAAGGCGCCGTAGCGCTCGAAGAACAGTTGGCCGCGCGGCAGCATTTCGGGCCGCGCACTGAACGGCCACCAGCGATGAGCGTCGTCCTTCAGATAAAGCCCCACCCAGTAGGACACCGCATAGCCGAGCGTGCCGCCGACGCCGCCGGCCACCCATACCGGCCAGAACGAAATGCCGCTGGCCCCGAGCAGCCCGCCGATCCCGAACAGGATCACCGACGACGGCAGCAGCAGCGAAAAGAAGGCGAGGCTTTCACCGAAAGCCAGCAGAAAGACGATCGGTACCGCCCAAACCTGATTGGCTTTCACGAAGGCGAGCAGCGACTGGGCGATCTCGGGGAATGTCATGGATACCTCTCCGACTGGCATCTAAGGCGACACTCGCCCGGCCGCAAGCGGCTCGCCGGTGATTTTTCAGGTCCTGCAGCGGCGCCGGCGCTCGTTCGACAGTTCGCGACCGACTTCCTCGGCGAGGATGAGGGCACGGGACACCTGCGCCGGGGTGAGACCCGCCCCGCCGGGTCCGCGCAGCACACCGGGCGCCACTTCGGCCTCGCGCTGGCCGACGGCGAGGTCGTCGCACGAGAGTTCGCGCTTCTTCTGCTTGAAGGCCCACAGCCGGACGCCCGAGGCGTAGGCGGCGGGGGACGCGGGCTCGCGCACCCAGCGTCGCTGCGGATCGGCCATCATGCCGCGCAGAACCCCCGATCGCTGAGCCACGCAATGGGAACTGTCGTCGACGCAGCCGAGCCCGGCGGCCGGCGCGATCTCCTCGCTGCCGCCCAGCATGGAGCAGCCGCCGAGCGACAGGCCGAGCATCGCGAGAACAACGAGGCCCGGACAGCAGCGAACGTTCATGTGCAGTGGAGCCCCCGCGAACTCGTCGCTTGTGATTATCGCCTGCCCGCCTATAGAAGCGGCGGGTGGCGGTCCTGTGGCACGAACAGGCCATGCTCCCGCCCATCGACCCATGAAGGGCGGCGATCCGAAGCCGCCGGTAACAGATTTCGGCCGGCGGCTCCAGCCCTGCCTGCCCCACACGAGGAGGAAACGACATGGCCCATGCAGTCCGCGTCCATGCCTATGGCGGTCCCGAGGTCTTGAAATACGAAGAGGTTGCTGTTGGTGCCCCCGGCGCCGGCCAGCTCAAGCTCAAGCAGCACGCGATCGGCATCAACTACATCGACACCTATCACCGCACCGGCCTCTACCCGCAGCCGAGCTTGCCATTCGTGCTCGGCATGGAAGCCGCTGGCGAGGTGACCGAGGTCGGCGCGGGCGTGACCGAGTTCAAGGTCGGCGACAAGGTCGCCTACGCGCAACCGATCGGTTCCTACGCGACCGAGCGCGTCGTGCCGGCGGACCGCATGGTGAAGATGCCGGCCGGCATCGCCTACGAACAGGCTGCCGCGATGATGCTCCAGGGCATGACCGTCCGCTATCTCCTCAAGCGGACCTACAAGGTCGGCCCCGATACCACCCTGCTCTGGCATGCTGCCGCCGGTGGCGTCGGCCTGATCGCCTGCCAGTGGGCCAAGCATCTCGGCGCCACCATCATCGGCACGGCGGGCTCGGACGACAAGTGCGCTCTGGCCAAGGCGGCCGGCGCCACCCACGTCATCAACTACAAGACCGAAAAGTTCGTCGACCGGGTCAAGGAGATCACCGGCGGCAAGGGCTGCGACGTGGTTTACGACTCGATCGGCAAGGACACGTTCCCGGGCTCGCTCGACTGCCTCAAGCCGCTCGGGCTGTTCGTGACGTTCGGCAACGCCTCGGGCCCGATCACCGGCTTCGACGCCGGCATCCTGGCGGGCAAGGGCTCCCTGTACATGACGCGGCCGACGCTGATGACCTACACGGCCAAGCGCGATGACCTCGTCGAGACGGCGAACGACCTGTTCGACGTGGTGGCGAAGGGCATCGTCAAGATCAACGTCAATCACCGCTATGCCCTGAAGGACGCAACCAAGGCCCATCAGGATCTCGAAGGCCGCAAGACGACCGGATCGGCGATCCTGCTGCCGTAAAACCAGCGCGAGCGGGCGGCCACTCGCCGCCCGCCGCCTCGCCGGCCGGTTTGCCCCAGCCTCAGATCCCCAGCTTGGTCTTCAGGATCTCGTTCAACGCCTGCGGGTTGGCCTTGCCGCCGGTCTGCTTCATGACTTGGCCGACGAACCAGCCGAGCATCGACGGCTTCGCCTTCACCTGCTCGACCTTGTCGGGGTTGGCGGCGATGATGGCATCGACCGCCGCCTCGATGGCGCCGGTGTCGGTCACCTGCTTCATGCCACGCTTCTCGACGATCTCGGCCGGGTCCCCGCCTTCCGTCCAGACGATTTCGAACAGATCCTTGGCGATCTTGCCGGAGATCGTGCCGGCGCCGATCAGGTCGACGATGGCGCCGAGTTGGGCGGCCGATACGGGCGAGGCGTCGATATCCTTGCCTTCCTTGTTCAGCCGGCCGAACAGCTCGTTGATGACCCAGTTGGCGGCCGCCTTGCCATCACGGCCCTTGGCCACCGCCTCGAAGAAGTCGGCGCTCTCGCGTTCAGCGACCAGCACGTTGGCGTCGTACGACGCCAACCCGTAGGCTTTCATGAACCGCTCGCGCTTCTCGTCGGGCAACTCCGGCAGCGTCTTTTTCAGCTCGTCGACATAGCCCTGCGTCAGCTCCAGAGGGAGCAGATCCGGGTCCGGGAAGTACCGGTAGTCGTGGGCCTCCTCCTTGGAGCGCATCGAGCGCGTCTCGCCCTTGGCCGCGTCGAACAGCCGGGTCTCCTGATCGATCTTGCCGCCGTCCTCGAGGATCTCGATCTGGCGGCGCGCCTCGACCTCGATGGCCTGGCCGATGAACCGGATGGAGTTGACGTTCTTGATCTCGCAGCGCGTGCCGAGGGGCTGGCCCGGCTTGCGCACCGACACGTTCACGTCGGCCCGCAGGCTGCCCTTCTCCATGTCGCCGTCGCAGGTCCCGAGATAGCGCAGGATGGTCCTGAGCTTGGTCACGTAGGCCTGCGCCTCCTTCGAGGAGCGCAGGTCGGGCCGCGAGACGATCTCCATCAGCGCGACACCGGAGCGGTTGAGGTCGACATAGGAATGCTCCGGCGAGATGTCGTGGATGGACTTGCCGGCGTCCTGCTCCAGATGAAGCCGTTCGATGCCGACGCGGATCGCCTCGCCGTCGACGTCGATGTCCACCACCCCCTCGCCGACGATGGGATACTTGTACTGACTGATCTGATAGCCCTGCGGCAGATCGGGATAGAAATAGTTCTTGCGATCGAAAACGCTGTTCAGATTGATCGCCGCCTTGAGGCCGAGGCCGGTGCGGATCGCCTGGGCGATGCACTGCGCGTTGATCACCGGCAGCATGCCGGGCATGGCCGCGTCGACCAGCGAGACGTTGTGATTGGGCGGCGCGCCGAACATCGTCGAGGCGCCGGAGAACAGTTTGGAGTTGGAGGTGACCTGGGCATGGACCTCCATGCCGATCACGACCTCCCAGTCCCCGGTTTCGCCCCGCACGAGGCTCTTCGACGTCGTCCGCTCGATGGTGTCCTGCATCGTCCGTTCCGCCAGTCGGCTGTTGTGTCGGGTCTGGTTAGCCCAGCCACGCCCATGCGGCAATGCCGACGGCCGTGCCAGGCCGCCGCGAGGCGGCTCGGATTGCGGCGCGTCGCCGCACAGCCGATGGACGCGATCAGGGCCGGCGCCGCATTCGATAGCCGAGCACGGCCCACAGCGAGCCGAACAGGACGCCGAGGACGAATGTGCCGCCCTCCCCGCCGATGCCGTGGGCCGGCAGGATCTTGAGGAAAGTCGTGACCCAGACGAGGCCCGCGCCGGCGATCGCCGCCGCAAATCCGGCAATGGGGATCTTCTGCCACTGGGTCGCCGCGCGGCCCATCAGATAGCCGACGACGATCACCGCCGGATTGAACGCCGCGATGAGCAGAACGGACAACGGATCGAAAGGTTGCAGCATCGTCCGTGCTCCAGCTGAGGGCTCCGCCCCTGCATTCGTTCTTGGCCCGTGCCCCGCCACACCGTCCGTGCCGATTTCAAGCCGGGCGGCAACGAGAAACCACAGACCGGCAGCGTCGGCCTAACCCTCGATGTCCTTGCGCAGCTTCTCCTCCTCGTACTGGATGAACCAGCCGATCATCTGCCGCCACAGCGCCTCGCACAGATCGGGCGGCAGCCCCTGCTGCTCGGCCTGCGCCCGTACCTTGTCGATGACCTGCTGGTTGCGCCACGGCACGTTGGCCTCCTGGCGCGCCTCCAGCTTGATCTGCCAGGCGCGCTCGACGTAGCCGAAACGCTCGGCGATCAGCGCGACCAGCGCCTTGTCGACGCGGTCGATCTCGTTGCGGACATCGGTGAGGTCGGCGCAATCGGCCGGCGCCTTCTTGATCGTCATTGGGGTGTTCCCGTTTCCTCCGGTCATGGGCGCGTCTTAGCACAAGCGGGGGACGGCGCCAGCGGCACGGGCGGGCCGCGTCACCGCAGCCACTCGGCGAAAACCGGCCAGAGGCTCGCGACCAGCACGATCGCCATGGTGACGTTGAAGATGCGGACCGCCGTATCGCCGGAGAGCAGGCGCTTCACCCAGGTGCCGAACAGCGCCCATACGGCGACGCTCGGCAGGTTGATGAGTCCGAACACCAGCGCGACGATGACGACGCTGCGCATGAACTGATCGGGCAGCGTATAGGTGGCGGTGGCGGAGACCGCCATCGCCCATGCCTTCGGGTTGACCCACTGGAAGGCGGCCGCCTGAAGGAAGGTCATGGGCCGGCCACCGGCCCTGCCCTCGCCGATCGCGCCGGCATTGGCGATTTTCCAGGCAAGGAAGAGCATGTAGAGCGTGCCGACGATCTTGAGGACCGTGTGGAGCACCGGCACCGCGACGAACAGCTGGCCGATGCCGAGCCCGACCAGGACCACCATCAGGACGAATCCGATCGCGACTCCGAGCATGTGCGGCACGGTCCGGGCGAGGCCGAAATTCACGCCCGAGGCGAGCAGCATCAGGTTGTTCGGGCCCGGCGTGACCGAGGTCACGAACGCGAAGGCCGCTAGCGCGAGCAGCGTGTCGACGGGCAGCATGGGACCTGCAGGGTCACTGAGTGGCGACGAGGCTCGCCCGGTCGATCGGGGCGTTCGGGATACCCGTCCGGCACGAGGCCGGCAGGCTCTGTACCTTGCCCGAGGTCTGCAGCTTTGCAAGCTCGGCGCACATCGCGCCGTGCTGGTCCGGCGTCATCGTGGAGGGCGTGACCACCATCAGGCGCGTGCGCATGGCGGCGAACAAGTGAGGGCGCTGGTCACGGAACCGCTCGATCTCCGCTAGCGGCCAGTCGCTCACCTCGACGGAGAGCGGCACCGAGCGCGACAGCAGGTTGCGGCGGACCCGACCGGCGTGGATCTGGAGATGGCCGACGTTGAGCACCTCGCCGGCGGCCACCTCGAAAGAGGCCAGGCTGGCCCGGTAGGAATAGTCGACCTTCGAGGACATGGTCACCCGTTTCCCCTTGGCGTCGGCGCAGCTGTAGCCGATCACGTGGTAGGTGCCGCGCTCCAGCTCGATCTCCGACACGGCCGTTGTGCTGGGCGCGATCAGGCCCACGACGTCGAGCTGGCGCAGCGGGCGGTAATAGGTGCCGCCTTCGTGCACGCCGATCATCACCGAGGCGCGCTGGCAGGCGGGGTCGGCGCTGCCGATTTTCATCAGCACGACCGCACGGTTGTCGCGACCGAGCTGCGACATCACGAGATCATCGGGCACCCGCGACGTTGCCGTACAGGCGGCCAACAGCGCCGCGCCGATCACCGTCGCCCAAGTTCCAAGCCCGCGCCCACGCATGACATCCCTCCACAGGGCGTGGAGAGATTATCCGTTCCAATTACAATTTCCAAGCGGCTTGGTGTCAGGCCCACCAACGCTCGGGCGGCGTGAACCGGCCGGCGGCGTCCTCGATGACCTGGGCCGTGCGGAACAACGTTGCCTCGTCGAACGGCTTGGCGATCAGTTGAAGGCCGAGCGGTGTGCCCTGGCTCGACAGCCCGGCCGGCACGGACAGGCCCGGCAGGCCCGCCATGTTGACGGTCACGGTGAAGATGTCCTCGAGGTACATGGCGATCGGGTCACCGGTCTTCTCGCCATGGGCGAACGCGGGCGATGGTGTGGTCGGCGTGAGCACGACATCGACCGAGCCCCAGGCCTCGTCGAAGTCGCGCTTGATGAGGGTGCGGACCTTCTGGGCCTTCAAGTAGTAGGCGTCGTAGTAGCCGGCCGACAGCACGTAGGTGCCGATCATGACGCGGCGGCGTACTTCCTTGCCGAAACCCTTGGCGCGCGACTGCTCGTAGGTGTCGATCAGGTCCTTGCCGGGCACGCGCAGGCCGTAGCGCACACCGTCGTAGCGGGCGAGGTTGGACGAGGCCTCGGCGGGCGCGACGATATAGTAGGCCGGCAGCGCGTACTTCGTGTGCGGCAGGCTGATCTCGTGAATCGTGGCGCCGGCCGCCTTCAGCCAGCGGATGCCCTCGGACCACAGGTCCTCGATCTCCTTGGCCATGCCGGCGACCCGGTATTCCTTCGGCACGCCCACGCGCAGGCCCTTGACGCTCTGGCCGACCGACGCCTCGTAATCCGGCACCGGCGCATCGACCGAGGTCGTGTCCTTGCTGTCGTGGCTCGCCATCACGCGCAGCATGAGGGCGGCATCGCGCACCGTGCGGGTGATCGGCCCGGCCTGATCGAGCGAGGACGCGAAGGCCACGATGCCCCAGCGCGAGCAGCGCCCATAGGTCGGCTTGATGCCGACGGTGCCGGTCAGCGCTGCCGGCTGGCGGATCGACCCGCCGGTGTCGGTGGCGGTCGCGGCAAGGCAGAGGTGAGCAGCGACGGCGGCCGACGACCCGCCCGACGAGCCGCCGGGCACCAGCGGGGCCGTCGAGCCCTGGCGGCGCCACGGATTGATGACCGGGCCGAAGCAACTGGTCTCGTTCGACGAGCCCATGGCGAACTCGTCGTTGTTGAGCTTGCCGAGCATGACGGCGCCGGCATCCCACAGGTTCCGGGTGACGGTCGATTCGTAGGTCGGCACGAAGCCGTCGAGAACACCCGAGCAGGCGGTCGTGCGCACGCCCTGGGTGCAGAAAAGGTCCTTGATGCCGAGTGGCAACCCTTCGAGGGCGCCGGCCTGACCTTTGGCCCGGCGCTGATCGCTGGCCTTGGCCTGCGCGCGGGCGTGCTCCGGCGTGGTCAGAACAAAGGCGTTGAGGCGGGGATTGGCCGTGTCGATCGCGGCGATGAACGCCTCGGTCAGTTCGACGGAGGAGATCGTCTTGGCGGCGAGACGGTCGCGCGCCTCGGCGAGGGTCAGGTTCAACAGCTCGGACATGGATTATTCGACCACCTTCGGCACGACGAAGAAATGATCCTCCGTCAGGGGCGCGTTGCGGACGATGTCGTCGGCGATGTTGCCGTCCGTGACCTCGTCCTTGCGCTGCTTGAGTTTCATATCCACCACGCGCGTCATCGGCTCGACGCCGGTGACGTCGACCTCGTTGAGCTGCTCGACCCAGGTGAGGATGCCGCTGAGTTCGCCCTCGAGCCCGGCTACCTCGCTGTCCGCGATCTTGATGCGGGCCAGCCGCGCGATACGCCGGACCGTCGCCTCGTCGACGTGCATGACCCCTCGCTCGTTTTTTGCTGGAACGGACAATGACGTTGGGCTCTCTTACCGCCCGCCGCCCGGTGGTGCAACCGACGACGCGAGGGAGCAAGTATGGCCGAGATCAAGGAGGCGACGCAGCGGGTCGCGGCGGCGGCTGCGGCGGCGGGGCTCGATGTCGAGATCGTCCGGCATGGGCAATCGACGCGGACGGCAGAGGAGGCGGCGGCGGCCTGCGGCTGCGATGTCGGCCAGATCGTCAAGTCGCTGGTGTTCCGGGGCGCGTCATCCGGCCATCCGGTGCTGCTGCTGGTCGCCGGCTCCAACCGGGTCGACGAGACCGCCGTGCAATCGGTGATCGGCGAAGCGCTGGTGCGGCCCGATGCCCGCTATGTGCGCGAAACCACGGGCTATGCCATCGGCGGGATTCCCCCGCTCGGCCATCCGCTGCCTCTGGCGACGTGGATGGACCAGGACCTGCTCGCCCATGCGAGCGTGTGGGCGGCAGCCGGCACCCCCGACACCGTGTTCCGCGTCGCCCCGGCGGCGCTGGCGGCGGCGACCGGCGCCCGTGTCCTCAAGGTGACGTGAGGTGGCCGCTCAGTTCCAGCGCGCTTTCAACGCGCGCAGGATATCCGAATAGTCGTCGGTCCACGGCCGCACGGTGCCGGGGTCGAGCGGCATGTCGGTGGCCGCATCGCGCAATTCCTCGACCGCGTCGCGCGATTTCGAGAACACCGCGACCGTCGAGGTCGACGTCGCGTAGGTGCCGTCGTCGGTGTCGTCGGAGAGCAGGAAGCCACTGAGACCCGGTACCAGGGGCGCCGTCGCACCGACCACGGCGTCGAGGTCGAGATAGCGGTTGGAAATGTGCAGCAGCACGATGCCCTCGGGCTTGAGTTTGCTGGCGTAGAGCTTCAGCGCTTCCACCGTCATCAGGTGGACGGGCACGGCGTCGGACGAGAACGCATCGACGATCAGCGCATCGAGCGATCCGTCCGCTTCCTTGGCCAGCGTCAGGCGGGCATCGCCGATGACGATATCGGTGTCCGGCAGGCAGTGATGCAGGAAGCTGAAGTTGTCGCGGTTCGACGCGATCCGGACGACGGTCGGGTCGATCTCGAAGAACCGCCACTGCTCGCCGGGCGCGGCATGGCAGGCCATCGACCCGGTGCCGAGCCCGATCACGGCATAGCGGCCCTTCTGGCCGCTGCGCGCCAGGCGCTCGCGCACGGTCTTGATCGTTTTCGCCATGGGGCTGCCGGGGTGGTAATAGGTCGCAGGCGTCAGATCCTCGATCGGCTGGCCGTGAATGTCGCGCATGCGCTGCGCGCCGTGCAGCGTGGTGCCATGGGTCAAGGTGTGGAACTCGCCCGTCGCCGAGACCGCCACCCGATAGACACCGAAGTAGCTGCGCTCGGCCGCGCCCCGGCGCACGTTGGACGGCAACAGGGCGACGGTGAGGAACATGACGAGCGCGAGCGCGAGCTGGCGCGACGGCCAGCGGAACAGGGCGACGATCGCGACCGCGGCGGCGGCGGCGATCCAGGCGCCCACGCCCCATTCCCCGGGCAGCGTCACATCGAGCGACTCGAGCGCCCGGGGGCCCCAGAACACGACCAGCAGGCCGGTGGCCAGCACGAGCCAACTCCAGAGCGACTCGTCGCGCTTGCGCCACAGGGTGGACAGTGCGCCCGGCCGGCAGGCGAACGTCAGGGCCAGCAGCAGCGGATACTCGAAGACCTGCGAGAAGATCTGTGGTGCGATCAGCGCCGCAAACAGGCCGCCGAGCACGCCGCCGAACGACATCCAGAGATAATACTCGGTGAGGTAGCGGGGCGTCGGGCGGGCTTCATAGAGGGTGCGGTGGGCGACCAGCGTACCGATGAAGAACGCGGCGAGGCCGATGCCGCCGGAGACCAGCGCCCCGTCGCGCTTGGTCTGCGCGAGTTGCAGCAGGGCCAACGGAACGGCCAACACGTGCAGCCACAGCAGGACCCAGCGCGGCACCCAAAGGCGCTCGCGGAAGACCAGCACGAAGGTCAACAGGTAGAGCGACAGCGGAATGACCCAGATCAGCGGCGCCGAGGCGATGTCGGTGGCGATGTGGGTGGTGATGGCGGTGAGCAGCCCGGCCGGGACGAGCGCGAGGCCGGTCCAGCCGAGCCTGTGCTGCCAGGTGGGCGCGACGTCGGCTGTCTCGGCCGGCACCGCCCGCACCGTCGCCGACAGCGGCGACCGGCGCACCAGCATGAAGCAGCCGGCGATGGCGAGCGCGAGCAGCACGAAGCCGATCGTCCACAGACGGCTCAACTGCGAAAGGCCGAATACGGGCTCGAGCAGGAACGGGTAACCGAGCAGCGCGATGAAGCTGCCGAGATTGCTGGCAGCGTAGAGAAAATAGGGATCGCGGCCGTGCGGGTGGCCGGTCGCCGCGAACCACGCCTGCAGGAGCGGGGCGTTGGCCGCCACAGCGAGGAACGGCAGCCCGATCGCCACCGTGAACAGACCGAACTGCCACAGGTAGGGCTCGCCGGCCGGCGGCTCGCCGAGGACGGTCGGCACGCCGATCGGCAGGGCCACGAAGGCGGCCAGGAGCAGCGCGAGGTGGACGAACCCGGCCGTGCGCGGCGCGACATGTCCGTTCAGGGCGTGTGCATAGCCGTAGCCGGCCAGCAGCGCGCCCTGGAAAAACACCAGTGCGACGGCCCACACGGAGGGGGCGCCGCCAAGGATAGGCAGCACCATTTTCGTGAACATCGGCTGCACCGAGAATAGCAGCAGCGCCGAGAAGAACGTCGTCGCGGTGAAGACCCACAGCAGAAGGCCATGGCCGGTGGCCGGCGTACCGCCGGCCCTGCCATCAGCCGTCTCGGAGTGCGGGTTGGGCGCGTCCATCGGGGATCCTCGCTGCTGCGCGTCTTGGCGGCCCTAAACGGTGATGCCGGCCCCGACCTTGGGCACAACCACCGCGTCGTCCTTCATCTCGGCCACGAACTTGTCGGCGGTGGGGTCGAGCATGCCGGGGAAGGTGCCGTAGTGGCACGGGATGATGGTGCGGAACGAGAAGAATTTCCGGCAGGCATAGGCGGCCGATCGCGCGCCCATGGTGAAGCGGTCGCCGATCGGCACGATGCCGACGTCAGGCTCGTGCACGTCCTGGATATAGGCCATGCCGGCGAACATGTCGGTGTCGCCCATGTGATAGACGACCGGTCCCTCGGTGCTCGCCAGCACGATGCCACAGGGGTTGCCGAGATAGACGCCGCCCGACGAGGAGGAATGCAGCGCCTGCGTCAGAGTCAGGCGGAAATCCGGCGTCGCGACGGTGCCGCCGGTGTTCATCGGCTCGAGCTTCTTGGCACCCTTGGCGGCGACGTGCAGCGCCAGCTCGTAGACCGCGAACAGGGTGGCACCGAACTTGTCGCAGATCTCGCCGGCGTCGCCGACGTGATCGTCGTGGCCGTGCGTGAGCGCGACGTGGGTGACCCCGCCGACCGCCTCGTTCCAGTCGAGACCGGAGGCCTCGAACGTCGGATTACCCTTGAGGAACGGATCGATGAGCACGACGCTCGCGCCCGTCTCGATCCGGAAGCAGGAATGGCCGAACCAGGTGATTTTCATGGGAAGGCGTCCTCGAGCCGTTGTGCGAAGATTGTAGCCGACATCGGGCCGACGAACGGCGTGCTGCTGCCGGCCCGGCCTCCTCATGTATAGTGTGAGCGCAAAATGCAACACTGTGGTGGAGCCCCCCGGGTTCCCGGAGGCGGGCTAGGATGACCAATGACGCAGGCGTCCCGCCGCACGGCTCGACAGGCGAAGATCCTGTCGCCTTCACGGCTTCGCTCGGCGCGAACGATCGGCTGATCGGCATCGACCTCGGCACCAAGACGATCGGACTGGCGCTGTCGGACGTTCGCCGGATGGTGGCCTCGCCGCTCGAGACGATCCGGCGCACCAAGTTCCGCGCCGACGTCGCGCGGCTGGTCGAACTGGTCGACAGCCATGGCGTCGGCGGGCTGGTGCTCGGCCTGCCCCGCAATCTCGACGGCTCGGAAGGCCCGCGCGCCCAGGCGACGCGCGCGTTCGCCCGCAACCTCAATCAGCTGCTGGCGGTGCCGATCCTGCTGTGGGACGAGCGCTGGTCGACGGCGGCGGCGGAACGGATGCTGATCGAGGCCGATCAGAGCCGCAAGCGCCGCGCCGAGGTGATCGACAAGTTGGCAGCGACTCTGATCCTGCAGGGCGCGCTCGATCGGATTGTCCGCTTGAGCGATCCGCAGCCGTCGTGAGATGGTGCCGGCCGAACAACCGACCCCGAAAGGGCCGTCCGCGATGCTGCAACTCGCCGAACTTATGACGCGCACGAACGATATCGCCGCGATCACGTTCTTCCTGGCAACCTCGGTGATCTGCGGCCACCTCTCCAACATCGGGCCGCTGCGCAGCCGCAACATCGCGAGCTACGTACAGGCCCACCGCATCCAATGGATGCAGAACATGGCGGTGCGCGACAACCGGGTGATCGACACGATCCTGCTCGGCGGGCTCAGTCACGGCAACGCGTTCTTCGCGTCGACCTCGGTGATCGCGGTGGGCGGCCTGTCGGCGCTGCTCGGCTCGGGCGACAAGATCCAGGAGATCCTCGAGCGGCTGCCGCTGGTCGACAAGGCGCCGAAGGCGCTTTGGGAGGCGAAGATCCTGCTCATGCTGGCGATCTTCATCTTCGCGTTCTTCAAGTTCGCCTGGGCGTTCCGCCTCTCGCACTACACGGCGATCATGATCGGTTCGACGCCGCTGCTCGGCAAAGGCGACGACGCGGCCTGCGATGCCCATGCGATCCGCACCGCGCGGCTGATCGGCTTCGCCGCCGAGCACGCCAACGCCGGGCTGCGTTCGTTCTATTTCGCGATCGCCGCGCTAGCGTGGTTCTTCCACCCGTACGCGTTCATGTTCGCGACGACATGGGTGCTGGTGATCCTGATCCGCCGCGACTTCTTCTCGCGCTCCCGCCGCGTCCTTGCTGGGCAGCAGCCTTGACGGTGCGGGCGTAGCCGGCCACCAGGTGCGGCCGGGCCTCGGCTGCCGGCCCGCGCATGTGATTGCGGTAGCTGCGCGGCGGCATGTGGAACCAGCGATGGGCGGCGCGCGTGAATGCGCTGAGTTCGGAAAAGCCGAGGCGGGCCGAAATCTCGGTGATGGCGAGGTCGGTGTCGCGCAGGTAGCGCTCGGCGAGACGCCGGCGGGTGTCTATCAGGATCGCCTCGTAACTCGTGCGGTGCATTTCGAGCCGGTACTGCAGGGCCCGCGCTGTGAGGCCGAGCGTGTCGGCAATGCATTCGAGGTCGAACGGTTCGGCGGCCGCCAGCCGGCTCGAGATCTCGCGGTGGACCTGGCTCACGATATCGTGAACGGGGATCGGCTCGGCCCGCAGCCGGGCGCCGGCCTCGCGGAGCGTCTCGAACAGGCGCGCGTCGGCGAGGGGCGAGCGCTGCGCCAGGGTCGCGCGATCGAGGACGAGGGCGTTCACGGAGCGTCCGAACTTGAGCCGCGGACCCAACACCTCGGCGTAGGGCGCGAGATCGGCCGGCGGGCGATGGTCGAACTCGACGGCGCGTGGCGTCCACCCCGGACCGGTCACCGCCCGGATGGCGGTCACCAGCGACGCCATGAAGAAGCCGGTGATCTGGACGCTGGGTCCGGCAGCGCATGCGGGATAGGCGATTTCGAGCCGCCCGCCCGCGGCCTGTTCGCACAGCCGAATGTCGACGTTCTGGAGGTGCAGATCGTGATACTGAACGAACGCTTCCAGCATGCCGCGCACGGTCGGCGCCGCCATCATCAGATGACCGAGCATGCCCGACGAAGCCGAAATCTTCGCGCCGAGGTGTAAACCCAGCGCATCGTCATCCAGCTGTTTCGCCAGAATATCCAGTATCCGTCCGGCCACGGATAGTGGTATGTGCGTCCAAGGTTGATCGAGAAGAGAAGAATCCAGCCCCATGTCGCGGAGGATTCCGTCCATGTCGAAGCCGCGGCCGTGCAGATGCTCGCCGAGTTTCAGCAGGAAGCGAATTTCGATGACCGGAACCTGATAGGACACGCGTACTGCTCCGTGCCGGTGCAATCTTGGAAGGGATAACATACTCGCACGGCTCGGCGATCAAGTCACGCGGGTCATCAGTCAAGACCGCAGACAGGCTATTCCCTAAACGGAATACACCATCAACATAGTGGAATAATCGGTCGTTCCCAGCTGTTTGGGGCGACCGCGTACCCCAGGGGGATGAAAGAGTTATGAAAGCCGCCACCTCCAAGTCGTCGACGCCGTCGGCCCTTCATCTGCTGCATCGGGCCGGCCAGTGCGCCGACGATCTCTTCGCGCGTAACATTGGCAAGGTGGACCTCACCCCGCGCCAGTTCGCCGTGCTGCGCTGCGTGTCCGACAACGAGGATCTGAGCCAGACCGACCTCGTCAACATGACCGGCATCGACCGTTCGACCCTGGCCGACATCGTCCGCCGCCTCGTCGAGCGTGGCATGCTGCAGCGCAAGCGCACCAAAGAGGATGCGCGGATGTACGCGGTGCGACTGTCCGCCTCTGGCCGCACGGCCCTCAACAACGCCCAGCCGGCGGCCAAGACCACCGACAGCCGCCTGCTGCAGGTGTTGCCGTCGGATCAGCGCCAGGACTTCCTGAAGGCCCTCGGCACGATCGTCGAGGCGCTGCAGACGGCCGAGGCCAAAGAGGCCAAGGAAGCTCCGGTCAAGACGAAGGCCACCAAGGCCGTCAAGGGCGGCCGCGGTCGCAAGGGCTGACGCTCACTCCGGCAGGACGCGGGCCAGTATCGCGCTCGTGTCCTGCCCTTCCAGGCCCTGCCCATAGGTCTGACGGAATGCGCCCGCGAGCCGGGTCGTGATGAACGCGTCGGCCACCACGCCCGGCGCATGGGCCCGCAGCACGACAGCCGCCGAAAGATGTGCCAGTTGCTCGGCCAGCGTGCGGGCGCGCAGATCGAGCTCGCGGGGCTCGTGCAGCAGATCCTCGACACGAACCAGCGCCTGTTTGAGCAGCGGATCGTCACCGCTCAGAGTCCGGAGGTCGTCGATCACGATCTCCGCCGTCTCCGGATGGCGCTTCAGCACCCGCAGCACGTCGAGGCCCATGACGTTGCCGGCACCGTCCCAGATCGCGTTGACAGGGGCCTCTCGGTACAGTCGTGGCAGGCGGCTGTCCTCGACATACCCGTTGCCTCCCAAGCACTCCATCGCCTCGGCGATGAACGCGGGCGCCACCTTGGTCGTCCAGTACTTGACGACCGGCGTCATCAGCCGACGCCACGCGGCCGCCCGCTGGTCGGTGACGCGGTCGAAGGCACGGGCCAGCCGGAAGACGACGGCCACCGCCGCCTCGACGTCGAGCGCAAGATCAGCCAGCACGTGCCTCATGAGCGGCAAGCCGATCAATCGCTCCCCGCGCACTCTGCGGTGCCGCGTGAAGTGGACCGCCTCCGCAAGGGCGGCCCGCATCAGTCCCGCCGAGGCGATGGCGCAGTCGAGCCGCGTCTCGGTCACCATCTCCATCAGGATCGAGACACCGCGGCCCGCCTCGCCGATCCGCCAGCCGATGGTGTCGTGCAACGCGATCTCGGCGGTGGCGTTGGCCCGGTTGCCGAGAGTGTCCTTGAGGCGCAGCAGATGCAGGCCGTTGGCCTGTCCATCCGGAAGCAGACGCGGAACCAGCACCGCGGTAAGCCCGCCGGCTGCCTCGGCGAGGATGAGGAAGCCGTCGCTCATCGGCGCGGCAACGAACCACTTGTGGCCCTTCAGCAGGCAGGCCCCCTCCCCGACGCTGGCCGCCGGTTCGGCACGGGTGGCCAAGACGTTCACGTCGCTGCCGCCCTGGCGCTCGGTGATGGCCATGCCGAGAGTGATGCCGGACTTCGCCGCCGCAGGCCTGTGGCGGGGATCGTAGGCGCGGGTGATGATCCGCGGCAGCCAAGTCTTCAGCAGATCCGGCGATGACTTGAGCGCCGGCACGGCGGCACTCGTCATGCTCAGCGGACAGAGATGGCCGCAGTCGAGACCGGCGGTCAGATAGAGTGCGGCGGCGCGCGCCACGTAGGCCCCTTGCGGACGAGTGGCATTGACGCCGAGGTGCTCCCACAGCCGGCCCTGCAGGCCGACCGCGGCGCTCTCGCGCATCAGAGTGTGATAGGCTGGGTGGAACTCGACGCGATCGAGGCGGCGGCCGGCCGCGTCGTAGGCGCGCAACTGCGGCGGCGCGGCATTGGCTTGGCGTGCCGCGAGCAGTGCCTCGGCGCTGCCGCACCAGGCACCGACCGCCTCGAGTTCGGCATGGGCCGTGGCGGCACCCTCGCGGGCTACGGCGTCCTGCACCACCTGATCGAGCAGGTAGGTATTGCAGTCCTCGAGCAGAGGCGGCTGATTGTGGCTATCGGTGGCGTGGGACCCGCTCATGGTCGGCACTCTCCAGACCGCCCGGGAACGCATGGCCCGATTGCCACCCGGCGCTTCTGCTTGCCGTGAGGGGCGACTCCCCCTATAGAGCCTGTTTTGATGAGCATCGGCACCGCGAGTTCGCCTCTACCCTTTCCACACCGCCACTTGCTGACCTGCGAGGGTCTGACGGCGGGGGATATCAATTCATTGCTCGATCTGGCGGACAATGCCGCCGAGATCAACCGGCAGGTCAACAAAAAGCGCGACGTTCTGCGCGGCCGCACCCTGATCAACCTGTTCTTCGAGGCCTCGACGCGGACGCAGAGCTCGTTCGAGCTGGCCAGCAAGCGCCTCGGCGCGGACGTGATGAACATGAACGTGTCGGCGTCGTCCGTCCAGAAGGGCGAGACGCTGATCGACACGGCGATGACACTCAACGCCATGCGCCCCGACATCCTGGTGGTGCGTCACCACTCCGCGGGTGCCGTGGAGTTGCTCTCGCAGAAGGTCGACTGCTCGGTGGTCAACGCCGGAGACGGGGCGCACCAGCATCCGACCCAGGCCCTGCTCGACGCGCTGACGATCCGCCGCGCCAAAGGCCGCCTCGAGGGATTGATCGTGGCGATCTGCGGCGACATCCGCCATTCGCGCGTCGCCCGGTCGAACATCAACGTGCTCAACACGCTCGGCGCCCGGGTGCGGCTCATCGCGCCGTCGACGCTGTTGCCGCCGGCGCCGGAGCGGCTCGGTGGCGAGGTCTTCACCAACATGTGGGACGGGCTGGAAGGCGCCGACATCGTCATGATGCTCCGCCTGCAGCGGGAGCGGATGTCGGGCACGTTCGTGCCGTCGACCCGCGAGTACTTCCATTTCTTCGGCCTCGACCACGAGAAGTTGGCCCGCGCCAAGCCCGATGCCCTGGTCATGCATCCGGGCCCCATGAACCGCGGCGTCGAGATCGCCTCGACGGTCGCCGACAGCGCGCGCAGCGTCATTCGCGAGCAGGTCGAGATGGGCGTCGCCGTGCGGATGGCCGTGCTCGAAGCGCTCGCCCGCCACCTGCCGAACCGGTGAGGGAACCCATGTCGGCAACAGCCGCCTCTCGGAGGTCGACCGTCTTCATCAACGCCCGCCTCGTCGATCCGGCGAGCGGGCGCGACGAGCCGGGCGGGCTGCTGGTCAAGGACGGCGTGATCGCCGACCTCGGGCCGCATCTGCGCCGGAATGCCCCGGATGGGGCGACCGTCGTCGACTGCAAGGGCAACATGGTGTGCCCCGGGTTGATCGACATGCAGGTGTTCACCGGCGAGCCCGGCTACGAGCATCGCGAAACCTTGAAGACGGCGAGCCATGCGGCGGCGGCCGGCGGTGTCACCACCATCGTCGTGATGCCCGATACCAATCCTGTGATCGACCAGGTGGCCCTGGTCGACTTCATCCAGCGCCGCGCCCGCGACAACGCCATCGTGCACGTCCACACTATGGCGGCGATGACGCGCGGGCTGGCCGGCGCCGAGATCACCGAGGTGGGCCTGCTGCAGCGGGCCGGCGCGGTGGCATTCTCGAACGGCAAGTCGAGCGTCACCAACTCGCGCGTCATGCACAATGCGTTGCTCTATGCGAAGGACTTCAAGGCGCTGATCGTGCACCATGCGGAGGACCTCTATCTCTCCGAGGGCTCCGCCATGAACGCGGGCGAGGTTTCGAGCCGCCTCGGCCTGCCCGGCGTGTCGAAATCGGCGGAGACGATCATCCTCGAGCGCGATGTGCGTCTCGTGGCGCTGACCGGCGGGCGTTATCACGCGGCCACGATCTCCTCGGCGGAGAGCCTCGAGGTGGTGCGCAACGCCAAGCGGGACAAACTGCCCGTCACCTGCGGCGTGTCGATCAACCACCTGACGCTCAACGAGAACGACATCGGATCCTACCGAACCTTCTTCAAGGTGCGCCCGCCGTTGCGCGCCGAGGAGGATCGGCTCGCCATGGTGCGCGGCATCGCGACCGGCGAGATCGACGTCATCGTGTCGAGCCACGATCCGCAGGACGCCGACATGAAGCGGCGGCCCTTCGCGGAAGCGGCTGACGGCGCGATCGGGCTCGAGACGCTGCTGGCGACCGCGCTCCGCCTCTATCATAACAAGGACGTCGGGCTGCTGGCGTTGCTGGCCGCCATGACGATCCGGCCGGCCGAGCTGCTCGGCCTGCCGTCGGGCCGGCTCGCCAAGGGGGCCCCCGCCGACCTCATCCTGGTTGACCTTGGACAACCCTGGGTGGTTGATCGCGAGTTGCTTCGGTCGCGCTCCAAGAACTCGCCGTTCGACGAGAGTACGTTGCAGGGCCGCGTCCTGAAGACCATGGTGGCCGGCGTGATGGTCCACGAGTTCCGGGCCTGAGGTCGCGTCGGGGAGGTTGGCGATGGCGGCGTTCTACAGCCCTGCAATCCTGCTTTCGCTGGCTGTGGGCTATCTGCTCGGCTCGATTCCGTTCGGCCTGCTGCTGACCCGGGCCGCCGGCCTCGGCGACATCCGCAAGGTCGGTTCCGGCAACATCGGCGCCACCAACGTGCTGCGAACGGGTCACAAGGGTCTCGCCGCCGCCACGCTGATCCTGGACGCGCTCAAAGGAACCGCGGCCGTATTGATTGCGGAGCGGCTGATCGGCGCGCCGGCCGGATACGCCATCCTGGCCGCACTGGTCGGCGGCCTCGGTGCGTTCCTCGGCCATCTGTTCCCGGTCTGGCTCGGCTTCCGCGGCGGCAAGGGCGTGGCGACCTATATCGGCGTCGCCATCGGGCTGTCGGGAGTCGCCGCCCTGGTGTTCTGCGCGACGTGGCTTTCGATGGCAGTTGTGACCCGCTACTCGTCGCTGTCGGCGCTGATCGCGAGCGTCGTCACGCCGGTGGCGCTGTGGATCACCGGCGACCGTCCGACCGCCCTCCTGTTCCTCCTACTGACGGTCTTGCTCCTGGCCAAGCATCGGGCCAACATCGAGCGGCTGATGCGTGGGCAGGAAAGCAAGATCGGTGCGAAGGGCTGAAGGCGGTTTCCCCGGGGACGACGATGCTGGCGCGACCCGAACAACGGCCGCACCTCTGCCGCAGGCGCCGCTCGACGACGCGCAGCGGCTGGCCTGCCTCCGGCTCATCCGCTCGGAAGGCGTCGGCCCCGTCGCCTTCCGCACCTTGATCAACCGGTTCGGCGGTGCCGACGAGGCCCTGGATGCGCTGCCGGATCTGGCGCGGCGGGGTGGACGGTCGCGGCCGCTGCGGCTGTGCCCGCGCGAGCGGGCCGAGGCCGAACTCGCAGCCGCCTCGCGGGCCGGGGCCCGGCCGGTGTTCACCATCGAGCCCGGCTATCCACCCGCGCTGGCCCATGTCGATGTACCGCCGCCGATGCTCTACCTGCGTGGTGATGTCGCGCTGCTGCAGCGCCCGGCGCTGGCGATCGTCGGCTCGCGGCAGAGTTCGGCGGCCGGGCTGTCGCTGGCACAATCGTTCGGTCAGGCGCTCGGCGCGGCCGGGTACGTCATCGTCTCTGGCCTGGCCCGCGGCATCGACACGGCCGCGCATCGCGCCGCGCTGGACACCGGTACGGTTGCGGTGCTGGCGGGCGGCATCGACCACGTCTATCCACCCGAGAATGCAGTGCTGCTTGAAACGATCGCAGCCCGCGGTTGCCTGGTGAGCGAGCAGCCGCCCGGTTTCACCCCCCGGGCGACCGATTTCCCGCGCCGCAATCGGATCATCGCCGGGATCGCACTCGGCGTGCTGATCGTGGAGGCGGCGCGGCGCTCGGGCACGCTGATCACGGCGCGGCTCGCGGCCGAGATGGGCCGCGACGTGATGGCCGTGCCCGGCCATCCGCTCGACCCGCGTGCGGAGGGGACCAACCAGTTGCTGAAGGACGGCGCCGCGCTGGTCACCTCGCCGGAGGACGTGCTCGCCACGCTCGCCGGGCTCGGCGGGCGCCCCGTTGCGTCGCCGCAGCCGCTGGCGCCAACGCCGACCGAGCCGGCTCGGCGCGAGCCGGATGCGTCATCTGAGTCGGTTCGGGATCTGGTTCTGGCGGGCCTCGGGCCGGCGCCGGTCTCCATCGATCAGCTGGCGCGCGCGCTGCATCTGCCGATCCAGGACGTGCAGGGGGTCCTGCTGGAGCTGTCGCTGGCCGGCCGCATCGTGCTGCACGGCGCGCAACTCGTGTCGCGCGCCTGACGGTTCAGGCAGATCAGTGGGTGATTCCGCCCCGGGCTTCGTTGCTGGCGAGGTCGAGCGCCGCCGCCAGACGACCGTGGCCGCCCTTGCGTGCCATGTCGGCCAGTTCGCGGCACATGTCGCCGACGTAGTCCAGCAGAGCGGCCGGGTCCGGCCCGGTGTCGCGGCCAGCATCTTCCGCCGTGGCGGGCCGTTTGACGTTGCGATCGTCCATGAGGCGTTCCAATCTCGATAATCGGCTATTTTGTGAGAATAGCCCACAAACTCGACGACAGCAAATGCCATCGGGGCACTGACGCCGGTTTGACACCGCGGGGGGGATCACCCATTTTGCCCGCGAGCAAAATTAATCAGGGGTGGCAGGCGTGCGAGCGGACCGATCCGGTCCCGCCGGCCGCCGTCGCGGGTGATCATGAACGTTGTCATCGTCGAATCGGCTGCCAAGGCCAAGACCATCAACAAGTACCTCGGATCGTCGTACCGGGTGATCGCGTCCTACGGGCATGTGCGCGATCTGCCGTCGAAGGATGGCTCGGTGGAGCCAGACAACGACTTTGTCATGCATTGGTCGCTGGACGACGACCGATCCAAGAAGGTGATGAAGGAAATTTCCGATGCTGTCCGAAAGGCGGACAAGCTCATTCTGGCGACCGACCCCGACCGCGAGGGCGAGGCCATCTCGTGGCACATCCTGCAGGTGCTCGAGGACAAGAAGATCCTGAAGCACGGCACGCCGGTGGAGCGTGTCGCCTTCAACGCTGTCACCAAGCAGGCGGTGCTCGACGCGCTGAAGGCGCCCCGCCAGATCGACGGTCCGCTGGTGTCGGCCTATCTCGCGCGCCGCGCCCTCGACTATCTGGTCGGGTTCACGCTGTCGCCGGTGCTGTGGCGCAAGCTGCCGGGGGCCCGCTCGGCCGGCCGCGTCCAGTCGGTGGCGCTGCGCCTCGTCTGCGACCGCGAGGCCGAGATCGAGATCTTCAAGACGCAGGAGTACTGGAGCATCGAGGCCGACCTGAAGACGGCCAAGGGCGAGGACGTGCGCGCCCGCCTGAGTTCCATCGAGGGCCGGGTTCTGAAGCGGCTCGACATCAAGACCGGCGAGGAAGCAAACGCCATCAAGGCGGCGATCGAGAAGGGTGATTTCCGCGTCGCCTCGGTCGAAAAGAAGGCCGTGCGCCGCAACCCGGCCGCCCCGTTCACCACCTCGACCCTGCAGCAGGAGGCCTCGCGCAAGCTCGGCTTCTCGGCCAAGCAGACCATGAATCTCGCTCAGCGCCTCTACGAGGGAGTCGAACTCGGCGGCGAGACGGTCGGCCTCATCACCTACATGCGAACGGATGGTGTGCAGATCGTGCCCGAAGCCGTGGCGCAGATCCGCGCTGCGGTGGAACGGACCTATTCGAAGCGCTACCTGCCGCCGTTCGTCCGGGAATACAAGTCGAAGGCCAAGAACGCACAGGAAGCCCACGAGGCGATCCGGCCGACCGACGTCAACCGGCGACCCGACGACATGCGCCGCTATCTCGATCGTGATCAGGCCGCTCTGTACGACTTGGTCTGGAAGCGCGCCGTGGCGAGCCAGATGGCCTCGGCCGAGCTCGAGCAGACGACGGCCGAGATCGAGATCAAGGGCCGCGACGGCAAGCCCTACGGCCTCAGGGCTTCCGGTTCGGTGGTCGTGTTCGAAGGCTTCATGAAGCTGTACGAGGAGGGCCGCGACGATCGCAGTGCCGCCAAGGACGCCGCCGCCGACGAGGACGACAGCCGCCGCCTGCCGCCGCTGGCGGCCGGCGACAAGCTGCAGGATCGCAAGATCGACGCCGACCAGCATTTCACCGAGCCGCCGCCCCGCTACACCGAGGCGACGCTGGTCAAGAAGATGGAAGAACTCGGGATCGGCCGACCGTCGACCTACGCCTCCACGCTCGCGGTGCTGGAGGATCGCGGGTACGTGAAGGTCGACCGCAAGCGGCTGGTCCCGGAGGATAAGGGACGCCTCGTCACCGCCTTCCTCGCGAGCTTCTTCCACCGCTATGTGGAGTACGACTTCACCGCCGATCTCGAAGAGAAGCTGGACCTGATCTCGGACGGCAAGCTCGAGTGGAAAGCGGTGTTGCGCGAGTTCTGGCGCGACTTCACCGGCGCCGTCGACGAGACCAAGGAACTTCGCGTCACGCAGGTGCTCGAGGCCCTGAACGAGGTTCTCGGACCGCACATCTTCCCCGAGCGGGCCGACGGCAGCGATCCGCGCTCCTGCCAGGCCTGCAACGCCGGCCGGCTTTCGCTCAAGACCGGCAAGTTCGGCGCCTTCATCGGCTGCTCGAACTACCCCGAATGCCGCTATACCCGTCAGTTCACCGAGAGCGCCGACGGACCCGCCGAGGCCCAGACCCCGGACGGCAAGCCGCTCGGCTTCGACCCCGAGACCGGGCTCGCGGTCAGCCTGCGTAGCGGGCGGTTCGGGCCCTACCTCCAGCTCGGCGACGCCACCGGCAAGGACGACAAGCCGAAGCGCGCATCGATCCCCAAGGGAATCGAGGCGGGAGCCATCGATCTCGAGCGCGCGCTGCAATTGCTGTCGCTGCCTCGCGAGGTCGGCAAGCATCCGGAGACGGGCGCGACCATCGAGGCCGGCCTCGGGCGGTTCGGTCCGTACATCAAGCACGATGGCGCCTATGCCAACCTCGAAAGCCTGGAGGACGTGTTCACGGTCGGCATCAACCGTGCCGTCACGATCCTTGCCGAGAAGGCCGCCGGCGGGGGCAAGGGCCGCTTCCAGCGCGCCAAACCAGCCGTGCTCAAGGACCTCGGCGAGCACCCCGAGGGCGGCAAGATCGAGGTGCTGGCCGGCCGCTACGGCCCCTATGTCAGCCACAACAAGGTCTACGCGAGCCTGCCGCGCGGCCGGGAGCCGGACGCACTCACGGTGGAGGAAGCGGTGACGCTGCTGGCCGAGCGGGCTGCCAAGTTGGGCGGCGGCAAACGCAAGGCGCCGGCCAAAAAGGCCGCACCGGCGAAAAAGGCGGCGCCAGCCAAGGGCGGCAAGGCGAAGCCGGCCAAGGGCAAGACCGCCAAGTCGCCGGTCGAAGTGTAAGTGTGCTGCGCGCAGGTGATCGCGCGCAGCGTGTGGCGCGCGGAGCACGCAACGCCGAAACGCAGCATACGTTAGGTCTTTGGTAAGCCGCCGCCGCCTACCGTGCCCCCGTACCCTCAAAGTCCGGGTTGCACATCATGCTCGCCGCGCCACTACCAGCCGTATCGATCGATGAAATCTGCCGGCGTGGCCATATCACGGGCGGCGATGTCGGCCGGCTGCGCCGTCTGTTGCTGACCGACGAACCGATCACCGGCGACGAGGTTCGCGCGCTGTTCCGGATCGACCGGGCCTGCCGGATGCAGGATGCGGCGTGGCGTGATTTCTACATCGAGGCGGTCACCGGCTTTCTCATCGACGAGACCGAGCCGCGCGGCTACCTGACGAAGCGCAACGCCGATTGGCTGATCGGCGAGATCGGCCCGGAGACCGTCGCCACCAAGTCCGAAATCGAGTTGCTGGTCGCACTTCTGGATCGGGCGCGATGGTCGCCGGAAAGCCTCGTGCGGTTCGCGCTGCGCCAAGTGCTGGCTGCGGTCCGCACCGGCCAAGGCCCGTTGCGGAGCTTCCAGGACGCTTCGGCCGGGCAATTGCCGGAGAGCGATGTCGAGCTCGTTCGCCGCATTCTCTACGCCTACGGCGGCGACGGCTGCCTGCCGGTCACACGCGCCGAGGCCGAAGTTCTGCTGCTCGTCGATGCGGCGGTCGTCGGACAGCCTCTGAGCGCGGCATGGGCGGATCTGCTGGCTAAGGCGATCGCCAGCGTCGTGATGGCGGCATCCGGCTTCGCGGTGCCGATCCGCGAGCAGGCGTTGCGCCGCGAGGCGTGGCCGGTCGAGGGCCCCGGCCTCGCCTACATGGACGTGCTCGGGTGCTTCCAGGCCGGCACGCTCGCCATGCTCTATCGGGCGCAGTCGAGTGAGGAACGGGCGCTCGCCCGCCTGGAGTGCCAGCGCATCGAGATCATCACCAACGAGGAAGTGACCCAAGGCGAGATCGACTGGCTTGTCGAGCACCTTGGGCGGCCCGGCGAGTTGAGCGCCGCCGAGCGGCTGGCGATTGCCTATCTCGAACGCGAGATGCCGACCATTCACCCCGCGCTCGACGCGGTGGTCCGCCGCATCGCCGCGGCCGCCTGACACCGGCCCGCCCGGCTTCACTCCCGTGCGCCCTCCCCCTCGCCCTTCGGCGGGTTTACGCGGCCACCCGCTGCGGTCTAGATAGCGGGCCGTCCGCATCGAGCCTCACGGGACCCGCCGCATGTTCAAGAAAATCCTGATCGCCAACCGCGGCGAAATCGCCTGCCGCGTCATCAAGACCGCCCGGCGCATGGGGATCCAGACGGTGGCGGTGTACTCGGACGCCGACCGCGATGCCGTCCACGTCGCCATGGCCGACGAGGCCGTCCACATCGGCCCGGCTCCGGCCGCGCAGAGCTATCTGATCATCGAGCGCATCGTGGAGGCGTGTCAGAAGACAGGCGCCGAGGCCGTGCATCCGGGCTACGGCTTCCTGTCCGAGCGCGAGGCGTTCCCGGTGGCGCTGGCCAAGGCGGGTATCGTGTTCATCGGTCCCAATCCCGGCGCCATCGCCGCAATGGGCGACAAGATCGAAAGCAAGAAGGCGGCGGCCAAGGCCAAGGTTTCGACCGTGCCGGGTCATCTCGGCGAGATCGCCGACCCCGTCGAGGCCGTCCGCATCGCCGAGCAGATCGGTTATCCGGTGATGATCAAGGCGTCGGCCGGCGGCGGTGGCAAGGGCATGCGCATCGCCTACACGCGCAAGGAGTGCGAAGAGGGCTTCGTGCTCGCCCGCTCGGAGGCCAAGTCAAGCTTCGGCGACGACCGCGTGTTCATCGAGAAGTTCATCGAGAACCCGCGCCACATCGAGATCCAGGTGCTGGGCGACAAACACGGCAATGTCATCTATCTGGGCGAGCGCGAGTGCTCGATCCAGCGGCGCAACCAGAAGGTCATCGAGGAGGCGCCGTCGCCGCTTCTCGACGAACCGACCCGGCGCAAGATGGGCGAGCAGGCCGTCGCGCTGGCCAAGGCGGTCGGCTACGACAGCGCCGGCACGGTCGAGTTCGTCGCCGGTCAGG
>JBMOGA010000023.1:0-50060 GCA_049318625.1 Hyphomicrobiaceae bacterium
CCGCGCGCGGCATCATCGTCATGAACACGCCGTTCGGCAATTCGATCACCACCGCGGAGCACGCGATCTCGCTGATGCTGGCGCTGGCCCGGCAGATCCCCGCCGCCGACCGCTCGACGCAGGCCGGTAAGTGGGAGAAGTCGAAATTCATGGGCGTCGAGCTGTTCGGCAAGACTCTCGGCGTGATCGGCTGCGGCAACATCGGCTCGATCGTCGCGGATCGCGGCGTCGGCTTAAAGATGCGGGTCGTGGCGTTCGACCCGTTCCTGTCGGAGGACCGCGCCGTCGAACTCGGCGTGCGCAAGGTGGAGCTGGCCGAGTTGCTGGCGGTTGCCGACTTCATCACGCTGCATACGCCGTTGACGGAGAAGACGCGCAACGTGCTCAACGCCGAGACACTGGCGGCGACCAAGCGCGGCGTGCGCATCATCAACTGCGCGCGCGGCGGGCTGATCGACGAGGCGGCGCTGGTGAAGGCGCTCGCGTCGGGGCAGGTCGCAGGTGTTGCCCTCGACGTCTACGAGGTGGAGCCGGCCAAGGAGCACGCGCTGTTCGGAATGCCGAACGTGGTGTGCACGCCGCATCTCGGCGCCTCGACCATGGAGGCGCAGGAGAACGTCGCGCTGCAGATCGCCGAGCAGATGGCGGACTACCTGCTCAAGGGCGCTATCTCGAACGCCATCAACTTCCCGAGCATCACCGCGGAGGAGGCGCCGCGGCTGGCGCCGTTCGTGAAGCTCGCCGAGCAGCTCGGCTCGTTCGCCGGACAACTCACCGAGTCGCCGATCCGCGGCATACGCATCGAGTACGTCGGCGAGGTCGCCACCATGAAGACCAAGGCGCTGACGGCCGCGGCGCTGGCGGGCGTGCTGCGCCCACAGCTCGCCGAGGGCGTCAACATGGTGTCGTCGCAGGCGATGGCGAAGGAGCGCGGCATCATCGTCGAGGAGGCAACGCGCGATCGCGACGGCGCCTACGACAGCTATGTGCGGTTGACCGTGAAAAGCGACGCCTACGAGCGGTCGGTGGCGGGCACGGTGTTCTCCGACGGGCGGCCGCGGATCGTCCAGATCCGCGACATCGACATGGAACTCGAGCTGTCGGCGCACATGCTGTTCGTGCGCAATGCCGACAAGCCGGGGTTCATCGGCCGTTTCGGCACGCTGATGGGGGATGCCGGCGTCAACATCGCGACGCTGAACCTCGGCCGCGACCGGCCGGGCGGCGACGCCATCTGCATCGTCTCGCTGGACGAGGCGGTGTCGGACGCGGTGCTCGCCAAGGTGGCGGCGCTGCCCCATGTCGTCCGCGCCAACCGGCTGGAATTCTGAGGCGATTTTCCGGCCCTGGTCAAACTCTTGCAGGATTGCACGGCTAGGCATGCCCGGGTGTGCCCCGGTATGATGCGCCGGGAGCAACCCTCGGGGGATGGTCATGCGAGCTTGGACGGGTGCGGCGCTGGCCGCGGGATTGGCCGTTTTCGGAGCCCCGTCGGCGGCGCTCGCGGCGGAAGTCACCGCGACGTCGGCCATCGACGCGGTGACGATCTACCCGTCCGGCGCCGAGGTGGTGCGGCGGGCCAAGGTGCGGCTCGAGGCCGGCGAGCACGTCGTGGTGTTCAACGATCTGCCGGCACAGACGGTCGGCGCGTCGATCCGCGTCGAGGGCAAGGCAACCGGGCAGCTCGACATCGGGTCGGTCGACCATGCCCGCTTTTTCGTGCTGCGCGAGAGTGAGAGCCAGACGGCGCGCCGGCAGCTCGAGCTCGAGGTCGAGAAGCTGAAGGACGAGCGGGCGGCCCTCGGCGCCATCATCGAGGCGGCCGAGGTGCAGCGCACGTTCGTGCAGAATTTGGCGCAACTGCCGACGGTGCCGCCGAGCGGGCCGGGCGCCGGTCCGCAGCCGGACTGGGCGCAGGTTTTCACGCTGATCGGCAGCCGGCACGCCGAGGCGCAACAGAAGTCGCTCGAGACCAAGATCAAGGCGCGCGAGCTCGACCGGCGTATCGAGGATCTCGGCAAGCAGCTCGCGCAGACGGCGCCGAAGCGGCAGGAACAGACCCGCGTCAAGATCAACGTGGCGGCCGCCGGACCGCTCGAGGCGTCGCTGGTGCTGCGCTATCAGGTGACGGACGCCGGCTGGCAGCCGCTCTATGACGCGCGCCTCGAGACCGGCGCACGCAACGTGGCGCCGAAACTTACGCTGGTGCGCCGGGCGACGGTGCGTCAGCGCACCGGTGAGCCGTGGAACGCGGTGGCGGTGACGCTGTCGACCGCGCGACCGGCAGCCGGCACGGCGGCGCCCGAGCTCAAGCCGATCACTGTGGATGTGCAACTCGATGTGCCCCGGCCGTCGCCAGTGGCCGCGGCCCCGCCCGCGGCGCCCGCGTCCGGCATGGTGCGGTCGTCGCGCGAGGGATTTGCCGACCGGCTGGAGCAGCAGCGGGACAAGGCGATGGCCGAGGTCGTACCGGCCGCCGAGATCGCCGCGACCCTCGAGGTCGGATCGTTCGCCGCCGCGTTCGTCGTGCGCGACCGGCTGACGCTCGCCGAGACCGGCGAGAGCAAGAGCATTTTCGTCGAGGAGCAGGCGGTGGAGCCGACGTTGCTGGTGCGGGCGGTGCCGCGGTCCGATCCCAAG
The DNA here is from genome assembly GCA_049318625.1 of Hyphomicrobiaceae bacterium. Lineage (GTDB taxonomy): Bacteria > Pseudomonadota > Alphaproteobacteria > Rhizobiales > Hyphomicrobiaceae > JBMOGA01. Next base: position 2,641 of record JBMOGA010000023.1, read on the forward strand.
GCGTACCTGTATGCGAAGTTCACGCTGCCGAAATCGGCGCCCTATCAGGCCGGCGCGGTGTCTCTGTTCCGCGACCGGACGTTCACGGGGACCGGCAGGCTGCCGCAGCTGGCGCCCGGCGAGTCCTTCGAACTCGGCTTCGGGGCCGACGATCTGGTCAAGGTGCGCCACGCGGTCGGTGACGAGCGGCGCGGGGAGACGGGCCTGCTGACGTCGACCCGCAGCGACGAGCGAAACTTCCGTATCACCATCCGCAACATGCACGAGCGCTCGGTCGCGTTCTCGGTCCAGGACCAGATCCCGGTGTCGCTCAACCAGGAGATCAAGGTGGATCTGCTCGGTCGCACGCCGCCGACACGGCGCGACATCGACGACAAGCGGGGCGTGCTGGCCTGGGAGGACAAGCTCAACCCGGACGAGGAGCGCGTGATCGAGTTCGGTTACCGGGTCAACTGGCCGGCGAACCGGATCATCGTCTACCGCTGATGGCGGGCCGGTGCCGGGTCGGACCGGCGGATCGGTGCATTCGGGCAACTTTGCTGGAGCAACCGCCCGCGCCTGCGCTATAAGAGGGGAGGCCCCGGCTCAGTCCGGGGCCGTCGCATGTCGGCCGGCGGGCCCCGCTTCCATCCGGGCCCGCAACTCGGTCGATCGAGCCGGTGGTAGGCCGGTGCTTTGAGAAGGCAAGACGATGGCGAACGTTGTGGTTGTCGGCGCCCAGTGGGGTGACGAGGGCAAAGGCAAGATTGTCGACTGGCTGTCGGAGCGCGCCGACATCGTCGTTCGCTTCCAGGGCGGCCATAACGCGGGGCATACCCTCGTCATCGGCGGCACGACCTACAAGCTGTCGCTGCTTCCGTCCGGCGTGGTGCGGCCGGGAAAGCTCGGCGTGATCGGCAACGGCGTCGTGATCGACCCGTGGGCGCTGGCCAAGGAGATCGCGCGGCTCGAAGAGCAGGGCGTGCGGATATCCCGGGAAAATCTGCGGGTGGCGGAGAACGCCACGCTGATCCTGCCGCTGCACCGCGAACTCGATCTGTTCCGTGAGCAGGCGGCCGGCGAAGGCAAGATCGGCACCACGGGGCGTGGCATCGGGCCAGCCTACGAGGACAAAGTCGGGCGGCGGGCCATCCGCGTGCAGGACCTGAAGAACCTGAACACGCTCGGCCCGAAGGTCGACCGCATCCTGGTGCACCACAATGCGCTGCGCCGTGGCCTCGGGCAGCCGCAGATCGACAAGGCGGCGGTGCTGGCCGAGCTGACGGAAATCGCGCCCTCGATTCTGCCGTTCATGGACGTCACGTGGGATCTGCTCGACCGCGCGCGCCGGGATGGCAGCCGCATCCTGTTCGAGGGCGCGCAGGGCGCGCTGCTCGACGTCGACCACGGCACCTATCCGTTCGTGACGTCGTCGAACACGGTGGCGGCGCAGGCGGCGACCGGGTCCGGCATGGGGCCGAGCTCCATCGGCTACGTTCTCGGCATCGCCAAGGCCTATACGACGCGGGTCGGCTCGGGACCGTTCCCGACCGAGCTCGACGACGAGGTCGGCCGGCGGATCGGCGAGCGCGGGCACGAGTTCGGCACGGTGACGGGGCGGGCGCGGCGCTGCGGCTGGTTCGATGCCTGCCTGGTGCGCCAGACCATCAAGGTCGCCGGCATCACCGGGATCGCGCTGACCAAGCTCGACGTGCTGGACGGATTCCCGGAGCTCAAGGTCTGCACCGGCTACATCCTCGACGGGGAGCGCATCAACCGCCTGCCCGCAGGGCACAATGCGCAGGCCCGCGTGAAGCCGGTCTACGAGATCTTCCAGGGCTGGACGCAGTCGACGCGCGGGGCGCGGTCTTGGGCCGATCTGCCGGCGCCGGCGGTCAAGTACATCAAGACGATCGAGCAACTCATCGAGTGCCCGATCACGCTGTTGTCGACCAGCCCGGAGCGCGACGACACCATCCTGATGAGGGATCCGTTCGAAGACTGAACGGGTCCGGCCGGGGACGGTCGCGTTTCAGGTGGGCTTGCCACGGCGCTCCGCCCGCAGACCATAGAGGCCGGCGGCGACGATGATGGCGATGCCGGCCCAGGTCGCGGGTGCCGGCAGCTCGCTCCAGATCAGGTAGCCGTTCAGCACGCTCCACACGATCGCGGTGTACTCGAACGGCGCCACGGCTGGCGGCGAGGCGATCCGATAGGCCTGGGCGAGCAGCGTCGATCCGGTGGCGGCGACGACACCGCACAGCATCATCAGCGCCAGATCGCCCGGCGGCGGCACCGTCCAGGGGCGCAGCAGGAACGCCAGCGAAGGGTGGGACTGATCGGCGAATGCGCCGTGGCCGAGCAGCAGGCCGGCCAGCGTGGCGCCCAGCAGGAAGCCCAGGTTGGCGTGGAAGGAAAAGGTGACGGCGTTGCCGCTGGCGGCGTAGCGGCGGGCGACGATCTGTGCGACGGCGTAGAAAAAGGCGGCGAGGATCGGCAGGACCACGGCCAGGTCGAACAGCCCGGCGCCCGGCTGCACGATGACGATCGTCCCGACGAAGCCCAGGAGCACGGCGGCCCATCGTGTCCGGCCGACCGGCTCGCCGAGCAGCCAGACCGTCAGCACCATGATGAACAGCGGCGCGGTGAAGTACAGCGCCACCGAGGTCGCTAGCGGCAGGGCGGCGAGCGCGAGGTAGTAGCAGGTGAACGCGAAGAACATGATGGCGCCGCGCAGGAACATGGCGCCGAGGTTGCCGGTGGCGAGTTGGCCGAGCCCGCCGTCGCGCCAAGCGAGCAACAGGAACAGCGGCAGCGCGGTGAGGCTGCGGGTGGCCAGCACCTGGTGGACCGGATAGGTGCCGGCCAGCAGCTTGACCACGAGGTCCTGCAGCGAGAATACGGCAAGCCCGCCGACCAGACACAGGATGCCGGTGATCGGATCGGAGCGCCTGGCCGGCGGCGAAGTCATGACGGGGTGTCCTCCGCGGGCTTACCCGGTGCGTTCGGCGGCGACGGTACCGTGGGCGGTCGCGAGGGCGCCCGGCGTCGTTTCGACCGCGAGCAGCCGGTCGGGGTCGACCGGGCCCGGCAGGATGATCTGGCCGCGCGTGACGCGCACGAAGCCGAAGCGAGCATAGTAGCTTTCGTTGCCAACGAGCAGCACCAGCGTGCGACCGGCGGCGCGGGCGGCTTCGACACCGGCGGCGACCAGCGCCTTGCCGTAGCCCTGGCCGGCGTAGGGTGCCGAGACGGCGAGCGGCCCGAGCAGCAGCGCGCCCGGCCGGCCGCCGATGGTGATCGGGGTGAAGCGGACGGCGGCGACCAGTTCGCCGTCGAGGTAGGAGACCAGGCAGAACGGCGACAGCGGGGGCATGCCCTCGCGGATGCGATAGGCGGTGCGGGCATAACAGCCCGGCCCGAACGTGCGGTCGTGCAGCAGCCGGATGGCGGGCAGATCGGCTGGCGCGGCGGGGCGCACGATGGCGGTGGGGGACATGTCTGGCTCCGAGAGCGCCGAAGGAGCCGCACACGGCGGCGGGGACAACCCGCGTCGGTGCGCGGGACCTCAGAAGTCAGGGCGTCGTCGGTGATCGGCCAAGGCGTAACTCCCCGCAGTCGGTGGGCGCCGCATAGCATGATGGTCCCACGGGGTCCACAACGTCACCACGCGGCGCTTTTCGGCAGGCCGCCCTGCCATTCGGCGAGCCGGCGGTGCACGGGGGCGATGGTGCCGTCGGGCAGCGCGTTGCGCGGGAAGAAGACGGCTTCGGCGATCTCCTTGTTGGGCGCGGGAACGGCCGGCCGCGCGAAGCGGCGTACGACGAACAACGCGATGTGGTCGGACGGGAAGGCGCGGAAGTTGGCGTACAGGCCGAACAACTCCGGCGGCGCCTCGACGTGGACGCCCGCCTCCTCGGCCAGTTCGCGGGCGAGCGCGGTCTCGACGGTCTCGTTGCGTTCGACGCCGCCGCCCGGGAAATGCCAGCCCGGGCGGTAGGTGTGGCGGACCAGCAGGATGCGGTCGTCGGCATCGACCACCAGTCCCTGCGCGCCGACGGTGAGGCCGCGGGTGAGGCGCCAATAGGTCTGGAAGCCGCGCGTCACGGCGCGGCGCACGAGGCGCCTGGATCTCGGCTCGGGGGGCATGTCACCTCACTCGGCATCGGCCACGGCCGGTCTCTATGCTACATCGGGCCGAATGGCCGGGGGAACGATGTCGGACACCACGATCGCGCACGTCTCGGACCTGCATCTGGGGCCCATACCCCCGCTGCGCCTCGTCGACTGGAACGTGAAGCGCGGGCTCGGTCTGCTCAACTGGCACCGCAAGCGCAAGCGGCTGCACAGCGCCGAGGCGTGGGGCACCGTGCTGGCCGATCTCACGGCGCACCGGCCCGATCACATCGCGCTCACCGGCGATCTGGTCAACGTCGGACTGCCGGCGGAGCATGCGGCGGCGGCGCAATGGCTCGCCACGCTCGGCCGCCCCGAGGACGTGACCGTCATTCCGGGCAACCACGACATCTATACCCGGCTCTGGCGCGACGCGGGCATCGCGCGGTGGCAGCCGTACATGAGCGGGGACGGCGGGGAGAACGGGCCGGTCGACGGGTTTCCGTTCCTGCGCCGGCGCGGCGATCTGGCGATCGTGGCGCTGAACTCGGCCGAGCCGACGCCGCCGTTCGTCGCCTCCGGGCAGGTCGGCGCGCGCCAGATCGCGGCGGCCCGGGACCTGCTGGACGCGGCCCGGCGGCAGGGCCTGTTCCGCTGCGTGCTGATCCATCATCCGCCGCTGCCGGGGCAGGCGCGGCGCGGGCGCAATCTCAGGGACGCGGCGGCGCTGGCGGCGATGCTGCGGGCGGTCGGCGTCGAGATGGTCCTGCACGGCCACAATCATCGCGACATGGTGGCGACCTTCGAAACAGCGTCCGGGCGGGCCCTGGTGTGCGGGATCGCGTCCGGTAGCATGGCGCTGGCGGGGCACGGCGACGGGGCGCGCTACGGGCTCCACGCGATCCGCCGCACGGCCGGCGGGTGGCGGATCGACAGCGGACTTCGCGGGCTCGACGGCAGCGGCGGGGTCGGCCCACTCGGCCGGTCGGTGGTGGAATTGGCGCGACACGGATGAGTTTTCTTTATTGATCTTGGTCAAAAAACTAGTGTGCCCCGGCGCGCCGATCCGGGTATTGCTGCGCGGAATTCATCTCAAGGTGCGCCCATGACGACGTCCCCCGGTTCGACAGCGCCACGGCCGCTGTGGATGGTCATCCTCGCCTGTGCGGCGGTGGCGGGCATCGCCATGGGCCTGCGGCAGGTGCTCGGGCTCTACATGAATCCGCTCACCACCGAGCTGAAAATCGGCCGCGAGGCGTTCGGCCTTGCGATCGCCATTGCCAACCTCACCTGGGGGATGGCGGCGCCGTTCGCCGGCGGGTTCTCCGACCGGGTCGGGTCGGGCCGCGTGGTGGCGTGCGGGGCGCTGGCAACGGGCGCCGGGTTCATCGTCATGTATCTGGCGACGACCGAGATGCACCTCTACCTGTCGGGGCTGCTGCTCGGTCTCGGCGTCGCCGGCACCGGCGTCAACGCGCTGGTCGGCGTGGTTGCGCGCAACGCGCCGCCGGAGTTGCGGGCCGCCGCCATCGCCCGGCTCGGCATGGGCAGTGGCATCGGCGTGTTCCTGGCGCTGCCTTACACGCACCTCGTCATCGAGGCGATCGGCTGGCACGCGAGCCTGCTGGTGCTGGCGGGCACGACTGCACTCATTCTTCCGCTCGCGCTGCCGATCAGCGGCAAGCCGCAGTTGAAGGTTCAGACCAAGCCGCAATCGGCCCGCGCGGCGCTGGCCGAGGCGTTCGCGCATCCGAGCTTCTGGCTGCTCAACGCGGGCTTTTTCGTGTGCGGCTTCCACCTCGTGTTCTACGGCATCCATCTGCCGGCCTACGTGGCCGACAAGGGGTTCGACCCGGCCGTCGCGGTGACGGCGCTGACGCTGGTTGGCGTGTTCAACCTGGCCGGCACCTACGCGGCCGGCGTGTGGGGCAAGCATTTGCCGAAGCGCTACGGGCTGAGCCTCATCTATCTGGCGCGGGCGGCGGTGTTCGTGTGCTTCCTGTTCCTGCCGGTGACGCCGACGCTGGTGATCGTGCTGAGCGCGGCGCTCGGCCTGCTCTGGCTGTCGACGGTGCCGCTGACCTCGAGCCTGGTCGCCACCTTCTACGGGCCGACCTGGATGACCATGCTGTATGGCATCGTGTTCTTCTCCCATCAGGTCGGCTCGTTCCTCGGAGCCTGGATGGCCGGCCTGCTGTTCGACATGACCAAGTCCTACGACGCCATGTGGTGGATCTCGGTGGGGCTCGGCCTGTTCGCCGCGCTGGTGCATCTGCCGATCCGGGAGCGTCCGGTGGCGCGGCTGGCGGCGGCGCCGGCCGAGTGAGGCGAGGGTGGTGCGGCCAGCCGGACGAGGAGCGGGCTTCACGGCTGGGGCGGCAGCGGATACCATGATGACCATGAATCCGATCGCCGAAAGATCCCCGGTCCGGCTCGTCGTTTGGACCATCCTGACGGTTGCGCTCGCTGGCGCCGTCTACCTCTATGCGGTGCGCGGGCCGGCGCTGCTGCTCGATCTGGCCGCCGGAGCGGCCGGGATCTTGTGTCTCTGACGCAACCGATGGCGGCCACTTCCGGGTCTTCCCCGCCCGCGAAGTCCGCGGCCTCTTGGCAGGCCCGCGTGGTCCGGCTAGCTCACAGGCGCTCTATCCGGGGGGAAGATCGCATGAGCACCGATGCCGCCATGTCAACATCCGGTTTCGCCGCGTTCCGGGCCAATGTGCGCCGCCTGATCGAGCAGCCGTGGTTCGAGCGGCTGGTGATCGGCGTGATCGTGCTGAATGCGGCGACGCTCGGCCTCGAGACGGCGGACTCGATCGTGGAGCGCTACGGCCGGGTGCTGCATCTGGCCGACGAGGTGATGCTGGCGTTCTTCGTCGCCGAGCTGGCCTTGCGGGTGGTGGCCTACGGCGGGCGCTTCTTCCGCGATCCGTGGGCGCTGTTCGATACCGTGATCGTGGCGATCTCGCTGTTTCCGGCGAGCGGCAACCTGTCCATCCTGCGGGCGCTGCGCATTCTCAGGGCGTTGCGGTTGATCTCGGCGATCCCGTCGGTCCGGCGAGTCGTCGGCAGCCTGCTGTCGGCGATCCCGAGCATGGGGTCGATCATTCTGCTGCTGCTGCTGATCAACTACGTGTTCGCGGTCATGGCGACGAAGATGTTCGGCGACCGGTTCGAGGAGCATTTCGGAACGATCGGGGCGTCCTTCTTCACGTTCTTCCAGATCATGACGCTCGAGGGCTGGGCGGGGGACGTGGTGCGCCCCGTCATGGAGGTCTATCCCTGGGCCTGGCTCTTTTTCGTGCCCTACATCGTGTTTGCCACATTCATGGTGTTGAATTTGTTCATCGGCATCGTCGTGGATGCCATGCAGCAGCAGTCCAAAGAGGGCGACTCCAAGGTGATCGAAGAGGTCCACGTCGACAGCACCCGGGTGCTGTCCGAGATCGCGCTGCTGAGGGCCGAGCTCCGGCAGGTCGCCGCCGGGCAATCGCTGGCGCCGATCGAGAACGACCCGGCCAACACAAGGAAAGATCCGGTTGCGCGCTGATTCCATGATGCGGCCACTGTCCCTTGCCGGGCGGCTCGTGCTGCGGTTTCTCGCCGGTGTGGTGCTGGTCGGCGTGTGCGGGTTTGTTGCCGCCGGGGCGCGCGCGCAGACCGCCCCGGCGGCGCCGGCCTCGCTGGCGCCTGCCGAGGGTTGGTTGCCGATCGAGCCCGGCAAGGTGCTGACGCGGATCGGTTTCGGGTCGTGCCTCGATCAGAAGTTGCCGCAGCCGATCTGGAAATCGGTGATCGCCGAGCGGCCCGAGCTGTTCCTGATGACCGGCGACAACGTCTACGGCGACATCAAGAGCCCTGACCTCAGGGAGCTGCGCGAGGCCTATCAGCTGCAGGCGCGCCAGCCGGAGTTCGCGGAGGCCCGCGGCACGTTCGCGATGCTGGCGGGGTGGGACGACTACGACTACGGCCTCAACGACGGCGGCGCCACGTTCGTGCATCGCGAGGCGTCGGAGCGGCTGTTTCGCGAGTTCTGGCAGTTGGAGGATGCTCCTCCCGGCCGTGGCGTCTACTACAGCCGCATGTTCGGGCCCGAAGGCCGGCGTGTTCAGGTTCTGGTTCTCGATACCCGCTCGTTCCGCTCCGAGCTGCGGCGGAAGGGCGACCAATTCCCCTTCTGGGGCCGCTACGAGCCCGATCATACGCCGGGCAAGACGATGCTCGGCGAAGCGCAGTGGCGGTGGCTCGCCGGCGAGCTTCGCAAACCGGCCGAGATCCGCATCCTGGTGTCGAGCGTGCAGGTGCTGGCCGAGGGGCACGGCTTCGAACGTTGGGGCAACCTGCCGCGCGAGCGCCAGCGCCTGATCGACCTGATCCGCGACACCGGCGCCAAAGGCGTCGTCATCGTCTCGGGAGATCGCCACTCCAGCGCGATGTACAAAATCGACGGGCCGCTCAAATTTCCGCTCTACGAGGTGACGTCGAGTTCGCTGAACCGGTCGTACGGTCCGTCGAAGGACGAGCGGCTGCCGCCGCTGATCAGCGGCATCTATCACCCCGAGAACTTCGGCATGATCCTGATCGACTGGGACAAGGGCAAGCTGAAGCTCCAGCTCAAGGGGATGGACGGGGTGGTGGTGACCAGCCAGGTGGTGTCGTTCAAGGACCTCGGGCTCGGCGGCTGAGGGGCCGGCCGCGCCCAGTGTTCAGGCCGCGAGTTGTGCTTCGGCCATCGGCGCGTGCGTGCGGCGTGACGTGGCAGCGGTCGGACGCCCATGGCGGGCCATCGCCCAGACCAGGCGCTGGGGGGCAAAGCCCCAACCGGCGTTGAGGCGCAGGCCGGCTGCGGCGGCGAGCGCCGGCTCCAATCCGGCAAAGCCGTCCGCCATCAGCCGATCCTTGAGACGGCGGCCCGCGAACGCCTCGGCGAGGCGCCAGAAGCGGAGCAGGATGGCGGCGCCGCGGGCGGTGTCGCCGCGCCAGCCGCGCCAGAAGGCAGCCTCGATGGTGCGGATGTCGTCGGCGGTGGCGCCGCGCACCAGGACGAGGCCACGCTCGGCTTCGATGGCACAGCGCATCACCAGCCACATCTCGGCGAGGGTGACGGTCGGAACGTCGGTCGGATCGAAGGCACGGATCATGACACTCACTGCTTTCTTCTGGATCAGACGCGAGAGGCGGCGCCGAACACGGTCCACGGATCGCCGCGCAGCAGGATGACGTCGCTCGCGCGGCCTTCGCGGGTTTCGAAATCGACGTCCGCGTTGAGCAGGTTGATGTCCGGGTTGACCAGTGCCGCGGCCGAGAAGCGGAAGCGGTGGCCGCTCTCGGCGGCGATCACGCCGATGCCGAGGTCGGGACGGTACTTGGTGATCTGGCCTTGCATGGTGGGGGCTCCTTGCGATGAGGCGCCGGGTCGTACCGGCTGATGAGCGATCATCACGCAAGGGGGGCCGTCAGGCTGTTCCCGACGACACAAGGCGGAGAATAACTTTGGCGCCGGTCAGTCGGCGGCGGCGGGGGTGTTGGGCTCCGGTTCATCGGCCGGGGCGGTGTGGGGCGGCGGGATGGCGTGGCCGAGCCAGGCGCACACGCCTTCGGCGGCGCGCCGGCCGGTCGCGAAGCTCGCCTGCAGCAGGTACCCGCCGGTCGGGGCGTCCCAGTCGAGCATTTCGCCGGCCACGAAGACGCCGGGCCGGGCCTCGAGCATCAGGGACCCGTCGACGCTGTCCCGGCGGATGCCGCCGGCGGTCGAGATGGCGCGGTCGAGCCCGGCGAGGCCGGTGATGCGCAGCGGGCTCGCCTTGATGGCGGTGGCGAGGGCCAGCGGCTCACGCGGCAGGCCACCGGCCGGGGCGCCCTCGCGCAGCGCCGCCGCCTGGGCGGGGGAGAGGCGGGCGGCCTTGGCGAGGCGGGAGGCGAGCGACTGCTTGGCGGGGCTGCGGGCGAGGCGGTCGGCCAGCGCCGCGGTGGTGAGGTCCGGCCGCAGGTCGAGGGTGAGCGTGGCCGTCCCGGTCTCGGCCAGCGCCGCGCGGAGGGCGGCGGACAGCCCGTAGATGGCGCCGCCTTCGAGGCCGCGGGCCGTGATGACCGCCTCGCCGCGAACGGTGACATCGCCGATCGTGGCCGCGATCCGCTTCAGGGGGAGGCCGGCGAAGCGCTCGCGGACGGCCGGCGACCAGTCGATCAGAACGCCGGTATTGGAGGCGGCGAGCGGCGTGATGGCGACCCCGTCGGCGGCGAGGATCGCCGTCCAGGCGCCGTCTGAGCCGAGCCGGGGCCAGCTCGCCCCGCCGAGGGCCAAGACGACGGCGTCGGCCGGCACGGTGATGGTCTCGGGCGGGCTGCCGGTCTCGAAGCGGAGCGCGCCGGACGGGTCGAAGCCGACCCAGCGGTGGCGAGTGCGGAACGTGACGCCGAGGCCGGCCAGGCGGGCGAGCCAGGCGCGCAGCAGCGGCGACGCTTTCATGGCGCGCGGGAAGACGCGGCCCGAGGAGCCGACGAACGTCTCCTGGCCGAGACCCTCGGCCCAGGCGCGCAACTGCTCGGGCGGAAAGCCGCGGATCAGCGGGGTGAGCCAAGGCGTGGCGTCGGCGTACCTGGAAAGAAAGGTGTCGAGTGGCTCGCCGTGCGTCAGGTTCAGGCCGCCGCGCCCGGCGATCAGCAATTTGCGGCCGAGCGTCGGCATGCGGTCGTAGACGGTGACGGCGAGGCCCGCGCGGGCGAGGTCCTCGGCGGCCATCAGGCCGGCCGGACCGCCGCCCACCACAACTACCTTAGATTGCATCTGGTGTGCTCAGCCGGCCCGAACCATGAGCACCAGCATGGCGATCAGGACGGCGAGGAAAATCAACGCCGTGAGCAACCGGCTGCCGGTGGACGGCGCGCGCGCTCGGCTCTGGGCGGTGCCTGTGGCGCCGCCCGCGGCTTCGGCCCGGCGGCGGCGGAACACGCCGGAGCCATACCGTTGCGCGGTCCCCAAGGCGTTGCCGGCGGCGACGTCCTTGGGGTCGATCTTGCGGGGGGTGTCCGGTCCGTTGCTCATGCGCCACGCCTCCGGCCGCTCACCAGGTTCCGGTGTTAGGCATCGACAGCCAGGGGGCCTGCTTGGGCAGCGACTCGCCCTTCTGAAGGATCTCGATGGAGATGCCGTCGGGCGAACGAATGAACGCCATCCGGCCGTCGCGCGGCGGCCGGTTGATGGTCACGCCGCTCTTCTGGAGGCGGTCGCAGGTCTCGTAGATGTTGTCGACCTCGTAGGCCAGATGCCCGAAATTCCGGCCGCCGCTGTAGGCCTCGGGGTCCCAATTGTAGGTCAACTCGACGAGTGGGGCGCGGGTTGCCTTGCCGGCGGCCACGTCGTCGCGCGCGGCGAGGAAGATGAGCGTGAAGCGGCCGGCTTCGTTGTCGACGCGGCGCACCTCGGTCATGCCGAGCTTGTTGCAGTAGAAGTCCAGGCTTTCGTCGATGTTGCTGATCCGCACCATCGTATGAAGATATCTCATCCGTCGCTCCTCTGGTCACCGGGCGCCGCTGCGGCGCACAAACTCGGTTTGACGCTGCAAGTGTCGAGGAAGACGCATACTTTCTCTGGCCGTCGCTGTCATCCGGCGATGTGAGTCGGGCGCGGGGGGCGGCGGGTGTGGCCGCGTGTGGATATGGGTGTGGACGGTTCGGCCGAGGCGGCATCCGAACGCGGCGCAGAGCCCCGCTTCGACACGGCCTGCCGGTGCGAATCACTTGAAGAAAAAAAAGCTCCGAGGCTTGGGAATAGTTGTCCACGGGTGCGAATGTACGCTGTTCAATGCGGCGTGACGACCGCCGTCGACTAGTGTGGAGTTTTTTAAAAAATACAAATTTTGCCAAAGACTTAACATGTCGTGCTCTGTACGTATCCGGATGTCCGGCGCGCACGGACGGAGGTGCGTCATAGAAATCGCTTGGGCGGACGGTGGTGCTGAACGTATGGTTGAGCCAGTCAAAACCGCTGACCCGGTTCGTGAGGGCGTTCGGGTCACGCGGTGCGACACGTGCAGTGCGAATTCAAGTGAGAATGTAAGCGGGGTATCCGATGGGGGATTCCAAGTTGCCTCCGCAATTTGCGGACATGGCACAGTCGGCTTATGCCGGCGAAGGACTAGAAGACATAGCGGGTCTCGAGGTTTTCGAGATTGCAGGCACCATCAAGTGGTTCGACGCGTCGAAGGGCTATGGCTTCATCGTTCCCGACAACGGGCACGCTGATGTGCTTCTTCACGTGACGAGCCTGCGTGCCGGAGGCTTCCCCACAGCGTACGAGGGCGCTCGGGTTCACTGTCAGGTTCTGAAGCGCCCGAAGGGGCTACAGGCCTTCCGCATCCTCAGCATGGACGAGAGCACGGCGATTCATCCGTCTCAGCTGCCGCAACGGACCCACGTCGTCGTGGAGCCGGAGAGCGACTGGGAGCGGGCGCTCGTGAAGTGGTTCAACCGGGTCCGGGGCTTCGGCTTCCTGACGCGCGGCGAGGGCACTCCGGACGTGTTCGTCCATATGGAGACGCTGCGGCGCTTCGGGTTCACCGAACTGCGTCCGGGGCAGATCGTCCAGGTGCGCTGGGGACATGGCCACAAGGGCTGCATGGCGGCTGAGCTGCGCCCGGACGGCGCGCAGAGCAATCTGCCGTCGCAGCACTGAGACGCACCGCGCGCGATAGCGCCGGGCGCGAAAATCGACGATAGTTACCTCCACTCGGCGACGGGGAAGAGGCACCGTGACGTTACGCTCAGCAAATCGTCTAGGAGCCGCCCGGATGGCGGCTCTTTTGATTCTGTGGTGCGCTATGATCGGCGCGATGATGGCTTCGAGTGCGCGCGCCCAGTTCAAGGAAGACCGCCTGACCCTGGTCACGGCGTCGGGCCGGCACGAGATCACGATCGAGATCGCCGAGACGGCTCAGCAGAAATCGATGGGGCTGATGTTCCGCACGTCGCTGGCGATGAACCGCGGCATGCTGTTTCCCTACGGCACGCCGCAGGAGATCACCATGTGGATGCGGAACACCTACATTCCGCTCGATATGGTGTTCATCCGCGCCGACGGGACGGTCCATCGCATCGAAGTGAAGGCCGAGCCGCTGAACGAGCGGATCATCGCCTCGCGGGGGGCCGTCGTCGCGGTTCTCGAGCTCGCGGGCGGGGCCGCGGAGGCGCTTGGCCTCAAGGCCGGCGACAAGGTGCTGCACAAGACCTTCGGTACGGCGCCCTGACGGAGCGCCGCCTCATCGCGGGCGGTGGTGCGGTTTGCGGTCGTCGCCGTCGCGGGCGCCATCGTCCGCCAACTCGGGCGCGGCCTGCTCGACCGACGCGAGCGTGCAAAGCACGGACAGCCCGATGTCGAGCAAGTTGGCGAGGTCGCTGCGGGCCGGCTCTTCGCACCGCTCGATGGCGAGATTGAGCGTGGCGGTGGTGGCGAAGAACACCTGAGCGAAGCGGCGGTAACCGGCGCACGCCCTCACGAACTCGCTCGACGCGACATGGCCGAACTGCATGCGGCGGGCTGTTTCGGCCCACAGCGCCAGTTCGCGCGCGAGCTGCGCCACGTGCAGGCGCATGGTGATGGCCGCGTGGGGGGTTCGCTCGAACACGGTTTCCCGCGCAATCAGCGGAAACGCACGCTCGACGGCATCGACGGCGCGCAGGCGGACGAGTTCGAGCCCGCAGTCTTCGCCGGCGTCGAGGTCGGCCGTCAGCGGCGCGGTGTCGTCGATCGTTGTCATGGTGTCGTGCTCGGGTCGGATCGCTGCCGACGTTGGAGTGCGGTCGACGGCGACGGACCAGCCGGGCTGGCCCATCGCAGGGTGTGAAACACGCAAACACAACGGACGGGGACGCGACGCACGCGGGCGAGATCGGAATGCCGGCCTCGCCATGGGGAGACTGTAGCGCTCAACGTCCGGGCCGCGGGGGGCCGTGGCGAGGTTTCGCACGCATTCCACAGGTTGATTCGGCGAGACTGGCGCAATCGATTGCTATGCACACGGCGCCTGACGATTGTGCGCCGCGAAGTCGTCGTACAACCTTTTGCGATCCGCGATGTTCTGCCATAGTGCGAAAAGGCGAGGGCCAACCGCGCCGATAACGACACTAAGGGAGGAAGCGATGTTCAACCGCAGACAGGTTCTGGGTGGGCTTGGTGCTGCTACCACGGCCGGCGTCATCGGCATGCCGGCGATCGTGCAAGCGCAGACGACGGTGACGTTGAACGGGGCCGTGCAGTTCAACGACGACCACGCCTTCACCAAGGCGCTGGTGAAGTTCGAGGAACTGGTCAAGAAATACTACAACAAGGCGGTCAACTTCGTTCTGCACAAGAACTCGGCGCTTGGTCTCGAGAAGCAGTACTTCGAGTACATGGCGCAGGGCAAAGCGGTCGACTACGGCATCGTCTCGCCCGCGCACATGTCGACGTTCTCCAAGGCCGCTCCGTTCATCGACGCGCCGTTCCTGTTCCGTGACCTGGCGCACTGGAACAAGGTTCTCGACGCGGACGTGCTCAAGCCCGTGGCCGACGAGATCGCGCAGAAGGCGGATGTCCTGCTCATCGGCTATGCGGGTGGCGGCGTGCGCAACATCTTCATCAACAAGCCGAAGGCGACGCTGGCCGACATCAAGGGTCTGAAGGTGCGTGTGCAGGGTGCGCCGATCTGGTCGAAGACCTTCGCGGCGGCCGGCATGTCGCCGACCGTGATCGCCTACAACGAAGTCTACAACGCCATCCAGAACAACGTCATCGACGCGGGCGAGAACGAGGCGGCCGGCGTCGAATCGATGAAGTTCTTCGAGGTGGCGCCGAACCTCGTCATGACCGAGCACGCGATCACCATCCGGCCGATCTGCTTCTCGGGCAAGACGTTCAAGTCGCTGCCGAAGGACTTGCAGGATGCCGTCCTCAAGGCGGGCAAGGAAGCGGGCGCCTACGGCCGCCAGATCGAGTCGTCCGAGGACGCACAGAAACTCGAGGCGCTCGAGAAGGCCGGCAAGCTGAAGCGCATCGCGTTCAGCGGACGCGCCGAGATGAAGAAGCTCGTCGATCCGGTCATGGAAGCCTACGCCAAGGAGATCGGCGCCGAAGCCATCTTCGCGAAAATCGTCGGCATGTAATCGTGCCGTTGATGCGCCACGGAGCCCGCCGGCTCCGTGGCGACATTCCCGACCGACAATTCGAGGATCCATGGTCGAGCAACCAACGAGCCTGTGGCGGCGCGTGACGGCGGGTTACGCCAAATTGCTGGAAATCCTGATGGCGGCCGGCGTCGGCATCCTGATCATTCCCGTCACCCTGCAGATCATCTCGCGCTACACGGCCTTCATCCCATCCTACATCTGGACCGAGGAATTGGCGCGCTTCTTGTTCATCTGGACGATCATGATCGGCGCCATGATCGGCGTGCGTGAGGCCCAGCATTTCGAGGTCGACGTGTGGCCGCACCTGTCGCGCCGGAAGGAAGCTGCGGTGCGGATCGTCGCGCGGCTCGGCATTCTGGCGCTGGCGCTGGTGTTCGTGTGGGCTGGCATCGAGTTCACGCGGTTCGCGTGGTGGCGCACCTCGGAGCTCGCCGACTTGCCGCTGTGGCTGATCCACGTGGCATGGCCCGTGGCGGGGTTCACCTGGTTCGTTTTCGCCGGCGAGCAGATCGTCGATGAGGCAAAAATTCTGCTCGGGGGCGAGGGACAATGACGGGCAACGTTCTGTCAGCGGGCGAGGCGGCGGCGCTGCTGTTCGGGACTTTCGGATTTCTGCTGATTCTGCGCATTCCCGTCGCCTTCGCGCTCGGTCTCGCGTGCCTGCCGTCGCTGCTGATCGAGCCGCGGCTGTCGATGATGATGCTCGCCCAGGAGACGTTCAACGCCTACAACTCGTTCATCCTGCTGGCGGTGCCGTTCTTCCTGCTCACCGCCAACCTGATGAGCATCGGCGGCATCACCGACCGCCTCGTCACGCTGTCGCGCTCGCTGGTCGGACATTGGCCGGGTTCGCTGGCGCAGATCAACGTGGTGCTCTCCGTCTTCTTCGCCGGCATCTCCGGATCGTCGACGGCCGACGCGGCCAGCCAGTCGAAGATCTTCATCGATGCGCAGACCAAGGAAGGCTACGATCTCTCGTTCTCGATCGCGATCACCGCCGTCTCGGCCGTGCTCGCGGTGGTCATCCCGCCCTCGATTCTCATGATCGTGTGGGGCGGTCTGATCTCGACCTCGATCGGCGCCATGTATCTGGCCGGCATCGTGCCCGGTCTGCTGATCGCCGGTGCGCAGATGGTGACCGTGCACATGTACGCGGTGCGGCGCGGCTATCCGACCTATCCGCGCGCGACGTGGCGGGATATGCGCTGCGCCGTCTGGCACTCGATCCCGGCGCTGATGACGCCGTTCATCATCGTCGGCGGCATCCTGCTCGGCTGGTTCACGGCGACCGAGTCGGCGGCCATCGCGGTGCTCTACTCGATCGCGTTGTCGGCGTTCGTCTACCGCGAGGTCGGGCCTAAGGAATTGTACAAGGCGCTGCTCGACACCGGGCGGCTGGCGTCGGTTGCGCTGTTCTGCGTCGGCACGGCGAGTGCCTTCGGGTGGCTGCTGGCGTTCTACAAGATCCCCGAAACGCTGCTGGCCAACGTGTCGACGTGGGGCATGGGGCCGATCGCGGCGGGCTTCTTCATCGTGTTCTGCTTCCTGGTGGTCGGCTGCTTCCTCGACGCCATTCCGGCGATCATCATCGTCGGCACGGTGCTGCAGCCTCTCGCCCAGTCGGTGGATCTGCATCCCGTGCAGTTCGCCATCATCTCGATCGTCGCGCTGGCGTTCGGGCTGGTCACGCCGCCTTATGGTCTGTGCCTGATGATCGCGTGTTCGGTGGCGGGCGTCCGATTACGATACGCCATCAAGGATACACTGATCATGCTGGTCCCGATGATGGTGGTGCTGGCGGCACTGGTGATCTGGCCGGAAATCTGCCTGTTCCTGCCGCGGCTGATCGTGCCGAACATGCTGAAGTAGGGCGGCCCGGGCGGCAGCGGCCCGCTGGCCGGCGCGCGACCTTCGGTCCGTGCCGCGCTGGCGTGTTGCACGCTATTGTGGACGGGAAGCACCGGTGCAGGGGTCGTCATGCGGGTTCGGCTTTCGGTTCTCGACCAGTCGGTGGCGCGTCTCGGGCGGCCGCATGGCGAGTCCATCCGCGATACGCTGGCGCTGGCGGGTCACTGCGAGGCGCTCGGTTATCACCGCTTCTGGGTGTCGGAGCATCACGCCAACGAGACCATCGTCGGCTCGGCGCCCGAAGTGCTGATGGCGGCCATCGCGGCGACGACCGAGCGGATCCGGATCGGCAGCGCCGGGGTGATGCTGCCCCACTATGCCCCTTACAAGGTGGCCGAGCAGTTCCGCGTGCTGGAGGCGCTCGCGCCGGGCCGGATCGATCTGGGGCTCGGCCGGGCGCCCGGCTCCGACGGGCGCACCGCGTATGCGCTCAATCCGCTGGCGGGCGAACGGCCGGCCGCGTTCCCCGGCGACGTCCGGGACCTGATGGCGTGGGTGTCGGGGGCTCCGCTGGCGGACGGCCACCCGTTCGCCACGGTGAAGGCCTATCCGGCGGGCGACACTGTGCCGGAGGTCTGGCTGCTCGGCAGCTCCGACTACGGCGCGCAGGTCGGCGCGCATTTCGGCCTCCCCTACGCCTTCGCGTGGTTCTTCACGGACGGGCGGGGCGGACCGGAAGCGATCGAGCTCTACCGTCAGCTCTACAAGCCGAGCGCGCGCCATCCCAAACCGCACACCGCGCTGTGCATCTGGGCGCTGGCGGCGGCCACGGAGGCGGAGGCGCAGCATCAGTTCACGTCGCGTGCGCGGTTCCGGCTGCACCGCGACCGCGGCCACTTCCTGCCGCTCGAAGCGCCGGAGGCAGCGGCCGCGCATGCCTATACGGATGCCGACCGGATGCGCATGGACGAGTACCGGCGCACGCCGTTCGTCGGCACCGGGCGGCAGGTCGCTGCGGCGATCGAGGATCTGGCGGGCCGGCTGTCGATCGACGAAATGGTGATCGTCACCTGGGCCTTCGACGAGGCCGTGCGCCGCGAGAGCTACCGGCTGATTGCCGAGGCGTTCGGCATGCCGGCGACGCCACGGCAGGGGTGACGCCGCCGCCATCGCGATCCAGACGAGGGGACCTGTCGTGCCATATTCCGATTTCCGACCCGAGCTGATGGGCACGGCGACGCTGGAGCCGTCGGGGGCCGTCGAGGCCGGGTCTTGGCAGAGCTTCACGCTCGTCTACACGGCGGGGCGGTTCGGGGTCGACGATACCGGTTCGATCAAGATCGGTTTCCGGTTCGCCACGGATTTCGGGCCGGTGCAGTTCACCGATCCGAAGGCGGCCGGCTACACCACCGTCGAGGCCTCGAACGGCGCCACGCTCGAGTGCAAATGGGAGTTCAAGCGCAACATCCGGCCGTGGAGCCGCTCGCTGTACATCGGCGTGGTCAAGGATTTCCTGGCGCCGGGCGACACCATCACGATCCGCTTCGGCGACCGGCGGCAGGGTTCCCCGGGACTCCGCATGCAGACCTATTGCGAGAGCGCGTTCGAGTTCCGCCTGTTCGCCGATCCGATCGCGACCTACGACTACGTGGCGGTCGTCGACAGTCCGCGGATCGCCATCGTGCCGGGACCCGGCGTGCAGTGGCGGGCCATCCTGCCGACGCGGGTGCGGGCCGGACAGCCGTTCGCGCTGGCGCTCAAGATCGACGACAAATGGGGCAATCCGTCCGATCTGATGACGGACAGGGTCGTCTTGCAGCCCTCGCGTCCCATCGCCGGGCTACCCGAGGCGGTGCAACTCGTGCGCGGCCATTTCGGCGCGCGTCTCGAGGGTCTGACGGTCGAGGAACCGGGCGCGATCGAGATCGCCGTGGTCGGGTCCGATGGGCGCCCGCTGTGCCGGACCAATCCGCTCGAGGTGGTGCCGGCGGACGCGGGTCTCGTGCACTACTGGGGCGACACCCATGGCCAATCGGACGAGACGCTCGGCACCAACTCGGCGCGCGATTACTTCGCGTTCGGGCGCGACAAGGCGCACGTCGACGTGATGGGCCACCAGGGCAACGACTTCCAGATCACCGGCCAGTTCTGGCGCGCGTTGAACGAGTTGACGCGCGCGTTCGACGAGCCGGGCCGCTTCGTGTGCATTCCAGGCTACGAGTGGTCCGCCAATACGGCCGTCGGCGGCGACCGCAACGTGCATTTCCGACACGAGGACGAGACCATCCATCGCTCCTCGCACGCCCAGATCGCGGATGCGAGCGACATGGCGGACGAGCGCGAGGACGCGCACGACGCCCACGAATTGTTCCGCAAGCTGCAGGGCCGCGACTGTGTGGTGGCCGCTCACGTCGGCGGGCGCTACGCCGACATCACCTATGCCCACGACGTGCGTCTGGAAACGGCGGTGGAGGTCCACTCGGCGTGGGGCACATTCGAATGGATCGTCCGGGATGCCTTCGAGAAGGGCTACCGGGTCGGCATCGTCGGCAACTCCGACGGGCACAAGGGCCGGCCGGGGGCCTGCTATCCGGGCGCCTCGTTCTTCGGCAGCTACGGTGGGCTCACCTGCTTCCTCGCCGCGCGCCTCGACCGCGACGCCATCTTCGACGCGATGCGCCGGCGCCATCACTATGCGACGAGCGGCAACCGGGCGCTGCTCGACGTTGCGGTGACGCTGGCGACGCCGGGCGAGTTGTTCGTCGCCGATCCGGCGACGGGGGACGGCCCGGTCGGGCGCAGCCGTGGGCTGATGATGGGCGACATCGCCCGCGTCAGCGACGACAGCGCGGAACTGGCGATCGACGTCTGCGGGTCGGCGCCGATCGAGCGGATCGACATTTTCGACGGCCTGGAGCTGCTGGAGACCGTGCGGCCCTACACGGCCGCCGACCTCGGCCGGCGCGTGCGGCTCGTCTACACGGGGGCTGAGTATCGCGGGCGGGCGCGGACGACGACGTGGGACGGCCGGTTGTCGATCGACGGCAACGCGATCGGTGCAACGGCGGTCGTCAACAACTGGAACCTCGATCGCGGCATCCAGCACCAGGATGCGACGTCGGTCGTCTGGAATGCGGTGACCACGGGCAACTACGGCGGCATCGACCTGTGGCTGGCCGACGCCGGGGCCGGACGCATCGCCTTCGAGACGAAGCCCGTATCGGGCGGGGCGGATATCGCCGCGCTCGGTGTCGAGCCGCTGGTGTTCGAGGCCGGCGGCCTCGAGCGGCGCATCGAACTGCAACGGCTCCCCGACGTGATGGGCGAACGGCAGATGCGGTTGCGGCGCACGGTCAAGGTGCGGCCGGGCGGCGATACGCGGCTCTACGTCCGCGTCCAGCAGGAGGACGGCCACCGCATGTGGTCGAGCCCCGTCTATCTGATCCGCAACTGAGGAACGGGTTGGTCATGCTCAAGATCTGGGGTCGGATCAACTCGATCAATGTGCAGAAAGTCATGTGGACGGTCGGCGAACTCGGCCTCGCGCACGAGCGAGTCGATGCCGGCATGCGTTTCGGCGTGGTGGGCGAGCCGTTCTACGGCGATCTCAATCCCAACCGGCTGGTGCCGACCATCGAGGACGATGGGGTGGTGCTGTGGGAATCCAATGCGATCGTGCGCTACCTGGCGACCAAGCATGCATCGGGGACGCTGATGCCGACGGGGCTTGCCGGCCGGGCCATGGTCGAACAGTGGATGGACTGGCAGCAGACGACGCCGATGATCGGTCTCAGTCCCTTGTTCCTCGGACTGATCCGCACGCCGCCCGGCGAGCGCGATGCGGCCGCGCTGGCGCGGGCGGCGGCGAGCGTGGAAGGCGCCATGCGGGTGCTCGACCACCATCTGGCCGGGCGCTCGTACGTGATGGGGGATGCCTTCACGGTGGCGGACATTCCGGTCGGCGCCGCTGCCTATCGCTGGACGGCTTTGCCGATCGAGCGGCCAGACCTGCCGGCGTTGCAGGCGTGGCTCGCCCGGCTGGCGACGCGCCCGGCTTTCGCCGCGCACGTCATGATGCCGTTGAGCTGATCGCGGCCCGGCTCATTTGCCGGACAGTTGGCGCAGCGCGCTCGCCCAGTCCTCGATATGGTGGGCCGTCACCAGCTTGCCGTCCTTGGCGATGTGGATATCGATCGTCATGATCGAAAAGCTGCGGCCTTGGGGTTCCACGCCGAACAGCGGGCCGGTCGGTGAGCCGCTGGCCGTGCTGCGGACGACGATGCGATCGCCGTCGACGAGGACCTCCTTGACGGTCCAGGTGAGATCCGGAATGAGCTTGCCGAAGCCGATCACCTGCTTGACGAAGGCGTCGCGGCCCTTGAAGTCGGTGTCGCTGGCATAGCTCTTCCAGTCCGGGTCGAGCACGGTGCCGGCGAGGGCGGCGATGTCTTTGCCCGCCGGCTTGTTGAGCATGGCATAGAAGCCGTCGACGAGGGCCTGGGCCTTCGACCGGTCGAGGCCGGCGGCGGTGGCGGGGGCTGCGGCGAACAGGCTGGCGGCCAAGGCGACGAGCAGCAGTTTCATGGTTGGAACCTCTTGTCGGTGATGATGGGGCATGGTTAGTCCGGCAACGTCCGGCTGCCGAGGTGGCGGTTGGCCAAAGACTGATCGAAAATGGACAAGTCCGCGCGTACGCCCCGCATCGGCACGGTGCGGTTCGATCCCCCGGGACGGGACGGCCGTCTGGTCGAGTTGATGGCGTTCGCCGAACTGCGGCGGCGCGCGAGCGACGCCATGCTGGCACGGCCCCATCGGGGCGAGTTCTTCCATCTCCTCGGTGTGACCGGCGGGGCGGCGCGCCACACGCTCGATTTCGACGGCCATGTGCTGCGGCCCGGCGATTGGCTGCTGATCGGGCCCGCGCAAGTGCACTGCTTCGACGTGGTGCGGCGTTGGCAGGGGTGGCTGCTGGTGTTTCCGGAGGAGGCCATCGTGTCGGCGCTGTCCGGCCATCAGGCCGCTGGTCTGCGGGAAGCGTTGCTGCGGACCGCGGGGCCGTGGCACCTCGATGCGGCCCGGCACGCGACCGTGCTGCGGGTGCTTCGTCTGATCCGGGACGATGCCGCTGCCGGCTATGCAACCGAGATGGTGAACCGGCTGCACTGTGGAACGCTGGTCGGTTTGCTCCAGCGGCTGGTGCAGTGGCAGGAGGCGTCCGGTGCGTACCAGGCGGCGCGGGTGGAGACGCAGCGGTACCGTCGATTTCAGGTTCTGCTGGAGGCGTCGTTTCTCGGCGAGCGCCGCGTCGAGCATTACGCGGGCCGTCTCGGCCTGACCGAGAAAACGCTCAACCGCGCGTGTCAGGCGGTGGCCGGCAAGTCGGTGAAGGCCTGTATCCGGGATCGCCTCGTGCTGGAGGCGAAGCGGTTCCTGGCCCACGACGACCGTCCCGTACAGTGGATCGCCGATCACCTCGGCTTCAGCGAGCCGACGAACTTCACGAAGGTGTTCCGGGAGGCGACCGGCGTCTCGCCGACGACGTTCCGCCGCCGGACGCAGGGTCCCGGTGGCGGTGGGCCGGCGTGAGGCGCCTTGTCAGCGCGGGGGCTGGCGGGCGCCGGCCCACAGGCCGACGGCAACGCCCGAGATGATGAGCGCGGTGGCCCACACGAGTGCCGGCTCGATGCGCTCGCCGAGCGTGAGCGCGGCGCTGGCGATGCCGACGACCGGGGTCGCCATGACGCCGAGCGACGTCGTCAGGGCCGGCAGGCTGCGGTTGACGATCGACATCGCCCAGTAGCCGAGCGTGGTGCCGAACAGGCCGCCGTAGAGCAGCAGAAGGACCAGTTGCGGGGTCCAGTGGATGGTCGGCCAGCCTTCGACGATCGGGGCGGCGATCGACAGGACGATGGCGGCGACCAGCACCTGCCAGATCAGCAGTTGGAAGGAACTGGCGGTCCAGTGCCGGGAGCGGACGAAAATGATGCTGGCCGCCCAGCTGATGGCGGCGAGTAGCAGTGTGGCGGTGCCGAAGAGGAAGCGGGTGTCGCCCCAGTCCATGGCCAACGGATTGAAGATGAGGGCGAGGCCGGCGAGGCCGAGGCCGACGCCGGCGGCCTTGCCGGCGGTGAGCTTCTCGCCGAGCACCAGCGGTGCCGAGATCGCGACCCACAGCGGCGTCGTGTAGGCGAGCACCACCGCCGTGCCGGCCGGAACGAATTGCAGCCCGACGGTGACCAGCGCCGAGAAGCCGACCATATGCAGCAGCGCGATGCACAGCACGAAGGGGACGTCGCGGCGCGTCGGCACGATAAGGTTGCCGCTGGCGGCCATGATCGGCAGCAGGGTGAAGAACGCGAGCCACGAGCGCAGCATGGTGACCCAGAGCGGCGGCACGCTCTCGACGATGGCCTTGAGGACGGGCCAGTTGAGGCCCCAGGCCAGCACGACGAACACGAAAAGCAGGGCGGCATGGCGCGGCGCCAGCCCGGTTGGCCTGCGGTCGGGGGGTTGCGGAGTGGGTTCCATGGCGCCGGGTCTTCAGGCGGCCCGCCACCGTTCGGGATGGGCTTGCAGCCATTCGGCATAGGCGCGCACGCCGGCCTCGAGAGAGTGGCCGACGACGTAGCCGGTGTCGTCGCGGAGACGGTTGCCGGCGAGCGGGGCGCGCAGGGTCGTGAAACGGGTCCACGGCTCGGTGCCGCCGCCGAGTTCGATGTCGGCTGAGGGGATCGCCGCACGCACGGCCGCGGCCACCTCGGCCGCGCCGAAATTGACGCCATGGCCCAGGTGGTAGACGGGATGGCGCAAGTCGGGGGCGAGGGCGGCGGCGATGAGGCCCGCCGCGGCATCGGCGACGTAGGTGAAACTCGCGGCGAAATCGCCGCCCGTCTCGCGGATCTTCTCGCCGCGCAGCGTGCGCACCAAGAACGACGGCACGGGGCCGCGCGGCGGGTCGACGCTGACGATCGGCGGTCCGAACACCCACGAGATGCGCACTGTGGCCGCCGAGACGGCGTACTGCGAGCGATACATGGTGGTCAGCATCTCGGCGGCGCATTTCGTCGTGCCGTAGATGTTGATCGGGGTTGGCGTGGCATCCTCGAGGATGGGGACCGCGATGTCGTGCGGGCGCTGGAACACGGAGCCGGTGCTGACCAGCACGAAGCGGCGCCACTTGGCGAGGCGGGCGGTGTCCAGCAGGTTGGCGGTGGCGCCGATATTGGAGGCGATGGCGCCGAGCGGGTCGCCCTTGGCGTATGCCTCGTTCGAGACGGCGGCGGCGTGGATGCAGGCGTCGATCTGGTAGAGGTCGGCGAGGCCCTGTACGGCCGCCGGGTCGGTCAACTCGCACGGCTCCCAGGTGATGCCGGCGCCCGCCTCGGGCGGCACCGGGGCGTGGCCTTGCCCCGGCCGGTAGGTGGCGAGCACGCGGGCGCCGCGCTGGGCCGCCTGGCGGGCGATGGCGGCGCCGACGTGTCCCGCAGCCCCGGTGACCAGCAGCATGGACGTTCTCCCGTTTCAGGCGCCGACGATGTCGGCCGCCAGCAAGTCGTACAGTTCGCGCGTCACCTCGGGGCGCACGCCGAACCACAGATTGAAGCCGCGCACCGCCTGATAGAGCAGCATGTCGAGGCCGTTGGAATACTTCAGTCCGCGCGCCTCGGCGGCGGCCAGCAGCGGCGTCTTCAGCGGTACGTAGACGATGTCCGAGACAACGGCATCGCGCGGGAGGGCCGAGATGTCTATGTCGAGCGGCGGCTGGCCCTTCATGCCGAGCGAGGTGGAGTTGGCCAGCAGCCCGGCGCCCGCGATCAGGCCGGGCAGCGCCTCCCAGCGGTGCGGATGCACCGTGTCGCCAAAGCGCTGGGCGAGCGCGACCGCCCGGTCGTAGGTGCGGTTGACGACGTCGATGTGAGCGATGCCGCGCTCGATCAGGCCATAGACGACGGCGCGGCTGGCGCCGCCGGCGCCGAGCACGACGGCGCGCCGCGTCCGCTGGTCCCAGCCGGGTGCCGCGGCGTCGAGGGCGCCGATGAAGCCTTCGACGTCGGTGTTGGTGGCGCGCAGCCGGCCGTTGTCGAGCCACAGCGTGTTGGCGGCGCCGACCGCCTTGGCGCGGTTGTCGGGTTCCGATAGCGCCAGCGCCATGTCCTTGTGCGGCATAGTCACGTTGGCGCCGATGTAGCCGTTGGCCGCGAGGTTCGTGACGAAGCCGGCGAAGTCCTCGGGCTTCACTTCCTCGATGCGGTAGTCGCCCGCGATGTTGTAGCGCTTGATCCAGTAGCCGTGCAGCTTGGGCGAGCGCGAATGCTTGGCGGGCCAGCCGATGACGCAGGCGGCGCGGGGTGTTGTCGGCATGATCGCTCCTCGAGTTTCTAAGCGGCGGCCTGTTGTAGCATATCGTCGATACGGACCGGCTGGCCGGTTTGCGCCGACAGGGTGATGGCCAGCGTCGTCGCCAGCGTCGCCGTGCCGTCGCGCCCGCTGAGCACCGGCTTCTCCAGGCCGCGGATCACGGCGGAGAAGTTCCGCATCTGCTCGACATAGGCGTCGGTCAATTCGACGTAGTGGCGCTTGACCGTCAGCGGATTGTTCCAGCTCTCGTGGCCCTTCTCGTGCCAGCGATGGACCAGCGACGGCACCGACAACGCGCCCTGCGTTCCCGCCAGCTCGTAACAGTTCTCCGCGTCGAACGGAAAGGCCGGGTTCTCGCGCGAGCCCCATTCCCAGCTCCACGGCGTGGAAGTGGTGTCGGAGCACAGCAGCGTGCCGAGCACGCCGCTCTTGAAGCGGAACACGGCGGCGGCGGTGTCCTCCACCGCGAACCCCCGCACCGCGTTGGACGCGAAGGCGTGCACCGTCTCGACATCGCCGCACAGCATGCGCAGGCAATCGATGTCGTGGATCGCGTTGAGCAGGACGGGGCCGCCACCCGGTTCGCGGCGCCAGGCGAGGTCGTGATAGCCCTTGGGCTTGTGGTTGAGGTAGGCGCCGCGCACCGCCACGGGGCGGCCGATGCCGCCGTCGCGGAGGATCTCCGCGGCCTTGCGCATGATCGGGTTGTGGCGGCGGTGATGGCCGACCAGCACGGGCACGCCAGCGGCCTCCGCGCGCGTCACCAAGCCGATCGCCTCGGCGACGGAATCGGCGATCGGCTTCTCGACGAGGATCGGGATCTTGCGCGCGATGCAGGCGAGCCCGACCGCGACGTGAGCTTGGTTCGGCACCGCGACGATCACGCCGTCGGGTTTCACCGTGTCCAGCATGTCCTCGAGCTTGGCATACAGGGGATAGCCGCTGGCGCGTGCCTCCTCGGCGGCGGCGGGGGAGGGGTCGGCCACGGCGGCGAGCGTGAAGTCGGGATGGGGCGCGCGCAGCACCGAGATGTGCTTGCGGCCGATCATGCCGGCACCGGCGACGGCGATACGAACCTGCGTCATGACAAAGGGCTCCGCTCAGGGATGGAAATGGGCGGCCGGCATCAGCGCCGGCTCACGGGGGACGAGGGGCGCGAAACGCATCCGTTCGATCACGTCCTTGCGGACGTCGATGCCGGGGGCCACCTCGACCAGCGCCATGCCGTCCGGCGTCAGATGGAACACGGCGCGCTCGGTGACGTAGACGACGCTCTGGCCCTGGCGGACGGCCTCGCGGCCCGAGAACGTGATCTGCTCGACGGTCTCCACCATTTTCGCGACGTCGCCGTGGCGGCGGATGGTGAGGCGGCCGCCGGCGATGTCGAGCTCGGTACCCTTGGCGTCGAATGTGCCGCAGAACACGACCTTGCGGGCATTCTGGGCGATGTCGATGAAGCCACCGGGGCCGATCGGCACGCCGCCGAGCTTGGAGACGTTGACGTTGCCCTGGCGGTCGGCCTCGCCGAAGCCGAGGAAGGTCAGGTCGAGGCCGCCGCCCGAGTAGAAGTCGAACTGGGAGGGGCCGTCGATCATCGCCGTCGCGTTGCGGGCGTAGCCGAACAGCGTGCCTTCGAGCAGTTCGCCGCCGTAGGTGCCGTGCTCGATGGTCTGGTAGTAGCGGTCGAGATGGCCGCGCTCGGCGACCAGCTTGGCGACGCCGTCGGGAATGCCGAAGCCGTAGTTGAGCACGGCGCCGTCGGCGAGTTCGTCGGCGGCGCGGCGTGCGATCAGCTGGCGGACGGAGAATGGCTGCGGCGCCGCGGGCGCGGCCGGGCCCTTCATCTCGCCCGACATGGTCGGGTCGTAGACGACGTCGTAGCCCATGGACTGGCCGGGATCGACGACGACGGCATCGACGATGGCACCCGGAACGCGGACCGCGCGGGCGGGCAGCGATCCCACGGCGACGGCGGTGCGCACCTGCACGATCACCTTGCCGCCGCTGTTGTGGGCGGCGAGCGCCGCTGCGTAGATGTCGACGTTGGCCGGTTCCTGATCGAGGCTGACGTTGCCGTGGGCGTCGGCGAACGAGCCGCGGATGACCGCCACGTTGACCGGGAAGGGCTTGTAGCGCAGCAACTCGCGGCCATCGACGGTGACGACCTCGGCCAGAGGCTCCTTGGCGGACTTGTTCATCCGGCCGCCCTCGATCCGTGGATCGCAGAACGTGCCGAGCCCGACATGGGTGTAGAGCCCCGGTCGCTTGGCGCCGATCTCGCGGAGCAATTGCATGGCGACGCCGCCCGGCATCACGTAGGCCTCGATCTTCTCCTGTCGGGCCAGCTCCTGCATGCGCGGCGACCACACCCAGTGACCGCCGATCACCTTCTTGACCATTCCCTCGTGGGCGAACCGGTTCATGCCGCGCTTGTTGCGGTCGCCGATGCCGAGCGAGTGGATGACGGTGAGATTGCGGGGGTGGCCGCTTCCGAGAAAGCGACGTTCGATGGCCTCGTGAAGGCAGGTGGCCTCCACCAGACCGCCGCCGCCGCCGATCAACGCGACGGTGTCGCCGTCCCGGATCAGCGCGGCCGCCGCGTCGGCGGTGGTGAACTTGTCGATTGCCATGGTCATGCCTTCTCGTTTCTCAGTAGACGCCCGGCGTGCCGCCGCCGTCGACCGCGATGGAGGTGCCCTGGATGTGGCGGGCGCGCTCGCTGGCCAGGAACAGCGTCAGTTCGGCAACGTCCTGGGGCGTGGCGAGGCGGCGCAGGCCCTCCTTGGCGACGGCGGCCTTGCGCGCCTCTTCCGGGGTGATGCCGGTCGCGGTGGCGCGCTGCTCGAACAGCATCTGCACGCGCTCGGTCTCGGTCAGGCCCGGCAGTATCGCATTGACATTGACGCCGGTGCGCTTGCCGAGGCCGGACAGGCCCTTGGTAAAATTGGCCATGGCCGCGTTGACGGAGCCGCCGACCAGGAACTCGGGGTCGGGGGTGCGGGCGGCGCCGCCGATGATGTTGACGACGAAGCCCTGCGAGGCCTCGAGCATCGGCCAGAACAGGCGGCAGAGGCGCACGCAGCCGAAGAACTTGAGTGCGAACCCGTCCATCCACTGGTCGTCGGGCTGGGTGACGAAGCTGCCGGCCTTGGTGGCGCCGGCCGAGTTGACGAGGACATCGCAACGGCCGAAGCGGTCGGCGACGAGGCGGTGGACCTGCTCGCAGCCGGCGACCGTGCGCAGATCGGCGGGCACGGTGACCGGCGCGGGGAGGCCCGCGGCGCGCATCCGCTCCGCGGCCTTGGCGAGGTTCGGCTCGGAGGAGGCCGCCATCACCGTTTGGGCGCCGCTGCGGGCGAAGGCCTCGGCGATGCCGTAGCCGATGCCGCGGCTGGCGCCGCTGACGATGACGATCTTACCGTCGTGTTCGCGTGTCATGATTGCTGTCCTTTTCCGAGGTACTGGTTTTCGAGGCCCTTCACGAGGGCGATGAGTGCGTCGAGAGTGGGCGTGGCGATGGCGTGGCGGCGGGCGAGGGCGGCGACGGCGCCGTGAATGCTGCCGATCTCGGTCCGCCGCTTGCGGATGATGTCCTCGCGCATGGAGGATTTCGAATTGCCGGTGCCGCCGCCGGTGGTGTCGACCAGCTTCATGAGCACCTCGCGGGCCTCGGGAACGTCAAGCACGATGCCCTCGGCGGCGGCGACCGCGGCGGCCTCGTCGACCAGGCGGAAGACGATTTCGCGCAGTTCCGGCACCTGCATGATCTCGACCGAGCGGAAGTCGGTGACGGCCGAGATGGCGCCGAGCGCCACGTTGCCGAGCAGCTTCTTCCACTTCTCGCGCATGATGTCGGGGCTGGCCTTGGTCGGCAGGCCGTGGCGGGTGAAGGCGTCGGCGATCGCGAGCGTGCGGGCGGAGGTGCCACGAGGCAGTTCACCGATGGTGGTCGGCAGGTCGCCGCCGTTGCGGACGACGCCCGGCGCCTCGACGAGGCCGGCCTGGGAGGTGAGCCCGGCGATCACGTTCTCGGGGCCGAGGATGCCGCCGAGCACCTGCTCGTTGCCGAGGCCGTTCTGGAAGGTGATCGCGACGGTGGCGCCCTTGAACAGGTGCCGCGTGGCCTTGGCCGCCGCCTCGTTGGCGAAGCCCTTGCACTGGAACAGCACCACGTCGGCGGTGGCGACGTCGGCGGCATCCGTGGTCGCCGCGATCTTGATGAAGCGGTCGCCGCCGACGCCGACGATGCGCAGGCCGTTGGCCCGGATGGCGGCGATGTGCTCGGGCCAGGTGTCGACCAGGGTGACGTCGAGCCCGCCTTCGGCGAGCAGGCCGCCGAACAGGCCGCCCATGGCGCCCGCGCCGACCACGACGACCTTCGGTTTCTCGAATGACATGGGCTGCATCTCCTCGTTGGTCTCGTGATGTCAGACTGCGGTCCGATAGCGGTCCTTGACGATCCTGACGACCTCGTCGGGATCGCGGCGCCACCAGTCGCGTTCGGAAAAGATCTCCACCTCGCGGTGGCCGGTGTAGCCCGCCGCCTCGACCATCGCCCGGATGGCGGGAATGTCGATCACGCCGTCACCCATCATGCCGCGGTCGAGGCGGATGTCGCGGGTGTCGGGCAGCCAGTCGCAGACGTGGAAGGCACAGATGCGCCGCCCGGCGCGGACGATCTCGCGGGCGAGCTCGGGGTCCCACCAGACCGCGTAGACGTCGATGGCGATGCCAAATACGGCCTCGTCCGCCAGCGCGTCGCACCAGTCGTTGGCGAGCTTCAGGGTGCTGAGGACGGAGCGGGTGCCGCACACCATCGGATGCAGCGGCTCGATGGCGATCTGCACGCCGGCGGCGCGGGCGTGGGGGGCGAGTGCGGCGAGGCGGTCGAGCACGCGGGCGCGGGTGCTCGCGATATTCTTGTCGCGCGGGTCGACGCCGCCGGCCACGAACATCAGGTTGGCGGCGCCGATGGCGGCGGCGTCGTCGATGGCGCGGCGCACCTCGTCCATCGCCGCGCGGGCCTCGACGGCGTCGGGCGTCGTGACGAGGCCGGCGGCGCACAGGCTGGTGACCTTGAGGCCCGCGTCGGCGATGCACCGGGCACCTTCGGCGACCCCGCAGGCGCGCAGCTTGTCGCGCCACACCGCGATCGTGCCGATGCGATGGCGCACCATGGCGTCGACGAACTGCGGCAGCGTCCACTGCTGCAGCACGGTCACCTGATGCAGGCACAAGAGGCCGTCGTCGAGCATCACCGTCTCCTCCGACGCGGGATCAATAGGTGGCGCGGCCGCCGGTGATGTCGAACACGAAGCCGGTGGTGAAGCTGCATGCGGGGCTGGCGATCCAGGCGGCTAGTTCCGCCACCTCGACGACCTGCACGAAGCGGCCCATCGGGATCTTCGCCTTCATGTTGCGGATGTGCTCCGCGGTCATGCCGTCGAGCAGCGGCGTCTCGGTCATGGCGGGGGCGATGCAGTTCACCGTCACGCCGGCATCGCACACTTCCTTGGCCAGCGCCTTGGAAAATCCGATGACGCCGGCCTTGGCGGCGGAGTAGCCGGTCAGGTTCTGCACGCCCTCCTTACCGGCGATCGAGGCGACCGTGATGATTCGGCCGTGGCCCTTGTCGCGCATGTGCTTGGCGGCAAGCCGGCTCGCATAGAACACCGCGGTCATGTCGATGGCGATCACCCGGTCCCAGTCCTCGAGCGGATATTCCCAGGCCGGCTTGATCGGGCCGTTGATGCCGGCGTTGTTGACCAGGATGTCGACCTTGCCGAAGGTGGCGACCGCGCGGTTGAAGGCGGCCTCGACGGCGGGGTAGCTCGCCACGTCGACGACCTCGGCGGCAACCGGGCGGAAGCTCCCGGTTTCGAGCGGGGCGACGTCGCGGTCCCACACGACGACCTTGGCGCCGCGCGCCGCCATCAGGCTGGCGATGCCGTGGCCGATGCCGCGGGCGCCGCCCGTGACGATCGCGATCTGTCCGTCCAGTCTGGTCTTCATGGTGGTGCTCTCTCGTCGGTGTCGCGGGTCAGGTCAGGCGCGGCGCGGAGGCCGGCCAATGGCGGCGGAGGAAGTGCAGACTGTGGCGCATCTCGGCCTCGCGGTCCTCGGTCTGGCATTCCACGGAGATCATGCCGGTGTAGCCGATCGATTTCAGATGGCCAAAGAAGGTTTCGTAGTCGTAGCGGCCGGTGCCCGGATTGCGGCGGCCGGTGTCGGCCAGGTGGATATGGGCCAGCCAATCGCGGTTGGCCACCAGGGCGTCGAGCGGCTCGTGCTCTTCGTCCATGTGGTAGAAATCGGCCAGTACGCGGATCTGCGGGCGCGCCACGGCGGCGGCGAAGCGGGCGCCGTCGGCAACGGAATTGACGAGGTCGGATTCCTTGCGGTTGAGCGGCTCGATCACCAGCGTCACGCCGGAGCCGGCGAGCGCGTCGGCGCACCAGCCGAGCGCTTCGGTGAACTGCTGCTCGGCGGAGGCGTGCGGAAAGCCCACGGGGGCATTGCGGGCCCAGCCGCTGCCGAGCACGCAGACCCGGGCCTTGGCGTCGTGCATCAGCGCGGCGGCGTGCGCGAGGTAGTTCTTGATACGCGGCACATCCACGCCGGGGCCGACGACGCGCATGTCGTGCGGAAAGAAATAGTTGAACGCCGCCGCCGGCAGGGGGAGGCCGGCCAGCGTCGCGCGGGCCGCGGCGCGCGTGCCGGCACTCTCGAGCCCGCAGGCCGCCAGCGGCACCTCGATGAAGTCGAAGCCGAGGCGGGCCAGCATGTCCGCGTCCGCCGGCGGCGCGCACCAGCCGATCAGCATGCGGGTCCTCGCGGGTGCGGGTTCATCGGGCGGTGTTCCGGACCCACTTCAGGATATGCGTGCCGACCGCGGTCAACGTGCCGTCCTGCTTGGTGATGCGAATGTCGCCGGTGGAGCGGCGGGTGGCGGTGTCGATGGCGCTGATGCGGTACTCGACGGTGATGGTGTCGCCGAAATAGACCGGGGCCAGGAAGCGGATGCGGTCGTAGCCGAGGGAGACCGGCGTCTCGTCGGCGTCGGCCCGCGAGTGGGCGATCACGAGCGTCGAGGCGGTCGACATGTAGCCGACCATCAGGGCGCCGTGGGCCTGCAGCTGCCCGTAGCTCGATTTCTCCATGTAGGCCTTGTCGACGTGGTTCGGCGAGAAGTCGCCGGTGATGCCGGCAAAGCCGTAGACGTCGTACTCGCCGACGGTCTTGGTGAAGCGCGCGCTGTCGCCGACCTTGACGTAGAAATCGGTCATCTGTTGATCCTCTTCTCTTTCGATCTGCAACCTAGCGGCCTTGCCACTGCGGCTTGCGCTTCTCGACGAAGGCACGCTGGCCCTCCTTGGCGTCTTCGCTGGCGAGCATGCGGGCGGCGGCGGGGTAGGTGGTCTCGAGCGCGGTCTCGAGATCGGGCAAGGCGAGGCTCTGCAACATGACCTGCTTCGACGCCTCGATGGCGAGCGGCGCGCCCTCGATGATCATCCGGGCCATGGCGCGGGCGCGGGCGCCGAGTTCGGCGGCCGGCACGACCTGGTTGATGAGACCGATGGCGCGGGCCTCGTCGGCCTTGATGCGCCGGCCGGTGAGCACGAGATCCATGGCGTGCTTGAGCGGCAGGGCGCGGGCGAGCCGCTGCAGCCCGCCGCCGCCGAGGGCCGCCAGCCCGACGCGCGGCTCGGGCAGCGCGAATTCGGCGTGATCGGCGGCGATGGCGAGATCGCAGGCGGCGACGATCTCGAGGCCGCCGCCGATGGCGATGCCGTTGATGGCGGCGATGACCGGCTTCATGAGATCGAAGCGATGGCTGATGCCGCCGAAGCCGGTCGGGGGGTGGTCGTCGGCGTT
This sequence comes from Hyphomicrobiaceae bacterium, assembly GCA_049318625.1. GTDB lineage: Bacteria > Pseudomonadota > Alphaproteobacteria > Rhizobiales > Hyphomicrobiaceae > JBMOGA01. Next base: position 35,980 of record JBMOGA010000023.1, read on the forward strand.
GCGGGCGGCGCGCGCCTTGAGATCGCTGCCGACGCAGAAGGCGCGCGGGCCGGCGCCGGTGATGATGGCGACGCGCAGCGCCGGGTCGGCGGCGTAGGCATCGAGCGCGTCCGACATGGCGCGGTGGGTGGCCGGATCGAGCGCATTCATGGCGGCCGGACGGTTGATGGTGATCCAGAGGATGGCATCCTCGCGCGCGACGAGGCAGGTGTCGGTGCCGGTCATGCGATGATCCCTTCGCTGAGATATCGGCGTGTCGCGTCGGCGAGCAGCGCGAGGCGCGCCTTCGGGTCGAGGTCGGGGCGCTGGGCGGCCAGCGGCACCTCGATACCGAGCGGAATGTCGGGCGGCAGCACGGCCAGCAGTTCGCGCAGGGCGAGGCCGCCGGCGCCCGGCAGCAAGCGGTTGGTGCGCGCCTCGACGACCAGCTGGTCCGCGGCCGGTGGCGTCAGCGGTGCGTCGCAGATCTGGAAGGTGCCGAACCGCTGGGGCTCGGTGGTGGCGATGTCGTCGAGGCGGCTCGACGAGCGGAAGACGTGCAGGGCGTCGACGAGGATGTGGGCGTTGGGGCGGCCGGCGCGGCCGATGACGTCGAGTGCGTCGGCGAACGAGCGCACCGCGCGGAACGGCATGAACTCCAGGTCGACGGCGATGCCGTAGGGGGCGGCGAGGTCGCAGATCGCGGCCAGCCGGTCGGCGACGACGTCGAAGTCGTCGCTGTTGCCGGCGACGGCCAGCCGGGTGGCGCCGATCGCCGCGCCGGTCTCGAGCATGGCCCGGTGGTCGGCGGGCCGCGTCGTCTCGGCGAGCGAGATCAACTCGATGTAGAGCACCGAGACGCCGGTGGCGGCGATCAAGGAACGGATCTCCGCCTGCTCGGCCGCCGAGGCGAGGGGGTACTCGACGGCGCCCGGCGCGGCGCGGGCCGTGCGCAGGCCGACCGAGTTGAACCCGGCCTCCGCCGCCGCCTCGATCAAGCGAGCCGGCGGCAGGTCGAGCTCGCTCAGGTGGGCGAGGGACAGCGGGATGCGGTCGTAGGCCGTCGCCATGGCGGGAGCGTCCCGGATCAGACGAGGGTCAGGCTGATCGACGGCAGGCTCGCGAATTTCACCACCAGCGTCTGGCCGGGCCGGATGATGGTCGGCAGCGTCAGCGAGCCGGTGAGCAGGCAGGTGCCCTTCGGCAGCGCCACCTTGCGGCGGAGCAGCTCGGTGAACGTCTCGCTGACAATTTCCAGCGGATTGCGGCGATAGGCGCCCGAGTAGGCCTGGATCGGCGGGCTGTCGTCGAGGCGCGCGTCGATCTCCATGGTGGCGAAGGGCAGGGCGCGCCAGTCGTCCACCGCCGCGCCGAGGATGGCGGCGCCGCTGGACCCGTTGTCGGCGATGCCGTCGAAGGTGTTGCCGCCGCGATGTCCGGTACCCGGCGCATAGCGCGAGCCGGCCAGTTCGATGGCCGGGTGGAAGGACAGGCGGCTCGCGAGATCGTCGAGATCGCGGGCGCTCGCTTCCGAGGTGAGGTCGCTGCGCAGGCGGAAGGCGAACTCCGCCTCGATCTTGGCGGCGCGGACGAGGCCGGCGGGTACGCGCGCCGGGCTGTCGAAGCAGCGGTCGGCGAAGATGCGGCCGGGCAGCGGCCCGTCGTGCCCTTCGAACACCTGGACGGCGCGCACGGTGGCGCCGACCTTCCAGCCGACGACCTTGCCGCCGATCAGCTCGGCCATGCGGTCCTGGATTTCATAGGCCTCGGTGCGGCTGGCGGGGCCCTCGCCGGCGGCCGGCAGCGGAACTGTGCCACCGGTGCGCCAGGCTTCGGCAAGGGTGGAGGCCAGGGTTTCGAATTTCGGGTTCATAGTGCGTTTCCTCGGTTTTTTGATTGGAGTCGGGTCGGTCGGTTCTGACGCTCCGCTGGCTGACGGGCGGGCATCAACGATGCATCAGGTTCTCCCGTGTGACGATTTCGATCGGGATGGCGGCGCTCGCCGGTTGATCGTCGGCCCCCATCAAACAGCTCAGGGCCGCCTCGGCAATGCGCGTCATGTCCTGATGAATGACGGCATCCATGGTGCCGGACAACAGATAGGGCTTGGTTTCGTCGTTGAAGTTGTGGCCGATCATGACGACCTGTTGCGCCACGCCTTCAGCCTCCAGCGCCGCCGCCACGCCGCGTTGCCCGCCGCCGACGCAGTAGATGCCACGCAGGTCGGGGTGGTCGGCGATCAACGCGCGGACGCGGGTGAAATTCAGGTCGGCATCGTCGGCGCCGTTCACCATCTCGAGGATCTTCAGGCTGGGGTGTTCGTGGCGCAGCACGGCGCGAAATCCGGTCTCGCGTTCCTCGTGACTGCGGTAGAGCTGGCCGCCCCACACCACGGCAAGCTTGCCGGGGCTGCGGCAGATCCGGCCCATCAGCCAGCCGGCGGTGCGGCCGGCGGCGCGATTGTCGACGCCGACGTACGCGAGGCGGTCGACGCCGGCAATATCCGAGCACAGAGTGAGAACCGGGATCGCGGCGCGGCGCAAGTACTGCGCGGCATCGCGGACCAGCGGGTGATCGACACCCTGAAAAGCCACGCCGGCGCTGCCGCGATCGCAGCAGGCCCGCAGTTGCTGGGAGAGGGCCGTGGCGTTCATGCGCTCCACGTAGGCGAGGCGCAGCGTGGCCCCCCACTTTTCGCCGGCGGCGCCGAGCGCCTCGCCGAGCACTTCCGTCGAACGCCCCGAGTGGGCCGGCAGGAAGATATCGAAATGGTGGGCCACTGCGGCGCGGCTGCGGGTCGTGCGGGGGTGGCCCGCCATTTCCCGGATCGCCTTCTCGACGCGCGCCACGGTGGTCTCGCGGACGCCGCCCCGGCCATTGATCACGCGGTCGACGGTCGCGGTGCTGACTCCCGCGCGCGCCGCCACCTCGGACACTCTCGGCCGGCGTTCCAGCACCGTCACGCTCCCGGGTCTGTGGACCGTCAATCTGATGGAAAACCATCAGGTATGGTCCCGCACACCCATCATCTGATGATCAGGACCGTTTGTGCAACCGCGTTTTTCGCAGGACTGGTAAGGCTGCAGGCGGGTTGGGGCGATTGCGTGTTGACGCCATGGGACGATCATATGATGATGGGTTGAAGGCTGATCCAGGTCATCGGATCGTCCGGGGCCGGTCTCGGTGGCCGCAATATTTCGCGCAGCGGCTTGACGGACATCGGGTGACGGTGTTGGTCGAAGGGGACGGTCGGATCCGGTGGATTTGACGTTGAACGATGCGCCTGCGGCCGGTCAGCCGGCGGGGCGCCAAGACTGAACGAGCAAAGCCCGTCAAGGGCTCGTTTCGGGTCAAAAGACCCGATGCCAGTGCAGGAGGAGGAAACGATGGCAGTTGAACTCAAGCGAGTGATGATGGCGCTTGCGCCAGCGGCAGCGCTGGTGCTCGGGGCGGCCGTGCCGGCCCAGGCGCAGGACGGCGTGATCCGCATCGGCGTGACGCTGCGCATGGTAGTCGAAAACGGCATCAAATACGGCCAGATGACGAAGGACGAGCTGGAGTCGGTCAACGCGGCCGGCGGCATCAACGGCAAGAAGATCGAAGTCATCCTGCTCGATGACGAGTGCAAGCCGGAGAAGGGCGTCGCCAACGTCAACCGGTTCATCCATCAGCACAAGGTGCATCTCGTTCTCGGCTCGACCTGCAGCTCGGTGACGATGCCGATGGTCGACATCACGGCCAAGGAAGAAGTGCCGCAGATCGTGCCGCACTCGACCAATGCCAACATCACCAAGAAGGGCAGCGACTGGGTGTTCCGCACGGCGGTGTCGGAGCGGTTCTACGCGTCGGTCCACGCCAAGTATCTGTCCGAGAACGTTGGCAAGAAGGTCGCCTACCTGTTCACGACGGACGGAGCCGGCATCGGCTTCACCAAGGACTACCAGGCCTTCATGCGCAAGACCTACAAGGAAGAGCCGGTCTACGAGGCGCAGATGCAGGAGACGGATCTCGATTTCCGCTCGCATCTCCTGAAGATCAAGTCGATGAACCCGGATGTGCTCGCGATCGGCGGTCAGCTGGATGCGATCGCGCGCATCACGCAGCAGTCCTACGAAGTCGGTATTCCGGCCAAGGTGCGTCGCGTGGCGGCCTCGGCCGCTTCGAACGGCCCGGTGCCTGAACTGGCTGGTGACTCCGCCGTCGGTTTGACGTTCGCCGCTGCGTTCAACTGCAAGGACGAGCGGCCGGTCGCGCAGGCGTTCGTGAAGCTGGTACAGGACAAGTACAAGGTCCGCTGCCCCGATCACGATTTCAGCCAGGCCTACGAGACCGCCCAGATCGTCAAGCTCGCTCTCAAGAATGCGAATCTCGCGCTGACGGATGCGGGCCTGAAGGCCGATCGCACTGCGATCCGTGACGCGCTGGCCGGGATCAAGAACTTCAGCGGTCTCGCCTCGGGTCCGATCAACTTCTGCGCTGACGCCACCCCGCAGTGCCGGGACGGCAACCGGACCGGCATCCTCGTGGAGTACACGAAGGGCGGCAAGGACTACGACTCGCGCGTGCTGGCGCGAGTGTCGTTCGACGCCGATTTCGGTCTCTGAACTCTGACGGCTTCGTGACGTCCGGCCGGCCTGCGCTCCCGATGGGAACGCGGGACGGCCGGGTTCTCTCCTCTGGCAAGTCGGGCGCACAGTGACCGTCGAATCGAAAGGTCCAGGGACCGAAGGGGTCCAAGTGGGTGGGGTTGCCGGCTGGTGGGCCGAGCTTCATCCTGCGGTGCCGTGGCTCGTCGGTATCGCCGTTTTGCTGCCGCTGCCGTTCTTGTTGCCGAATGCCTACCACCAGTACGTCGTCAACGTCATATTCATCAACATCATCCTGGCGGTGGGTCTCAACATCGTCAAAGGTTTCGCCGGTCAGGTCACGGTCGGGCACATCGCCGTCGCCGCGATCGGGGCCTACGCGTCCGCGGTATGCGCGCTGAAGCTCGGGTTGCCGTTCTGGGCGGCGCTGCCGGCGGCGGTGATTTTGACGGGGCTCGCCGGGGCACTGATCGGCATACCGTCGTTCCGGCTCGAAGGCGCGTATCTGGCGCTCGCCACGCTCGGGCTCGCCGAGTCGGTGCGCATCATCATCTCGGGCACGGAGTTTCTCGGCGGCGCCATCGGGCTCGAGAACATTCCGCCGCCCTACCTCGGGTCGATGGCGCTGGATTCGCACAGAGCCTACTACTACGTGGTCATGCCGATCTCGCTGATGGGCATCTATTTCTCGTTCAGCATCTTGAGCTCGGACATCGGGCGGGCGTTCCGGGCGATCCGCGAGGATCAGCTGGCCGCCGCCGCGAGCGGCGTCAACGTGCGCAAGTACAAGGTGATCGCATTCGTTCTGAGCGCGCTGTATGCGGGCTGCGCCGGCAGTCTCAAGGCGCACATGGCGCCTGGGTTCCTGGCACCGAACGACTATACGCTCACGGAAATGGTGACGCTGCTGCTGATGGTGGTGTTCGGCGGCATCGGCCACATCTGGGGCGGCGTCGTCGGCGCCGTCGTGGTGACGATCATCAACGACCTGACGCAGGACTATTATCAGTACCGCATGGCGATATTCGGCACCGTCATCGTGCTGACGGTGATGTTCATGCCGCGCGGGATCGGTGGCATCATCGACGACTACTTCATGCGCCGCCGGTTCAAGGCGATCCGCGATGCCCGCTCGAAGGCGCGGGAGGGCGAACATGACGCTGCTTGAGGTCAGCAATCTCAGCAAGCGGTTCGGCGGCTTTGCTGCGCTTTCGAATGTGAACTTCACGGTCCGTCAGGGCGAGGTGCGCGGCATCATCGGGCCGAACGGGTCGGGCAAGAGCACGTTGTTCAATCTGATCTCGGGCGTCTATCAGCCCGAGCCCGGCGCCCGCGTCGTGTTCGACGGCACCGACATCACCGGCTGGGAGGCGCACGACATCGCCCGGCGGGGGGTGGCGCGGACGTTCCAGCTGCTGCGCATCTTCGGCGGCATGAGCGTGCTGGAAAACATGATGATCGGCCATCATGCGCTGATGGGCTATTCCAACGCGGCGGCGATCATCGGGGCGCCGAGTGTGCGGGCCGAGGAGCGGCGCGTGCGGGCCGAGATGATGGAACTGCTGTCGTTCATCGGCCTCGCCGACTATGCGGAGATGCCGGCCGGCGAGATGTCGGGCGGCCAGCGCCGGCTGCTGGCGCTGGGCCGGGCGATGGCCGCCAAGCCAAAATTGCTGATGCTCGACGAGCCGGGCGCAGGCTTGTCGCCCACCAACGTCGACATCCTGCTCGAGACGGTGCTGGCCCTGCAGGCGCGGTTCGGCATCACGATCATCATCATCGAGCACATTCTGAAGCTAGTCATGGACACCTGCCAGATCGTGACCGTGCTGGAGCACGGCGAGAAGATCGCCGAGGGGACTCCGGCCGAGGTGAAGGAAAATCACGCCGTGATCGAGGCCTACCTCGGCAAGGAAATGAAGGACGAGGAAGTCAGAGCGTTCATGCGCTCGGCTTGACGGGGAAACGGGAGCGATGCTCGAGATCAAGGATCTGGTCGGCGGCTACGGCAACGTCCGTATCTTGAACGGGGCGAGCCTCAATGTCGCGCGCGGCCAGATCGTGGCGCTGCTCGGCGGCAACGGTACCGGCAAGTCGACGCTTCTCAAGGCGACGTCGGGCCTCATCAAGCCTTGGAGCGGTTCGATCACCTTCGACGGCGAGCGCATCGACGGGCTGCGCCCGGACCTCATCGTGCGGCGCGGTCTCGTGCAGGTGACGCAGGGCAAAGAAGCGTTCCCCGGCATGACGGTCGAGGAGAACCTCAAGCTCGGCGCCTACACGGTGCGCGAGAGCGCGAAGATCGCGGCCGGGCTCGAGCGCGTCTATAGTTATTTCCCGGTGCTGAAGGACAAGCGCAAGCAGCTGTCTGGCACGCTGTCGGGCGGCCAGCTGCAGATGGTCTGCATCGGTCGGGGGCTGATGTCGAGCCCGCGCATGATCATGCTCGACGAGCCGAGCGCCGCGTTGGCGCCGCAGGTCGTGCTCGACATCTTCCGCACCATCGGACGCATCGCCAAGGACGGCATGACCGTGCTGATGGTGGAGCAGAACGTGCGCATGGCGCTGCTGCTGGCGGAGTACGGCTATGTGATCAAGGACGGCATCATCCATATCGAGGGGCCGGCCGACCAGTTGATCTACGACGACAATGTGCGGCTGTCGTATCTCGGCGGCACGGTCGCAAATCGGGAGGCCCAGCTGTGAGCGTCGTGCAGCGCAAGGGTGTCGTCAAAGGGTTGCGGCCGTGAGCTACTTCATCGATCTCGTCATCATCGGTCTGTCGATCGGTATGGTGTATGCGCTGGTGGCGCTCGGCATCTCGCTGATCTACTCGGGTCTCGACATCGTCCATTTCGCCCATGGCGAAGTCTACATGCTCGGCGCCTTCATCGGCCTGATGCTGTTCAATCACCTGGGGCTCGGGTACTTCGCGTCGCTTCTGGTGGCGGTGGTGCTGACCGGACTGATCGGTGTGCTGATCGAGCGGATTTTCTACCGGCGGCTGACCAGTGCGGGCGGCGGCTACACGGTGGCCGGCATGGGCATGATCATCGCCGGGTTCGGCATGTCGATCGTGCTGCAGAACGTCGCCTACCTGATCTGGGGCGCCAAGCCGGTGCCGTTCCCGGTGCGGTTCGGGATGCCGGTCGAGATCGGCAATCTGGCGCTGCCGATGTCGTACGTTTGGATCGTGGTGGCGGCGCTGGTGCTGATGCTGGTGCTGCACATCGTGCTGAAGCATACGATGATCGGGCTGGCGATGCGGGCGGTCGCCTACAACAAGGACATCGCCTATCTCAGTGGCGTCAACGTCCCGCTGATGATCTCGATGATCTTCGGTATCGGCTGCGGGCTCGGCGCCGCGGCTGGCGTGCTGATCGGGCCGATCAACTACGTGCAGGTGCAGATGGGCATCGGCATCCTGATCAAAGCGTTCGCGGCGGCTGTGGTGGGCGGCTTCGGCAGCCTGCCGGGCGCGGTGCTCGGCGGCCTGCTGGTCGGGGTTGTCGAGAGCCTCGGGGCAGGCTACGTCAGTGGCACCTACAAGGACATCTATGCGTTCGTGTTGTTGATTTTCGTGTTGATGGTGAAGCCGTCGGGCTTCCTGGGTGTGCTGGCCAAGGTCAAGGCCTGACGGCCGTGCCCAGCGACCGCCCTTCGCGGGTCGGAGCAGAGACATGAAGACAGCGATCGCCACGGTGTGCCTCAGCGGCGTCCTCAACGAGAAGCTGGAGGCGATCGCCGCCGCGGGCTTCAAGGGCGTCGAGTTGTTCGAGAACGATCTGCTGTCGTTCAACGGCAGCACGGCCGACGTGCGGCGGATGCTCGATGATCTCGGGCTGCAAATCATCACCTTCCAGCCGTTCCGCGATTTCGAGGGCATGCCGGGCGACCGGCGGGCACGGGTGTTCCAGCGCGCCGAGCGCAAGCTCGACGTGATGCAGGAGCTTGGCTGCGAACTCTTGATGGTGTGCTCGAACGTCTCGCCGGAAAGCCTCGGCGGCATCGACCGGGCGGCGGCGGACCTGCGCGAACTCGGCGAACGCGCCGCCAAGCGCGGCTGCCGCGTCGGTTTCGAGGCGCTGGCCTGGGGCCGCCACATCAACGACTATCGCGACGCTTGGGAGGCGGTGCGGCGCGCCGATCATCCGGCGATCGGGCTGGTGCTCGACACCTTCCACATCCTGGCGCGCAAGACCGACCTCGGCGCCATCCGCAACGTTCCCCGCGATCGCATCTCGCTGGTGCAGGTGGCCGACGCCCCGGTGCTCGACATGGATTACCTGTCGTGGAGCCGCCACTACCGGAGCTTTCCCGGCCAGGGTGACCTCGCGCTCGGCGCCTTCATGGATGTGTTGCAGGCGACCGGTTACGAGGGCTGGCTGTCGCTCGAGATCTTCAACGACCAGTTCCGCGCCGGCTCGGCGCGCAGCGTGGCGGTCGACGGACACCGCTCGCTGGTCAATCTGCTGGATCAGCTGCGGGGGCGGGCCGGCACGCAGCCGAACCTGCCGGCGCCATTGGCGCCGCGCCTCAAGTGCCTCGGCACCGAATTCATCGAGTTCGCCGTCGACGAAGCGACCGCCCCGCAGTTCGAAGCGCTGCTGGCCGGTCTCGGGTTCCGCAAGGCGGGCCAGCACGTGTCCAAGTCGGTCGTGCGTTGGACCCAAGGGGCGATCAACATCGTGACGAATTCGGAGAAGGAGGGCTTCGCGCACTCCTTCAACATCACGCACGGCACGGCGGTGTGTGCGCTGGGCCTCAGGGTCGAGAACGCGGCCGGGTGCCTCGATCGGGCCCAGCAACTCTTCGACAAGCCGTTCCGCCAGGCGGTCGGGCCGGGCGAACTCGAGATCCCGGCGGTGCGCGGGCTCGGCGGCAGCCTGCTCTATTTCACCGATCCGACCAGCGACCTGGCGCGGGTCTGGGACATCGAGTTCCGGCCGGTCGCGGCGGGTGCGGCGGCACAGCCGGCCGGGCTCGAGACGGTCGACCACATCTCGCAGTCGATGCACTACGAGGAAGTGCTCTCGTGGCTGTTGTTCTACACGTCGCTGCTGGATCTTTCGAAGACCGGCGAGCAGGACGTGCTGGATCCGGGCGGGCTGGTGAAGAGCCAGGTCGTGCAGTCGGCCGATGGCGCGCTGCGCATCGTCCTCAACGCCTCGCAATCGAGCCGGACGCAGTCTTCGCGCTTCGTGTCGGAGGTGTTCGGCTCGGGCGTCCAGCACATCGCGTTCAGCACACGGGGTATATTCGCGACGGCGGCGGCGCTGACGGCGAACGGCGTCAAGCTGCTGCAGATCCCGGAGAACTACTACGACGACCTGGAGGCGAAGACGGATCTCGCGCCCGACGAGATCGACCGGCTCAAAAGCGCGAACATCCTCTACGAGCGCGACGGCACGGGCGAGTATCTGCAGCTCTACACGCAGACCTTCGACGAGCGGTTCTTCTTCGAGATCGTCGAGCGGCGCGGCGACTACAAGGGGTTCGGCGCGACCAACGCGCAGATCCGGCTGACGGCGCAGGCGCGGGCTGCGCGGCATCCGGCGATGCCGCGGCGCTGAAGGCGCGACATGGCACAGAACGTCGCGTTGATCTCGGGTGCGACGGGGGTGGTGGGGCATCGGCTGGCGGCGCATCTGGCGGGCCAGCCCGATTGGCGGGTCATCGCGCTGTCGCGGCGGCCGCCGCGGGTGGCTTTGGATGGCGTGCGCTACGTGGCGGTGGATCTCACCGACCGGCAGTCGACACGCGAAGCGCTGGCGGGTGTTGCGGGCGTCAGCCACCTCTTCCATGCCGCGCGCTACGATCACGCGACGGATCGGCCGGAGCCGGCGGACGTCAATGCCGCGATGCTGGTTCACCTGCTCGAGGCCCTGGAGGCGCCCGGTCACGCGCTGTGCCACGTGCATCTGGTGCAGGGAAGCAAGTACTACGGCTCGCAGCTCGGGCCCTACCGGACACCGGCGCGCGAGGATGATCCGCGCTGCGTGGTGAGCAACTTCTACTACCTGCAGGAGGATACCTGCATCGCGCGCTGCGGGTCGGCGGGTTGGACGTGGTCGGCGAGCCGGCCGCACGCCGTCTGCGACCGCGCGCCCGGCATCGCGCGAAGCCTGTCGATGGTCATCGCGGTCTATGCGGGTATCTGCAGGGAGCTCGGTCTACCGTTCCGCTTTCCGGGCACGCCGGAAAACTTCAACGCCGTCTATCAATGTACGGACGCGGCCCATCTGGCCAAGGCCATTTAATGGATGGCGGTGTCGCCGCAGTGCGCGAACCAAGCCTTCAATATCACCAACGGTGATTTCATCCGCTGGTGCAACCTGTGGCCCGGCATCGCCCGCGGTTTCGGCCTCGAGCCGGGCGGCGTGCGCACCATCTCGTTGGCCCGCATGATGGCCGACAAGGCGCCGGTGTGGGACCGCGTGGTGGCGCGATACGGGTTGCAGCCGACGCCGTTCGGGGCGGCGGCGTTGTGGTCCTATGCGGATTTCATCTTCACGCCGCATTGGGACATGATGTCGGACACCACGCGGGCGCGTCGTCTCGGATTCATCGACGTGGTCGACACCGAGGCGATGCTGCACGGGCTGTGGCGCACGTTCCGCGCCGAGCGGATCATCCCCCCTTCGTGATGGTCATCAGAAGGCTGAAAACCCCGACGAGGTCTTCCGCCTCGGCGCCAGCAGCAGCCAGCGCATCGCGGGACAGCGCATCGCGGCGCAGCGCCCTGATGGCGGGCTCGTCGACCGCCTCGACCGCCAGCACCCAGCTCAGTTCGACGTCGCCGTGGCGCATGTGGCCGCGGCGCGAGGCGGTGAGTGCGTCGGCATCCTTCTCGAGCAGGTGGGCGGCGACGATGCCGGGCGTGCGCGGGAGCTGCTCGCGGACCAGCGCGGCGAGTTGGTCGCGCAGGGCCGTCTCGGCGTCCGGCCGCGGTCTGAGCCCGAGGATGGCGATGACGCCGCCTTCCCCGATGCCGGACGACGCGGTCACCGACAGGATGGTGCGGCTGGCGCGCTGGAACTGGGGGATGTAGCGGCGGCTGCGGGGGTCGGGGTCGCGCACCAGCGCGAGATACTCCGGCGACGTCAGGGCCGCGGGCCCGTCGGTCTCGTAAAGCGCCAGATAGCGGGGCGTGTCGTAGAGCGCACGGTAGCGCCGGCCGCGGTTGAAACCGGGCAGGCCGTTGGCGCGCTCGGGCAAGTGCTCGCGGATGTACCAGTCGTTGAATCCGGCTTCCTCGTCGGGCGGGATGTCGTTGCAGACGAGCAGGACCGAGCGACCCTTGATAGCCATGGCGGGCTCCCCTTTCTCTGGATGGCGGCCTCAGCCGGTGCTCTGGAACATGCCGTGGTGGCGGACCGTCAGGTGGGGCCGCACCTCGCGGGGCCAGTCGCCGCTGTCGGAGGCCCGGCGCCACGCCGCCGATTTGGGCACGTCGGGGCCGTCGACCTCGTAGATTGCGAGGTAACGCGGCATCGCGGTGGTGTCGGCCCATTCCAGCCGGTAGCGCCGGCAGGAGCGGACGCCCGGAACCGCCAGCAGGGCGGGCACGTGTTCGTCGTCGTAAAGACGGTTGAACGTCGCCTCATGGGCGGCCGGGATCTCCAGCTGCACCACATAGATCCACGTCCGCTGGTCAGCGTCTGCCATCGCGTCGATCTCCCCTGGCCCCATGGCGGCGCGGCGGCAGCCATCCGGGGGCGTGCCACACCTTAGCAAGCCCGGCGCCGCGCGTCGGGCGTGGCGCGTTTACCAAAAGGCAGGGCTGGCTCGCGAATTCGGGGGAGAGGATCGGCGGCGTTTCAACGGCGCGTCATACAAATCGGAGATGTTGGGTCTCTGACGGTACCTGTGGTGCTTGTCGCTTTGCCTCAACCTTGCGCCCCATCGCGCTACGCGGGTGAGCCCCGTGGTGCGGGCGGCGTGTTTCGTCGAGGCGGCGGCAGACAGCGGGGGCCATGCGGACGCCTGCTTCGGGCGGGCAAGTTCGCGCGCCGCTGGCGATCCCCCCGGATCGGCCAGACGACAACGTTCGGGAGCCGTAACCCATGCCGGGTCGCCGCATCGCCATTGTCGAGGACGACAACGCGATCTCGCTGCTGCTGCGCTACAATCTCGAGATGGCGGGATATGCCGTCGAGTCGTTCGAGAATGGCGCCGTGGCGCTGGATCATGTGCTCGACGATCCGCCGGATCTGCTGCTGCTCGACTGGGTGTTGCCGGACCGTTCGGGGCTCGAACTGCTGCGCGAGGTGCGCCGGCGGGCTCACACGCGGGCGCTGCCGGTCGTCATGGTGACGGCGCGCAGCGACCGCTCGGACAGCGAGCGGGCGCTGGACCACGGAGTGGACGCCTATTTCACCAAGCCGTTCTCGGTGGCGGCGGTGTTGAAGACCATCGAGTCGCTGCTGCGGCCGGCGACCCAGCCGGCCCGCTGAGCGGGGCCGCGGGCGCGGTTCAGCCGGCGGCCGCCGCCCGGGCGCGGGGCATGCGGTTGCGCGGCCTGAGCTTGCGCCGCGCCCAGATCCACAGCCCCGTGCCGAGCAGTCCGGCCGATGCGAGCGCGATCACGAGGTTCATGAGCGCCGACCAGGCTCCCGCGAAATTCCCTTCGTGCCACAGGCGCGGCCAGTTGCGCGGGGTCGCGGTCGTGCCGTCGCGGGTGACGGCGTAGACGCGGTACTCGCCGTTCTCGACGATCCGGGCCAGCAGGCGCTTGCCCTGAGGCCGCAGCCACACGAGGCCCGAAAGGTCGTGAGTGGCGGCGACGATCCGCACTGCCTCGGTCAACGGCAGGGGTGCGGCTTGCGCGGCGGGGGCCGGTGGCGGCGTGAAGGTCACGCCGGACGCGATGAACAGCCCGGTGAGTGGCGACAGGATCAGCAGCGGCAGCAGCCCCCACGCCATCCCCTTGTGCCACCCGGATACCGTGTTGGCGAGGCGCGGCCAGCCCATGAACAGCCCGAGGGCGATCGAGACCAGCATGGCGACGGTCGATGCGATGACGAGCCAGCTCGCATCGATCAACAGGGTTTCGTGAAGGCGCCGCGCCGTCAGCAGGGTGGCGGCGGTCGGCGACAGGGCCGGGCGCAGTTCGCCGCTGGCGACGTCGACGATCCGGGTGTTGGCGCGGCCGCCGATCACGAGGGTCTGGTCGTAGCTGCGGTAGGCGATCGCCGTTTCCTTGCCGGCGGGGTCGTGGCGCGCCAGCAGGGCGGTCACGCGATCCGCGGTAAGCGCGCCAGGTTTGATGGTCGCGGTCACCAGCCAGGGCTCGACCGACAGGACGACGGCGGTGGCCAGCACGAGCAGGAGCGGCACGGCGAACACGAGCGCCAGCCAGCGATGCAGTTTCAAGATCCAGATCTTCAAGGTCGGCCTCCGAAATGGGACGGGCGTGATGGGACGGGGCGGCGGGCGGCCCTTGTCAGTGGCAACGCACTGGGTGTGAACCGGCATGCAATTTTGACCCCTGTTCGGGGGTGATCGAATTGCAAT
>JBMOGA010000024.1:0-49472 GCA_049318625.1 Hyphomicrobiaceae bacterium
GCCTCAACCGAGGATACGGGGCTACCGAAGACCCAAGTTCAACAACCTGCTAGTAGTCCGGTCTTTGCCATTTCTCCCGTCTCCTATCGCCATTCCTGTTCAGATGTAGATGCCCGTGGCCGACGTTCGCCCGGCACCCTGGTCCACGCCCTTGGCCGAAGATCGCGCCAGACCCGCGGCGTTGTCGTCGCCGCCGCGGTCAGAACGGCGCTGGCCCTGCTCGAACCGTCCGCCAGAGGACAAATCCTGCAGCAGCGACGATCCGGCCTGATCGCGCGGCGTCGGCTGCTGATCCGGCGTCGATGCGACGAGCGCGCTGACGGCGCGGTCGCCGTCGACATGGCGCACGGTCACGGTGTCGATCTGATAGCCCGCCGACTGGATCAGCGCCGTCAGGGCATCCTTGTCGCGATTGATCAGCCCCATGGCCTCGCTGCGCGCCACGTCCACGTGGACCCTGAGCCCGTCGTGCCGGACCGACAGCTTGATCGTGACGGACCCGAGACCTGCCGGCTCGAGCGCAAGCTCGATGGTCCGCAGCGGCTCGCGCGCTGCATCACGGCCCGGAGCCGAGAACGCCGGCGCGGATGGTCCCGGCCCGGCGATCTCCTCGAGTTCACCCGCCAGCCGCTGGAAGATCTGATGGACCGGCGCGGCCGGCGTATCCCGTCCGCCGGGATCTATGCGGGTCTTGGCCACGCCAGCCGCATCGAACTCCGCTCCGAGCGTTCCGGCGCCCTCCCCGTCGGCCGAGCCCGCTGGCAATGTCCCGGCCCCCGGCGCGGCCAGGGTTGCAAGCGCCGGCATCGGTTCCGCCGCCTCCCCGAACTGGACGGCGGCTGCCCGGTTCTGCAGCGCCACGCCGACCGGCGCGAAATGCGTCTCCCGCCGCATCACGGTCCACGGCTTGCCGATCGATTGGGGTTGCTCCGCGGCAACCTGCGCCGCGCCTTGCAACTCGACGGGCCGCGACCGCAGCGCGGCGAATTGTATGGCAGCCTCCGTCGTCGGCTCGGCCACTGGCGCAAGGTCGGCCATGCCACCTGGCGGACGCCCGGGAACAGGAGTCTGCACCGGCAGTGCAAGCCGATCGTCATCGGCGATCGCGACGGTATTGCTGAAATCCGCGGACATCGCAGACGGCAAGGTCGGTACCGCCAGTTCGACGACCGGGGCGGCGAATTCTGATCCCGAGGGCATCGTACCGTCCCCAGCATCGGCCAGGCCCGTCTCCGCATCGGCGGCGATCCCGAGAACCGGCGCGACGGAGGCGGCGATCGCCACCAGCCCAGCTTCGGGGCCGGGCAGAACCGCCGTCGCCGCGACTGGACCGCCATGCGTCAGGCCGGGCAATGCCATCGGCACCCTGAAGGCCGCACGACCGGGGGACGGCTGAAGTCCATCGGGCAGCGCCGGATCCGACCCCGGCGAAGCAATCCCGTCGATCTGCTCGAACAGCGCCTGGAACGATTGATCGCCATCCGGCAGTGCCTTCGCACCTTTCTGATCCTGGCGGGCGGACGCACCCGTTGCCGCGACCACGTTGGCCGGTTGCCCTTTCACGACTGGCGCCGACGACGTCATTGCGTGGATCCTCGCTTCGAAGCACCAGGGAGGAACTCGTCGACCTGCGAGATCGCCCGCTCGGCACGCAGCCGCACCGGCGAAGGCGGCACGGGTTGCAGATCGGTCGTTCCAGGCGCCCGACGCACCTCGCCCGCCAGCGCCAGTGCCGCCTCGAGTAGTGAAGCATCGGTCTCGTCGAGCCGCTTGCGATCGATCGCGCTCAGCATGCCGAGGCCTTGTTCGTATTCTTCCGTGACGATCAGCGCAGCGGCTTCGTACACGCGAACGCGCACCGCATTCTCGTCGTTGACGAGCTCGGCCGCCCGTCGTGCCGCAAGCCGCGTCAACTCGACCTTGCCGCGCACGATCGCCTCCTCGGCAATCGCCAGGAAGGCATCGCGACGGACCGGAACATCGAGAGTTTCGAGTGCCGCCTTGAGCCTCTGAACACGCGCGCGATCGGAGGCATAGGCCGGCGTGCTCACCAGCACACGCACGAATTGCTGGAGAAAGCCCGGCGCATAGATCGATTTCCCGAAGCGCCGCAAATAGTGCATCGCCCGGACCTCGAAAAGATCGAGGTCTCCGGCCGCCGCGATCAGCGTCACCTGACGCCGCAATGCCGCCTCCTCGACGAGCGTGCCGGGCGCCAGCAGTCGCGCCTCGTCGAGCAGCTTGATCGCCTTGGCCGCGTCGTCGCGCACCGTCAGCACGGCCTGGATCAGCGCGATCTGCCCGCCGAGACCCGGGTCGGCCGCTCGCGGCTCGAGCGGCAACAGCAGCCTCGCGGCCTCCACCGTTCGCCCCTCGGCATAGGCAATAGCGCCCCGCCACAGCTTGTCGTCGGCCTCGGCCGCGACGAACTTGGTCATCGCCTCGCGCAAGACCCGGGGATCGCCGCCACTCAGCGCATAGATGACCGCGGCGCGCACGTTTCTGCGATCCTTCCAGACCTCCGGTCCGGCCACCAGGATGTTCTGCGTGATCTTCTCGATGAAACGGCGCTGGAAGATGTGCGCTTGCTCGCTGCCGCGCGCCACCCGATCCTGCACGGCCCGCAACGAACGGACCAGCTGATAGGGCTCGTTGCCTGCCTCGGGATCGTCAGCCGGCTGCGCGACGGCCGAGACCGTCGAGACCATCATCAATCCTGCCGCCCACCGAATCATCACGTTGCAACCCGCAACAGTATTTCGATCCGGCGGTTCTGCGCGGCTCCGGGATCATCCGGGGTCCTGAGCTTCTGGTCGGCGTATCCCTCGATGCGCTCGATGCGCCGCTCGGGAATGCCCCCCCTCACCAGCATGTACTGGGTCATGTGGGCCCGCGACGTGGACAGTCGCCAGTTGTCCGACGATCCACCGCGGAAGGGGCGTCCGTCCGTATGGCCGCGAACCACGATGGCACCGGGCCGGCTGGCCAGCGCCTTGGCGACCGACTCCATCAGCACGACAAGCTCTGCCCTTGGCTCGGCGGAGCCGATGGCGAACATCCCGAAGTCCGACTTGTCGGTGAGACTGATCAGCAAGCCTTCCGGCGTCGCCACGACTGTCAGATCGGGTCGCTGATTGGCGGGCAACGAGTTGCGCAACGCTTCGGCGACCTGTGCCGCGAGCGCCTGCGCATCGGCCTCGGCTTTGGCCGCCGCTTCGGCCGACTGTTGCGCGGCACCTTTCGGAGCCGGCTCCCCGCTGGCGGGCGTCGCCGGCGTCGCACCCTTGCTCTTGGGATCCAAGGGTTGCGCTTCCACAGTCTGCGGCGCCGGTTGCGGTTCCGCGCCTTGTCCGCGCTGGCGCCTGGTCGGCCGCCAGGTCGACGGATCGAACGGATCACGCCAGGCGTCCCCGCGCCCTTCCTTCTCGTCGTTCTCCTTCATGGCACCGGGACCGAGCCGCGCCGAGGGATTGACCGCCTGGAGCGCGAGCTTCGCCAGCACACCATAGGGGTCGCTGAACAACTCTTCGTCGCTGAACCGACGCGCCTTGTCGGAGCTGTCCGGTGACGCACGGCCACCGGAGGCTTCCGTGGGGTGCTGCTTCTGTGGTTGCTTGTTCTCGGGCTTCTTGTCCGTCGTGCCCTTGCCCTGAGGGGTCTTGGCGTCTTCCTTGGCCTCGACCTCGTCGAGGGACATGTCGTTGACGCCCCGTTGACTGGTCGTCTTGTCCGAGAGTTTCAATGGATTGAAATACGTGGCGACCTGCGTGATCGTCTTCTTGTCGCTGGAATTGATCAGCCACATGACGAGGAAGAACGCCATCAACGCGGTCATGAAGTCGGCGAACGCGATCTTCCACGCGCCACCCTTGTGACCGCCTTCGTCGTCACCACCCTTACGCCGGATGATGACGATCTCGCGGGGCGCTGTGGCCTCCTTGTCAGACACCCGGTCCTCCCCTCATGCGCTCCATCCAAACGCCGAGGCGCGTTTGAATGACGGTGTCTTCGGTTGCCACGCGCACGTCCGGATCCTCGGTCACCTGAAGCTTGAGCGCGACCCGGCCATGAAGCTGCTCGCCGATTGCCGTAAGGAGATCCTCGGGACCCGTAAGCGTCAGCTCGATACCCTGCTGGCGTTGCGTGAGGCTGCCGATCGCCTCGACGAAGTCGCGGACCGCACGCCGGCGCTGTTCCTCGACGAGAAACGGCTCCAGCACCCGCGCGACCAGCTCGGCGATTCGCCCTTCGATGTCGGAGAGTCCGACTTCCAGCCGTTCGGCGAATTGCGCCGCCTCGCCCTGGGTCCAGGTCATCCGGTCGGCCAGACGAACAGCCTCGGCCTCACGGCGATAGTCGTCGAGCTGCTTGGCATGCTCGGCACGCTGCGCCGCCCGGCCCTCGTCGAGGCCGCGCCGGTAGGCCCGCTCGATCTCGAGATTGATGTCCGGTTCGGAACGCATCTCTCCGAACCGCGTCATGCGGGCACCACGCGGGGCGCCGGTATCGTTTGAAACACGCGTGACAGGCAACTCCGCCAGATAGCGGGAAATCGGTACGGCAGTCATCATGAACGCCTCCCGGTCGAGTGCGCTTCCCCCATGGAAGCCATGTCGTCTTCGAACGTCATGTCGCGCGCCTCACGGTCAGGTTGCCCTTACCCATTGACGCAGAATTCCCGCGGCCTGTTCTTCGCCGAGCTCGATCAACCTCTCGAGCTTGCGCTGTGGTGTCATAGCGTTCGGCTTGGGCAGCTCGGGAAGCTTCTCGGCTTCCTGCTCCTGGGCGATCGCCGCGGCCTTCGCCTGCTCCTCGGCGACAATGCGGGCCTGTTCGGCGGCAGCCGCCGCATCGGCTTCGGCCTTCGCCTGCTGCGCCATCATCGTCTTGGCGATCGGCCGCAGCCCGAACCACACCAGCAGGAACGTCGCGACCAGGATGGTCAAACCCTTGATCGCAGCGCTGGTATGGCCCAGCAACTGCTCCACGATGCCGACCGGCGCGGCCGGCTCGAGCGCTTCGGCACCCGACACGAAATCGACGGCGGCGACGGAGACACGGTCGCCCCGCTTGGCATCGATGCCGGCCGCCGTCCCGACGATCCGCTCCACCTCTTTGAGGCGCGCGTCGATCGCGTCCTGTGTCGGGTTCTCCCCGATCGACGCAACCAGCCGCTTGCGATTGACCACCACCGCGACGGTGACATTGTCGATGCGGTAGCCTTCGCTGACTGTCTGCTGGGTCCGCGTGTTGACCTCGAAGTTCCTGATCTCTTCGCGCCGGTCGTTGGCCTTGCGCGATTGATCGCCGCCGGCCTGCGACGGCTGCTCGGCGGGCAGGTTCTGCTCGACGCCCACCGCGCCGCGATTGCTCATGTTCTGGGTCGAGCCGGTCTCGCGGATTGTGCGGACCGACCGTTCCACCCGTGATTCCGGATCGTAAGCCGTCTCGTTGGTCTGCCGTTTGTCCAGGTTGAGCCGCGCCGCCACACTGATCTGGAAGTTGCCGAGACCGAAATACGGCGCGAGTGTTACCCGAACGTTGTCCTGAAGCTCGCGCGAGATGGTCTTCTCCAGCGTGAGCATCCGGGTCGGGGTTGCGTTGGTGCCGTCACCTCCGGCGAGCACGGTCCCGTCCGTGCTCATGACCTTGACCTGGTCGATGCTGAGCCCCGGCACCGCGGCGGCGACGAGGTGGCGAATCGCTTCGGAGGCGGAGAAGTCGCCCGCGGTCTCGGACCGAATCACCACGGACGCCGTGGGAGACTGGTTGTTGCGACGCATCGAGCCCGCTTCGGGCATCACGATATGCACCCGCGCCGCCTTGATGCCTTTCATGGTCTGGATCGTCCGTGCGATCTCGCCCTCGAGGGCGCGGACGCGCGTGATCTCCTGCATGAACGACGTGAGGCCCATCGTGCCGAGCTTGTCGAACAGCTCGTAACCGGTGCTGGAACTGCCCGGCAGGCCCTTCTCGGCGAGCAGCATGCGGGCCTGGGCCGTATGGCCGCGCGCCACCAGCACCTTGGTGCCATCCGAGCTGACATCGAACACGATGCCGGCCTCGCGCAGCGCCGAGCCCATCCGGGTGACGTCTTGCGTCGACAGCCCGCCGTACAGCGTCTCGAGTTCGGGACGGCTGAGATAATAGCTGCCGAGACCGACGCTCGCGAATACGAGCAGACCGGCAAGGCCCAATACGGCAAGCCGCTGGGTACCGAGTCCTGCGAGACTCGCAATCAGCCGCTGCAACTGCTCTTGCCCGAACATACGAATCCCGAATGCCTCCAGAAGGTTCGGGCGGTATCTTCAAACAGGAAGCTTGTGTGAAATGGGATTGTGCGACGGCCACGCCCGGGAACGGGCGTGGCCGAGCATCAGTTATCGGTCGGTGTGGCTTACTGACGGAACAGCGACAGGATGTTCTGGGCCGCCGAGTTGGCGATGCTGAGCGACTGGATGCCGAGCTGCTGCTGGACCTGGAGGGCCTGCAGACGGGTCGACTCCTCGTTCATGTCGGCGTCGACCAGCGTGGCAACACCACGATCGATCGAATCCATCAGGGTCTGCACGAACTCCTGCTGCATCTTCACGCGGCTCTTGGCAGCGCCGATGTTGGTTGCAGCGGTCGTCATCTCGGTGATCGCGCGGTCGGTCGCCGAGATCACGTCATCGACCGTGTAGGCCGCCGTGCCGGCGGTGATGTCGTTGAGGTCGAACTCGTCGACCGCGTTCGCGTTGCCGGCCGGCGTCAACGCTGTCGGATCGACCGAGAAGTTGGCGATGACGATAGTGCCGGTGTCGTCGATGGTGCCGATCAGGTCGGCCGTGGCAGCGGTCGCCGAATCGAGGCGAGCCGAGCCGAGGATACCGAGAGCGCCAGCGGTGGCCGCGCCGCCGTTGACCACGCCCGCGCCGTCCGTGTTCGAATCGAACAGATAGGAGGCCGAGACGTTGAT
Organism: Hyphomicrobiaceae bacterium; assembly: GCA_049318625.1. GTDB lineage: Bacteria > Pseudomonadota > Alphaproteobacteria > Rhizobiales > Hyphomicrobiaceae > JBMOGA01. Next base: position 6,959 of record JBMOGA010000024.1, read on the forward strand.
GGTGATGATACCGACCGAGACGCCGGTTGCCGAGCGCGTGAACGAGGCAACGACATCCTCGGCAGCGTTGTAGTCGGTGCCGCCGGTATCGACCGAAAGCCAGTTCTCACCGCTGAACGACGCGGACCCGGCCGTCGAACGGAGCTGGTCCTGGAGCGCGTCGATTTCGGTCTGGACCTTGGCCAGGTCCACGCCGGGCTGGCGGGCAGCAACCAGCTTCGCCTTGATTTCGCTGGTGACGTCGATGGCCTTGTTGATGGCCGTATAGGTGGTGTCGAGAGTAGCCGCACCGAGCCCGAGAGCGTCGGAGACAGCCGAAAGGGCCTTGTTGTCGGACCGCATGGTGGTCGCCATGGACCAGTAGGCGGCGTTGTCCTCAGCAGAGGCAACGCGGTAGCCGGTGGAGATGCGGTTCTGCGTGGTCAACATGTCCCGATTGGTCATGTTGAGCGTCTGCAAAGCCGTCATCGCGGCGAAGTTCGTCTTGATGCTGTTCATCGTATGTCCCAAAAAAGACGGCGTGGAGAGGGACATTCCGGATTAGCCGGTACGGCAGGGCGGCTTCATGCCTTTGGGACTCCTCGGCCCCAACCTGACGTGGATGACTATCGATATCCGCCAAGAGTTGAGCGGTGGTTAATATTCGTTACGAATTGCTACACGTAGGATCGCACGAGCGACCCGACGAGCTGGTTCCACCCGTCGATAAGGATGAAGAACAGCACCTTGAATGGCAGCGCGATCACGGTCGGTGGCAGCATCATCATGCCCATCGACATGGTGAGGGTCGCGACGATCAGGTCGATCACCAGAAACGGCAGGATGATCAGAAAGCCGATCTCGAAGGCCCGTCGCAGCTCGCTGACCATGAAGGCCGGGATCAGCACCCGGAGCTCGACCTGCCCGTCGACGGGCCGCAGGCCGAGCCAGTCCTGAGCTAGATCCGTGAACAATTTCAGATCTTTAGGCCGAACATTAGCCTGCATGAACTTCTTGAACGGCGCCGTCACTTGCGTGAACGCCTCCTGCTCCGAGATCTGGTTCTCCATGAACGGCCGCGCCCCGTTGCGCCACGCCTCGTCGAACGTCGGCGCCATGACGAAGAAGGTCATGAACAGGGCCAAGCTCACCATGACCAGGTTCGGCGGCGACGTCTGCAGCCCGAGGCCGGCCCTGAGGAATGACAGCGCGATCACGAATCGGGTGAACGACGTCACCATGATGAGCAAGCCCGGGGCCACGGAAAGCACGGTGACAGCGATGGCGAGCTGAATGATTCGGCTGGCCGCAGTATTGTCGCCGGGCGGCAACAGGTTATCGAGCAAATTACCGCCGGCGGACGGCTGCGGCGCCGGCGGACCCTGAACCGGCGGCGGCGGCTGTTGCGCCAGCACATCCCCTGCGCCCCACAGCGCCGACACCCCGACGACCAGCAGGGCGGCAACGGCCATCCACCCCGCGGCCCGAAGCGGCGCAAGCGGCGGCAACGGCAGCCAGCGGCTCATTCGGCAACCAGCCCGTGTACGATGATCTCCCGCACCTTGCCTTCGCTGCGCAGTCGCGCGCGATCGTTGAGATCCTCCTTGAGGTGCTGGAGAGCGCTCGGACCCTCGAGCTGCGACAACGTCAGCGTGCGCAGGTAGCTGACCATGTCCTCGGAGATCTTCGCAGTCAGCAGATTGAGATCCTTGGGATCTTCGTTGTCGAGCACCATCATCGTCTCAAGCCGGACCCAGGTATTGCGCGGCATCGCCAGATTGGTGATCACCGGCGGCAGCGGGCGCACCTTCCAGGTCTCGACCGGAGGCTCCTTCTTGTCGGAGCCAGCCCCGTGACCGGCCTCGGTCGCCGCCAACCCGGTGCCCGGCGCCAGCATCTTGAGACCGAAGAACGCACCGGCCCCGGCGGCCAGCAACGTGGCCACCAGCAATCCGATGATTCCGATGATCGCCGACGGCTTCTTGGGCTCACCGTCGTCTTTTTTCTTCGCAGGTGCTTTCGCCATGCGCGCGGCTCCGCAACCGTCGTCCGAGGCGGCGAATGCGCAGCGGCTAGAACGGCCAGATCACGTCGACGATCTGATGTCCCCAGCCAGGCTGCTGCACCTCCATGATGCGCCCCCGACCTCCATACGAGATTCGGGCCTCTGCAATCTTGTCGGAGGAGATCACATTATCGGTAGAAATGTCGCGCGGCCGCACGAGCCCTGCCACCCGCAACTCGCGAACCTCTTGATTGACCCGCACTTCTTGCGATCCCGAGATGACCAAGTTGCCATTCGGCATCACATCGTTGACAACCGCGGCCACCTGCACCTCGATGCTTTCCGACCGCTCGATGGCGCCCTTGCCTTCCGAACTGGTCGACCCGGTGAAGGTTCCGTTGATGGAACCGTTTCCGGCCCTGTTGAGACCGGTGCCCTTGAACAGGGATTCGCCGGCCACCGCGAAATCGTAGGCGCCCGTGAATCCGCGCGACGACTCGCGCGAACGGTTCGTGCTGTTGTCCAGCGACGCGCGGTCGCGCATCGCGATCTTCACGGTCACCACGTCACCCACCTTCATTGCGCGCGTGTCGCGGAACAGGTCCGCCGACTGGTCCTGCCAGATCGAATTGCCGCGCCGGTAGCGCGGAGCCTGGGTCGGCTCCATCACCATCGCCACCGTGTTCGCCTTCATGCCCGACCCGACCGGCGTCAACGCCGGCTCGCGGCCGATGTCCTGAACGTTCACGCCGCACCCGGCGGCAAGAACGGCGAAGGCGCAGACGACAACGTGTTTCATGGCTTGGCCTCGCGTTGCAGGGCTTTGGCATTGGCGGCCGCCTGTTCGCGGCTTTCGCCGGTGCGCGCTGCCCCCGCGATCGTCGCGGAGAGGCGGGCCGCCTGCTGCGGATCCATCTCGGCAAGAATGGCACTGGCCGCCCGCGGATCCAGTCGCGTCACCATCGCCGCGGCCGTCTCCTCGTCCATGGCGCTGATCTGCGCAGCCGCCGCATCGGGCCGCATTTTTGCGTAGATCCGCAGGAGACCCTCCTGCGCCTTGTTGACGAAGTCTTCGCGGCGCGCGAGCCACGTCTGATATTCCTTGGTCTTCTTCTCGAGCAGCGCCACGCGCTTGTCGAGTTCCTGCTCGATCTCGGCCAGCGTGCGCTGTTGCCAGGCGAAGCGGGCATCCGCAGCCGCATCTGCAATGTTGAAACAATACTGCTGCCCGGCACTGGCCTCTTCCGGTGGCGGCTCGCCCTTCTTGCGGGCTTCGGGCTTGACGGGAACCGCAGCGCCGGGCGGCAACGGCGCCGCCTTCCCAGCCGCTGCCGAGGCCGGCGGCTGGTTCTTGGGATCGGGCGTCGCGCCGGTGATGATCGGCGACATCGGCATGCGCGCTGGTGCGCCCGGCTGCGCGTTGAGGATCGTGGCTTCGCGCGCATCCTCCGCCTGCGGAGGCCGCGGCCACGGCGCAATGCCCTGACCCGGCTTGCTGACGACCGGCCGGACGAACGGGGACGGCGCCAGCGGCGCCTGCGGCTCGTTGGTGCCCGGATACACTACCACCGTCTGCCAGGACTCTTGTGCGCCGAGCACACCGCTGCCGAGCCCCAATGTCGCCAGGACCGCCAGCATTACGCGCCGAAGTGCCAAACCCCGCCCCGTCATTGCACGACCAGATCGGCTTGCAGCGCACCGGCCGACTTGATCGCCTGCAGGATCGCGATGATACCGGTCGGTTTGAGGCCCATGCGGTTGAGACCCGCCACCAGGGATTCGAGGCTCGTGCCGCGCATGATCGCCATCTTGCCCCCAGCCTGATCGGCGGTGACGAATGTTTCAGGCGTCACCACGGTCTCGCCGCGCGAGAACGGCAGCGGTTGCGAGGCCTTCGGCGCCTCGGTCACGCGCACGGTCAGGCTGCCGTGCGAGACGGCGACGGTCGACACCTGCACATCCTTGCCGATCACGATCGTGCCGGTGCGCTCGTCGATGACCACGCGGGCCGGCGTATCCGGATTGACGATCAGCTCGCCGATCTCGGCAACGAAACGTGCCGGCGCGATGCGTGCCGGCTTCTGCAGCACCACGGTGCGCAAATCCTCCTCGCGGGCCACGCGCTGCCCCCAGCGCTGCTCGCTGAACACGTTGATCGCATCGACGACACGCACCGCGGTCGCGAAATCGGGATTGCGAAGCTCCAGCACGACGGTCTGCTCGTCAGAGAACCGCCCTGCGAGTTCGCGTTCGACCAGCGCCCCATTCGGCACGCGTCCCGTGGTCGGCACGCCCTGCGTCACCGTCTCCGCACGGCCGCCGGCCGCGAAGCCCGAAACCGCAACGGGGCCCTGCGCGACCGAGTAGATCTGATTGTCCGCGCCGTAGAGCGGCGTCAGGACCAGCGAGCCCCCGGCCAGCGAGGTTGCATCGCCGAGCGACGACACGGTGATGTCGATGCGGGCGCCACGTCCCGCGAACGCCGGCAGCTCCGCCGTCACGATCACTGCGGCGACGTTCTTCGTCCGCGCATTCTGGTTGCGCACGTTGACGCCCATGCGGTCCAGCATCGACTGGATGGATTGATTGGTGAAGGGCGCGTTGCGCAGGCTATCGCCCGTACCGTTGAGACCGATCACCAGGCCGTAGCCGACAAGCTGGTTGGCGCGCACGCCCTGGACACCCGCGATGTCCTTGATGCGCGCCGCCGCGTCTGCGCCGGTGCTGAAAACCACCATGAGGAGGGCAAGAAGGGCGCGCGCCATCAGAACCCGCCCAATCGACTGGTGCCGTCGGCCATGATCACGCCCTTGATGGTTAGGCCACTATCTACGTTCTGCACACTGATCATATCACCAGCGCCGCCCGACTGGAGGGCGATACCCCCGGCCGTGATGGTCAAGCCGTCCGCCTGATAGACCAGCGAAACCGGCCGGCCGTGCTTCACCACATCGGCATTCTTCACCGCGTTCAAAGGCACGAGCTGGCCGGGCAGCAGCGTTCTGCGGGCAATTTTTCCCGCCAGTTCCGCGGCATTGTCGAAAACGGTGAGGCGCACGTTCGGGTCGACCCGATAAAGCTTGTTGTAGAACATCTCCGCGCCGATCACGTCGCCCGGATAGATGGCCGAGCGCGGAACGGGCAACTCCCGGGTTTCCCCGGCCGCCGGCGCCGCACCGGCGCCAAAGGCCGCGAGCCCTGCGGCGACGGCCAACGCGCCTACCATCCGTCGCATGACACTGCTCACGAACGTTCTCCCTTAGCGAATGCCCTTGCTCACGGTCCCGAACATCTCGTCGGCGGCCTGAATGACCTTGGAGTTCATCTCGTAGGACCGCTGAGCGGAGATGAGCTCGGTGATTTCGCGAACCGGATCAACGTTCGAGTTCTCGAGATAGCCCTGATGGAGCTTGGCAAAGCCCGGATCGCCGGGCACGCCCACGACAGCGGCGCCCGAGGCCGGTGTCTCCTTGTACATGTTGCCGCCGAGCGGCAGCAGGCCGGCATCGTTGACGAAGTTGGCGAGCGTCAGCTGGCCGAGCAGGGTCGTCGTCGTCGCCGTTCCGGACCGCGCGTAGACCTGTCCGGTCTCGTTGATCACGACTTCGGTGGCATCGGGAGGAATGGTGATGCCCGGCTGGACCGTATACCCCTCCGCCGTCACGATCTCACCGCTGCCGTTCTTGTTGAACGCGCCGGCGCGCGTGTACATCGTTTCGTTGTTCGGCCCGTTGATCTGGAACCAGCCGCGACCGTTGAGTGCGACATCGAGCGGGTTGCCGGTATTGGCGAGCGCACCCTGGAGATGGAGATTGCGGATCGCGACCGTGCGCACGCCGAGGCCGATCTCGGCGCCTTCCGGCACGGTGTTCTGCCCTCCGGACGCCGGCACGCCGGCCAGACGCTCCGCCTGATAGATCAGGTCGGTGAACTCCGCGCGCGAGCGCTTGAAGCCCGTCGTGTTGATGTTCGCGATATTGTTGGCGATGACTTCGGAGTTGACCTGCTGGGCGTGCATGCCCGTGGCAGCGATGGCGAGCGTTCTCAAAACAGGTTCTCCGTTCAGATCTGCATGCGACTAATCTCGAGGTAGGCTTGAACGATCTTGTCACGGACCGCCAGGCTGCTCTGCAGGCTTTGCTCGGCAGCCATCACCGCCTCGACCACCTGCTGCACCGACGCCTGGCCGCGCACGCCCGCCGCCGATGTCGCTTCACTGGCCTTCACGGCATCGATCGAGCTGTTGATCATATTGCCCAGCACCGCGGCGAAGTCGCCGTCGCCCTTCGTTGCCGCGGCGGCCGAGGCCTCCGAAGCCCTCGTCTGATTGAACGTGTCTGCGGAAGACGTGCCGTAAAGGCGCGCAATGGAGACCTGATCGATCATGACGTCCTCAGCATATCGATGGTGAGCGAGATCATCTCGCGTGTCTGCTTCACCACTTGAAGGTTGGCCTGGTACGAACGGTTGGCCTCACGCATGTCGGCGAGCTCGACCAGCACATTGACGTTCGGCAGCTTGACATACCCGTTGGCATCCGCCGCCGGATGGCCGGGGCGGTGCTCCATCCGGAACGGCGCCTTGTCGGTGTCGAGCCCGGAAACCTTGACGATATTGGCGCCACTCGCATCGTCAAGTGCGCTCTCGAAGCTGATGGTCTTGCGCGCATAGGGATCCGAACCGGGAGTCTTGCCGGTCGATTCCGCGTTGGCCATGTTTTCGGAGACGAGCGTCAACCGCCGCGACTGGACTTCGAGACCGGTCGAGGCGATTCGCAGCGATGCCTTGAGAGGATCGATCATCCGCTACCCCTTCGTGCTCGCGAGCAGCATCTTGTGGAACGACTTGGTCACCGTGGTATTGAGCGCGAATGACCGCTGCACATCGCCGGCCTTCAGCATCTCCTGCTCGAGATTGACCGAGTTCCCGGAATGAACGACCGCCCAGGAATTCTCGGTATCCTGCTCGGACGTCGTGTGTTGATTGGCCGACAGCGGAATGTGCTCTGGCCGGGTGGTCGCAAGCCGCACCTGCATCCCGCTGAGCACTTCCTCGAAAGGCTGTACGTCGAGCGATCGGTAGCCCGGCGTGTTGGCGTTGGCGACGTTCCCCGCGACGGTCGTCTGCCGCAGCGTGAGCCACTGGTTGTGGCGGGACGTCAAATTGAAGATGTTCTCGGCTTTCATAGCCCCACTGCTCCTATGCCAACATCAGCAGGGATAGAGCAGTGAACTTGTCCGGGGCTTGTCGGGCGCCTTGGCGGCCCGACCGCCGTCGATCAGGCGGCGGAGCCTTGCCCGACGCCGGCCTCGAATGCCCGCCCGCGCGCGCGTCCGATGCGGGCATTCTCGACGGCCGAGCGCAGATAGCGCGTGTTCTCGTCGGGATCGGTACAGCCGGTACTGAAGGAGATGTAGTTGATCTCGACACCCGCCGCGAGCGACTCGAGCAGCAGGCGGAAATAGACGTCGACCCGCTGGTGATGGAATTCCATGTCCAGCATCACCGAAGGCTCGCGACCCCAATCGAGAACGATATCGGCCGATGCGCCGAACCGGATCGTGCCCGGCTTGAAGAACATCTCCGTCGAGGAGTTGATCAGTGTGCGGTTATTAGCGAACTGCTCGGTCCGCACATAGGCGACGAAATCGGCGGGCTCGATCAGCCGCAGCTCGGCCGCCACTTCCCGCAGACTTTCCGCCAGGGCTTGCTCACGCTCCCGCAGGAAGTCGTTGCCTTGCTTCAACATGAAATCATGCCCCCGAAACTGAAACTGAGGGCCGCTGGCCCGGCTTGCGACTCATGAGGAAGTAGACGACGCTCGCGACGGCCTTGTAGAACTCGGCAGGGATGGCCTGATCGACCCGCACCTTGCTGTAAAGCGCGCGCGCCAGGGGCTTGTCCTCGACGATCGGAATGTTGTGCTCCTCCGCGATGGCACGAATGCGGAGCGCGACCAGATCCTGCCCCTTCGCAACAACGACCGGAGCCGCGCTTTCTTCCCGCACGTAGCGCATTGCGATCGCGTAGTGCGTCGGATTGGTGATGACGAACGTCGCCCGCGGCACCGCCGCCAGCATGCGCTGGCGCGAGCGCTGACGCGCCAGAGACCGTTGACGCGCCTTGATGAGCGGATCGCCATCGAGCTGTTTGTGCTCGTCCTTCACTTCCTGTTTGGTCATGCGCAGCTCCGAGAGCCAGTGCAGGCGCGACCAGATGACGTCGGCGGTGACCAGGAACAGCGTGGCGATGGCCAGCAGCAGGATCGCGCGGCCGGCCATGCTCTTCACGTGCAACGGCAAACCCGCCGGTTCCATGAACAGCGCATTGACGAAGTCGTTCTGCGACCACCGCAGGAACAGCACGGCGACGGCACCGACGGCGGCGAGTTTGAACAGCGACTTGAGGAACTCGACGACCCCCTGGACACCGAACAGCCGCTTCCAACCACTGGCCGGCGATATCCGCGACCAGTCGGGCTTGATCCGGTCGTAGGCGAATTGCGGCGGGTTCTGCGCGAACGAAGCCGCGAAACCGGAAACCATCAGCAGGATGGCGATCGGCGCAACGAGCAGGGCTGCGCCGGCGAATGCGAAGGCGACCAGCCGGCTCGCATCCGCGCCGTTCTCGATCGGCCACTCGTGGGCCTGGCTGATGAAGCGGGTGAGCGTCGACGCCAGCTCCAGCGAGCGATCGCCGATCATGTAGGTCGTCGCGATGAGAATGCCGAACAGCGACACCGAGATGGAGGCTTCCTTCGAGAACGGAACGTTGCCGCGCTCGATGGCGTCCCGAGTTTTCTTCTCGGTTGCCTCTTCTGTTTTGCTGTCTTTTTCCTGTTCGCCGGCCATGGCCGAATCACCGCGAGAAGGTTGAGGCGAGGAGGAGCGAGACTACGACGACGAGGCGACCCTAGGCGGCACGGTCGGGCACGCCGCCCGCAACCACCTCGGTCAGCGAAATGCCGAACCTCGAATTGCCTTCCTCCAGCACGACGACCTCGCCGCGGGCGATGACCCGGCCGTTGACCACCACGTCGACCGGCTCGCCGACCCTGCGGTCGAGCGGGATGACGGCGCCGCGGCCGAGCTTGACGAGGCTCGAGACCGGCATCGTCGTCGAGCCGAGCACGACCGACACGGTGACCGGGATGTGCAGGACGACATCGATGTTGCGCTGCTGGTCGGCCTCGCCGGCCTTGGCCTGCGCCGCCGCTCCCAGTGCCGCCGCGAGTTCCTCGCGACTGTTCGCGAGTTCGCTGGCGAAATCCGCCATCTGGGGAAGTGCGGCCTTGGCATCTTGAGTTTGAGACATCTGTCACCCGATAGAGGCGTTAAGCGGCTTTCTTCTGTGTTTCCGCGGCCCCACCGCCACCGCTGATCTGCTGCTCGACCTCGTCGATGGTCGGCCGCTCGTAGGCGGAGATCGCCTTGCGGCCATGCTCCACCGCGACCTGCGGCATGGCGCCGTTCATGAACGCGAGCAGCGACTGTTTGGCGATGACGTAGAGGCGCAGGCGCTTCTCGCGACCGGTCTTCATCTTGGTCGCGATCGGAGACACGAACGAGTAGGAGAAGAAGATGCCGGCGAACGTGCCGACCAGCGCGGCGCCGATCATCTTGCCGAGATACTCCGGCGGCTTGTCCAGCGATCCCATGGCCTTGATGACGCCGAGCACGGCGGCGACGATGCCGATCGCCGGCAGGCCCTCCGACATGGCGTACATCGAGTGATACGATTTGAGCTTGTCGGCGCGCAGTGTCGAGATTTCCTCGTCCATCAGCGCTTCGATTTCGTGCGTTCGCGCATTGCCGATCAGGATGAGACGGCAATAGTCGCAGATAAACGTCATCAGGTCCTCGTTGGCGAGAACCAGCGGGAAGTTCTGGAACAGCGGCGACTCGTCCGGCTTCTCGACGTGTGCCTCGACCTCGCTGCGCGGCTTGCTGCGGATCTCGCGCATCAGCGCATAGAGCAGGCCGAGCAGCTCCAGGTACTCCTGGTCGGTCGGGCCGACGTTCTTGAACGCCTCGATGAAGCCCTTGCTCGCGTCCTTGATGATCTTCATCGGATTGGCGACGACGAACGTGCCGATCGACATGCCGAGAATGATCACGAACTCCCAAGGCTGCCAGATGACCTCGACATGGCCACCCATCGCCGTGAAGCCACCGAGCATACAGCCGAGTGTGATCACCAATCCGATGATGACGGTCACGCAAGTGTCTCCCAGTGGCTCATGACGTCTCCGAGTTCAAACATTGCCCGCTTGCGCCAAGCTGGCCCCGCGATGCGGCAAACCTCGGCCCGCGCATCGGACCGCCGGTCAGCCCCGGATAAGGCGGGACACGCATCATCCGGCTCACAGCCCGACCCCCATTGACGGCGCATGCCCGCAGGCCGCGCAACGAACGAGGTCACCCGTGTTGAGCACCATTTCGAGCTATCGGATGATAGCGACCAACCTGACACGCTCGTTGCAGACGACGGCCAAGCAACCACAGGTGGCCCGAGAGTCTGAATATTACCTTGCGAAGATATCGAAGATTAAAAACATCAAGGATTTCCTGGCCGATCGCCGGGTCTTTTCCTACGCCATGAAGGCCTACAACCTCGACGACATGGTCGACGCCAAGGCCTATATGCGCAAAGTCCTGAAGGAAGGCATCGACGAAGCCGACAGCTTCGCCAACAAGCTCACCGACCCGCGGTTCAAGGAATTCGCCGCGGCTTTCAATTTCGCCCGCTACGGCGAGGCGACCACAGTCTTCGAACGTACCCGCCAGGGTACCGTAGACCGCTACGTGCGCAATACACTCGAGGTGCAGGTTTCCGAATCGAACGCGGGCGCGGGCATGGCCCTCTATTTCCAGCGCAAGGCCCCGGAGATCACCTCCCCTTACAAGATCCTGGCCGACAAGACGCTGTTGAAGGTTGTGCAGACCGCCCTGGGTCTCGACAGCACCACCTCGTACATGTCGGTCGACCGGCAGGCCGAGCTCATCCAGTCGAAACTCAAGATCGCGGACCTTTCCGACCCGGCCAAGCTCGAAAAATTCATCATCCGCTTCAGCTCGATGTGGGACCTGCAGAACGGGATCGGCATGACGCAGGTGCCGAACATCACCGGCAATCGCCAGTCGACGATCAGCACGAGCCTTCTGCAAAGCCTGCAGCGATTGAAGTTGGGAGGCTAGGACATGCAGAACGGCGTCTATCTTTCGCTGTCCGGCCAGATCGCGCTGAACCGCCGGCTCGAGACCGTCGCGGCCAACGTCGCCAACGGCACCACTCCCGGCTACCGCGCCGAGGAGATCAAGTTCGAGTCCCTGATCTCGCCCAACACCAGCGATCCGACTGCCTTCGCCGCGGTCGGCAGCACCTACCTGTCGCGCGCCTCCGGCGAGATCGTCAGCACCGGCAATCCGCTGGACGTCGCCGTCGAGGGCGACTCGTACCTCGCCATGATGACGCCGGTTGGCACCGCCTACACTCGCGACGGCCGCTTCAAGATGCGCCCCGAAGGCGATCTGCAGACGCTCAACGGATACCCGGTACTGGACGCTGGCGGAGCGCCGATCCAGCTCGATCCGAACGGCGGCCCGCCGACAATTTCGCGCGACGGCATCATCAGCCAGAACAACCGCCAGGTCTCCCAGCTCGGATTGTTCACGATCGACCCCGCCGCCAAGCTGACCCGCTATGACAACTCTGGCGTTATCCCCGACCGCGCCGCCGTACCGGCCCTCGACTTCACCCGCACCGGCGTCCAGCAGGGCTTCATCGAGCGCTCGAATGTCAATCCGATCATGGAATTGAGCCGCCTCATCCTCATCCAAAGGCAGTTCGAGGCCGTGAGCAATGCGGTCGGCGACACCGAATCGACTATGACGGATGCCATCAAGTCGCTCGGCGCGACGACCTGATGACCCGACCGAGGTGAACGCGTGCAACCCGTCGTAGCCACGCAAGACCTGCCACCCGCGCAGCCGACGGCCGCACCCGTGGCGCCGGCCCCGGCGCCGCAGGCCGCCCCGCCACCAGGCCGGGGCATGGCGGCGCTTCTGGACCTGCAGGTCTTGGCCGCCCGCATGGCCGCCGATCCCGACGGCGTCGCCGTCGCGGGCGTCGTGTCCGAGATTGCACCGTCGTTTTTCCGGGTCGTCGGCCTGTCGCCCTTCGTCCGCCTCGGCGAGTGCGTACGCGTCGACAACGGCGGCAGTCCACTGCTCGGCGAAATCGTCCGCATCGACGAGCAGGGCGTCACGGTCAAGCCGCTGGCAGCCGGCCTTTCGGCCGGAATTGGCGCCAAGGCCTGGCGCCACGGCTTTCTCACCATCCGCCCGCACCTGTCGTGGAAGGGACGCACCCTGAACGCCCTGGCCGAGCCGATCGACGGCCTAGGTCCCGTTCAGCCCGGCCCCCGGTCGGTGCTGCCCGATTGTGATCCGCCGCCCGCACTGACGCGCCAGCGAGTCAAAGCCCCGATCAAGACCGGCGTGCGCGTGATCGACCTGTTCGCGCCGCTGTGCGCCGGCCAGCGCATCGGCGTATTCGCCGGCTCCGGCGTCGGCAAGAGCACGCTGCTGGCCATGCTGGCGCGATCGCGGGGTTTCGACACCACGGTGGTGGCACTGGTCGGCGAGCGCGTCCGTGAAGCCCGAGAGTTCCTCGAGGACGCGCTCGGCACCGACCGTTCACGCACCATCGCGATCGTTTCGACCGGCGATGAAAGCCCCATGATGAGGCGCCTCGCGCCCAAGACGGCGCTCAGTGTCGCCGAATATCTCCGCGACCAGGGCGAGAGCGTCCTGCTGATCGTCGATTCTGTGACTCGCTTCGCACACGCGTCCCGCGATGTCGCGCTGGCAGCCGGCGAGCCGCCGGTCGCGCGTGGCTATACGCCGAGCGTGTTTTCCGATCTCCCGCGCCTGCTCGAGCGCGCCGGCCCGGGTGCCGAGGGCAAAGGCTCCATCACCGGCGTCTTCTCGGTCCTCGTCGACGGTGACGACCACAACGATCCGATCGCCGACAGCATCCGCGGCACGCTCGACGGCCACATCGTGCTGGACCGCGCCATCGCCGACCAGGGCCTCTATCCCGCCGTCGACATTCTGGGATCGGTCTCGCGGCTCGCCCAGAACGTCTGGACCCCGGACCAGCGCAAGCTGGTGACCAAGCTGAAGGCGATGATCGCCCAGTTCGAGGACACCCATGATCTCCGCTTGATGGGCGGATACCGGCCGGGCGCCGACGCCGAACTCGACAAGGCCATCGAGACCGTGCCGCGCATCCTGGACGCGATGAAGCAATCCCCCGATCAGCCGCAGAGCATCGATCCGTTCCAGGAGGTGGCGCGCGCGCTCACCGCGCCTTCGGAGAAACTGCCGGTGTGATCATCGCGCACGTCGCGATTGAGGCGCCGCCCGCCCCGTCGAACGGGCGCCGACCGAATTCAGGCCGCTAGATCTTTCAGGCTCGGCGCCACGCCACCCTGGCCCTTGAGCGCGATCTGCACGGTATCGTGGATGACGAACCGGCCCCCGCCGATGAACTCACGGGCATCCGCGATCGTCCGGAACCGGCGCTGGCCGAGCAGCGTCTCGATGATCAGCGTACCGTCGCCGAGAATGAGGAAGCCGCGATCATCGACCTGTCCGCGCGCCACCACCACCATCGGACCACCGAGCGGCAGGGCTGAAACCGACGCGGAAGCTGTCGGACGTGAGGCCGGCGCGGCGGGCGCGGGCGCAGCCGCCGGTGCCAGTGCCGGTGCAGTCATCACGGGCGCCGGGGCTGGTGCTGCAGGCGGCGCCGCTGGGCTAGCCGCTGGTGGCGCAGAGACGATGGTCTCGAACCGTGCCGCAGCCGCGGCCTGAAGCGGCATCGGTGCCGCAGCGACCTCGAGCCCGGCGACCGCCGCGGGCGCCGAAGCCACCGGGCGACCCGCAGACGCCGGCAGCGGTACGCGCAGGGTCGCCATGTGCACGAGCAGTGCGAGGACCGCGAGCGCCACTCCGGTAATGATGGCACTCTCACCGAGCCGGGCCAGCACCGTCGCCGCGACGCGCACTTCCGTCAGGCCCGCGCCGGCCATGATCGCCGGCAGTACCAGAAGCCCCCACCCGCCGATCAGCACCACGAGGCCCAATCGCCCGATCGGCGGCAGACTCGACAGACCGGGCCGAGTCCTGGCGGCTCCGTCATCGGTCGCGAAGCGCTGCTGGATCGCCTCGGTCATCATAGCTTCGGCCCTCCTCTGGCCTGGTCTTTCGGCACGAAGTTGAGCTCCTGCACGAGAACCTCGTGGATGAGCGCGGTCCCGAGACGTGAATTCACGTTGTCGGCGATCTGCTTGGCGATCTTGACGAGATCGCCCTTGGTCATCGTCTTGAACTGCAGCACGTCACCCGCGAAGATGATCTTGAAGGCCTCGTCGAGCAGGAACGTCTCCGGTTGCACCGACAGCTTCTTCAGCGTCTCTGCTTCGGCCGTGAAGACGAACTGCGCGATCACATAACCCTGGATCGCCGCGTCCGATACGATCGGCACACTGATCATATTGGTTTTGACCTGCTCCAGCTTGCCGAAGAACTTCTCCTGCTTCGCCTCGGTCTTCGTCTGCCCTGCCTGCCACATGAGGGCTCCGTAGCAGGCGCCGAGCGTGACGCCGCTGATCGAGATCCCGATGAGGATGGGCTTGATCATTTCGGTTCAGATCCCTTCCGCACCGCCGGCGAATAGGTGCCGTCCGACTGCGACTCCTGGATCGAGCCCGACACCACGGCTGCGATCTCTCGCACCGCGTCGAGATGCATTTTTATGACGCCGCGGTTGGTCTCGAGCTTGGCATGCAGCACGCCGAGCCGGTCACGCAGGTCGGCATCGAGTGGACCGTTGCCGACCATCCGCGCCACACGGCTGAGCTCCAGCAGCGCCTGGCTCTTGCGATTGTTGAAGTCGCGCAGATCGGTCGCCTTGTGGGCCCTGAGCGCGGACGTCTCCTCGTCGACGAGATCCTCCAGCCGGTCGATGGTCTTCTCCAGCAGTCCCTGCGCCACGCAGCGATCATGGCCACCCCGGCTCTGACCGCGCCGATCACGCTCGCTCTGGGAGGGCAAACCCTCCGCTCCCCGACCGGCCATACTGGAAACCGACTGCGACCTGACCACGCCTGCTTCTCCCGTTCCGAGCACTGGAAGCCACCGAAAACCGCTGCTATTCAGTTTCGACCTTGCCACCACCAAGTGGTGTCTTGGCCGCGCTCAGAGCGTCGATATGATGGCTGAGCATCTTATCAAGTCCGAGAACGTCCCTTGACGCCATCTGCGCAGCGATCTTCTCGGCCAGCATCGAACGCCACACCGATCCGGCGGTGCCCGATCCGAACACGTGATCTGCCTTTGCCGGAAGCATCTGCTCGACCATCGTCCTGAGAATCACGGCCTGGAAATCCGTCGCGGCCTTCGCCTTTCCGGCGGCAGCCTTCGCGCCAGCCACCGGATCGGCGACCGGGTTGGGACGAAGCGCACCGGATTGCGCGAGAGAACCGAGGGGTTTGATCGCCATGAGGTCTTTTGATTGCGAGCTGGAACCAGGACTTTTTCCTGATTGCAGGTTGTCGCAATGAACTTACGGGAGGCTTGTCTTCGTCAGTGCGTTCTCGATGATTTCCGCAAGTTCGGAGCGCTCCGCGACACGCTTTTCCTCCGTCGTCACCTTGCCGAGCAGCCGTTCGGCCACCTTCTCACGCGCCGCCTGCGACAGCGTCTTTCCGGCCTGCGCCTCGATACGCAGGCCGACCAGCACGGCCTTGCCGCGCACAGACTTCAGACGCTCGGCATAGGCTTTGGCGAGGTTGGGATTGACGACGCCGTTGGCCAGACTCTGCGCCAGCGCCGTCTCGAGTTCCGCAAGATCCGCCGCCTCGCGCTCGAGTTCGAGCAGATGCAGCCGCTCGATCTTCGTCAGCAGGGCGTGCCCGTCGCGGATGCGCGCGAGCGACGTCGATCGTTTGCCCGCCATTCATCCCCTCCACAGCCAGTAGGACAGACCGTTGATGAAAATCCGCAACACCTCGCCGACCGAGAAATAGGCGAGCACCAGACCACCGGCGATGACGAAGGGCATCGAAATGAAGAAGACCGGCACTTGCGGCGTCAGCTTGTTGAGCAGTCCGAACAGCAGGTTGACCACAAGTGACCACGCCAGGAACGGGCCGCTGATCTGCAGGACCAGCATGAACGAATCGGTCAGCGACGTCGCAAGCCGGCGCATCGACATGTCGACGGGAAAGGCGGAGCCGGCCGGAATGACGATATAGGTCTCGATCAGCGCCTTCAGTACTTCGGTATGAAGATCGCCCACGAAGAACAGCACGGTGGCCGTCAACGTGATCATGGTTGCCAGAGCAGGCGCCGGCTCCGTTTCCTCCACGACCGTATCCGGTGTGCCACCGAACCCGATGAACATCGTGATGGCCGTGCCGATGAAAGTGAGCGCCGCGAAGAAGATGCGCGCCGTAATGCCCATCAACAGGCCGATCCCCGTCTCGCTGGCGATCGCCACGAGCACGCGCGTCGGCGAAAGATCGGGCATCGCGTCGCGAACCACCTGCGACAGCATGGGCGCCAGCGCGAGCGTTGCCGCCACCGCGAAGAACAAGCGGATCTGCATTGGCACGCGGGAGCTGGAAATGCCCGGCATCGCCATCAGGCACCCGGCGACCCGGCAGAACACGATGATGACGAGCAGTAGCGTATCCTGCCCGATCGGCGTCACGACAACGTGCCGAGTGTCTTGATCTGGACTCCACGCGCGATCTCGAGATGCGACAGCACCGGCAGGGTCGGGAAGATCCGCTCTGTCACCATGCGCACGTAGGGGCGGGCATCCGGCGCCGTCACCAGCGCGAAGGCATGTCCCTGGTCCAGCAGGTTCCGAATCACGCTGGTCGCCTCGTTGCTGAACTGCTCGATCTGGCGCGGATCGATCTCGAACTCCATCACCTCGCCCTTGGCATCGCGCTTGAGGCTCTGATGGAACGCCAGTTCCCAACGATTGCCGAGTCGCAGGACCTTGAGGACCCCGTTCTCGGCGATATCACCGCAAATCTGCTGCGCCAGCCGGGTCCGCACATGCTCGGCAATGTGGTCGGTGCGCCGCACGTGGGGCGCGATCTCCGCGATCGCTTCGAGAATGAGGTGGAGGTTGCGCACCGAAACACGCTCGGCCAGCAGCAATTTCAGCACCGCCTGCAGGCCGGAGTAGGAAATGTGCGTCGGCGCGATCTCGTCGAGCAGCCGGCGGTATTCGGGATCGAGCCGATCGAGCAGGCCGCGCATATCCTTGTACGACAGCAGCTGCGCGAGATTGCCGCGCACGATCTCGCGCAGATGGGTCAACAGCACCGAGATGTTGTCGACCGGCGTGAAGCCTTCGCGCTTCAGGTTCGGCACGAACATTTCCGAGACCCACATGGCCTTCATGCCGAACGCAGGTTCGCGCACCTCGTCGCCCGGGATGTCCGGCCGCGGCCCGTCGCCGATCACCACCAGCACGTCGCCGATCCGCAACTCCTGCGCCGTCACCGCCGTGCCGTGGATGCGGATCTGATAGCTCTTCGCCGGAATGGACAGGTCGTCGGACAGCTTGATGTCCGGCACCACGAAGCCGTATTCCTCGGCGAACCGTCGGCGCATATTGGAGACGCGCTGGACGAGATCGGTATGCTGCGTCAGGAACGCGCTGGCGATCTGCTTGCCGAGCCGCAATTCGATTTCCGAGGTCTTCAGCGATTCCTTGACCGAGTTGCGCACTTCCTCGGCGGCCTTGCGCTGGCTTTCCTCCGCCACCGCCTCGGCCTGCGCCTTCACCTCGGCGCGCTTCTGCGTGATGCTGTTGGCGACCAAGACGAGCACACCGCCGAGCATGGCGAACGGCAGGAACGGCAGGCCCGGCGCGAAGCCGAGTAGCAGCATCACCGCGCCGGCCACCGTCAAGGCGCGCGGATAGCTGCCGAGCTGGCCGAACACCGCCTTCTCGGCCGAACCGCGCGTGCCGCCTTTCGACACGATGAGGCCGGCCGCCAGCGCGACGATGAGCGCCGGGATCTGCGTCACCAGACCGTCGCCGACCGACAGCTTCACGAACACGTCGACGGCCTGAACCAGCGACAACTCGTGGCGGATCACGCCGATCAGCACGCCGCCGACCACGTTGACGATCAGGATGATGAGACCGGCGATGGCGTCGCCGCGGACGAACTTCGAAGCACCGTCCATGGCGCCGAAGAAGGCGCTCTCCTCTTCGAGTTCACGCCGCCGCCTGGTCGCTTCTCTCTCGTCGATGGCGCCGGCCGCGAGATCGGCATCGATCGCCATCTGCTTGCCGGGAATGGCATCGAGGGTGAACCGCGCGCCGACTTCGGCGATACGCGTCGCACCTTTGGTGATCACCACGAAGTTGATGGTGATGAGGATGATGAAGACGATGACGCCGATCACGAAGTCGCCGCTCATCACGAAGCTGGCGAATCCGGCGATCACGTGCCCTGCCGCGTCGTGGCCGCTGGCGCCGTTCGACAGGATGAGGCGGGTCGTCGCGATGTTGAGCGCCAGCCGCAGCAGCGTCGCGATCAGCAACACCGTGGGAAAAGCCGAGAATTCGATCGGCCGCTGGATCCACAGCGCGACCATCAGAATGACGACCGACAGGGCGATCGACAACGCCAGCCCGAGATCCACCAGGATCGGCGGCAGCGGCAGAAACAGCACCGTCAGGATCAGAATGATCGCCAGCGCGAACGCGACGTCCTGATTGCCGGCTCGTAGGGCTGGTGCGGTGGTCGTCGCTGCGGGTGTCGCCATCGTGAAACCTGAAAGAGGGCTTCACACGTTTTGGCGGCAAAAGCTTACGCGGGAGTGGTGCGCTCGCTGCGCCCGCTCAGAAACCGGTCTCGATGCGCTGATAGAGCTGCTCCGAGAACGTAAAGATCACCCCGCCGATGAACGGCGCCGTGGCCGACGCCACGAGGAAAATGGTGATGATCTTCGGCACGAAGGTGAGCGTGATCTCCTGCACCTGCGTCAGCGCCTGCAGCAGCGCGATCACGATGCCGACCACCATGGCCGCCAGAACGGCTGGACCGGAGGCGGTGATCACGCACCAGATCGCGAGCTGAACGAGATCGAGGGCATCAGCCTGGTTCATCAGGACACCTTCACGCCGGACGACAGTTTTATTTCGCGACCGTCTTCCAGGATCGCCATAGAACCATCCGAAAGGATGTGCACCGCGGCCACCTTGCCGACGACGCTGCCGTCCGCGCTGGAGACCGTGCGCCCGATCATGCCTTCCGCTTGCGATATCGCCGTGGTGGTGATGAGGCCGTCGATCAGCGTGTTCGTGCGCACCGCCTGCTCGACGCTCGAGAACTGCGCGAGCTGAGCGACATACTGCGTCGGATCGACCGGTTTGGTCGGATCCTGGTTCTTGAGCTGGGCGATCAGCAGCTTCAGGAACGCCGTGCCGTCGAGCGCGGAGAATCCGAACTTGGCCGCTTTCGTGACCGTGCTGGAATTCGCGGTCTGACCAACCGGTTGCGTGGATGTGACAGCCATCAGGCGACCCCGACCTCTCGAGCGCGCTGGACCTCGGCGGGCGGCGTCGCCACCGGACCGGCCAGAACCTCGGCTTCAATGGGAAAAAGGAGCCGCAGCCTCTTCAGGGCTTCGAATACGCGGTCCTCGCGGATGAGACGCTCGACGCTTTGCAGGCCCTCGCGGACCTCCGAACGCTTGAAAAAATTGATCAGCTGAGAGATCGACCGATCGAACATCTCGCGGGCGAGTGCCGCATTCGCCGGCTCGACCAGCATCGTCTGCACGAGATAGTACATCTGCTTGAGCGGCGTCGTCGCCTGCTCCGGCTGCAGCACGTGGCTCTCGAGCAGGAACGTCACCTCGTTGAGGAACTCGAGCGTCACCTTGCGATCGACGCGCAGCACCGCGCCATTGATGTAGATCCGCTCCCCGGCCTTCAGAGAGATGTGGAACGACTTTGTCACTTCAGCCCCTCGCGGACGGAGCGAACGACCTCGGTAATTCCGCCGATGCTTTTCGACTTGCCGAGCCGGATCTCTTCCAGCTCGCGCAGCACCTACAGACCGATCGAGATCAGATTGGCGCGCAGCGCGTCCGGCAACTGGTTCTCCTTCTGACCGAGGTCCTCGATCAGGAACGACCACAGCCGTCGCGTGAAGAATATGGCCTCGATGGCCGCCGGCGTATCCGGGCCGGCCTTTTCGGCGGCCTCCAGCAGGGCCAGGCAATGATCGAAGACCTGGCGTTCCCGCTCCCGGGCGACCGAGCCGCTCTCTTCGATGATTTCCGCATAGGCGAAGCGATACATCCGTGTCCTCACATCCTTCGGCGGTTCGAAGCACTCAGAGATACTTCAATAGGCTCATTTGCTGGATCCGGGCTGTCATCGCGTACGCGGTCTCGATCTGGGTCATCAGTGCATTGACCCGCACCGTCGCCTCGTAGGGATCGACGCCCTCGAGCAGTGTGATGTGGCTATCGAGCAGATCCGCCTGGATCGACATCCGGTTGTTGGCCTCGGTGATCCGCGACTGGGACACGCCGAGTCCGGCCTGGACCTCCGTGAGATCCTGGATCGCCCCGCCGATGATCCCGACCGCCGTGTCGACGACCGCCTGATAGGCGTTCTGCGACAGCCCCTCCATGTTGAGGTCAGCCAGCATCGTGTAGGCGCTCGTCAGCTTGCGGAACGCGTCTTCGTTTGCGTTCGTCGAGGTATCGATCAACTCGTTGGTTGAGATCCGAGAACGGATATTCTGGTCGGAGGCGGACGACCACGTCGTCGACCAGTTGGTCGCCGAGAACAGGTCGGCGAACGGCGTATCGAGGAACGCCTGCATCTGGGCGCTGGTGATCTGCGCCGCCTGAGGATCGCTCTGCGCGAACCCGAACTGGGCCTGGAACGCCGCGTCCACCGCCACCTTGTTGGCCGAGGCCGGCGTCGCGAAGTAATCGGTGATTGGCTTCACGTCGGTATTGATGCCGGCGAACAGGAACGTTCCGTTGATCTGGGTATTCAGCAGGTCGCCCATCGACTTGAGCGCGGCCTCGGCCGACTCTCTCACCGCCGCGGGACCCGTGGTGCTGTTGCGGCCGCCGAACAACTGGCCGATCATGTTCGTCGCGGTCTTCGAAATCGAACTCAGTGCATTCTGCGTCACGTCGAGGCGCACCGAGGCGAGATCGTTGCTCGACTTGATCTCGTCGAGGCGGACCCGCTCGGCCCTGAGCCCGATCGCCTGGCCGGTATCGAAGCCGATCGCGATGCCCACATCGGCGTGGCGCTGCGTCTGCAGCTCCTTCTGAGCGTTCAGAAGTTGCGACTGCAGCCGCATCGATGTGAGGCGAGGCACGTTCGAAAGTGCCGCAGAGGATGTGAATCCGATCTTCATGCCCGTCACCTCAGGGCCGCCATGAACGAGGCGAACATGCTGTCGATTACCGACACGATTTTCGAGGACGCCTGATACGACCGCTCGAGATCGAGCAGCTTGGTCATCTCGTCGTCGAGATTGACGCCCGTCTCCTTGGACAGGGCCTCGCTCGTCCGCTCTAGCAGTGTCGATCGGTAATCCGCCTCGGCCTGCGCGATGCTTCGCACCTGCTGCAGCCAGCCGATCGATTGCGATGCGAAGTCACCCAGTGCCTTCGACGTGCCGAGCTGCGCATTGGCATCGAATGCGATCGGCGTCTGCAGCGCGTCGATCAGGCCGTCTACCCGGTCGGAGTAACCGGCGGCGCCCGTCGCGTTGTAGACGTAGGAGGCGCCGTTGATGCCACCGTCCCGCACCAGGAACGGGTTCCCGCCGACACGCCGATCGGCCGCAGGGTTGATGAAGATCTGGCCGGCGAGGCCCACCTCGATCGTACCGCCCGCGGGTATACCCGGCGCGCCGGACCACGTGAACAGACCCGGCGCATCGGGCAAAGCCGGCACCGCGCTCTGATCGGTCTCGGAAAAAAGCGTGATGAGCCCGCGCGCGACCTCGTCGAGCTGGCTCTGGAACGTCGCCGTCAGATCATCGCGGATCTGCGCCAGGCCGGTCAACCGACCCGACGTGCTCTGCATGCCCATGCCCTGTCCGGTGATCGGAACACCGTCGACATAGACGGGCAATCCAGTGTCGGACGTCGAGAGAAAAAGTGTCCTGTCGAACGTGACAGTGCGGGCGCTCTTCTCGAACAGGGGCACGCCACTGTCGGTGAAGATCGCCATGTCTCCATCGGCACGATCGATCGTCCGAACCCCGATGTCTTCCGAAAGCGTCGCGAGAATGCGGTCTCGGGCATCCTGCAGATCGGTGACATCCGACCCGGTCCGCGTGCCGATGATGATGGCGCGATTGACCTCGTCGAATTTCTGCAATTCGCTGTTGATGCGATCCACAGCCGAGGACATGTCGAGGTCGGCGCGCGCGCGCAGCTCGCTGATCTGATTGGTGGCGTCATTGAGAGTCTTGGCGAGCGTATCGGCCGCCGTGACGACCGCCTGGGCCCGCACAGCGTCGTTGGGGGCAGCCGCGAGTTGCGTCAACGCGTCCCCGAGTTTCCCGATCAGCGCCGACGGAGAAGCTTCGAGATCGGTATCCCCGAAGATGCTGGACATCTGGTCTAGCGCCGCGGAGATCGCCGCCTGCGAGGCCGAGTCCGACGTCGAGTTGAGGAGATTGTTGAACAACGCCGTGTTGGTGGCGCGGGTGATGGAAATCACCTGCACGCCGCCCCCCAGCGCCGTCACCAGATGGGCCGTCTTGCGGGTTGCCAGCGATTCACCGGCGCGCGTGATGTTCCGAGAAACGACCGACGTCTGCTCGGCGCTGGCCGCCAAGCTCTTTCGGGCGATGTCAAGACCGACTGTCAGTGACATGCGTAGTTCCTCGATTTATCGCTGAGCGCGCGAGCGTCAGCGTCTCAGATTGACCAACACGTCCATCAGCTCTGCACCCGTCTGGAAGACCTTGGAATTGGCGGTGTAGCTGTTCTGGGCCTCGATCATGATCGTGAGCTCGTTGGCGAGATCCACGTTCGATTGCTCGAGGGCACCCGATACGATCGTACCGAGACCGGCCTGCCCCGGGAGTTTCACTTGCAGATTGCCGGAGTCGTCTCCGACCGCGTAGACGTTACCCGGCAGCGGTCTCAGCTTGTCGATGCTGGTCACGGTTCCGACCGGGATCTGATAAACGTCGACCTGCGATCCGTTCTTGAACACAGCCGAGACGATGCCCTCTTTCGAGATGTTCACCCGGTCCACTTCGCTCGCCGGATTGCCGTCGACTTCGGTCTCGAGCACGGTGTAGTTGGCGGCGAACTGGCTCGAATCGGCCATGTCGATGTCGAGTGTGGCGCCGTTCGGGACGGCGACCGAGATGCTGCTGGTGCTTGCGCCGGTCAGCCGGCCGGTAACCGGATCGAAATCGAGGGTAGCGGTCGCCAACGGTCCGGACGTGTAGGGGAAACCACCGCCTGCGCCCGCGACCGAGTTGTCGAAGATCGACACTTCCCACTGCTCTGCGGCGACCTTGGTGTAATACACGTCGAGCGTCGTCGCCTCGCCGAGATTGGTGTAGGCGACCAGCGAAGACTTCGATGTATATGTTGCCGTTGCCGCATTGGCGCTCGGCAGATTGGCCGGGATCACGGCGGTCGCCCGCGAGTCGACGTTGACGTTCAACGTGCCGACCGAGGACGGCGTGGCGTCCAATCCGAGGTTTCCGATCGTCACCGGCGTGAGGCCATCGGTGCTGTTGGCCACCAGGGCGGAGCCGACCGGCGCACCCATGAGCTTGTAGCCGGCCGCATTGACCAGTTCGCCATCCTTGTTGAGCACGAAGGAGCCGGCGCGAGTCATGTAGACTTGGTCGTCGGCGGACTGAACAAGAAAGAACCCGTCGCCGTTCAACGCCAGGTCGGTTGCCGATGTCGTGTAGCCGAGGTTGCCCTGCTGGCTGATCGCATAGCGCACATTGGGAGTGACGCCGCCGGACGTGTAGTCCGCCGTCGCCTGCTCGAAGATCATCGACGAGAACTCGACCGAGGCTTTCTTGTAGCCGGTGGTCGAGGAGTTCGCGACGTTGTCAGCAACCGTGCCGAGCCGATTGGCCTGGGCGGCCATTCCGGAGGCGCTGGTGCGCATCATTGAATAGAGGCTCATACGGCTTCAACCTCGATCTGATCCATCGAGACGACAAGATCACTGACGACTTGCCCGAAGCTTGAGACGTCGTTGCGCGAGTCCGATCCCTGTCGCTGCTGCGCCACAACGAGCCGGTATCCGAGGTAGCGCTGCGAATCGATCCGATCGTGTCCGAGCCTCTGCCTCAGCCGCTTGCGCAGCTTGCTGATGTGGCTCTCGACCACGTTCTCGTCGATGTCGTCGCCGAACAGACCGTACACCGAGTTGAAGATCTGGCTCTTCGTGACCCGGCGCCCTTTGTTCACCACGAGATACTCGAGGATGCGGCGCTCGCGCCGCGGCAGCGGCAGCGGCTCGCCGCAGATCTCGGGATCGCGGCCATCGAAATGGACGACCATCTCGCCGATCACCGCGCAGTCGGTCTTCTCGCTCGACCGCCGGCCGATGGCCTTGATGCGGGCCAGCAGCTCGCGCACGTGAACCGGCTTGCGCACCACGTCGTCGGCGCCGGCGGCGAAGAGATCGAGCGTGTCCTGCAACGACCGCGCATCGTTCATGGCAATCACCGCCGCGGCCGTGCGCCCATTGATCGTACGGGTGAGCGTATTGCGTTCCCCGCAGTCGCCGAGCAGGAAGGCTTCGACGGCCAGGATGTCCGGATCGGACGCCGTCCGAACCCAGTTGGCGAATTCCTGCGGTTGCAGGCCGGTCGCCGAGACGCCCTCTCGCTCGAACCACGAGCTGTAGCCCTCGGTCACGACGGGCCGTTCATCCACGATGACGATCATTGGGATGCCCTGAAAACTTGCCTACGAAATCGAGAAGCCCGCGAATCACGGTCTTAACCATGACTCTCACCCGTCCAGGTTGTTTAATTCAATATCCACTTATTAAAGTTGTTATTGGTTGCAGCTGCGCTGCTGCCAAACTGTCGCCATTTGATGCAGTAACGCACCGAACTCGCATCATCAGGTGGCAGAGAACAGAAAACGCCCGCAGCGCCGCGACAATGAGCGTGCGCGCCGGCGTGAGAAGCCTAGCGACTATCTGCCATGAGAGCGTTGAAAAGCGGGCCTCGGACCACGCGGATCCAGCGGCCCGGCCGTTAACGATTGCCACGCCAACGCGCGCCTCGGAACTCCGTCAGCGAACGTCGTGAACATCCGTGAATCGGAAATGCCCCGCTTCCCCGGGCGCGGCACGAGACGACCCTCTTGTTTTTGGAACCGAGCGCGAAACCCCCACGACCAACCCCGCTCGATGGCTCAAACGTGACTGATTCCTTAACGTAACTCAACCGACAGTTGAAAATCGGCGCCGCCCGAACAGGGCGGCCGGTGGCGGATCAGGCCCACGCAAGCACTCGCTATATGATGTGCGAGAGCGACCATCCCGCGACGATCGGAGTCGATATGAACCGGCCTGCGACCACGCCCGCCCTCCGCGACGCGGAGCCGCCGTCGACCAAGGCTCATGATCCCGTCCTGCTCCGCTTCGCCGAGCACACCGCCGGCATCGGCCACCAGATCGTCGACATGGCCTGTCACGTCAGCGCCGTCGGGCGCCGGGCGGCCGACCAGAAGACCCTCGTCGACGGCATCGAGCACCGCGCTCAGGCGCTGCATGCCGACAGCCGTCGGATCGCCGACGGCGCCTGCACCGCGCGCAACGTCGCGGAGCGGACCGGCAACGAGATCGCCGACTCGATCGGCAAGCTGCGCGCCGCCCTCGATGGCATCGACACCCTGGTCGCCAACGTCACGCAGAACCGCCAGCTCCTCGACGAGTTGCAGGCGGCGCTCGCCAAGGTCAGCCATGTCATCGGCGGCATCGGCGCCATCGCGCGGCAGACCAATCTGCTGGCGCTGAATGCGACCATCGAGGCCGCCCGTGCCGGCGAGGCGGGCAAGGGCTTCGCCGTGGTCGCCAGCGAGGTCAAGAATCTCGCCACCCAGACCGGCAAGGCCACCGGCGAGATCGCGGCCACGATGGCCGATCTCACCGAGAAGGCCCGCCGGATGATCGAGCAGAGCGAGCGCAGCACCGACATGGCGCGAACAGTCGGCCAGGGTACGTCCGTCATGGCCGGCACGTTCGACGCGATGGAGTCCACCATCCGCGAGATCACCCGCGAGACGTCGTCGATCGAACTGGCGGCCAAGGACATCGACAGCCGCAGCGAGGAGTTGCACCAGACAGCGCAGCAGCTGGCGGAAGGCTTCGTGCAGACGACCAGCAACCTCTCCCACATCGAGACCCGGCTGGTCGTGCTGCAGACGGCCGGCGAGCAACTGCTAACCGCGACCGTCGAGGCCGAGATCCAAACCGCCGACACGCCGTTTGTCGAGGAGGTGATGCGCCGCGCCGCCCGCGTTTCGAGTGCCATAGAACAGGAGATCGACCGTCGCGAGCTGACCCTGGACGACGTGTTCGACCGCGCCTACCGGGCGATCCCCGGGACCAACCCCGAACAATTCAAGACGCGCTACATCGACGTCTTCGACCGCCTGCTGACACCCATCATCGACGATGCCCTCGGCTTCGACCGCCGCGTGGTGTTCTGCGCCCCGGTCGACGAGAACGGATTCCTGCCGACCCACAACTCCAAATTCTCCAAGCCGCAGGGCGCCGATCCGATCGCCAATGCCGCCAGCAGCCGCAATCGCCGCTTCTTCAAGGATCGGGTCGGCCTCGGCGCCGGCCGCAGCCGCGCGCGCTTCGTGGTCCACACCTACCAGCGCGACATGGGCGGCGGTCGCATGATGCCGATGCTCGACGTCTCCGCGCCGATCGTCGTGAAGGGCCGCCACTGGGGCGGCCTGCGCCTCGCTTACTCGCTCGAGCCGGCCAAGGCCTGAACCCGGCCCGGGGCGCACGACCCGCCGCTCGCGACACTCTTATATATGCAAGGGATGGCCGGCGTAGCGCGACACAACACGCGCGCGGCGCTCTGTCCGAACCCGGCACCGGCCCTGAACCGCCGTCATCGCGCGTCGATCGATCGCACGAGATCAGTGCGTTGGCGCACCCTGCTGCAACCAGAGCTGCATAAAGAGTGGCAAACTAAGCACATTTCTGCATTTTCCACGGCCCAACAGTCGTGCTGCCTCAAATTGCCAATGGTGAGACCAGGCGATTCTCAGTAGATGATGAGAATCATTAGAGTTTTCAAAGCCCACTTCGCCTCGAAAATCAGGAAACATCCATGAACGCCAAAGCTGCACCGAAAGCGAAAGCCCCCGCCAAGACCGACAAGGCGGCGAAGCCGACCACCGTCACGCTCCGCAATATCGGAGACGCGCTCGCCGACGCCCACGAGTTGCCGAAGAAGAAGGCCAATGCCGTTCTGGCCGACATGGTCGCCATGATCACCAATCACCTCAAGAAGGGCGCCCGCATCCGCATGGGTGGCCTCGGTGTTCTGCAGGTTCGCAAGCGCCCGGCGCGCATGGGCCGCAACCCGGCAACCGGCGAGAAGATCAAGATCAAGGCCAGCAAGAAAGTCGCATTCCGCGCTTCCAAGGATCTCAAGGAAGCCGTCTGATTTTAAGTCGCCGGCTTCCGCCGAATTGGCGCGGAAGCCGGCTTTATTTTTTCTTCTATTTCCGAATACCGGCCGGCTGCCGCCTTTGCCCCGGGCCGCCGCCCTCCCCGAAATCTCAGCCCCAGCCACACGCACGACAACCCGGCCGCACGGCGTCGCAGCGCCACGGACGCTGACGTCGGACGTGCACGCTAGACACGAAATGGATCTTGCCCAGACCAGATACGGCGATTCGATCGAACCCGAAGTAGAACAATAACATACTGTTTTTGAATGGAATTATATGGAGAGGCCCTCCAGAAAACCGGCGCGACCGACGGTCCAGTTGGCGATTCGAGTCACAGGTCAACATCTTTTTAATGATCACAACGCACACTGCAGGCGTGTGCGGATCTTTGGTGTGCTTCCTGTTCTGCGTTCTTCACTCCCGAAGGGTCCGGCTCTCCGTCATGAAACTCCGGGGGACCGACGATGATGAAGAAAGTGGACTTCGACAGAACTCTCAAGCTGACCGCCTCACGTCTCGCGATGGCCGTCGCCGTATCGCTGGCAGCGCCGGTCGTGCTGCCCTATTCCGAGGCCCTCGCGCAGGGCGTCGTCTGCGTGGACAATGTCACGGGAACCGACGCCGACGCGCTGGCCGGCGCCAGCGGCGCCACCGCCTGCGGTGAGCTTTCCAACGCCGACGGCGCCAACTCCACCGCCATCGGCTATGGCGCCGGCGTCAACCCCGACGCCGGTTCCTACGATTCGAAATTCGGTTCGGCCGTGGCGAGCACCGCAACCAACGCCACCCATATCGGCTACGGCGCCGTCTCCAACGGTGACAACGGCGTCGCGCTCGGCTACACGGCCACGAACAACGGCGACAAGAGCGTGGCGCTCGGCGCCGGCGCGCTGACCGGCCAGGCGGCCGACTTCACCGGCACCACCGGCCAGAACGCGGTCGCGGTCGGCTATCAGAGCAAGGCCTATTCCGACAACACCATCGCCATCGGTCAGGGCGCCTCGGCCGGTAACGCCACCGACAACACCAAGTCCGGCGCCATCGCCATCGGTCAGGGCGCCACCGCGGCCTACACCAGCTCCGTCGCCATCGGCATCGGCGCGACGACCACCAAGGACAACCAGGTCGTCGTCGGCGGCGGCTCCAGCTCCTATACCCTCAGCGGCCTGAAGGGCGGCACCGGCACCGGCAAGGAAGCCCAGACCGGCACCACCTACTCCATGACCGTCGACTCGACCGGCAACGTCGGCTGGGTGGCGGCGAGTTCGGCCATCTCCGGCTTCAATGCGACCAACGCCACCGGCGCGGCCGCCGATGCCGCGGTCGCCGTTGGCAACAACGCGACCGCCATGGGCAGCGGCGCCAACGCGTCGTTCAACAACGCCATCGCCCTCGGTGCCGGCACCACCGCCGCCAAGGCGAACCAGGCCGTGATCGGTAACGCCACCAACTTCTACAAGCTGTCCGGCCTCCAGGGCGGCACCGCGAGCAACGCCGAGCAGGCGGGCACGACCTACATGGTCACCGTCGACTCGACCGGCACCATCGGTTGGGCGGCCACGCCGTCCGGCGGCAGTGTCACCGGCTTCGCGGCCTCGAACACCGCCGGCGCCGCCGCTGACGCCGCCGTGATCGGCGTGACCAAGGACGCCACCGCCATCGGCAGCGGCGCGACCGTGACCGTGACCGCAGACAACTCTGTCGCGCTCGGTGCCAAGTCCACCGCCGGCGCGTCCAACACCGGCACGGAGAATGGCGGCGGCGCCAGCGCCTACTCGATCGCCGGTTCCGCCCTCACCAACCAGCTCGACGCCAACGGCGTCGTCTCGGTATCCGGCGGCGGCATCAACCGCCAGATCACCGGCGTGGCCGACGGTGCGATCACCGCCACCTCGACCGACGCCGTCAACGGCTCGCAGCTCTACAAGGTCGGTAGCGCGCTCGACACCAAGGCCGGCAACATCGGCAGCGGTTTCGCGACCGCGCTCGGCGGTGGCGCCTCGGTGGCGGCGAACGGCACCGTCACGGCACCGAGCTACTCGGTCGGTGCCGTCAGCTACGCCAACGTAGGGGCCGCCGTCGACGCCCTCGACAATCGGATCGATGCCGCCACGGCGGGCACGCCGCTCGGTATCGCCATGACGAACAACGCGGGCGCCAGCACGCCGTTGGCCGCGACGGGCTGGGGCAACAATGCCGCCGCGTTCGGCAGCGGCGCCAACGCGACGGGCAACAACACACTGGCCCTCGGCGCCGGCGCCGCCGCGACCGCGGCCGATGCCATCGCGATCGGTCAGGGGTCCTCGGCCTCGGGCAGCAACAGCATGGCGCTCGGCAACGGTGTCTCGACCACGACCGCCAACCAAGTCGCCATCGGCAACGCCACCAACATCTACAAGATGAGTGGATTGAAGAGTGCGGCATCCAACTCTGCCCAGGCCGGCACCACCTACATGGTCACCATCGACTCGGGTGGCAACGTCGGCTGGACCAACGTTCCGTCAGGCGGCGGCGGGAGCACCACCGGCATTGCCCTGACGAACGGCACGTGCGCGGCCGCCGACGCGGCGACCGCCACGGGCAACAACACCACGGCGCTCGGCAGCGGGGCCAACGCCTCGATTGCCAACAGCGTCGCCCTCGGTGCCAACTCCACGACGGCGGGCGCCACGTTCGTCGGCACCACCAGCTTCGCCGGCAGCACCATCGCGGCTCCGACCGCCTCGACCGGTGTCGTCTCCGTGGGTAGTGCCACCGACAAGCGCCAGATCAACAACGTCGCCGGCGGCGAAGTCAGCGCCGCCTCGACGGACGCGGTCAACGGCGGCCAGCTCTATGCCTACGCGACGGCGCTCGACACCAAGACCGGCAAAGTTGGCACCGGCCTGGTCACCGCCCTCGGCGGTGGCGCCTCGATTGCCTCCGACGGTACCGTCACGAACCCCAGCTACACCTTGCACGGCACGACCTACACCAGCGTCGGCTCGGCCTTGACTAGCCTTCAGAACCAGATCAGCTCTGGCGGCAGCACCGCTGTCGCGGCCAACAAAGCCGCCGGCACCGACGCAGCCGCCAGCGCCGCCGGCGCGGGCAGCGCCGCCTTGGGCTATAACTCCAGCGCGTCCGGCGACGGCGCGACAGCCCTCGGCCAGGGCGCAACCGCGTCCCACCACAACGCCACCGCCATCGGCGTCGGTGCGACCACCACCCGCGACAATCAGCAGACGATCGGCACGGAGGCCTCGACCTACACGATGAGCGGCATCAACTCGACCGCCAGCCAAGCGCTGGTGCCCTCGACCGGCGCCCGCAACATCGTGGTCGCCAACGCGGCCGGCGATCTCGCCGCCTTCAGCGCATCCGACCTCAACCTCGCCAGTTCTACCGAGGTGAATCAGATCCGGAACGACGTCAACAACCTGAAGAGCAGCATGAACCGGGCGTTCCAGAAGATCGACGAGAACACCGAGGGCATCGCGATCGCCATCGCCATGACCGGCGCCCTCAGCCTTCCGGTGCACCACAACTTCGGCCTCTCGGCCAACTGGGGCAACTACGACGGCAAGAACGCCTTCTCGTCGACCGCCGCCCTGCGCCTGACCGAGAACGTGGTCGCCAGCGGCGCCCTGGGCGTCGGCCTCGACAGCGGCACCGTCGGCACCCGCCTCGGTGTCCAGCTCTCCTGGTAAGCGCACCAACCAGAACGTCCGGCACATCCCCGCTCCCCCGCGGCCCCGCCGCGGGGGAGCCTCGCGTTTCGGCCGACCCGCAACCGCGGCGCCGCGGGCACACGCCGACGCTCCGTCGACGTTGGGACGCTGTTCGCATGAACCGGAAAGGGCGAATCACGTATACATTTTTTCTGTGGACAACATTTTCAACGGAGACGCCGGTGCGTTACGCAAATTTGCTGGCCATTTGCACGACCCTGTGCCTCGCGGCCCCGGCCTTCGCGCAGCAGCCCGCCCCGAAAAGAACGGCCGCACCGCTGCCCCAACAGGCCGCCACAGCGGCACCGCAAGTCCCCGATCCCGTGTCGATGATCGTGCTGATCCGCACGACACTGATCGCGCTCAACCAGGCCAACCAGACCGGCAACTACTCGGTGCTCCGTGAGATCTCGGCGCCGCCGTTCCAGGCGGCCAACACGCAGGCCCAACTCGCGGTGGCCTTCACCTCGCTGCGCGACCAGCAGCTCGATATCGGACCCATCGCCGCCGTGACGCCGGAGCTGACCGAGACGCCGACCATCGACCAGAACAACGTTCTGCGCCTCGTCGGATTCTTCCCGACCGAGCCGCTGCGCATCAATTTCCAGCTCACCTATCTGACCGTGGGCGGCACCTGGAAGCCCGTCGGTCTGGCGGTCGGCACCTCGCCGAACGAGCCGAAGCGGGCCCCGGTCGCCGACGCGCAGAGGAAGCAGCAGCCACAGCCGCCGCGCGCGAAGCCCTAGGGTGTGATCGGTTGAGGTTGACGCACCAACTGCGTCAACCGAAAGCGTGAATCACACCCTCAAAGCAAAGATTTTTGTGCGATCGGTCGAGGTGGAAGCGCTCGCGCGACCACCGAGAGCGTGACTCACACCCTCAAACCAAAGCTTTTCGTGCGATCGGTCGAGGTGGTTGCACTCGGCGCGGCCACCGAGAGCGTGAGCCAGCCGCACCCGGCCGCTCAGCTGCCGGACCGCCCACCGGCGACCGCCCGGTGCAGCAGCAGCACCGGTATCAGCCCGACCAGGACGATGGCGAGCGCGCCGACGGCCGCCATCTCCGTCTGCTCGAGGGCCGTGAGGTTATAGACCTCCGTCGCCAGCGTGTTGAAGTTGAAGGGCCGCAGCAGCAGCGTCGCCGGCAACTCCTTCATGCCATCCACGAAAACCAGCAGCGCCGCGGCACCGAGCGAGGGCACCAGCATCGGCAGATGAACCCGCACCAGGGTCTCCAGGGACCCGGCGCCGAGCGTGCGCGCCGCCGCGTCGAGATTGGGCGACACACGCGACAATCCCGATTCAACCGCACCGAGTGCCACCGCCAGGAAGCGAATCACGAACGCGAGCCCAAGCGCCACCAGCGAGCCCGACAGCAGCAATCCGATCCCGAAGCCCAGATTGCGGCGCAGAACGCCGTCGAGGGCGTTGTCGAACGCCGCCAGCGGCACCATCAGGCCGAGCGCCAACAGCGTGCCGGGCAGCGCATAGCCGAGGCCGGCGACACGCGCCGCCCTCCGGATCGCCAGCGAGCCCACCGTGCGCTCGGCGTAGGCGATGAGTGTCGCCGCCGCGACGGCGAACACGGCAGCGGCCGCCGACAGCAGCACACTATTGCGGGCAGCGATCCAGAACCCGTCGCCGAACGCCGCCGAGCCCGCGGACCATGCATTGGCGATCAGCACCGCGATCGGCACGGCGAACCCGAGCCCGACCGGCACTAGGCAGGCCGCCAGCGCCGCCCAGCCCCGCCATCCGTCGAGATCCTGAAAGGGGATCGCCCGGAAGCGGCCGGTCGTATTGTGGTAGCGCCCCGACCGCTGCGCCCGCTCGAAGGCCACGAGGGCCAGCACGACGACGACCAGGAAAGCGGCGATCTGCAGGGCGCCGCCGAGACTGCCCCGCTGCAGCCACGTCGTGTAGATCGCCGCCGACAGTGTTTCCACGCCGAGGTGCTGCACGGCGCCGAGATCGTTGAGCCCCTCCATCATCACCAGCGCCGTGCCGGCGGCGATCGCCGGCCGGGCCAGCGGCAGGGCCACGTCGAACAGCACGCCGAGCGGCGTGCGGCCGAGCGTGCGGGCGACCTCGAGGGCACACACCGACTGCTGAACGAAACTCGCCCGCGCCGTCAGATAGACGTAGGGGTACAGCACCGCCGACAGCACCAGCACGGCGCCCCCGGTCGAGCGGACATCGGGAAACCAGTAGTCGCGCGGCGAGGACACCCCGAGCAGGCCTCTCAGCGCCGATTGCACCGGCCCGGCATAGTCCAGCAGTTCGACGTAGGCATAGGCCACGATGTAGGTCGGGATCGCCAGCGGCAGCACCAGCAGGCGGTCCGCCATCTCCCGCCCGGGAAACCGGTACATCGTGACGAGCCATGCCGTCGCCGTGCCGACGATGCTGGTCACCGCCGCCATGCCGCCGAGCAGCAGCACGGTTCCCACCAGCGCCTTCGGCAAGACCGATTGCAGCAGATGCGGCCAGGCGCGCCAGTCGGACGTGGCCGACAGCACCAGGATCGTCACGACCGGCAACACCACCAGCGCGACGATGGCGAGCACCGCAATATGAATGACGACCGTGGCCGGGTCGGCGTCCCGCGCGATCAGACGGCGCATCTGCCGTGGCCACGCCCGCAGACGGTCCGCGAGCACGTCACTCATCGCCATCGACCGGCCCACGGCAACTGAACGAACGGGACACGAGGGAGCTCCGCAACGACGTGATCTCGGCCGAGAAAGGCGCGGGGCGTCGCTCGGGCGCCGTCCACTGTCTCATCGGGTTGAACGGCCGACGTTCCGCCGCTGGCGCCGCATCTGTCAAGCGCGGGCGCGCCGCACGCGGACCTCCGGCGTCAAACCGTGCCCTGCGCTACCCGCTCGCGCGCGAACGTCAGAAACACGCGGGTGCCGCGCCCCGGCTTGCTGTCGATGCCGATCTCGGCGCCGTTGGCCTGCGCGAGGCGGCACACCAGCGGCAGGCCGAGGCCGCCCGCGCCGGCCGGCGGCGGCAAGCCCTGCCGCTCGGAGTCGATCTCCGCCTCGATGGCCGCGAGATCCTCGCTCGATATGCCGGGACCGGTATCGCGCACCTCGATCCGCACCGGCCCGTCGACGCGGTAGGCGGTCGTGACGCTGATCTCGCCGCCGGCCGGCGTATGGCGCAACGCGTTCGAGAGCAGGTTGAGCAGGATCTGGCGCAGCGCGCGCTCGTCGGCCAGCACCGGCGGCAACCCGGCCGCCAGCGCGTGTCCGAGTTGAATGTCCGACCGCTCCGCCAAGGGCCGCAGGATCGAGACGCAGGTCAGGATGATCGCGTTGGCATCGGACTTCACGACATGCAGGGTCGGCCGGCCCGGCTCCAGCATGCCGGTCAGAACGCCGAGCGCGTGCTCGGCGCTGCCGTAGATGTCGGCTGCATAACCGAGATAACGGGGATTGCCGGCCGGACCCAGCCGCTCGTCGCGCATCGCCTCGGCGAGCGCCATGATGGCCGCCAGCGGGGTGCGCAGCTCGTGCGCGAGCGTGGCCAGATCGCGCTCGCTGACGACGCGCAAGCCCGGCCAGTCGGGCGGCGTGGGATCGTCGGGAGACGGTGCTGCGCCCGGCGCGTCGACAGGGGCCGCGGCGGCCTCGCGGAACACCAGCGGGCGGGGATCGGTCGGAACCAATCCGCCGCCGAGACCCTCCCGGATGCGCCGCGCGATCTCGGTCATGGTCGCCGCGTCGTCCGAAGCGTGCGCCTCGCCACCGGTTCCGTCCACGGTCGCCGGAGCCGATCCGCCCGGCACCGCCGTGGCCGGCTCGAGCAGCCGGACGACCAGGCGGCCGGGCACCGGTACGGTCTGGACCCGCATCACGACCGTGCGCGGCCCGGCCGGCATCCAGAACACGAGAGACAGCGGCTCCGCATCGCCAGATCCGGCGCCGGCAGCCACCACGGCCAGCGATTTGAGCGCCGGTGTCGCGCGGTCGAGGGGCAGTCCGTCGCTCGGCACCGCATCGAGCCCCAGTGCCGCAAGTCCGGCCGGATTGGCGGCGAGCAGACGGGCCCCGGTGACATCCACGAGCAGGCCCGCCGCGCGGCCCTCGTCGAGCCCGTGCACCGCCTCGTCGAGCAAACGGGCCGCAGACCCCGCCAATGGAACCTCGTCCTACATTGGTTTTCCGAGTGTTCTAATCCCGCGTCCGGCGCGCTGTGTCCACATCCCACAGCGCACACCTTGTTGATGAGATGCCAACGCACGCCCGTTAGGGTAAGGTCCCCGTCTCGTCTATTGAACCGAACCGTGAGGCGATCGCCATGTACGACAAGCCTGGCATGGACATCCCGGAGAACATCCGCCAGATGACCGAAAAGAATGTCGAGCAGAGCAGGGCTGCTTACAATCAGTTCCTCGAGATGGCTCGCAAGGCACAGGAGATGGCCCAGCAGTCGTCGGGCGCCATGACCAAGGCCGCCATGGAAGTCCAGGCCGAGTTCATGCGTTACTCCCAGCAGAACATGGAGGCCGGGTTCCAGGCCGCCGGCGAGCTGGCCAAGGCGCGGGACATGAAGGAATACTTCGAGATCCAGTCGCGCCACGCCCAGCGCCAGATGCAGACCTACGTCCAGCAGGCCCAGGAACTGGGTCGTCTGATGGCGCAGGCCGCCCAGAAGGTCCAGCCCAAGCCCTGACCTTTCGGGACAGGCCGCGAGGCTCCCGACGGCGCCGCATGGGATGGAAGCCGTGAGAGTGGGCCGGTCCCCGGATGGGCCGGCCGCAAGCGTTGGTTCGGGCCGGCGCCCCTTGACGTCCGAGGCGCTTTTGCGCTTTGTGTCGGCGCGCGTGCCGCCTTAGCTCAGTTGGTTAGAGCACCAGATTGTGGATCTGGGGGTCCCCCGTTCGAGCCGGGGAGGCGGTACCATTCCAGCGCCGGCCCATGGCGGTAGCAGTTTCGCCGCACCGATCACGCAGAACGAAGTGATCGCTATTTTTTATTGAACATGACTCAGCAAGCGGAGCGCCCACCCGATCTGGCCGCGCAAGGCACGGCTGCCCGCTCACGGCTGGCCATGTTGCGTGGGAGCCACGCCGACCGTGACATCTGCAACCGGCGGAGATCGCGTTTGGAACAAGATGCTAAGAACGCCCCGGGCGCCGAATCTGAGCGCTCGAAGGCTTATTTCAGGAGGTTCCCATGCTTCGCATGTTCGCCATCTTCGGTGTTGCCGCTGTTCTCGCTGTTTCCGCGCCGGTCGGCTCCGATGCTTTTGCCAAGGGCAAGAAGGCTGTCAGCAAGTCGTGCAAGGCCACCGGCCTCGATGGCAAGAAGGTTTCCTTCAAGTGCAAGTCCACGCAGATCTGCTGCTTCGATGCGCTGACCAACAAGGGCAGCTGCGTCGACAAGGGCGGCATTTGCCTCTGAACCACGTCATGGTCGGTGGCCTGCTGGCCGCCGACCGTTTCTCGCCGCTGCGCCGACTCACAAACAAATTGAATAATCGTGAAATTTCACGCCGGGCCCTGCCGGAATCCGACCGGCAAACCCCGAATTCGCTCACTAAGCTTTAAAATCGGTAAACATTGAAAAACCTGCGCAATTCGATGCGTAAAGGTTGAATTACAAAGAACATTCACAAGACCTCTTCCTGCTGGCATTCTAATCCGCAGGGAGAACCCTCATGTCCGAAAGCGACAATTTCTCACCCGGAATGGGCGCTCTGATCGGTCGAGCCATCGGCGAGATCAACGGTATGCAGCGCCGCATCGATTCGCTGGAGCGCACCATTGCGGCCCTGCAGGAACGCCAACAGGCGCAGGTGTCGCGCCGGGAAATGAAGTTCCAGGCCTTTTTTCTCGTCGCGCAGGTTCTGCTCGTCGTCGGAC
Source organism: Hyphomicrobiaceae bacterium (assembly GCA_049318625.1). GTDB lineage: Bacteria > Pseudomonadota > Alphaproteobacteria > Rhizobiales > Hyphomicrobiaceae > JBMOGA01. Next base: position 44,317 of record JBMOGA010000024.1, read on the forward strand.
TGATCGCAGGAGTGAAATCTTGGCCAGCCATTCAGAAAGTACTTTGAACGGCGCTCAGGTGGGTCGCTTGGCGCTGGAAAGCTGCCGCCGGCTCGAATCACTCCTCCGTGCGGAGCAGCAGCCGTGCCAGCCGCACCCCTCCTTCCACTGGAGCGCCTTCTTCGACCAGCTCGCCGGTGACGCGCCGGAGCCCGTAGTCGTGCCCCGGATGGTCGACAAACGGCCGCGCCGTCCGGCTCGCATCGTCGGCTACAGCGCCCATGCGATCGCCGACACCTCCGAGCGCGCACTCCCGCCGATTGCCCTGACCATGCTCGGCATGGCGGCGATGGGCACCATCGGGCTCTCGTCGGCCTGGCTGCCGGGCACATCGACGGACTGGGCGCTCGGCGACAGCCTGCTCGCGGTCGACGAAGCCATGGCTGCCCCGGCGACCAAGAAGACGGCTGGTAACGATCACACGCCGGACCGCGTGCAGGCATTCGCCTCCGTGCAGCCGCTCGGCCATGGTGCCACCGGGCTGGACAAGGATTGGCCGCTGGCCACCGTCCAGCAGGCGGGCTCGAACGAATGCCAAATGGGACCGGCCACGACGCCGCGCGGTTAGCGATCCGAAGATCGTGCGCGCGAACGAGCTTGTGCTATGATGACTGAACCATGGACCGCCTCCGGGCCCAATGGCCCCGAGCAAGGTCCCGCACGAGCTGGTGCCAGGATGCGCAGATCGCACATCGCCGTGGTCGTCTTCATTGCAGTTGCCGGGCTGCTTTCGGGTGCCCTGGCAGCCTTCTATGGGACATTCTCCGCCCCCGAAGAGCCGGCGCCGGCCAAAACGGTCGCGGCGGTGATCCCCCCGCCACCGCCGGTCAGGCCAGCCACCCCGGCGGCCGTCCCGCCAGCCGCCGCGCCGGCCGCATTGCCCCTCGTCGATTTCCAGCGCATCGCGCCGGCCGGCGGCGTCTCGGTCCTGGCTGGACGCTCCAAGCCCGGCAGCTACGTCACCATTCTGGCCGACTCGACGGTGATCGGCTCGGTCAAGGCGGACGCCAACGGTGAATGGTCGCTGGCGACCGAGCATCCGTTCCCCGCCGGCGAACCCAAGGTCACCGTCCGCGAGGGACAGACGACCATCGCCAAGCCGGCCGCCCCCCCGGATCGACCGGTGACCGTGGCGGCCAAGCCTGCCGAAATCGCCCCGCCGCGCAACTCGGCGATGGCCGAACAGCAGATGCTCCGCAATCTGGAAGCCGCCGTCACCGCCGCACGGCCACAGACGCCGCCGGTGACCGCGCCCCTTTCCGCTCCCGATCCCGCGCGGCCGACTGGAGTTGCTGCCGCACCCGCAGCAGCCGCCGAAACCGCGGGCGCCCGCCGCGAGCCGCTGAGCGGCTATCCCGTTCCGATCACCTTCGTGTACCGCGAGGCCAGTCCGACCTCGTCCGGCGAGAAGGCCGCAGAACTGTTGCTCGAGTACGTCCGGCTGAAGGGCCTGACCGCGCTGAAGTTGACCGGCCACGCCGACGAGCGCGGCACCGACGAGTTCAACATGGAGCTGTCACGCCAACGCCTCGACGTCGTCGCCGCGCGCCTGCGGGCGGGCGGGTACAAGGGCGAACTCGAACTTGTGCCGCGCGGCCGCGCCGAGCCGTTCCAGGGCGTCGATCGCCGCCGGCTTCCGGTCGAGGACCTTTATCAGCTCGATCGCCGGGTCGAACTCAGCACCGTCCGCTGACGCTGCACGTTTCCTGCGGGTTCACAGGCCGGCGAGGGCGCGGGCTTCGGCGTAAAGTTTATCGTCCACCTCGAGACCGTCGCGCGCCGCCTTGGCACGCAACGCCAGACTGCGGGTCCCCGGCAAACGCGCCCCCGCGTCGCTCTCGATGAGCCCGCACAGCGCCGCCATCCGCCCGGCGTACACATCGCTGCCGGACAAGGCCCCGGTATCGATCCCGATCACCAGCTGCCCCACACCAGGCGGGCCACCTTTGTCGTCCAGGAACGACGAGGCCTCGAATGCGAAGTTGGCGCCCGTCAGCGTGACCGCCAGCACCTCGACCATGAACGCCAGAGCCGAGCCCTTGGCGCCGCCGAGCGGAGTCAGCGTTCCCTTGAGCGCCGCGGCCGCGTCCGTCGTCGGTTGCCCATCGGCGTCGAGCGCCCAACCCGCCGGAATGGGCTCGCCCTTCTGCGCCGCCGTCAGAATCTTGCCGCGCGCCACTTGCGACAGCGCGAGATCGACCACGACCGGCGCTGCGCCCGGCCGTGGTGCCGCGAACGCCAGCGGATTGGTGCCGAACACCGGCGTGCGACCACCCCAAGAGGCCATGGCCTGCGGCGTGTTGCCGACCACCAGGGCGACCAGGCCGGCCTCCGCCAGCCGCTCCACCACCCGCCCCGCCACGCCGAAATGATGTGAGCGGACAAGTCCAGCCATCGCGATGCCGTTGTCCCGCGCCATGGCTGGCAACTGCGCGACCACCTCGTCGAGGGCCGCGTAGGCAAAGCCATGGCCGACGTCGATCGCCAGCACCCCGGGCTTCGGCCGCGTGACGACCGGCACCGCGAAGCCGTCGACTTTGCCGGCGCGTGACTGCGCCGCGTAGCTCGCGACCCGCGACAACCCGTGACCCTTCTGGCCGTCGACCTCGGCCTGGGTGAGCGCCCGCGCCACCGCCGCCGCGTTCTCCGGCGAGGTTCGCGCCCGCACCAGCGCCGCAGCGATCGTGGCTTCGAGTTCAGCGACTGCGACCAGCGTCATGGCGTGCTCCCGAGGACACGGCGGACATTTTCGGCCGTGATCGTGCTGATGCGCGTGTTGGCTTCGGCCGTCACGCCGGCGATGTGAGGCGTCAGAATGACATTGCCGATGCCGGCGAACAGCGCCCCCGTCGCAGTATCGATCGGCTCCTGCCCGAACACGTCGACCGCCGCCCCGCCGAGACGGCGGGACCGCAGCGCCGCCGCCAGCGCCGCTTCGTCGACGATGCCGCCGCGCGCCGTATTGATGAGCACGGCGCCCTCACGCATGGCGGCCAATTGCGGCGCACCGATCAGGCCGCGCGTCTCGGCCGTCAGCGGACAATGCAGTGTCACCACATGCGACCGCGCCAGCAGGGCGTCGAGGGTGACGCGCTCGACGCCGGTCCAGGCCGGATGATCTGGTGGGAGATAGTCGTCGAACGCCAGGATCTTGAAACCGAGCGCGCGCGCCTTGGCAGCAACGATCTGGCCGATCGACCCGAACCCGACGACGCCGAGCATCGCCCCGTCCACCTCGTGCCCGGCACCCAGCGCCTCGCGCGGCCACTCTCCGGCCGCCAGACGCGCCGAGCTGAAGTACGCGCCACGCATCAGCACGAGCGCCGTGCCGATCACGTACTCCGCGACCGACACGGCATTGGCGCCGACGGCCGGGGCCACCACGATCGCTTTGGACTTGGCATGCACCAGATCGATGTTGTCGAGGCCGACCCCGAGCCGACCGATCACCCGCAGCTTCGGTCCGACGTCCATCAACGCCGCGTCGACCTTGGTCCGGTTCCGGACGATCAGCGCATCGGCCGTTCGCGTCGCCGCCTCGAGGTCGGCGCGCCGGCTCCAGAGATCCGTCTCGTAGCGAACGGAGAAATCTCGGGCGAGACCGGCGACGGCCGCTTCGTCCATGAACTCGGTAATGACGATGCTTGGCACCGGTCAGACTCCCAGTCTGGTCTGCATATCCTGGAACATGGCCCGCTTCAGCTCCATCCCGATGCCGGGCGTGTTGTGCAGCCGCGCATGGCCGTCCACGATCGCAATGTCGTCGGCAAAGCCGCCGTAGGGCTGGAACACGCCCGGATAGCTCTCGGACCCGCCGAGCTGCAGCCCGGCGGCCATGTTGAGCGCAAGCTGGTGGCCGCCATGCGGAATGAGCCGCCGGCGCGACCAGCCATGCGCGTCGACCACTTCGAGAAACCGCAGGTATTCGGTGAGGCCGTACGACAGAGCCGGATCGAGCTGGATCCAGTCGCGATCGGGTCGCAGCCCGCCATAGCGGATGAGATTGCGGCCATCCTGATGGGAGAACAGGTTCTCGCCGGTCGCCAGCGCACCCGGATAATGCTCCGCCAACACTGCATTCAGACGGTAATCGAGCGGGTCGCCCGGCTCCTCGTACCAGAACAGCCGGCAGCCGCTCATGGCGCGCCCGTAGGCGAGTGCCGTGTCGAGATCGAACCGGCCGTTGGCGTCGACCGCCAGGTTCTGGCCATCGCCGACGACCTCCAGAACCGCCTCGATGCGGGCCATGTCGGTCGCAAGATCGGCGCCGCCGATCTTCATTTTCACGACGCGATAGCCCTTGTTCTGATAGCCGCGCATCTCGGCACGCAGCCCCTCGAGCTCCTTGCCCGGGTAGTAATAGCCGCCGCCGGGATAGACGAGGATGCGCGCGTCGTGGTGCCCGCCGTTGTAGCGCTCGGCGAGCAGCTTCCAAAGCGGCTTCTCGGCGATCTTAGCCACCGCATCCCACACCGCCATGTCGAGTGCGCCCGCCGCATGCGCGCGGTCGCCGTGCCCGCCCGGCTTCTCGTTCGCCATGAACGTGCGCCAAATGGCATGTGGATCGAGGTTCTCGTGGGCGGCATCGAGCAGCGATCGCGGCGCGGCCGCGAGCACGCGCGGAATGAACCGCTCGCGGAGAATGCCGCTCTGGGCATAGCGCCCGTTGGAGTTGAAGCCGTAACCGATCACCGGCCGGCCGTCGCGAATCACGTCCGTCACCAGCGCGACCAGGTTGATGGTCATCGCGGAGAACGAAATGTAGGCGTTGCGGATTTCCGACGCGATGGGTGCCGCCGCCTCGCGGATCTCGACGATTTTCAAGATTTTCCCCCACAGCGGACGATGACCGGAATACAGACCGGCCGGGGCCGCCAGGGCCCCGGCCGGTCGTCGCAGCGGATCAGGCGCTGCGGTAGAGCTTGGTCATGGAGAACTCGCGATGGCCGAGCGCCTCGGCCGCCGTGAGCCGGCCATTCGCGGTCCGCACGATCATCTCGATCAGCGCATCGCCGGCGGAATCGAGCGTCTGCTCGCGCCGCAGAATGCCTGAAACGTCGACGTCGATGTGCTCGCCCATGGTGCGGATGGTCTTCGGGTTGCCCGAGATCTTGATC
>JBMOGA010000025.1:0-48881 GCA_049318625.1 Hyphomicrobiaceae bacterium
AATCATATTCGCGGAGGGCTGTCAGCCGGCGAGAAGTTCAACAGCCTGCTAGAACCTGACCACCGCATCAAGTCCGTGGGTGGCGACGAAGCCCACAGTGGCTTGCCCCCTTCAATCTCCCAAAATTGTCGTTCTCGGCACCCGTCCGAGGACGACACCTTTGGGAGGGGGGCCGATCAGGTAAACGAGGACTGTAGACGGTGTGGCAACGCACAGCCGAGAGTGGGCTGCTGCGGTGGCGCCTGTGCACGCCTCCCCGGCGGCGTCGACGTCTGTCGAGAACATGGTTCGTTTCAGACCGGCAGTTGACGAGACTGTCAGACTCGTCTGACGTAAAGACATGTCATAGTTCGATATTACACGGTTCGTTTTCGGCTCGGATTCCCTCACGGCGGCCATCGCCGCGCCAGGGAAGTCATTGTTGCAGAGGGGTTCTGCTTGCTGGCGGAGGAGACCGTGCGCGCATGTCTGGCCGCGTGGGCCGAGCGCGATATCGACAAGACCGTTTCTTTTTTCGCCGAAGACATGAGGTTCTCGCTCCACGTGGAGGAGGGCCACCTCGATCTTGCCGGCACGGCCGTGGGGCGAGCCCTCGTCCGGGAGCGCCTGCAACACCTTCTCAACACGTTCGATTTTCTGGCCTACGTGGTCGACTCCGCCAAGGCCGATGGCCCCCTCGTGCGGACGGCGATCTTGTACTTCTACCGTCACAAGGCCAGCGGCCTGATGATCGACGGCCGCTACCGCCACGTTTGGCGCGTGGAGAACGGGGTCATTCAGTCCTGTGACGAATACCACGACGCGGCGGCGCTGAAGGCGTTCCTGGAATTGGCGGCCCAGTCCTCGTGACCGCGGCCGCGCGAACGCGGACCTGGCCGCGGACGGCTGTCCGGGATCTCGCCCGCGAGGTCGGTGCGGCTAGGCCTGGATGATGCCGATTGCGTGTGCGGCTACGGCAAGACCCCGGCTCGCCTCGCACGGCTCGGCGTCCGGGGACGCAGGAGGAGGGGCTGGAGATGCAGGACAATGAGGCATCGGCCCGTCTTCGCGGGCTGTCGAGGTCGCCGCCGCGCGTCGGGATCGCGGCGCTGTTCGCCCTCTCCCCGCATGCGGGGAGAGGGGAAGCGGCTAGCGCTTCTTGGCGCGGTGATCGCTCTTGGACGGGTTGGCGAACGGCGACTGCAGCGACGAGCCCGCGGCGGTCGAAATCTTGGGGACCTCTTTTTTCGGCTTTTTCGCTTCGCGCCCGGATCTCTTCTGGCCTTTTGCCATGTCACGTTTCTCCCTGAAAACCCATAAGTCTGACGCTCTATCAACGAACGGCCGGCGCGGGGCTTCGCGCCACGGCATCGGCGGCCAAGGCCCTGTCCAGATCGGCGGGGTCGATCATCATCGAACTCGGCCGCGCACGGCCATCGGGCGCGGCGCGGCGGACCATCGTCGTCGAAACGCGCCGATAAGCGATGAACGACACACTGTCGAGCTGCTCTTCCACCGTCTCGACATCGTAAATTCCAGCCGGCTGCACGCCGTAATCGCCGCCGGGATCGAAGGCGTGCAGGAACTGCACCGAAATTCGTGTGATGCGCTCGGTCATGGCCTCACCTCGGTTGTTCCACTACGACTGAAACGGGCCTCATAAGCAAATCAATACGGCGAGGCCGCCCCCGAATTGCATCAGAGGCGGCCAAGTCGCGCGCTGCGCCTGATTAGAGCGTGCGGCCCTTGGCGAAGGCGTCGACGTCCTTCTGGGCCTGGGTCTTGTCCAGGCTGTACTTGGACTGAACCATCGACACGAGGTCGTCGGTCGTCTTCAGCGCCGAGATCTCGGAAGCGTTGAACTTGCCCCACTTGGTGGCAATCTCACCGCGCATGCCGGACGAATTCGCATGCGACGGGGCCGTGGGATGTGCATTGGCGGACATGAAAATCTCCTAACCAAGTCATTGAATGCCAATTACGATGTTTTCACCGCAATCACATGGTAAAATTAATGACCCAATGCGCTCGCAACAAGGCTGATTTTCGCCAATATATATTATTCCGACCCTTGTATTCGGGTCGAATGACGCGATCGAAACGATGAGTTTCTTGTCGAGTCAGCGTTTCTTGCCGGCCGGACGCGGAGCGGGGCGGGACGGACGCTGTGGCCGCCGCGTATCGCCGCTGTCGCCGCCACCCACCGGACGCGCCGCTTTCGCGGTACCGAGTCCGACGCCCTTGGTGGTGAACGGCGTCGTGCCGGCGGGGCGGGGACCGCGGCGGCCTTCGCCGCCCGAAAGCCCGGTGCCGGGCGGCTGCCAGGTCGGCACCAGCTGATGCTTGCCGGGGCCGATCAGGTCGGCGCGGCCCATGTTCTTCAGGGCCTCGCGCAGCAGCGGCCAATTCTCCGCATCGTGATAGCGCAGGAACGCCTTGTGCAGACGGCGGGTCTTGAGGCCCTTCACCGTCTCGACGTCCTCCGAGCCGCCCTTGCGCACGGCCTTCAGCGGGTTCTTGCCCGAATGGTACATGGCGGTGGCGAGCGCCATCGGCGAGGGCAGGAAGGTCTGCACCTGGTCGGCGCGGTACTTGTTCTTCTTCAGCCAGAGCGCCAGCTCCAGCATGTCCTCATCGGTGGTGCCGGGGTGGGCGGCGATGAAGTACGGGATCAGGAAGTATTTCTTGCCGGCCTGCTGGGCGGCGGCATCGAACAGCTGCTTGAAGCGCTCGTACGTGCCGATGCCGGGCTTCATCATCTTGGAGAGCGGGCCCTCCTCGACATGCTCCGGCGCGATCTTCAGATAACCGCCGACATGGTGGCCGACCAGTTCCTTGATGTAGGCCGGGCTCTTGACGGCGAGGTCGTAGCGCACGCCCGAGGCGACGTGCACCTTCTTGATGCCGGGCAGCTCGCGCGCCTTGCGATAGAGCGAGATCAGCGAGTCGTGATTGGTGTCGAGGTTCGGGCAAATGCCGGGATAGACGCACGAGAGGCGGCGGCAGGAGGCCTCGATCTTGGGATCCTTGCAGGCCATGCGGTACATGTTGGCGGTCGGCCCGCCAATGTCGGAGATGACGCCGGTGAAGCCCGGCGTGCGGTCGCGGATGGTCTCGATCTCCTTGAGAACGGAGTCCTCCGACCGGTTCTGGATGATGCGGCCTTCGTGCTCGGTGATCGAACAGAACGTGCAGCCGCCGAAGCAGCCGCGCATGATGGTGACCGAGAAGCGGATCATCTCCCAGGCCGGGATCTTGTCGTCGCCGTAGACCGGATGGGGAGCCCGCGCATAGGGCAGCTCGTAGACGCCGTCCATTTCCTCGGTCGTCAGCGGAATGGGCGGCGGCGTGACCCACACCTCGCGGTCGCCGTGGCGCTGGACCAGCGGACGGGCATTGCCAGGATTGGACTCGCGATGCAGCACGCGGGAGGCGCGGGCATAGGTCTCGGCGTCGGCCGAGACCTGATCGAACGACGGCAGCCGGATCACGGTGCGGCCGTCGCCGGTCATGCGGGCGCCCTCGTCGGCGCTTGCGATGTCGTCGGCGTGCAACTCCGTCCAGCCTTCGGGCACGGCGCGGCGCATGAGAGCGACGCCACGGATGTCGTCCATGTCGTCGAAGCTGCGGCCCTTGGCGATCCGGTGGGCGACCTCGACCAGGGCGCGCTCGGCGTTGCCGTAGATCAGCAGGTCGGCCTTCGAGTCGACCAGCACCGAGCGGCGGACCTTGTCCGACCAGTAGTCGTAATGGGCGATGCGGCGCAGCGAGGCCTCGATGCCGCCGACGACGATGGGGCAGTCCTTGAAGGCCTCGCGGCAGCGCTGCGCGTAGACGATGACGGCGCGGTCGGGCCGCTTGCCGCCGGCGCCACCCGGTGTATAGGCGTCGTTGTGGCGCAGCCGGCGGTCGGCCGTATAGCGGTTCACCATGGAGTCCATGTTGCCGCCGGTGATGCCGAAGAACAGCGCCGGCTCACCGAGTGCCTTGAATGGCTCGGCGCTCTGCCAATCAGGCTGCGCAAGGATGCCGACGCGGAAACCCTGGGCCTCGAGCAGACGGCCGACGATGGCCATGCCGAAGCTCGGATGATCGACGTAGGCGTCGCCGGTCACAAGGATGACGTCGCACTGATCCCAGCCGAGCGCGTCCATCTCGGCGCGCGTCATCGGCAGGAACGGGGCGGTGCCGAACCGGTGCGCCCAGTGCTTGCGGTAGGAAAACAGCGGTTTGACCGGCGGGAGGACGTGGCCTTCGTGCCGGATGGGAGCCAGGGCAGACATGGTTGAGCGCTCAGGTCGGGGTTTATCGAGCGGGACGTGTAGCAGAACTCTCGCGAAATGTCCGAGGGAAGTCCGTGCCGCCCGGTCGTCCGGTGGCGCTATTTCTTCAGGCGATACCGGCCGTCGAGGACGGCGCGCATGCCGCAATAGAACTGGCAGGCCTCGGTGGCGGTCACGTCAACCACGTTGACGGTCTTGCTGCTCTTGACCGTGACCACGCACCCTTGGGCGTCCTCCGGCTTGGCGACCAGGGCGTCGCCAGCGCGACGGGCCCGCAGACCGGCGCTGCAGGTGTGGGCATTGCGATCCTTGGTGACCGTCTCGATGGCGATCAGCGCGTCCTCGCCGCCGCCTTCGAGGATAGTCATCTCGCCGGCCATGCCCTTGGCGAGATAGGTGAACCGCCCGGTCAATGCGGCGCCCGGGGCGCCCGCCACGACGGTCTTCCAATCGCACTTGAAATCGGTGGAGCCCTCGTTCTCGAGGGCCGCCTTGCGGCAGGCGGCGAGCTTGTCGGCGCTCGATCCGCCGGACGGCGATTGTGCGGCCGCCGGGCCCACCAGCAATGCGAGTACGAGCAGGGCCGTGGCGCGCGGGACTAATCTCATGGGCGGCTCCTCACGTGGCCCGCTCCTGGGCGTCGTCGTCATCGCCGACATAGCCGAGGCGGCGCAACTCCATCAAGCCGCGATTGAGTTCCGCCCCGAGCAGTATGACCACGGCCGTCAGTTGGAAGAAAATCATAGCAACCATGAGTTGCGAGAGGCCGGCATAGAACCGCGTATAGTCACTGTAGTCGAGATAGAACGAATAGGCCCAGGCGAGCGCGAGCCAGAGGACGATCGACAGCAGGACGCCGGGCCACACGTCTTCCAGCGTGCGCCGTCCGGCCGCCAGCCAGAGATGGATGGCAAGAAGCTGAGCGGCGATGACGGCGGCGGCAAGGCCGTAGCGCATCGTGACCGTGATGTGGGTCGAATCGAGGAGGTCCTTGAGCCATGACGGCTCGAAGCGGGCCGCCACGGTCGGGCCGACGACAACCGCCCAGGTGAGAACGAGTGTCGAGACGGCACTGACCAGAACGAAGATCATCGAGAGCAACAGGCAAGTCGGGTAGTAGCGATTCTCGGTAACCCGATAGGCCTGATTGAGGGCGGCACGCAGGGTTTCGATGGCGCTGGTGGCGAAGAACAGGGCCAGGGCGCCACCGTAGGTGAGCAGGTCGATGCGGGTGCGGCCCATGATGGCGTCCACCTGCGGGGCGAGGCCTTCGGCCACCTCTTTCGGCAGAACCAGAAAAAGCTGGGCAATGGCCTGATTGGCGAGTTCACGGCCGCCGAAGACACCGGCCAGAGCACCCATGAAGATGCAGAACGGGAAAATCGATACGATGAACGAAAAGGCGACGGCGCCAGCCATCGCAAAGCCGCTGTGCTGGTAAAGACGCCAGAGCGCGTGCCAGAGAGGCTGGGGTCCGGTCATTGCGATTCTCCAACAGCGATGCGTGCCAACCGTGCCTGTACCGGAGGCCACGCTACCGGCAAGACCGCATGGACGACCCCGGCCGGGATCACTATCTAGTCGACCGAGCCTCAGGAGGGAACGGCATGGCCGCTACGGGCGACAACATCCGTCTGGCCCTGCTCGACGAGATCGAGGGCCTGGAAAGGCTGCTGGAGAGCGACGCGAGCTGGGTGGCCTGGCGTGCGATCGACCGTCTGCTGGCGCGCGGCACCGGCCCGGCGCCCTCCGAGGCCGGCGCCGAGATCGGGCGCTGCATCGAGCGGCTGTGTACCAGTGCGCCCTACATCGCTTGGCTGGCGGCCCACGAACGGTTGCGCGCATTGCCGGCCGCCTCTTCCGAAGTGCCGCGGACCAAAGGACGGCGGCGAACTCGCACCGGAGCGGCCCCCGATACGGTGGCCGCGAACGTGCCGCCGCCAGTCGGAGAGGCGCCGCCGGGCTTTTCGGCTGCCGCCGTCGGCCCGCCGCCGCCCTTTACACCGATGCATCCGGTCGGCGCTCCCGCCGAGGCAGAACCACCCAAAGCCGCGCCGCCGCCGATGTTGCAGTCTTCGCTGCTCGAACGGATCGCGCGACTTGAAAAGGAGACCGTCGGGCTCAAGCCCCTCGCCGAGGCGGTCGCCGCGCCGTCCGCCCCACCGCCCGCACGGCCGGTGCCGCTGGTCGTCGAGGAGGCAGAACTCACGATCGACGTGCCCGACGAGGGCGCCGAGGCGGGTGAGGCGGCGCCAGCCCGGGGCCTGCTGGCGCGTCTCGAGCGGATCGCCGATTCGCTGGCCAGCAAGCCATCTGCGGCCAGGAGTTCGCCACAACCAGCCGAGGAAGCCGAGATCGAAATCGTGACCGACGAGGGCGACGACGCCGCCGATTCTCGCCCATCCGACCGCCCCCGCGCCCGGTCGTCGCACGAACGCTGAGCGGTGCCTCGATCATCGAAAGACGGGTTGCCGTCAGCCCGCCGCTCAGTATTGTTGCGATGCAGCATTCACGGCGAGGAGAGCCATCGATGTCCGCGATCGAGACAGTGCGCCCAACCCTGGCGCCGACCGAACGGCTCACCGAACGATGCCGGGACGCGGTCGCGGCGGCGGAGCGGGTGCTTTCGGTCGCCAAGTCTGCCGTCGCGCGGCACGTGGCAGCCACGGGCTTCGAGGCGGCGCAGCACGAGGCGCACGGACTTGCGTGGCTTGCGACCTACGTTCAGGCGCTGCGGCAGCTCGCCGGGTGGGCGGAGCGGCTGACGGAGGACGGGCACTTTGGTGAGCTGGAGCAGCTGCTCCTCCAGGCGGGCTTTGCCGAGTACGTGGCCCAGATCGCCGGTGGCATCCCGATGAGCCAGGGCGAAAGCGTGCGGCTGGGGCAGCTCGGCGTCGCGCGGGCCGAAATCCGCCGCTTCGAGGATGCAACCGCCGATCTCGTCACGGAGGGTGCGAGCCCAGCGCTCAAGGCCCGCCTCGCCGCCCTGATCGCCGCGAGCCCGGAGGCGACGACATTCGGCCGCTCCGGCCTCGACGAGACGCATGCGGCCATGCATGAGGAAATGCGGCGGTTCGCGCTCTCGGAGGTGACGCCGCATGCCCACGAATGGCACCTGCAGAACGCCTATATTCCGCTCGAGATCATCGCCAAGCTGTCCGAACTCGGCGTGTTCGGCTTGACCATTCCCGAGACCTACGGCGGCCTCGGCCTCGGCAAGGAAGCCATGTGCGTCGTCTCCGAGGAGCTGTCGCGCGGCTACATCGGCGTCGGCTCGCTCGGCACACGGTCGGAAATCGCGGCCGAGCTCATCCTCTGCGGTGGCACCGAGGCCCAGAAGGACAAGTACCTCCCGCTGCTGGCCGCAGGCACCATCCTGCCCACGGCGGTCTTCACCGAGCCGAACACCGGCTCGGATCTGGCGTCGCTGAAGACACGGGCGGTGCGCGACGGCGACGTCTATCGCGTGACCGGCCAGAAGACGTGGATCACACATCCCGTGCGCGCCGACCTGATGACCCTCCTGGTGCGGACAAACCCGGCAGAGCCCGGGTACAAGGGGCTGTCGATGCTGCTGGCCGAAAAGCCGCGCGGCAGCGATGCCGAGCCATTCCCGGCCGAGGGCATGAGCGGCGGCGAGATCGAGGTGCTGGGCTACCGCGGCATGAAGGAGTACGACATCTCGTTCGACGGGTTCGCGGTCCCGGCCGGGCAGTTGCTCGGCGGCGTCGAGGGCCAGGGCTTCAAGCAGCTCATGGCGACCTTCGAGAGCGCCCGCATCCAGACGGCGGCACGGGCGGTCGGCGTCGCGCAGTCGGCGATGGATCTGGCGCTCAAATACGCCTGCGAGCGGGTGCAGTTCGGCAAGCCGATCGTGGAGTTCCCCCGCGTGGCCAACAAGATCGTCGCCATGGCGGTCGAGACCATGATCGCCCGTCAGCTCACCTATTTCGCCGCCCGCGAGAAGGATCAGGGACGGCGCTGCGATCTCGAGGCCGGCATGGCAAAACTGCTGGCCGCGCGTGTCGCGTGGGCGTCGGCCGACAACGCCTTGCAGATCCACGGCGGCAACGGTTTCGCACTCGAGTATCCGGTGAGCCGCGTGCTTTGCGACGCGCGCATTCTCAACATTTTCGAAGGCGCGGCGGAGATCCAGGCACAGGTGATCGCCCGGCGCCTGCTCGACGGCGCCAACTGACCCTCGTCCGGGGCGGGTTCAGCCGCCCCGGCCTTCGGACCGGAAGCGCGCGAGGGAGTTGAGCGAATTGGGCGGGCGGACGGCGCTGACCAGCAGCCCCTCCTCGACCAGGGTGGCTTGCTCGGCGAGCGAGACCGAGCGCTCCGGCGCCGTGATGTCGTATTGCGATCCCATGAAATAGAGCAGATCGCCGCCGGCCCCCAGGATCGGCATGAGGAACACGTAATTCTCGAAGACGGTGCCGTTCTTCTTGTAGTTCGTTATCGGCACCAGCGTTTCGGCGCCGGTGTCGATCGCCTGGCGCAGGCGCAGCCGGGCCTTAGGGTCGGTCTTCGGCCCCTGCAGGAATCGGCAATTGCGCCCGAGCACCTCTTCGCGGCGATAGCCGGTCAGTTCGAGAAACGCGTCGTTGGCGAGCAGCAGTGGACAAGCGGGATCGAGGGCAGAAGCCAGGGTCATCGGCACGGCCGACGTCCGGAAAAACCGGTCCAGGGATTCGATGCTCACTTCGCGCGCCATGGGCCGGTTCTCTCAAGGGCCTCGTTGACGGCATGTTGCGCCGTTCTCCGAAGCTGAGGAACCCCGCCATTGGTCGACGAGCGCGGCCGGCGCCGGACGGCGACGGCCGCATTCGACTAGCGCTTCGGCGGATGATCCTCGAGTGCGCGCCAGCCGGCGCCCTCGAGATCCTCGAATTGCCCCGTCTTGAGGCTCCACAGGAAGGCGGCGAGCCCCAGCCCACCAAGTCCGAGGGCGACGGGGATGAGCCAGGCGAGAGCGGTCATGACCCAAGCTCCAAACGTTTGCTGTTGAGGCGGACGGCATTACCGGTGACGGCGATCGAGGACGCCGACATCGCCACGGCGGCGATCAGCGGCGTCACGAAGCCGACCATCGCCAACGGGACGAACAGAATATTGTAACCGATCGCGATCGCGAAGTTCTGGATCGCCATGCGGTGTGCACCTTTCGCGACCCGCAGCGCCTCCAGCACCGGCTCCAACCGGTCGCCCTGGAAGATGCCGTCTGCCGCGGTCTGGCTGATGTCGGCGGCGGTGGCGGGCGACAGCGACGCGTGGCCCGCGGCCAGTGCCGGCGCGTCGTTGAGGCCGTCGCCGACCATCAGGACCTTGCGACCCGCCGCCTTCAACTCTTCCAGGCGCTGGATTTTCTCGGTCGGCGTGGCACGCGCCCTGAAGGTCGCAATGCCAGCCTGCCGCGCCGCCTCCGCCACGGCCTTCGGCCGGTCGCCGGACAGCAGCTCGACCTCGTAGCCCGCGGTGCGCAAGGCCTTGACGACGTCGGCGGCGTCGGGACGGAGCACATCGTCGAACAGCAGTGGGATGGCCTCGCCGCCAGCCGGGCGGAACCACAGCGGGGCGTCCTCGCCCGCGTCCTCATCGACGCCGCACCAAAGGGCCGAACCCAGGCGATCCTCACCGACGCCGCGCCTGCGGGCCAGACCGCGGCCGGGGGTTTCGGTGACGTCGGTGGCCGGGACGACACGCAGATCCGCCGCCTCGGCCGCCTTCACAACGGCACGGGCATAAGGATGACGGCTGACGGCGGCAAGCTCGGCAGCCCGGCCGAGCACTTCGCTGCCACCGGCACCGACGCCGACGAAACGCGGCTCGCCGAGTGACAGAGTGCCCGTCTTGTCGAACACGACGGTATCGACCTCGGACAGCCGCTCGAGACCGTCGGCCGCTTTCACGAGAAGGCCCCGCCGGAACAGCCGGCTCGTGGCGGCGACCTGCACCGCCGGGACCGCGAGGGCCAGGGCACAGGGGCAGGTGATGATCAGAACCGCGATGGCGGCGGTCAATGCCGGCTCCCAACCCGCGCCGATGGCCATCCATCCGATGAACGTGCCGGCGCCGAGGACGTGGACGGCCGGCGCGTAGAGCCGCGCGGCGCGATCGGCCAGCCGCACATAGCGGCCGCGGCCCTGCTCGGCGGCGTCGAGCAGTCGCCCGATCTCGGCCAACGTCGTGTTGTCGTCGGTCGCCGTCGCACGGACGCGCAGGGCGCCCGACAGGTTGACCGTTCCGGCTGCGACGGCAGCCCCCGGCGCCACCGCGCGCGGCCGGGTCTCGCCCGTCAGCAGGCTCTCGTCGATATCGCTGGTGCCCTCGGCCACGCGGCCGTCGGCAGCGATCCGCTCGCCCGGCGCGACGAGGACGGTCATGCCGGGCGTCAGCAGGCGGGACGGCAGGCGCTCGGTGGTGCCATCGGCGTTCAGCACGGTCGCCGACATGGCCTGCAGCGCAATCAGGTTCGCGGCGGCGCCGGCCGCACGGGTCCGCATGCGCTGGTCGAGGAAGCGGCCGACGAGCAGGAAGAACAGCAGCGTGATCGCCGCGTCGAAATAGACCTGCTCGGAGCCGCGCGTCGTCTGGAAGAGGCTCATGGCGGTCGCCAGAATGACCCCGAGCGAAATCGGCACGTCCATGTTGAGCCGGCGGACGGAGATGGCGCGGGCCGCGGAACGGAAGAACGGCTGGCCCGCGTAGGCGATGGCCGGGAGCGCGATCAGCGCCGACAGCCAATGGAACAGCGCCTGCGCCGCATGCCCCATGTCGCCCGAGGCGCCGGACCAGACGGAGACCGACAGCAGCATGATGTTGGCAGCCGCGAAACCGGCGACGCCGAGACGCTTCAAGAGGTCGAGATCGGCCTCCTTGCCGGCATCCCGCCCCTGTTCGACCAGCTCGGCGGCCTTGAAGCCGGCGGCGGCGAGCGCGGCGATCAGCGGCTCGGCCTGGAGTTTGCCGGCCACATGCGTCGCGGTTGCGCGCTTGGCGGACAGATTGGCCCTTGCCGCCGTGACTCCCGGCACCGACAGCAGCGCCTTCTCGACCGATCGCATGCAGCCGCCGCAGTGCATGTTCTCGACGATCAGTGTCGTCAATGCCTGGAGCGGCACGTTGTCGTTGGCGGTCGGCGCCGCAGCGGGGGCCGACGTCGCGACAGTCCGGATCAGAGTTTCAGCCACAGGCGATTCCTCCCGCGGTAAGCCGGCGTGGTGCTCGCCGGCGGGAATGCTTCCAGGCTGGCGATCCAGGCGCCGGCCTCGAGCTTCTCCGTGACCGCCTCGTAGCGTCCCGGAGCCGTTTCATTGAACGCCAGTTTGCGGTCGAATTCGCTGGTCGACGGCCGGCCGACGTTGCCGACGACTTTGAGCCCTGCCACCGGCGCCCCGCCGCGCTCGTTGAAGAGCACCACGACCCGGCCGTCCAGGCTGGCCTCGATGCCGTGGCTCCAACCGAGATCGACCTGCTTTTCTTCGAGCGCGATGCGATCGTTGTAGTGCAGCCCCTTGCGATAGGGCTCCACGGAGACGACCCCCGTGTGCGTTCCGAGCGCGGAATACAGGAAGTATCCGTTGACCGCGAAGATCACCCCGAAAAAACTCAGGAATATGAACAGCACGTGGTGGCCGCGCAGTTCGCGTGCCGGACTGTTGACGCTGGCGGACATGTCGTCTCCTCAGTTCCCGGAAATGAAGATCGTGTTGCGGTATGCCTTCTGGCCCGAAGCCTGGTCCTCGACGATGACGTTGAAGCCAACATCGCGTCCGGTGAGCTTGGCGAGCGAGCCCGGCGGCACGGTGATGAAGGCGCGCAGTTCGCGCAGGTTGTCGGTCGCGACGGTGACGTCCAGCTTGTCCTGGCCGACAATCGAAAGGCGGGCATCGGGCAGCCCTTCGACCGAAAGCCGGAACGTGCGCGGCTCGTGGAGCTTGTTGAGGATCTTGAACGTGTAGCCGTTGCGCACGCCGCCATCCTGCAGCTGGACAAACGGGGGATTGCGATCGCGTTGCACGTTCACCTCGACGATGGTGCGGTTCAACACGCCGATCAGCATCACGATGCCGACCAGCACCATGACGCCAAGGTAAAGCAATGTCCGTGCCCGGATCAACTGCAGCGGTTCATGCTCGCCCTTCGACTTGGCCTCCTGCTTGGCGATCGTGTCGTAGGCGATCAGGCCACGCGGACGGCCGATCTTGTCCATGATCTCGTTGCAGGCGTCGATGCAGAGGGCGCACTGGATGCACTCGAGCTGGGCGCCGTCGCGGATGTCGATACCGGTCGGGCAGACGGCGACGCACGCCTTGCAGTCGATGCAGTCGCCGCGCCCGTCCCACCCTTGCCCCTTGCGGAGCGGGCCGCGCGGCTCTCCGCGCTCGGTGCGGTAGCTGACCAGCAGGGTGTGACGGTCGATCATGGCGCCCTGGATGCGGGGCCAGGGGCACATGTAGATGCAGACCTGCTCGCGGGCGATGGCACCGAGGAGATAGGTCGTCCCGGCGAAGATGCCGACGAAGAGGTAGGCGACGGCGGGGGCCGTGCCGGTGACGAACTCCTGCGCAAGGGTCGGGGCGTCGCGGAAATAGAAGACCAGCGCGCCGCCGGTCGCCACCGATATCGCCAGCCACGACAGATGCGTCATGGTCAACTTGAAGACCTTGGATGCACTCCAGGGTTCCTTGCCGAGGCGAATGCGGGCATTGCGATCGCCCTGCCAGAACCGCTCGACGGCGACCATCAGATCGGTCCAAACGGTTTGCGGGCAGGCGTACCCGCACCAGACCCGGCCGGCGGCGGCGGTGACCAGGAACAGCAGCAGGGCCGCCAGGACGAGCAGGCCCGTGATGTAATAGAATTCCTGCGGCCAGATCTCGAGGAAGAACACGAAATAGCGGTTGTTCGGCATGTCCAGGAGGACCGCCTGATCCGGCAGGTCCGGACCGCGATTCCAGCGGACCCAAGGCAGCAGATAGTAGAGGCCGAGGGTGACGGCCATCACCACCCATTTGGTGAGGCGGAACGTGCCCTTGACGAGGCGCGGATGGATTTGCTGACGAGCCGCGTAGAGTTGCCGAAGCTCTTTCTTGTTTACCGGCGCGACATCGTGGGTCTGCACACCCGGGGCAGACTCGGGATGAAGGAATTCAGACGGCTTTAATGCGGTCATCGGCTGGCGCTCTGGTATGGGCAAGGACGACGACGATGCCATCCCATTTCGCCACAAGCCATGCGCGCCATGACCCATGCCGGCTTTGACCAGGATCAAGCTGCGGCGCTACTGACCCTATCTGCCGTGTGCCATTCGCCGCACTGTTTTGAGCAGCGGCTCTCGCATAATCGGCGACCAGATCGCACCCGCAGCCGCACATCGGCATCTCCTGGCGTGGTTCAACGGGACCCGGCAATCGATCGCCTGCAGCCCCCGCGATCATGAACGCCTCTCCCCACCACGGGGGAGAGGCGACGAGAGCATCATCCGATCTGTGAACCGCCACGGCGGTTCCATGAGTTCGGATATTGCCCGTGGGCTGGTCGACGGCCTATTTGCCGCCGCCCAGCGAGTGCACGTAAACCGCTAGCGACTTGACGGTGATGGCGTCCAGCTTGTCACCCCAGCTCGGCATGATGCCGCCGCGACCGGTGCGGATGCTCTCGACCACGTCGGCCTTGGCACTTCCGTAGAGCCAGATGTTGTCCGCCAAGGACGGGGCACCCTGCTCCTTCATGCCCTTGCCATCGTTACCGTGGCAGCTCGCGCACTGATCGGCGAACAGCGCTTTGCCCCGGCCGGCGGCCGCCTGGTCGGTGGCCTTGCCCGACAACGACAGGACGAATTCCGCCGCGTCGTTGATCTGCTTGTCGTCCAGCAGCTTGTCGAGGCCGAACTTCGGCATCTGGCTTTCGCGTGCCTTCTTGTGACCGGAGCGGATACCACCCTCGATCGTCTCGGCGATCTCCTGGATCGAGCCGCCCCAGATCCACTCGTCATCATTGAGGTTCGGATAGCCGGTGGCGCCTTGCGCGCCGCGGCCGTGGCAGGGGGCGCAGCTCGTCGCGAACTGAGCACCGCCGCCGGCCATGGCGAAGCGAAGCAACTCGGCGTTCTTCTTGACGTCGCCGAGCGCGGTCTTGGACAGCAGATCACGTTGTCCGGACTGCGCCTGCTTCGCCGCCTTGACCTCATCGGCCACGGTCTGGCGCTGGCTGTATCCCAGCATACCCTTGGTGTAGGACGCGAGCGTCGGGAACGCCGGATAGGCGATCATGTACCCGATGCCCCAGATGATGCAGGCGTAGAACGTCCACAGCCACCATTGCGGAAGGGGCTTGTTCAGCTCCTTCAGCCCATCCCATTCGTGACCGGTCGTCTCTACGCCGGTGACTTCGTCGATTTCCTTCTTGCCGCTCATTGGCGACCCCCATTCAGCCGGTTGTCGGCGTCGAGATCGAGAGCCGATCTCATGTTCCGATCGAAACGTTGGCGATTGCCCGGCCAGAAGGCGTAGACAACGACCCCAATGAAAATCGCGATGAAGAGCAGCAGACTCGTCACCTGACTGAACGTCGCGACAGTGTCATACGTCATGTTGTCCTCCGTCAGCGCAGGTTCGGGCCGGATGCATCGAAGCTCGTGAAGTCGACGAGCGTGCCGAGCACCTGCAGGTAGGCGATCATCGCGTCCAGCTCGGTGACGTCGCCACCGGCCTTGCCGTCGAACTTCGCCACTTTGGCCTTCGGATACCGTGCCACCAGTTCCTTGGCCGCGCGCGAATCCGGATCGGTCTGAGCCCGGATATCGGCTTTCGCCTTGGCGACCATCTCGTCGGTATACGGGACTCCGACCGCGCGAAGGGTCTTCAGCTTGGCCTCGATGTCGTCGACGTCGAGCTTGCGTTGTGCGAGCCAGCCGTAGGACGGCATGATGCTCTCCGGCACGACCGACCGCGGGTTCTTCATGTGGTCGACATGCCATTGGTCGGAGTACTTGCCGCCGACGCGCGCGAGGTCCGGCCCCGTGCGCTTGGAGCCCCACTGGAACGGATGATCGTACATGCTTTCCGCTGCGAGGCTGTAGTGACCGTAGCGCTCCACCTCATCGCGCAACGTACGGATCATCTGACTGTGACAGGAGTAGCACCCCTCACGGATGTAGATGTCGCGTCCCGCCTGTTCGAGAGGCGTGTAGGGGCGCATGCCCTTCACCTTCTCGATGGTGCTCTCGACCCAGTAGAGTGGCGCGATCTGCACCAAACCACCGATCGAGACCACGACCAGGATCAGAACCAGGAGGAGTATGGAGTTCTTCTCGAGTACTTCGTGTTTCACCGGTACCTCCTGTTATTCGGCCGGGCTGACGCGCAGCTCAGGCGCGGCCGCGATGCGCGGCTGCTCCGTCGCATCCACCGATTCATCACCGCGGATCGTGCGCCAGATGTTGTAGGCCATGATCAGACCACCGATGACGAACAGCAGGCCGCCGAAGGCGCGGATCATGTAATAGGGCCTCATCGCTTCCACGGTCTCGATGAACGAGTACTGGAGGAAGCCGAGCTTGTCGTAGGCCCGCCACATCAGACCCTGCATGATGCCCGACACCCACATGGCCGTGATGTAGAGCAGGATGCCGATGGTCGAGACCCAGAAGTGCCACTCGACGAGACGCATCGAGTACAGCGCCTTGCGCTTCCACAGCCACGGAACGAGACAGTAGATCGCGCCGAACGACACCATGGCGACCCAACCGAGGGCACCGGAGTGCACGTGGCCGATGGTCCAGTCGGTGTAGTGGCTCAAGGAGTTGACCGCTTTGATGGACATCAGCGGGCCCTCGAACGTGGACATCCCGTAGAAGGCGACCGAGACGACCAGCAGGCGGACGACCGCGTCGGTCCTGAGCTTGTCCCAGGCGCCCGAAAGCGTCATCAGCCCGTTGATCATGCCGCCCCAGGAGGGCATCCACAGCATGATCGAGAAGGTCATGCCGAGGGTCTGTGCCCAGTCCGGAAGTGCGGTGTAGTGGAGGTGGTGCGGACCGGCCCAGATGTAGAGGAAAATCAGGGTCCAGAAGTGCACGATCGAAAGCCGGTACGAGTAGACAGGACGCTCGACCCGCTTCGGCACGAAGTAGTACATGATGCCGAGGAAGCCGGCGGTCAGGAAGAAGCCGACCGCGTTGTGGCCGTACCACCATTGCGTCATGGCGTCCTGGACGCCTGCGTAGGCGATGTAGCTCTTGGTGCCGGTTAAGGCCACGGGCAACGTGGCGTTGTTCACCACATGCAACATCGCGACCGTCACGATGAAGGCCAGATAGAACCAGTTGGCCACGTAGATGTGGGGTTCTTTCCTCTTCATGAGCGTGCCGAGGAACACGAGCAGGTAGATGACCCATACGATGGTCAGCCAAAGGTCCGCGTACCATTCGGGCTCGGCGTATTCCTTGCCCTGCGTGATGCCGAGAATGTAACCGGTGCCGGCGATCACGATGAACAGGTTGTAGCCGAGCACCACGAACCACGGCGCCCAGTTGCCGGCGATCCGCGTATGGCAAGTGCGCTGCACGACGTAGAAGGACGTCGCCAGCAGGACGTTGCCGCCGAACGCGAAGATCACCGCCGACGTGTGGAGCGGACGCAGACGGCCGAAGCTCGTCCACGGCAGGTCGAAGTTCAGCGCCGGGAAGGCCATCTGCCACGCGATCAGGTCGCCGACGATGAAGCCTGCAATGCCCCAGAATACGGCGGCGATCACCGCCACCTTGATCGGGCCATCCATGTATTCGTCCGGCGACACCCGATAACCGGTGCCGAAGCTCGTTCTCGTGATTGCCAGCAAGCCGAGGATGCCGGCTAGGGCGAAAATCGCCCCATGAAAGGCCATGACGGGATCCGACGTCGCGGAGACGAGGTAGATCCCGAGCAGCGTTCCGAGAATGCATCCGATCGTGGCCAGCACGTCGGAGAAAGCTCGACGCTCGGTCGTGGTTTCTGCCATTTCGCAAGTTCCCCTTGTCGACGCGAGCGGGACACTACGGACATCGTGTCCGCTGCCACTTCCGCCAGCGTGCCGACACAATTGCCCCGAGACACGGGCCTCTGCCGTTGACCTGGATCAAGGCTGCGCGACTGCCGCAGGACCACTTTCGACCAAACCGAGCACGTTGGCCCGGGCCAGCGTGCCGTCGAGCAAGGCGAGGAACGACGTGCAACCGGCTCTCATCGAGAAATACGCCGCCCCCGTGCCACGCTACACGAGCTATCCCACCGCGCCGCATTTCACGCCGGCGGTCGATGCCGCGACCTATGCGGCATGGCTCAGTGAGCTGCCTGTGGCCGATGCGCTGTCGCTGTACCTCCACGTGCCGTTCTGCGACACGCTGTGCTGGTACTGCGGGTGCAGCACAAAGGCCACACAGCGCTACGAACCGGTTGCCGCTTACGTCGACAACCTGCTGCGTGAGGTCGAGACGGTGGCCAGCCACCTGCCGGCGCGGATGAAGGTCGCCCACGTGCATTGGGGCGGCGGCAGCCCGAATGTACTCAACCCCGCGGACATTCGGCGGGTCGGCGGCGCGCTTCGTTCGGCGTTCGAGTTCCGCCCGGACGTCGAATTCGCGGTCGAGATCGATCCCCGGGAGCTGTCACCCGAGCAGGCCGATTCCTTCGCCGCCATCGGGGTGTCCCGGCTGTCCGTCGGCGTGCAGGACTTCGACGAGGCCGTCCAGGTCGCGATCAACCGCCTGCAGTCCTTCGAGACGACCAGCCGCGCGATGGAGCTGTTCCGCTCGCGCGGCGTACAATCGGTCAACGTCGATCTGGTGTATGGGCTTCCCTATCAGACGGTTGCCAGCGTCGAGCGGACCATCCGGCAGGTCATCGAACTCGGACCCGATCGCATCGCGCTGTTCGGGTACGCGCATCTGCCGTCGCGGTTCGCCCACCAGCGGCTCATTCCCGACGAGTCCTTACCGGGGCCGGTCGCGCGCTTCGCGCAGTCCACGCGGCTCGCCGATATCCTCGGCGAAGCCGGCTATGTGCGGATCGGGCTCGATCATTTCGCCAAGCAGAGCGATCATTTGGCGACCCGGACACTGCGGCGAAACTTCCAGGGCTACACCACCGATGCGGCCGGCGCGCTGCTGGGGTTTGGTGCCACCGCCATCGGCAAGCTGCCGCAGGGGTTCGTCCAGAACGCCGTGGCGACAGCCGACTACAAGCGCCGCATCGACGCGGGCGAACTGGCCACGGTTCGCGGCCGCGCGCTGACGCGCGACGACCGTGTCAGGGCGTACGTGATCGAGCGGCTGATGTGCGACCTGACATTCTCGGCTCCGGTGCTGCGGGCCGAATTCGGCGCGGCCGCCGATGCCGTCATTGCCGAGGCGGAGGCCTTGGTCGAGTCCGATGTCGACGGCCTGATCACCGCTTCGGCCGATGGCTTCACCTTGACGGAGGACGGGCGGCCGTTCATCCGTACCCTCTGCGCGACGTTCGACACCTATCTCTCCGGCGGAACGGCGCGGCATTCGTCGGGCGTGTGACCCGCCGCGCATTGCTGAGCCCCGCGCACGCCGCGTGACACGACGCGGCGGATTTGCGATGTGGCGCCATGGCTTTGCCGACGACTCCTCCCCGATCATCCTTGAAGTCGCTGCCGATCGACGGGAGTGCCGTATTCTTTATTTGCCTTGCCGCCGTTTCGGTCGCCGCGGTCGCGGTGACGAAGGGGCCGGAGCAGGCGTTGGCGGCCGTCGGTTCGGGCCTGTGGCTGCTCGCCACCATCGCACCGATGATCGTGCTCGGGTTGTTTCTCGGCGGTCTCGCCCGCGAGCTTGCCGACCCGGCCAAGGTTGCACCTCAACTCGGCGAAGCGTCTGGCCTCTACGGCCTCGTCCTGGCCACCGGCCTCGGCGCCGTGACACCGGGGGGGCCGTTCGCCGCTTTTCCGATCGTCTACGCTCTGTTTCTCGCAGGTGCCGATATCGGCGCGGTGGTCGCCTATCTCACGGCCTGGTCGGTGCTCGCGCTGCACCGCGTGATCGTATGGGAGATACCGCTGCTCGGCGGCGAGATCGCGCTGGTGCGCGTGCTGGCCAGCCTGCCGATGCCCATTCTCGCCGGCTTGATCGCGCGGGCCATCGCCCGCGGCCCGCTCGCAATCGCGCGCCCGGTGACCGCACGAACGCCCGAGGAGCCAGTTCCATGATCTCCTCGTTCCTCATCCTGGCCGCCGTGACTATAGCTGTTGCCTTCTATGCGTGGCGGCGTGATCCGCAGCATGTGGTGGCGGCCGCTCGCTTCACCCGTCACGATGGGGTACGGCTGGCGATCCGGTTGCCGTTCGCGCTGGTCGCCGCCTCGGCGATCGCCGAGTTGCTGCCCGACCGGCTGATCGCAGCGGCGCTCGGCGCGCAAAGCGGGCTGAGCGGCATCCTGCTCGCCTCGGCACTCGGCGGGCTGCTGCCGGGCGGGCCGATGGTGTCGTTTCCGTTCGCGATCCTGGTGGCGCGCGACGGCGCCGGTGGCCCACAGATCATCGCGCTGATTACCGGCTGGAGCGTCTATGCGTTCCATCGGATCATTGCCTACGAGGCTCCGATGATGGGGTGGCGTTTCGTCGGGTTGCGGATGATCGCCTCGGCGTGCGTGCCGCCCGCCACCGCCATCGGGGCCGGCGTGCTGGCGGGCCTGCTCGGCCTGTCGATCACGTTGCGGTGAGCGGATCGTTGCCGGCCAGCCGCTTTTCCATGAACACGCTCAGCGGGTCGGGCGCGTAAGCGCCGAACGGGCCGATCTCCACGAATCCGGCACTCCGATAGAGCGCCAGCGCCTCGGTGTTGTGAATGCCGGTTTCGAGTTGCAGGGTCGCGATCCGCTCGGCGGCGCCCAACTGCTCGAGAGCCGCCAGCAGCCGTCGGCCGAGGTGAGCGCCGCGCGCCTGCGGCGCCACCCACATCCGCTTGATCTCGGCGGTCGAGTCCCGGTTCACGACCAGCGCGCCGCAGCCGACGGCCATGCCTGCGCGGCGGGCGATGAGAAACCGGACCTGCGGCTCGAGGAGCGCGGCCACGTCGAGCAGATGGTTGCTCTTGGCTGGATAGAGGCTGGCGGCATAAAGATCCGAAGCCGCCAGAAAGGCCAGGACCTCCGGTTGATCCGGGGTCTCGCGGGCAATAACGACGGCCTCAGCGGCGTCCGCCATCAGGCCGTCTCGGCGCCCGAGAGGTCGATCTCCTCCTCGACGACGTGGCTCAGATCGGTGCCTTCGGCGGTCAGCACGATGCGAACCTTGAGCTTGCCTTTGCCCGCGAGGCCCTTCTCGCGCACGACCCGCTCCAGTTGCTGCTGCGAGGTCACGCCGACCTGCTTCAGGAATTTCCGCATCGACATGTTGAACGGGTTCTCGGTGCTCATCAATTTGTTCCCTACTTTTCCTTGCGCTGCTTTTCGAGCGCGGACCAGACCGCCTCGGCGATGCGCCGATACTCGCGGGCATGAGGCCCGTCCGGCGCCGTCACCACCACCGGAAGGCCGGCGTCCGATCGCTCCCGGATCTCGGGATCGAGTGCCACCTCGCCGAGAAACGGCACGCCGAGCACGGCAGCCTCTGCGCGTGCGCCACCGTGCGCAAAGATGTGGTGGCGCTTGCCGCAGGAGTCGCAGATGAAATAGCTCATGTTCTCGATGATGCCCAGGATCGGTACGCCGACGTCCTGGAACATCGCGACGCCGCGGCGGGCATCGATGAGAGCGAGATCCTGCGGCGTCGAAACGATCACAGCGCCGGCGAGCGGCGTCTGCTGGGCCATGGTGAGCTGGGCGTCGCCGGTGCCGGGCGGCATGTCGACGACGAGCACGTCGAGCGGACCCCATTCGACATCGCGCAGCATCTGGGTGATGGCTGATGCCACCATCGGCCCCCGCCAGACCATCGCCTTGGCGGGGTCGACGACGAAGCCCATGGACATGACCTTGCAGCCGAAGGCCTCGAGCGGCACCAGCGTGCGCCCCGACTTGATGTGCGGCTGGCCCTTGAGCGCGAAAAGCTTGGGCATCGACGGACCGTAGATGTCGGCATCGAGCACGCCGACCCGCAGCCCCATGGCCGCCAGGCCGAGGGCGAGATTGCAGGCGGTGGTCGATTTGCCGACGCCGCCCTTGCCGGATGCCACGGCGATGATGTGACGAACCTCAGCCAACGCGGCGATGCGGGACGCACTGGGCGGGGCCGGCCGCGGACGCGGATCGAAGGGAGCCGCCGGTTGCGCCGGCCGCTCACCGGTCAGCACGACGATCGCTCCAGCGAGGGCCGGGGTCGCCTTCAACGCAGCTTCGGCCGCACGCCGTACCGGCTCCCAAGCGGCAGCCGCGCCGGGGTCGACGGCGATCGTGACGATCGACCTGCCGTCCGGCAGGTCAGCCGACGTCACCGTCGCGGCCGTCGTCAGCGGGGTGCGGCCATCGGGGCCCACGACCGCCGACAGGGCCCGAGCGATCTCCTCACGGATCGGCATACCGTCCATCCGGGCTCTCAGTTCAGCAACGCAAGAGGCCGGCGGTGGCCGGCCTCTGTCTCACATTCGCGGTGGCGCAGGGACCGCGCCTCAGGACTTGGGCGCGTAGCCGCCGTGCCCGTGCAGCTTGCCTTCCGGCGACGGCTTGGCGCCAGAGCCCACGAACGCCGAGTCCGCCGTCCGCTGATACTGCTCGAGAGCGATCGACGCACCGTAGCCGATGCCGATCACCACGATCACAGCCGAGATGAATGCCCACATGTCGACGACCTCCTCGTCTCGATCATTCTGCTGGAATGGCGGTGCCCGAGCGGCGAGCCACCTTGTCGACCCACACGGAGTGGTGCTCGCGCGCCCAGCTCACGTCCACCTTACCGCTGCCCATGGCGGCAAACGCGCCTTCCATCCCGAGCGAGCCGATGTAGATGTGCGCGATGATGATCGCCACGAGAATGACGCCGGCGATACCGTGCACGATGTTCGCAAGCTGCTGGCCCGCAATGTCGGTGAACTGGAACGGGAACATCAGGATGTATCCCGTCACCGCCAGCGCGGCACCACCGAGGATCGTCGACCAGAAGATCGCCTTCTGACCACCGTTGAATCGGTCCGCCTCAGGATGCCCCATGCCGATCAGGCCGCCGCCCTTCAAAATCCACTTGATGTCGCGTGGCCCCGGAATGTTGTCCTTCGTCCAGAGCAGGAACATCAGAGTGATGCCGAGCACGAAGGCGAAGCTGACGTAGTTGTGAACGTACTTCCCGAACTGCGAAAGCACGGTGAAGGCCTCGGGCCCGATGATCGGCAGCACGACCTGCTTGCCGAACGTCACGTTGAGACCGGTCAGCGCGAGCAGGATGAACGACGTCGCGGTTGTCCAATGGGCGAAGCGGTCGACCGAGCCGAAGCGGTTGATCAGTTGCCCCGACGGGCCGCCCGGAATGCGGATGCGACCCCGGATCATGAAGAACAGCGCGATCAGGGCGATACTGCCGAGGATGACATAGGTGCCAATTCTCGGAAGATCACGCTGGTGGAACGCGCGCCAGTCCTTGCCGGCCGGCTGGATGAGGTTGCCCGACTGCTGATCGGGGATCGACACGCGGCCCGATAGCGCCGGTGGTCCGCCTGGCTTCAGCGCCTCGAGGAGCTGCTTTTCCTGGACCGAGCTGGCGGTGGGGTTGACCGACTTCGGCTGCTGGGCCGAGGCCGCGCCCGCGGAGAGCACGATGGCCGCGCCGAGCAGGGCGGCGGCAACCGGGCGGGCGAGCGAGAAAACTTTCATCCGTTCTACTCCCTGTTTGCGTTTGGCGGGCAGGTCCCGCGCCGAAAAACGGCGCGGGATGCGTTCGCCATCAGGTCGCGATCGACTCCTTGTAGGCTGTCATCCAGCCCCAGGCGCCCGAGCCGTAGCCACGCTTGGTGACACGCTCCTTGTAGATCTGCGCGATGATCTCGCCATCACCGGCCAGCAGCGCCTTGGTCGAGCACATCTCGGCACACAGCGGCAGCTTGCCCTCGGCCAGACGGTTCGAGCCGTAGGAGGCGTATTCGACGAGCGACTTGTCCTCCTCCGGTCCACCGGCGCAGTAGGTGCACTTGTCCATCTTGCCGCGACTGCCGAAGTTGCCGACCTTCGGATATTGCGGCGCGCCGAACGGGCAGGCGTAGAAGCAGTAACCGCAGCCGATGCACAGCTCCTTGGAGTGCAGTACCACCGCGTCGGCCGTCGTGTAGAAGCAGTCGACCGGGCACACGGCCGCGCAGGGCGCGTCCGTGCAGTGCATGCAGGCCATGGAGACCGAGCGCTCACCCGGCTTGCCGTCATTGATGGTGACGACACGCCGGCGATTGATGCCCCACGGCACCTCGTGCTCGTTCTTGCAGGCGGTGACGCAGGCGTTGCACTCGATGCAGCGGTCCGCGTCGCACAGGAACTTCATGCGAGCCATGATCTATCCTCCCGTCACGCGGCTTTGATCTGGCAAAGCGTCGCCTTGCCTTCGTGCATGGCGGTCACCGGATCGAAACCGTAGGTCGTGACCGCATTGACCGACTCGCCCAGCACCACGGGATCCGTGCCTGCCGGGTAATTCTTGCGCTGGTCCTCGCCCTGGAACCAGCCGCCGAAGTGGAACGGCATGAAGGCCACGCCCTTGCCGACCCGCTCGGTGATGAGGGCCTTGACGCGGACCTTCGAGTTGCTCTCCGGGCCGTAAACCCAGACGAACTGCCCCTCGACGATGCTGCGCTCGGTCGCGTCCGCCGGATTGATCTCGACGAACATGTCCTGCTGGAGTTCGGCGAGCCACTTGTTCGAGCGGGTCTCTTCGCCGCCACCCTCGTATTCGACCAGTCGGCCGGACGTGAGGATGATCGGGAACTGCTTGGCGACGCCCTTGTCGACGGCCGCCTTCTGCACCGAGAAGCCGATGTTCGGCACGCGGAAGCTCTTGAAGTCGGGCCGGGTCGGATACTTCGCCACGAGGTCGACCCGCGGCGAGTAGATGGGCTCGCGATGCACCGGCACCGGATCCGGCAGGTTCCAGGCGTTCGCCCGGGCCTTGCCGTTACCGAACGGGATACAGCCGTGCTCGAGGGAGACGCGCTGGATACCGCCCGACAGGTCGGTGGCCCAGGACACGTTGCCCGGATTGGCGCCGCCGACCCTCTCGATCGTGGCGCGCTCGGCGTCGGTCAGATCCTTATCCCAGCCGAGCTTCTGCAGCACGGCGTAGGTGAACTGCGGGTAGCCGTCCTTGAGCTCGGAGCCGACCGAATAGGAGCCTTCGGCAAGAAGATTGTGCTTGATCTCCTTCTCGACCTCGGCGCCCGAAGCGTCCTTCTCCTTGACCTTGACGACCCGGTCGACGCCGAAGCGCGCACGGAACGTGCCGCCGCCTTCCTTGACGTGGACATTGGTGTTGTAGAGCTGGTGGGTGCCCGGATGCTTGTATTCCGGCGTGCCCCAGCACGGCCACGGCAAACCGTAGAAGTCGCCGCCGACTTCCGGATCGTCCTTGGGCGCCCTCAGCGTCACGATGTCGAACTTGCCCTGGTTCTTCATGTGCGCCTTGATGCGCTCCGGGGACTGACCGCAATAGCCGGTGGACCAGCCGCCACGATTGATCTCGCGGAGCAGCGACTCGGCCTCCGGCTCGTCGCCGAACTTGCCCTTCACCATCTTGATGTTCTTGAACATCCGGTCGGCCAAGCCGAGACGCTTGGCCAGTTCGTACATGACCCAGTAGTCGTTGGCGCTCTCGAACAACGGTTCGACCGCCTTCTCGCCCCATTGGATCGAGCGGTTGGAGGCCGTGCGCGAGCCTTCGCATTCGAGACTGGTCGAGATCGGCAACAGATAGGTGCCGTTCTTGCGCCCGCCGAGCGAAACGAAGTTGGTGGGATGCGGGTCGGCGATGACCAGCAGGTCGAGTGCGGCGAGCCCTTTCACCATTTCCGGCATGCGGGGCACCGTGTTGCCGCCGTGACCGAAGATGATCGCAGCCTTCAACTTGTCGCGCTGGTCGACCTGCTCCTTGGGCAGGGAGACGGCATCGAACCAACGGGTCGACGGGATGCCCGGCATGGTGCGGTAGTTGACGACCTTGCCGTCCGCCCCCGTGATCTTGTCGAAGCGGCTGTCGAGCCAGGCCATGTCGACTTCCCAGACGCGGGCCCAGTGTGCCCACGCGCCGTCATCCAGGCCGTAGTACAGCGGCAGCGTGCCGACATCGAGACCGAGGTCGGTGGCGCCCTGCACGTTGGTGTGACCGCGGAAGATGTTGGCCCCGGTGCCCGGTGCGCCGACGTTGCCGGTCGCCAGCAGCAGGATGCAGTAGGCCCGCACGTTGGCGGTGCCGACGGTGTGCTGGGTGGCACCCATGCACCAGATCAGCGTCGAGGGGCGCTGCTTGGCGAACAACTCGGCGACGCGCTTCAACTGCTCGCCGGGAACGCCGGTGACGTCCTCAACCGTTTTCGGATCCCACTTCTTCACCTCGGCCCGGATATCTTCCATGCCGTAGACGCGCTGCTGGATGAACTCCTTGTCCTCCCAGCCGTTCTCGAAGATGTGCCACAGCAGGCCCCAGATGACCGGGATGTCCGTGCCCGAGCGGATGCGGACGTATTCGGTAGCATGGGCCGCCGTACGGGTGAGGCGCGGATCGATGACGATCAGGTTGGCGCGGTTGAGCTCCTTACCCGACAGCACATGCTGCAGGGACACCGGATGCGCCTCGGCCGGGTTGCCGCCCATGATGATCATGGTCTTGGCGTTGCGGATGTCGTTGTAGGAGTTGGTCTGGGCGCCGTAACCCCAAGTATTGGCGACGCCGGCCACCGTGGTCGAGTGGCAGATGCGGGCCTGATGGTCGACCGAGTTGGTGCCCCAGAAGGCCGCGAACTTGCGGTAGAGGTAAGCTGCCTCGTTGGTGAACTTCGCCGAGCCCAACCACCAGACGCTTTCCGGACCCGACTTCTCGCGGATGTCCAGCATCTTCTTGGAGATCTCGTCGAGGGCCTGGCCCCAGCTGATCTTCTGATACTGGCCGTCGACCAGCTTCATCGGATACTTGAGGCGGCGTTCGCCGAGGACGATTTCGCGGATCGCCGCGCCCTTGGCGCAGTGGGTGCCACGGTTGATCGGGCTATCCCATGCCGGCTCCTGGCCGACCGCGACGCCGTTCTGGACTTCCATCAGAACCGTGCAGCCCACAGAGCAGTGCGTGCACATGTTCTTCTTGATCGCGACGGCTACGCCCGGTTTCACACCGCCGGTCGCGGCCTTCGCCTTCTGAACCTGGCCGAGCGAGAGCGTGCCCACGGCGGCAAGGCCGCCGGCCGCGAGGCCCGAGCGGCGGAGAAACGTACGCCGATCCAGTACTTGACCGGCACTCGACGAAGCCGAGTCCGCAAGCCGGGTCCTGCGCGCCTTTGCATCCTGACGTTTGATCAGCACGGAGAATTCCTCCCAGTCACAAATGTTCAGTACCGGTTCGTGCGATAGTAGGCCTGCACGTGCGCCGAATTCGCCTGATAGCGCGCCTTGCGCTTGTCGGCGTTGTTTTCGGCGGCTTCCGCAATCTCAGGCGATGCCGTCGTGCCAGCCGCCACCAAAGCTGCTGCACCTGCGCCGCCACCGAGCGACTTCAGGAAGCCGCGTCGATCCAGTCCCTTTTGTCGATCCGCTTTCATCGTGCTCCTCCCGGCAAACCGCAGTTTCCGGCCGGCCATGGGCCGGCCCTCGTCCGTCACTCCGGAAGCTCGAATGCTTCCGATTCGATCTCGATCCACAGCCGTCCGACCGCTGCGACCGCCCGATAGAACTTTGCCGATTCCGCCACCTGAATGTCCGCGAAGCAGCGCGCCGCCCACGGCTTGAGATGGCGCTCGAAGAAATGCTTCTGTTCCGCAACCGGCGCACGGAAATCGCCGCCGATCAGGCCGGCCATCACTTCCATCATGGTTGCGAGCTGGTCTTCGGGCTCGTGCACGCCCTCGCGGCGCTCGATGCCGAGCCGCACGAGATCCTCGCGGACGCGCGCCAGTGGCCGCTCGTGCAGGAAGCCCGTCAGGTAGTAAGACGCGTAGGGCAGAACCTCGCCCCGGCCGACGCCGACGAACACGTTGAAGTACTCGCGTCCGATGTCGGTTACGTTGGCCTCGGCCGCGGCCTGACCCAATCCGATGTGCGCCATGCCGAGCGGCGACGGATTGCCAGCGATAGTCGCCACGGCGGCCAACACTTCGGCGGTCGGCGGACGGGCCAGCAGGGTCGCCAGCAAACGATACTCGTCGGCGCGGGCCTGATCGGTCTCGTCGATCTCTGCGGTCACGCCCTGAGCGGCCCCGGACTGCATCATCGTTGCGATCCCGAAGATGTCGGGGCGCAAACGGTCGCGGCTGATTCCCGTGAAACTTTCGACCGCCGCAACCCGCTCGGCGGGCACGCGCGTCCAACTGGAAACGGATGGCTGGGATATTCCGAGCCCGCGCGCCAACGCGCTGATGCTGCCGGCCGCATGTATGGCCAGCACCAAGCCCTCATCCCGCGTTTCTCCAATTGCCATAGCCTTGGTTATTTTCCGACTTTTCCGATCGGATTACGACGTGCGTGATGTAGCAAGTTCGCGCCCCATAGGGAACCCCTATAGCGTAGCCTATCGAAGCCCGCAGTCGTCGCCTGCATCTAACTCATGATTATTTTTTGCGTTCCGCGTGTTAGCAGGTGCAGCGAAGGACCGGCTATGGGCCCTCAACCCGGCAGCGCGCCGCCATGTCTGCGCCGGCCCGGAGATGGCGGACCTGCCTGCTCATCCGGCCCTTCCGATGGCGCCGCCTCCCTCGGTGGGTCGGAGATTGCGGCGTGAGCCGCTGGTTGCTGCAGTGCGGAATCTTCCAACGTGGGCGGATCAATAGCGTCGTTTTGTCGCGCCAGCTCTTGTGGGAGCGGTCCGGGACCGGGCAGTTGACCCGTCGCCTGCGCCAGCAGCTTTTCCAGGTCGAAGCTCGGGTCGAGTTCGCCGAAGCCCGGCACGCCGCCGGGGGCATTCCAGTCGTACTGGTTCTCGGCGACTTCGACGAAGTCGCGAATGGCCGGATCGAGGCTCCAGGCGCGCCGCAGCGCCAGATTGCGCAGCTCTTCGGGAACGCCCTTGCGCAGGAAGATGGAGATATCGCTGTCCGCCGTGAGGTCGTCGAGGCGCGGCAGGTCTTCCAGTCGCACCGCCTCTTCGGACGGCGCGGCGGACACGTCGCTCGTGGCGGGCGCAGCGGCAGCCGGACCGGCCTCCCGGGGATCGGCCTCGGACGGCGGCGCCGGTTGTGACGCGGCCGCCGGCAGCGGTCGTGCCGCTTCTGCCTTCTTGAGGCGTGACCACCGTGCCAGGAACGGCTCGCGATTTTCGTCGGCCATTCGTGACTAGTCCTCTTTCCTGCCGATCGCGTCCATCTCGCGACTGTCGCGGCGGCGCTTCAGGAACGGCCGCTCGACGTGATGGCGCTCGGCGAAGGCGGCAACGGCGTGGGCGATCGCCATCGGCATCTCGATGGTCTCGACGACGTCGACACCGGTCTCCGTGAAGGCTTCGCCCTCGGCGGGATCGGCCGTGATCGTAACCACCTCGACCGGAGGCTCCGCCCCGCGCGGTCGCATCACCACCCACAAACGCGGCCCGGCGGCGAGATTGGAGAGATAGTTGGCGGTTTCGGTCGAATACAGGGAAACGGCGACGACACCCGCATAGTACTGCCGGGCCGCATCCGTGCCGCCGAGCGGCGTCCACGGTTCGGTGGCCGGCGGCATTTCCAGCACGGCGGTCGGCCGCCAGAACGGCTCGCCCCATTGCGAGGTCGGCGCCACGCACTCGACGACCAGACCAACCAGTAGCGTGTCCTCGATCATGGTCGCCTCACGATGGTCCCGATGCAGACCTGAGCGGCAGGCCGACGATCAGGTTTTGCGGTTTCACGCGGACGATCCGATTGGTCGTCGTGGCGAGGATCAGGACGACAGACTTGCCGGCCACAGCCGGCAACATCTCGCGGTCATCCTCGAAATCCAAGCGGAAGATCGCGACGATGCGGTTCAGCCCATCGTCGGCAGGCTCCTCACCCTTCCACAGCGCGTTGCCGATGCGGGTCGCCTCCTGGTCCAAGCCAACGAACCAGTGCCAGCTCTCGTCGGTCAAACGCTCGACCGGCTCGATGGTCACGCCGATGCCGAGCATGTGCCGGACCCAGACCTCCAGAACCCGCGCGAAGGCGGCGCGCGCCGGATGCCCGTGGCGGAAATCCAGGACCATGTCGAAGGCATCGCTGCGGCCCCAATAGGCGGGGGCATTGCCGGCGGTCAGAATGTCGAGATCGCGGGCGCGCGCATCACCGAACACAGCGACCAGAGGCGAGGCGTGGTCTACGACGTTCGATCCGTCGACCAACTCCTCGTCGGCCAGCAGCAGCACGCCGTCGCGCACGGTCAGCCGCTGGGCGCGGAACAACAGCTCGGCGGCGCGCAGCACGAAAGCGTCCTTCGACGCGTCGAGGGCATTGCGCAGGATGAGATTGACGAGCTGATTGAGGAACAGCGGCGGCGTCGTGACCTTGTCGGAGCGGATGAGCGTCAGATAGGCGGCCTCTACCGACTCGTGGCCAATCAGCGTGTCGCGCAGTGCCAGCCAATGGCGCCAGTTCTCACGGGCGTCTCGATCGGCCATGTCGGCCACCTCGCCCGGCTGGACCGCTGCGCGGGGGGCGCGCCGCAGACGGTCGTAGATGGCACGCTCGACGAGGCAAGCATCTTCCGGCGGCACGATCTCGGGGCGGGCGAGATAGGCCCGGAGGAACTCGTCGGTGACGACCAGCCCACCGCTTTCGGCGCGGTCGAGCAGATGATGGCCACTCGATACCCAGAAATCACTCATGGCGCGCGACCCGTCGTATTGGCGGCAACGAGCGCCGCGAGATCGACCTCGTCGGACGCCACCGCGGTCTCGTCGCCGTCGTCGGGCACCATGGCGAAGGCGCCGGCACTGCACGGCATGGCCACCGCCGCCTTGGCCTCGGCGGCCCTGAAGGTGCGAAACTGCTCGCTGACGTTCCCGTCGGCCGTCACCGTACGGTGCAGTGCCACAAGCGTCTGAACCGGGTGTTGCGCCAATTCGGCCGAGAAAGCGATCTCCTCGGCCGCGGCGGCGAGACCGGCCTCCAAGCTCGGCGCGCCATGGTCGGCCACCAGCCGCGCGGCGAGCGCGGCGACCGCCGCCTCGCGCTCCGCCTCTGTCGCCTCGACCACGACCGCGAGCGTCGACCAGCCGAATGTGCCGATCCCCAGGAACCCGGCGCGGAAGGCCTGCTTCTCGCGTCCGGCGAGCGTGCGCGGGTCGGCGCCCCAGAACATGAACCCGCCGGATACCGCCCACTCGCCGGGCTCGGCCGCGCGCTCGAACACGAAGGTGTCGGAAGCGTCGAGCCGGATGGTGCGCAAGAGCTTCAAAGCCATGGATCGCCGCTCTCCGGATCGCGCCACTCCGGCGCGGCGAGCGCCGCCACGAGGCTTTGGCGCTCGACGTCTTTCAGGTTCGGCAGCCGGCGGACGAGCAGATCGCCGTTGACGTCGATGCCGCGCTTGACGCCGCGCTCCTCGGGCAGGCGTGCAAGATAGACTTGGCCCACCGGAACGAACCCCTTTTCCTGCCACTGATCGACGTAAACCATGAAATGGCGGGCGAAGCTCGCAACAACATCGGCCTGATCGAGCATCTCGAAGCCTTCCGCCTCGAGGCTGGTGCCCCGCACCGCGGCGGTATCGAGCTGATGAGTGCCACCCGGCTTGGCCGGCAGGACCCCACGCACCACGAAACCGACGACCAGCCAGTCCGGCACCGCGTCTTCGGTCGCCCCGTCCGGCCAGGCAAGCTGCCCGCCGCCGATGATGCCGCCATCGAACATGATGGTCGCTGGCCAGGCGAACGCCATCGGCTTCTCCGGCGGCGCATAGCTCACGAGCGCATCGCCCAGCGCGCTCATTGCCGCATAGAGGACGCGGCGGGCGGTCGAGAGCGGCTCCTCCGGCTCCACGATGAGCGCGAACTCGATGGTATCGAAGCGGCGCACCCAGACGAGTGTGCCGGCGCCCTCCTCGGCCGCGATCGCGCGTGCGTGGTCGAAAGCGTCCTGGTGCTCGCGCAGATTGATGGCGCGATAGAGCGGCGGCAGCTCCAAAGTCCGAGCTTCCGGCGCCCCCCGCGAGGCCGACTGCTGCGCCAAGCTGATCCTCCCGCTCCCGTCCCGGGGCCAACGATCGCCGCCGTGCACAGGATTGCAATCTACTTTGTCTTCGAAACGCTTATATAGGGCTTGGACTTCGCCCGCCAAGCGCCGGGCCACTATCGCTCCCAGGGAAGACGCCCGATGACCGCTAACGAGAAAACCGTGATCCTGTGCTCCTGCGAAGGCACCATGACGCTCGATCCCGAGCGCGTGGGGGCCGCCTGCGGGGCCAAGGTCGTGACAGCCCGGCATTTGTGCCGATCGGAACGCGGCATGTTCCAGCGGGTCGCGGCGGCCGGCGGCAAAGTCGTCGTTGCATGCACCCAGGAGGCGCCGCTGTTCGAGGAACTCAGTGAGGACGGGGCGCTGCCGGCCGAGCTTTCGTTCGTCAACGTCCGCGAGACGGCCGGCTGGTCGCGGGAGGGGGCCAAGGCCGCGCCGAAGATGGCCGCATTGCTGGCGGCCGCTGCGGAAGCCGGCCCGCCGCCGAGCGGCGTGACCTTCGAAAGCGCCGGCGTCACGTTGATCTACGGGCGCGACCAGACGGCCATCGACGCCGGCCTTCAACTCAAGGACCGGCTCGATATCACCGTCGTGATCGATGGCAGCGCGGATCTGGTGCCGCCACGGCAGATGACATTCCCGATTCGGCGGGGACGGATCGTCAAGGCCGCGGGGCATCTCGGCGCCTTCGAACTCACCATCGACGGTCTGGCGGAGCCGGAGGCCTCGTCACGGGCCAAGTTAACCTTTGGCGCCGGCCGCGACGGCGCCGTCTCGAACGCCGATCTGCTGATCGATCTCAGCGGCGGACCAGCATTGTTCGGGGCACCGGACCTGCGTGACGGCTACCTGCGCGGCGATCCCGGCAATGCGGCCGAGGTGCAGCGGCTCCTGTTCAAGGCGGCGGACCTGGTCGGGAGCTTCGACAAGCCGCGCTACATCACCTTCCGTGAGGATCTGTGTGCGCATGCGCGCTCACGGAAAATCGGCTGCCGGCGGTGCCTCGATCTCTGCCCGGCAGGCGCCATCTCTCCGGCTGGCAACACGGTCGCCATCGACGCCAACCTTTGCGGCGGGTGCGGCGCCTGCGCTGCCATCTGTCCCACCGGTGCGGCCGCCTACGCGGTGCCGGCGGCCGACGTGCTGCTGCGGCGCCTGCGGGCCCTGCTGGCGACCTACCGGACCGCTGGCGGCCGTGATCCGGTGGTGCTGTTCCACGACGACCGGCACGGCGGCGACTTGATCGACGCGCTCGCCCGGTTCGGCGAGGGGCTGCCGGCACACGTCCTGCCGGTTGCCGTCAACGAAGTGACGCAGGTCGGGCTCGAGGCGATCGCCGCCTGCTTCGCCTACGGCGCCCGTGCCGTCCGGTTTCTGAACCGCGCCAAGCCCCAGCACGACAGCGAGAGCCTGCTCAGGACGCTGTCCTACGCGGAACCGCTGCTCACCGCACTCGGCTACGGCCGCGATCTGGCGGCCATCATCGGAACCGACGACCCGGATGAACTGGCAGCCCAGCTTTCGGCCGTGCCTCTCGGGATCGCGGCGCCGCGTCCCGCCACGTTCCTGGCGATGGGCGGGAAGCGCGAGGTGCTCAATCTGGCGCTGCGCGAGTTGCACAGGTCTGCACCGCAACCCGTCGATACGGTCGCGATGCCGGCCGGTGCCCCATTCGGACGGATCAAGGTGGATGTGGCCGGCTGCACGCTGTGCCTGTCGTGCGTGTCGGCTTGCCCGACGCGGGCGCTCGGCGATGCGGAAGATCGTCCGCTCCTGCGGTTCGAC
Source organism: Hyphomicrobiaceae bacterium (assembly GCA_049318625.1). Taxonomy (GTDB): domain Bacteria; phylum Pseudomonadota; class Alphaproteobacteria; order Rhizobiales; family Hyphomicrobiaceae; genus JBMOGA01. The sequence goes on from JBMOGA010000025.1 coordinate 33,349, forward strand.
GAGAGCCTCTGCGTGCAATGTGGGCTCTGCCAGGCCACGTGTCCGGAGCGGGTCATCAGCCTCGAGTCCCGCCTCGACTTCGCCGCCTTCGAGCGCGGCAGCCTGACGATCAAGGAAGAGGAGCCGTTCTGCTGCATCACTTGTGGCAAGGCGTTCGGCGTCAAGAGCACGGTCGAGCGGATCGTCGCCAAGCTGCAGGAGAAGCACTGGATGTTCACCGGCGAGAACGCGCGGCGGCTCGACCTCGTGAAGATGTGCGACACGTGCCGGATCGAGAAGGTCACGACCGAGGGCGTCGATCCTTACGCCGGCCCGGCGCGGCCGCTACTGCGCACGACCGACGACTACTTCCGCGATCGTGAGAAGCAGATGCTCGACAAGATCGACAAGGGCGAGGCATAGCCGCAGCTTGCGCCTTCGGCCGGCCTCAGCCGCCGGGTTTCGTAACCTTGGCCAGCCACTCGACCAAAGCCTTGCGATCGGCTGGATCGGTGATGCGCTGCTCGGGCATTTTGGTGCCGGGCGTCATGGCGTTCGGGCCGATCTCGAACAGCCGGTTGATCGTCTCGGCCGACCACACGATGTCGAGGTTGCGCAGCGCCTCGGAGTACACGTAGCCCGGTGCGGTCGCGATCTTGCGTCCGAACACGGCATGCAGTGTCGGCCCCGCCAGATGGGTCTGCTCGGGACCCACGCCATGACAGGCCCGGCAGGCCCGGAACACGCGGGCACCGGCATCGGTCGTGGCCTCCGGCTTGACGTCGACCCCCGGCGCGATTTCGCCGGCCGGGCGACCGGTCGCAGCCGTCCAGGCGCGCACGGCGCGGTCGGCGCCGCCCGAGTAGAGCGTGGCACCGTCGGGCGAGAACGCCAGCGACCAGACCGGCAGGCCCGGACCCAGGATCTCGAGCTTCACCTGGCGCGTCCGGCGGTCGATGACGGTGACCGGCGTGCGCAATCCGGCCACGGCAACCGTCGAGCCGTCCGGTGAGATCACGGCCGTGGTCAGCGGGCCAGCCGTCAACGGCAACTCTGCCCGCACCTGCAGCGTGCCGTCGAGGAAGCGGACGACACCGTCGGCACCGGCGGTGACGATCTCGCCGTCCGGCGCGATCGCGACCGCGTTGACCGGAGTTGCCTGACGGACCGACAGTGAGGCTCTGCCGGCGGCCAGGAAAGTCAGTCGAATTTGTCCGTCGTATCCGGCGCTGACGAGCGCCGTGCCGTCCGTCGTGAAGGCGATGCCGTTCACAGGTCCGTCGTGGCCCGGGATCGTGCGGTCGGCGGAGCCGTCGCCGAGTGGCCACAGCCGGATCGTGCGGTCCCAGCCCGCGCTCGCCAATGTCCGGCCGTCCGGTGCGACGGCCAGTGCCGCGACGGGTGCGGTGTGGCCGGTCAGCACGCGCACGGGCGTCGACGCCGCGCCGCACCAGATGGCGATGCGAGCGTCTTCGCCGGCCGAGGCGAGACAATCGTCCGGCAGGCCTGCGAGAGCATTCACCGTACTGTCGTGCAGGCGCAGAACGCGCCGGGCCGCTGCCGTGCGCGGGTCCCAAACGATGATGGTGCTGTCGAACCCGCCGGTAGCCAGTCCACCGCCGTTCGCCAGGGCAGCCACGGCGCGAACCGGGCCGCCATGGCCGCGCAGATCCTGGGCCGAAGCCGGCGCGCCGGCCAACGCTACGGCCAAACCCACACAGCCCGCCGCGACGCCCCACCAACGAAAACCCATCGACACCGCGCCCCCCTCGTCTCGATGTGCCGCACCAGAGTGTCGAGCCGGCGCCTGCGTGGTCAAGTCCGCTGCACGGCGACGGCTTGATGGCAAGACGCCGAAGGCCCACTATACTGCCCAATTGCGATGATGCGGACCAGTCAACCCCGGGGGAGTACGCGGCCCGGGCGCGACAGGACCACCAGCCGAGGGGCGAACGCTCACTATGACAGTCTCGAGTTCCGTCCTCGACACCGCACGCGCAGCAGCGCCGATGGTCGATCCGTTCGGCCGGCGCATCTCTTATCTGCGCGTCTCGGTAACGGATCGCTGCGACTTCCGCTGCGTCTACTGCATGTCGGAGCACATGACGTTCCTGCCGAAGAAGGAACTCCTTTCACTGGAGGAACTGGACCGGCTCTGCTCGGTGTTCGTGGCGAAGGGTGTCCGCAAGCTGCGCATCACCGGGGGCGAGCCGCTTGTGCGGCGCAACGTGATGGCGCTGTTCCGCAGCCTGTCCCGACACCGCGCCTCGGGTGCGCTCGAGGAATTGACGGTGACCACGAACGGCAGCCAGCTCGCCAAGCATGCCAGCGAGTTGAAGGACTGCGGTGTGGAGCGCATCAATGTCTCGCTCGATACGCTCGACCCGGACAAGTTCAAGGCGGTCACGCGTTGGGGCGAACTCAAGCAGGTGATGGACGGTCTCGATGCCGCCGACCGGGCGGGTTTGCGGGTCAAGATCAACGCCGTCGCCCTCAAGAGCGTGAACGGGGACGAGATCGAGACCTTGATGCAGTTCGCGCACGGGCGCGGCTACGACCTGACCCTGATCGAGACGATGCCGCTCGGTGACATCGATGAGGACCGCACGGACCAGTATCTCCCCCTTTCGGTCGTGCGCGCGCGGCTGATGGACCGTTGGACGTTGTCCGACATCCCCTACCGGACCGGCGGACCGGCCCGTTATGTCGCGGTGAAGGAGACCGGCGGGCGGATCGGGTTCATCACGCCGCTGACCCATAACTTCTGCGAGAGCTGCAACCGGGTACGACTGACCTGCACGGGGACACTCTACATGTGCCTCGGCCAGGAGGACGCCGCGGACCTGCGCACGCCATTGCGCGCCACCACCGACGATGCCGCACTCAAGCGGGCGATCGACGAGGCGATCGGGCGCAAGCCCAAGGGGCACGACTTCATCATCGACCGGGAGACGCGGCGCCCCGCCGTCGCCCGCCACATGTCCGTCACCGGCGGCTGATCGCCCGGCGTGGCCGGGAGGCACCCCGCATGCCAGACATGCGGGGCGACCGTGCGCGTTGCCAACGCCACGAGCACATGCGATGCGTCGAGGGTCGACAGAGCCCCCCGAACATCAGGCCTCCATGACCGCCGCCGGCCGCCACGCTCCGATGTCCGCTGCCGAGCAAGCGGCGACCAACACCCGCGGCATCGTGGCGATGATCGCGGCGATGGGCAGCTTTTCGTTGAGCGACATGTTGATCAAGTTCGTCGGCCAGGAGCTGCCGATCGGCCAGATCATATTCCTGCGCGGGGTGTTCGCCTCCGCGCTGGTCGTCGTCGCGGCGTTCGCCACGGGCGCGCTCCCGGGCGGTTTCAAGGCGGTGGGTCCCGAGAAACGGGGTCTGGTGTTGCTGCGCACCTTCGCCGAGGTCGGCGCGACCATCACGTTCCTGTCCGGGCTGATCCGGCTGCCGTTCGCCGATGCGTCGGCGATCGCCCAGTTCGTGCCGCTCGGGGTCACGGCGGCGGCAGCGATCTTTCTCGGTGAGTCGGTCGGATGGCGGCGCTGGCTCGCCACGTTCGTGGGCCTGATCGGCGTGATGATCATCATCAAACCCGGCACCACGGCGTTCGATCCGGGCGCCATCTGGATCCTCGGCTCGATGTTCTTCGTGGTCACGCGCGATCTGACGACACGACAGATCGGCAGCCAGGTGCCCTCGCTGTTCCTGATCAGCATCTCGGCCGTCGCGGTGACGATCGCCAGCCTCGGCTTCCTGCCGTTCGAGACGTGGCGGATGCCGTCGGCCGACGCCTATGTGCTGCTGTTGGGCTCGGCGCTCGGCGTGCTCGGCGGCTATTACGCGGTGATCGTCGCCATGCAGTCGGGCGAGATCGCGACCGTCGCACCCTTCCGCTATTCGATCATCCTGTTCGCAATCTTCCTCGGCATGGTCGTATTCGGCGAGCGGCCGCCGGTGTCCACCTTCGTCGGCGTGGCCATCGTCGTCACGGCCGGACTCTACATGTTCCACCGCGAGCGCGTGCGCAAACGCATCAGCCAATGAGCGTGCGCACGGCGGCGCGCAGGGCCTCCATACTGAACGGCTTGGCCATGTAGGACACTGCGCCGGCAGCCTGCAGCGCGCTCACGCGCACCTGCCCCTCGGCGTGACCTGACATCAGCAGCGCCTTGGTGCCGGGCCGGGCCGCGGAGACCCGGCGCACCACCTCGATGCCGTCGACCAGCGGCATGTCGACATCGACGATCAGCAAGGCGAACGGCGCGGTCGCGGCGGCCTCCACGAGGTCGAGAGCTTCCTGCCCGTCGGCGGCGGTGACGATGGTGTGGCCGTCCGCCGTCAGGCTGCGTGCCACAAGATCCCGGGTCACGCCGTCATCGTCTGCAACCAGCAGTCTCGCCATGGCGCCGCCTCTTGCTTGCCCGATCGGCGCAAGCTAGCCAGTCCGCGTCACGAGAGCCAGACATTCCGCGTCAGCCTGTCAGCACTTGGCCGACGAAGGGCAATTCGCGATAGCGGTGGGCGATATCCATTCCATAGCCGACGACGAAGACCGGCGGACAATCGAAGGCCTTGAAATCGGCGGGGCATTGCACAGCCCGCCGGACCGGCTTGTCGAGCAGCACACAGGTGAGGATTCGACGAGCGCCGCGGGCAGCCACGAGGTCCTTGGCGAAGGCCAGGGTGCGGCCGGTGTCGAGGATATCGTCGACGAGCAGCACATCCCGGCCGGCGACATCGATTTCGAGGTCGCGCAGGATGTCGATCTTGCCGCTGGCCGTCGTGCTCTTGCGATAGCTGGACAGCGACAAGAAGTCGACCTCGAGCGCCAGTCCGGCGCCATGGAGCGCACGCATCAGATCGGCGGCGAAGACGAAGCTGCCGGTGAGAATCGGCACGAGAATGGGCCTAACGAGCCGGGCGCCGACGATTTCCTTGGCCAGTTCGCCGATCCGCCGCTCGATCTCGGCGGCCGGAATGATGACGCGCACCGCCGGCTCGCCGGCGTCCGTGACCGCTGGTTCTGAGACTTTGTCCGCCATGAACTCCCCTGCTGCCCGCGCGCTGCAACGGCCCCGCGCCAGCCTGAGGCCGGCTGGCCCACGAGGGTGCCACATTCCTCCACGATTGATCGTGCGGCAAGCTTACCCCATAACGTCGCGACTCGCGGCCGCGGTATCGGGCGGCCGATACCCACAATCTGGCAGGGACCGTTCGACGCCCTCATGATCCGATTGCAGAATGTCGCGCTTCGCTATGGACGTGGACCCGAGGTTCTGCGTGGCGTGAGCTTCGACCTGCGCCCAGGGTCGTTCCACTTCCTGACCGGTCCGTCGGGGGCCGGCAAGACCACCCTGCTGCGTCTGATGCTGATGGAGATCCAGCCGACGATCGGGCAGGTTTCGCTGTTCGCGCAGGATGTCAGCCGGATCACACCGTCGCGGCGGGCGCAGTTGCGTCGGCGGATCGGCATCGTGTTCCAGGATTTCCGCCTGTTGGACCACATGACCACCTGGGACAACGTGGCTTTGCCGCTGCGCGTTCTCGGTAAGCGGGCGGACGACTATCGCGAGGACGTCACCGACCTGTTGCAGTGGGTCGGCCTCGGCGACCGCATGTACGCGTTTCCGTCCGTGCTGTCGGGCGGAGAGAAGCAGCGGGCCGCCATCGCGCGGGCCGTCATCGGCAAGCCCGAACTGCTGCTCGCCGACGAGCCGACCGGTAACGTCGACCCGCAGATGGCACGGCGGCTGCTGCGGCTGTTCATCGAACTCAACCGGCTCGGCACCTCGGTGGTCATCGCCACCCACGATCATCAACTCATGCGGCAGTTCAAAGCGCCGCGCTTGGAATTGAGCGACGGCCATGTCCGGATCCTATAGGCGCCCGCCCGGCTCCAGCGCGCGACCGCCGGGGGGCCAAGACCCTTACGGGGCCTACGACCCCTATGCGGAGCCGGCGCCGCCGGTGACCGAATCGAGCCAGCTTCGGCTGGAACTGGCCCATGACCCCGCGCTGCATGCCCCGCAGCAAGCCGTGCTGCCGGAAAAGCCCAAGGGCGCGGCACCGATCGTGCCCGCCGGATCGGTCACCAGCCGGGCGCTGACGATGGTCGTATCGATCATGTGCTTCCTGGCTTGCCTGACCGCGGGCGCCGTCTACATGATGAACCAGTCTGCCGCCGCCTGGATGCGCGACATCGCCAGCGAGGTCACGGTCCAGATCGAACCGCAGGAAAAGGTCGACACCGACAAGACCGTGCGGGAGGTTGCAGCCTTCTTGGCGCAACGCCCCGGCGTCGCCAGTGTCCGGCCGCTCAGCCTGGATGTGGCGGCGAGCCTGCTCGAGCCGTGGCTCGGCAATTCCAACGCACTGAAGGCACTTCCGATTCCCCGCCTGATCGCCGTCGAGGTGAACCGCAGCTCACCACCCGACATCGCCGCAATCCGAACGGCGCTGACCCGCCAGTTCCCCAACGCCTCACTCGACGACCATCGGCAGTGGCAGCAGCAGATCCGCACCGTCACGCGGTCGATCGCGCTCGGAGGTATCGCCATCCTGGCGCTGGTCGGAGCGGCGACCACGGCGATCATCATCACCGCCACGCGCAGCGCCATCGCCTCCAACCGTGAGATCGTCGAGGTGCTGCACTTCGTGGGAGCCACGGATCGCTTCATCGCCCGGGAGTTCGAGAAACAATTCCTGACCCTCGGGATCCGCGGAGGGTTGGTCGGCGCGGTCAGCGCTTCGGTCGTCTTCTTCTCGCTACCCTGGCTGATGCAGTTGCTCGGTGGCGGCAGTGTAACGCTGGCGGAGATCAACCGGTTGATCGGCAGCGGCTCCCTCGACGCGCCCGGCTTCGCCTTGCTTTCGCTGGTGGTCGTCGTGGTGGCAGCGTTGTGCATGCTGACGTCGCGGATCAGCGTTTTCCGCATCCTCCACAGCAAGCACTGACCGGTGATACGGTAAGGCTCGCCTCGCAGCCCAACGAGAGGATCGGCGATGGGGGCCGCTCGAACCCGGAAAGTGCCTTCGTGGCTGGCCGTCGGAATTGGCCTGACGGCCAGCGCGTTCGTGCTCGGTTTCCTGCTGTTTACCGCATCGGCGACCCGCGACGTGCCGGCCCGGCCGGCGAAGGCGGATGCCATCGTCGTGCTGACCGGCGGAGGCCAGCGCATCGAGGAGGCCGCCCGGCTGCTGGCGCAAGGCTACGGCAAGCGCCTGCTGATCTCGGGCGTCAATCACCGCAGTTCGCGCGAGGACGTGCAGCGGCTGACCGGGCTCGACAACCGGCTGTTCGGCTGCTGCGTCGATCTCGGCTACACCGCGCTCGACACGGCCGGTAATGCCGACGAGACGATGCGGTGGAGCGGGGACCAGCGCTTCACCAGCCTGATCATCGTGACGGCGAGCTATCACATGCCGCGCAGCCTCGCCGAGATCGCGCGGGCCCTGCCGGGCACCCGGCTGGTGCCCTATCCCGTGCGCCCGAAGAGCTGGCGCGCCGACCCGTGGTATCTCAATTGGTCGGCCTGGCGGGTGCTGGTCGCCGAATACCTGAAGTTCATCCCGTCGGCGGCCCGCCTCGCCGTCAACCGGGCGATCGAGCGGCCGTCGAGCCGCGGCGAGGCGGCATCGCAGATGGCCGTTCGCCCCTGAGACCGCAAAGGCGCGGTTCGTGTATAAGCCCGCCATCGCCCACGCCCGCCCGGACGCTCGTCATGCTGCGCTCACTCCTGTTCGCCGTGGCCTTCTACGCCGTCACCGCGCTGTTCCTGCTGCTCGGCAGCTGGCTGCTGCTTGCGCCGCGCGCATGGGCGATGGCGGGGCTGCGCTGGCACGGGCTGACCTGCGTCTGGCTGCTCGACAAGATCTGCGGCACGTCGATGGTGGTACGCGGGCAGGAGAACCTGCCATCGGGGCCCTGTCTCGTCGCCGCCAAGCACCAGTCGGCGTGGGACACGTTCGCGCTGATCCCGTTGTTCCGCGACCCGGCGATCATTCTCAAGGACGAGTTGAAGTGGGTGCCGTTGTACGGCTGGTTCTGCGTCAAGTTCGAGCACATCCTGGTCAAGCGCGAGAAGGGGGCGAGCGCGCTCAAAACCATGCTGCGCACGGCGCGGGACCGCGCGGCGGAGGGGCGCGAAATCGTCATTTTCCCCGAGGGCACGCGAACGGCGCCGGGTGCGGCGCCAGACTACAAGCCGGGCGTCCTGGCGCTCTACGAGGGCCTCGGCCTGCCGTGCGTGCCGATCGCCCTCAACTCCGGCGTCTACTGGCCGCGGCGAACCCTGCGTCGCAGGCCGGGGCGGATCATCGTGGAGATCCTCCCCCCGCTGCCGGCCGGTCTCAAGCGCCAGGAGTTTCGCCAGCGGCTCGAGGAGACCATCGAGGACGCCACCCGGCGCCTGATCGAGGAGGCCAGATCCGTCGACGGCGGGACGGCGCGAGCGCCAGAGACGACGGCTAAAACTTAAAGGGAACTTTAAGAGAACATTTCTTGACGGCGGCGCGGCAGAGGCCTATGTTCCGGGGGGTCGAGTTATCGAGTGAACGCCGTGTCGCCACCCCCTGCCCTGCCCCCGATCTCGCTCGCCATCTGGGACGAGAAGTACCGCTTGAAGAACCCGGACGGCACGGCGAGCGATGCGACTCTGGCCGATACTTGGCGCAGGGTCGCCGCTGCGGCCGCCAGCGTAGAGCCTGCCGCGGCGCGCGACCACTGGGCCGCCCGGTTCTACGAGGCGATGTCGTCGCTGGAGGCGCTGCCGGCCGGCCGGATCATCGCCGGCGCCGGCACCGAGCGTCAGGTCACGCTGTTCAACTGCTTCGTGATGGGGCCGATCGCCGACGATCTCGGCGCCATTTTCGACAACGTGAAAGAGGCCGCCCTCACGCTGCAACAGGGCGGCGGCATCGGCCACGATTTTTCGACGCTGCGGCCACGCGGCGCTCCGGTTCGCTCGGTCGGCGCGGATGCCTCGGGCCCGGTCAGCTTCATGGACGTGTGGGACTCGATGTGCCGCACGATCATGTCGGCGGGGGGCCGGCGCGGCGCGATGATGGGCACGCTGCGCTGCGATCATCCGGACATCGAACTGTTCATCGACGCCAAGTCCGATCCGGCACGGCTGCGCAATTTCAACGTCTCGGTGCTGGTCACCGACGCGCTGGTCGCGGCGGTGCGGGCGGATGCCGGGTTTGACCTGACGTTCGAGGGCCGGACCTTCAAGACGGTGCGGGCGCGCGAGTTGTGGGACCGCATCATGCGCGCGACCTACGACTACGCCGAGCCGGGCGTCATCTTCATCGACCGCCTCAACGCCCTCAACAACCTCGCCTACTGCGAAACCATCCACACGACCAACCCCTGCGGCGAGCAACCGCTGCCCCCCTATGGCGCCTGCCTGCTCGGCTCGATCAATCTGGCGCGCCTCGTCACCGGCGCCTTCACCGCGCAGGCGCGGCTCGACGAGGCCCGGCTCGGCGACCGGGTCGCCGTGCTGACGCGGCTGCTCGACAACGTGATCGACGTCTCGGGCTATCCGCTCGACGCTCAGCGGCGCGAAGCCGTTGCGAAACGGCGCATCGGCATCGGCGTCACCGGCCTCGCCGACGCGCTCATCCTCCTCGGGGTCCGCTACGGCTCGGCGGAGGCGGTGCGGCTCGCCGGTCGATGGATGGCGGCCATCCAGCGGGTCGCCTATCTGACGAGCGCGGGCCTCGCCGCCGAAAAGGGCGCGTTCCCGCTGTTCGATCGCGATGCCTTCCTGGCGCGGCCCAATGTGCAGCGGCTCGACGCCGACGTGCGGTCGGCGATCGCCGCGCACGGCATTCGCAACGGCTGTCTTACCTCGATCGCACCGACCGGCACCATCTCGCTGCTGGCCGGCAACGTCTCGAGCGGTATCGAACCGGTGTTCGACTTCGTCTACCGGCGCCGCGTGCTCGATCGCGACGGCAGCGCCCGCCAAGAGACCGTCGAGGATTACGCGCACGCGCTGCATCGTGCGACAATGGGTGATGCGGCGCCCTTGCCGGAAGCGTTCGTCACCGCGTCCGAGTTGACGCCGCACGCCCATCTGGCGATGCAGGCCGCCGTGCAGACGCACGTCGACAGCTCGATCTCGAAGACGATCAATTGCCCGGCCGAGATCCCCTTCGAGGCGTTCCGCGACATCTACCTCGAGGCCTACGACCTCGGCCTCAAGGGCTGCACGACGTTCCGGCCCAATGCGGTCACCGGATCGGTCCTGACACCGCTCGCGGTTGGGACGGCTGCCGGTGGCACAGCGGCAGCGCCGACGATCGAGGCCGCCGCCGAGGAACCACAGCGCCCGGCGACGCGCCTCGACGGGCGGGCCGAGACGGGCGGACCGGTCGTCTACATGGCGAAGCCCCTGGAGCGCGAGCCGGCGCTGGCCGGATACACCTACAAGCTGAAGTGGCCGGGCAGCGATCATGCGCTCTACGTCACCATCAACGATATCGAGCGCGACGGGCGGCGGCGGCCGTTCGAAATCTTCATCAACACCAAGAACCTCGAGCACTACGCCTGGACGGTGGCGCTGACGCGGATGATCAGCGCGGTGTTCCGGCGCGGCGGCGACGTGGCGTTCGTGGTCGAGGAACTCAAGGCCGTGTTCGATCCCGGCGGAGGCCACTGGGTCGGCGGCCGCTATGTGCCGAGCCTGATCGCCGCGATCGGCGAGACCATCGAGGCGCACATGCTGCGGACCGGCTTCCTGAAGCGCGAGGAGACCGCCGGCCCTCCCGCAAAGGGCCAGCGGCCGGGTGTGGCCGGCTTCGAGTTCTCCACGGAGGCGGCGCCCGCTGTGCCGGCCGAGGAGACGCGGCTGTCGGCGCGCCCCTGCCCGCGTTGCGGGGCGGCAACGTTCGCGCGGGTGGAGGGATGCTGGGTGTGCCGAGCATGTGGCTACGCCCGCTGCTCGTGAGGATTGCCCGGAGCCGGGCGCCGACGCTGCTGCCGCTGCCGCTGCCGCCATGTCGCCGCAAAGTTTCACGACGTCAGCCGCACTTCCGCTTGAAACCCGGGTCAGGGTGACTGCGTTGCATACCTCGTAGAGTCGGTCAGTACCGGGAGTCCATCATGGCAGCGCGGATCGTGGAGTTGGCGTCGTGCCATCGACCGCTGAACGCACGCCCGCGTGTTCGTCCGGTGGCGCCGCAGACGTTGCCCGACGCACCGCCGTCGGCCTTTCAGTTCTGGAGCGGCGCCTCGCGGGCCGCCTACGTGCACACCGCCTATAGGCTGATCGATTGCCCTGACGTTCCGCCGTCGGTGGTCGTGCTCGTGAAAGTCGCGCCGTCGGGCCGGCGCACGGTGCTCGACGTGATCCGCGTCGAGAGCGCGGCGCCGTCGCTCAATCTCGCGCAGATCCGCCACCAGGGCGCCGTGCTCGGCGCCGACGAGGTGCACGTGCACATGCTGGCGGCCGACCGTGGCACCCGCCGCGTCGTCGAGTTGGATCTCAAGGCCGGCCTGCTGCGCACGCTCGGCCGCGCCCCCCGTCTGGCGGCTTCGGCTTGATCGCTGGCGAGAGTGCTTCCGGTCTTTATCGAATCGGTTCGACGGCCCGGAAGCTCTCTAATTTTTTTCAGGGACTGCTTCATGCTCTCGGTGGAAGCGATTCGCTTCCACCTCGACCGATCAGACCCTAACCCGCCGTAACGCCGAGGCCGTGGGCCGCGCGCTCTGCCATGACCGCCAATTGCTTCCTGTGCGTGAAGCGCCGGCGTTCGCCGGGTCGCATCCGCGGCGCGCCGATGGGCAGGCGGGCGCACGCGGCAAGCAGCGCCTTCGCGCCGGCCGTCTCGAGGCCCGACACGCCGATGCGCGCAAAATGCGGGCCGATCGCCTGCAGCACGCGCGCCAGCGCCGGTTCTCGGATACCGAGACCATCGATGTGATCGAGCGTGTTGATCAGATAGTCGAGATTGGGGCCGGACCGCCCCTCGGCCGCGCGGATCAGGCGTGCCTGCTCGGAAATCGGCAGGCGCCCCGCATAGCTCGGATGGCAGCGCTCGACCACGTAGGCGCGGGCCAGCACCTCAGGTCGCCCCGGCTCGTCCAGGGTGACCGGCAACAGACGCTCGGAGTAGACGCCGTTGAGCTGCTCGCGGGCACGCAGATAGGCGAGCGTCTCGGCCGCTGCGGCGCGGGGGACCCGATAGGCCACCCCGTCGCAGACGCCGCCGCGATCGAGGCCGAGAACGAGGCCCGGCCGCCCGCTGTTGCCGCGATGGTGGGTCGAGTAGATGCAGAAGCAGCGCCGCCAGCCGGTCAACCGCGCGCGCGCGGCCCGCTCGAAGGCGAAGCCGGGCCGCCACATCAGCGAGCCGTAGCCGAAGATCCAGAGTTCGCCCGCCGTCGGTAAGCCGGCCCAGCTCGTCACGATGGTGCCGATCCCCCGGCGGGCCCGGCCGACGTGCGGCGGCCGAAGTCCGGCGCGCTGGTATCCTGACCGGCCTGGATGATGCCCCGGCGGACCGCGCGCGCGGCGCTGAACATGCGGAACAGCGTTTCGCCGTCGCCGTAGCGGATGGCGCGCTGAAGGTTCGTCAGGTCCTCGGAAAACCTGCCGAGCATCTCCAGCACGGCGTCCTTGTTGGTCAGGAAGACGTCGCGCCACATGGTCGGGTCCGACGCCGCGATGCGGGTGAAATCGCGGAAGCCGCCCGCGGAGAACTTGATGACCTCACTGTCGGTCACGCGCTCGAGGTGGGCGGCGGTGTTGACGATGTTGTAGGCGATCAGGTGCGGCACATGGCTGGTAATGGCCAGCACCATGTCGTGGTGCTCGGGGGGCATGATCTCGACGTTCGAGCCCATGGCGCGCCATAGCTGCTCGAGCCGCGCGACCGCCGCGGCATCGGTGCCCTCCGGTGGGGTGAGGATGCACCAGCGGTTGTCGAACAGTTCTGCGAATCCCGCCTCGGGGCCCGAGTGCTCGGTCCCGGCGATGGGGTGGCCGGGAACGAGATGGACGCCTGACGGCATGTGCGGTCCGACGTCGCGAACGACGCAGGCCTTCACGGACCCCACGTCGGTGACGATAGCCCCGCTCGTGAGGACCGGGCCGATCTCGGCGGCCAGCCCCGCGTTGGCGCCGAGCGGAACGCAGAGGATGACCAGATCGGCACCGCGTGCGGCCTCGGCCGCCGTGCCGAAGGCCTCGGTGACCAATCCGAGTTCCAGGGCCTTCCGGCACGTCTCGGCGGTGCGCGCCGAGCCGACGATGGTGCGTGCGAGCCCACCGCGGCGAACGGCATGGCTGATCGACGAGCCGATGAGGCCCATGCCGATCAGGGCAATGCGTTCGAACAGCGGCGCGGTCATGCCGTGCTCTTTCCCAGGAAAGCGCCGATCGCCGCCACCACCGCGCGGTTCTCGGCCTCGGTGCCCACCGTCATGCGCAGGGCGTCGGGCAAGCCGTAGCCGGCGACACGGCGCACGATGATGCCGCGCGACTTGAGGAAAGCATCCGCTGCGACCGCGGCACGGGGCCCGGTCTTCGGGAAGTGGATCAGCAGGAAGTTGCCGACGCTCGGCGTGACGGTCAGCCCGAGTTTCTCGAACTCGGCCGCGAGCCACGGCAACCACTGATCGTTGTGGGCCACGGCCTTGTCGATGTGCGCCCGATCCTCGATGGCGGCGACACCCGCGGCGATGGCGGGCGCCGAGATATTGAAGGGCCCGCGGATGCGGTTGAGGACATCGGCGACGCCCGCCGGGCAGTAGGCCCAGCCGAGACGGAGAGCCGCGAGGCCGTAGATCTTGGAAAACGTGCGAGTCATGATCGTGCTCTCGCCGGTGGCGACCAGCTCGATGCCCGCCTCGTAATCGTTGCGACGCACATATTCCGCGTAAGCGGCGTCGAGCACGAGCAGAATGCTGGGTGGCAACCCGGCGCGCAGGCGACGTACCTCGCCGATCGGCACATAGGTGCCGGTCGGGTTGTTCGGATTGGCCAGAAACACGACTTTGGTCCGGGCCGTGACCCGATCGAGGATGGCATCGATATCGGCGCAGAGTTGCCGCTCCGGGGCGATCACCGGCGTGGCACCGGTGCCGAGGATGGCGATGCGGTACACGAGGAACCCGTGCTCGGTGTAGATCGCCTCGTCGCCCGGGCCGAGATAGCCGTGAGCGATGAGATTCAGAAGCTCGTCGGAGCCGGCGCCACAAACGATGCGGTCGGGATTGAGGCCGTAGACCCGGCCGATAGCCTGGCGCAGAGCCGTTGCGCTGCCGTCAGGATAGCGCTCCAGGTCGTCGGCGGTGGCCTTGAACGCGGCCACGGCCGCAGGACTCGGGCCGAGCGGTGTCTCGTTCGACGACAGCTTGATGGGCTTCACACCACCGGGAACGTGGCTCTCACCCGGCACGTAGGCCATGATGTCGAGGACACCCGGACGGGGCGTTGGGGCAATGATGGTCATGGAGCGGACGCCTCGAGGTCTTGCAACGTCGGCGGCGCACGGGACGCCCCGCGAGCGGGCTCTGGCGCCGCGCGCCACTCCATAGGCGCCCCGCCGGCCGAAATCAAAGAAAACATTGACATCGGGCCGCGACAGCCTAGCTAGCTGAGCGTTGCCCAAAAACGCGGCGTCACCGCCCCGATCCGGACATCGATGAGCTCGCAAGCACGATCAGCCCTGGCCCCCGCCGCTCAGCGCGTGAACGAGGCGCAGACCCCGTCGAGCCCGGCCATCCTCTTCGATGCCAGCGATCCCTTGACGCTCGACTGCGGGCAGGTGCTCGCGCCGTTCACCATCGCCTACCAGACCTACGGCACGCTCAACGCCGACAAGAGCAATGCCATCCTGGTCTGCCACGCCCTGACTGGCGACCAGCACGTGGCCAACGACCACCCGGTGACGGGCAAACCCGGCTGGTGGGAGACGCTTGTGGGGCCCGGCCGGCCGATCGACACCAACCGGTTCTTCGTCATCTGCCCAAACATCATCGGCGGCTGCATGGGATCGTCGGGGCCGGCGTCGATCAACCCGCTGACGGGCACGCCCTACGGCCTCGACTTCCCGGTGATCACGATCGGCGACATGGTGGCCGCGCAGGTCAAGCTGATCGACCGGCTCGGAATCGACACGCTGTTCTCCGTGGTCGGCGGCTCGATGGGCGGCATGCAGGTGCTCGAATGGGCGGCACGGCACAGCGCGCGGGTCTATACCGCCGTGCCGATCGCCACGGCGGCCCGCCATTCGGCGCAGAACATCGCCTTCCACGAGGTGGGCCGGCAGGCGGTCATGGCCGATCCGGAGTGGTGCCAGGGCGACTACCTCAACCAGGGCCGCGTGCCGCGGCGCGGCCTCTCGGTGGCGCGGATGGCGGCGCACATCACCTACCTCTCCGAGGATGCGCTGCAGCTCAAGTTCGGCCGCAACCTGCAGGATCGCGACCGGCGCACCTTCTCCTTCGACGCCGATTTCCAGATCGAAAGCTATCTGCGCTACCAGGGCTCGACGTTCGTCGACCGGTTCGACGCCAACAGCTACCTCTACATCAC
>JBMOGA010000026.1:0-48228 GCA_049318625.1 Hyphomicrobiaceae bacterium
GAATCATATTCGCGGAGGGCTGTCAGCCGGCGAGAAGTTCAACAGCCTGTTAGATGAACCTTGCTGCACGAAGTGGCTCGGCTGCTGCATATTCACGCGCAACGCAGCGATGATTGCTCCGGGCGAGCATCCCTTGGGTACCATTCCCTGTCTCCATCCACGCGGTTTCCCATCGCCGATTGCGAGACTGCCCCCTGACATCGGATCGAGAGAGCAGGCCATCCGCAGAACCGTGCAAAGACCCGCTCCTGGCCGCGCGTGAGATTTGCGGGATTGCGTGCAGCACGAAGCTGATCGGTAGGGCACAACCTGCAACGGGCGCCCGGTTAAGTTATTGATTCAGCTTGCGTTATGATCTTGTTTTCGGTCTTTTAATCATGTGGTCGCGGGTTCGATCCCCGCCCGGCTCACCAATTATTTCAAAGACTTATTGTTTTCCCATACCGTCCCGACGGCCGCGCGCCGGTGTCCGGTCGCAACGGGGTGCCGTGCACCCGACGATCGCGCGCTTCTGCACCAGCGTTCACTTGCGCCGCGTGCTCCCGATCATCTCGAGCGACGGCACATGCCTGTCTCCCGGCACTGGGCCGGTTTGGCTCCAGATCTCCGGCCACCGGAGGCAGTCGACGCCAAGCCAAAAAAAGCGGCAAACAGGCCTTCGCCGAAAGCGGACGTTGTGCTTGCCGATGGAGTAGGCAAACCGGGCCGGCACCTGCTCAACCAAGAGGCAGTCCGCTGACGCGACGGCGCACTGGGTCTGCGCAGGCACGAGGCCCACATGTGCTCAATGCCCAGCGGTCTAGCGGTTTCGGCTCCGGGTAGGGGCCGCGGCACGAACGTTGCTCTGTCGTCCGAGTCGGAATGCAACTCGGAGGGGTCCATGAATCGCCGCAAGTTTTTGAAGTCAGGCGCCGTCGTCGGAGCCGCGGCCGCATCGGTGTGCGCGGCACCCAGCATCGTCAGCGCGCAGGCCAAGACGTTCAGCTGGAAAATGACGAATGCCTACGGGCCCGGCGCACCGTTCTACGTGCAGGGGCCAGGCAGCCCGACCGACTTCATCAAGATGGTCGATTCCATGTCCGGCGGACGTCTCAAAATTCAGCATTTCGCCGCGGGCGAGCTGATCCCGGCGCTCGAAGGCTTCGACGCGGTCTCCAAGGGGACCGTCGAGATGAACTGCGCCAACAGCTACTTCTGGTCGGGCAAGACATTCGCCGCTCAGTACTTCACGGCCGTCCCCTTCGGCATGAACGCGCTCGGCATGAACGCCTGGCTCAACCACGGCGGCGGCCTGAAACTCTGGGAAGAAGTCTACGCGCCGTTCGACATCCAGCCCATTCCGATGGGCAATACCGGCGTGCAGATGACCGGCTGGTTCCGCAAGCCCATCGAGAAGATCGAGGACTTCAAGGGTCTGAAGATGCGAATTCCGGGACTCGCGGGCAAGGTGTTCGCGACGCTCGGCGTGGACGTCAAGTTGCTGCCGGCGGGAGAGATATTCCCCGCACTGGAACGCGGCGTTATCGACGCCGCCGAATTCGTGGGGCCGTTCCAGGATCGCCGCCTTGGCCTGCACAAGGCCGCGAAGTTCTACTACACGACCGGCTGGCACGAGACGTCGACGGTCACGGAACTGGCGATCAACAAGAAGGCGTGGGCCAGTTTGCCGAGCGATCTGCAGGAGATCGTCAGGACCGCGGCGAACGCCTGCATGATGTTGAGCCAGAGCTGGTGCGAGGCCAGCAACGCCGAGGCGCTCGAGGACCTCGTGACCAATCAGGGCGTCAAGACGGCGCCGCTGCCACCAGAGGTACTGGCCAAGCTAAAGGATGTCACGGTCCAGACGCTCAACGAGGCCGCGGCCAAGGATCCGCTCGTCAAGAAGGTGCACGACAGCTTCATCGGCTTCAAGAGCAAGGTCGACAAGTGGGCCGGCATCTCTGAGGGCGTCTACTACAGCCAGATCCGGGGCCAGATCTAACATCGGGCCGGGGCCACGCCCCGGCTCGTTTCGCCTTTGGCCGGCCGCCCCTTCACTTCAACGGACCCCACATGACACCTAGACTGCTCGGCATCGCCGATGCGCTCGACACATTCATCGAGCGCATCGGCCAGATCACCGGCTGGTGCGCGTTCGCGATCGTGCTGGTCATGGCCTTCAACGTGCTGCTGCGCTACTTCTTCCACACCGGTTCGGTCGCCATGCAGGAACTGGAATGGCACCTGATGGCGCCGATCTGCATGCTCGGGCTTTCCTACGCCATCCTCAAGGACGGCCACGTTCAGGTCGACATCCTCTACGGGCGATTTCCGGAAACGGCGAAGCGCGTGATCGATCTGATATCGGCGTTTCTCGTCGTGGCCGTAGTAGCCATTCTGCTCAAGCTTTCGATCCCATACGTGCTGCAGTCCTACTGGATCGGCGAGCGCTCGCCGGACCCCGGAGGGCTCACCCACCGATGGATCCTCAAATCCATGCTGCCGCTCGGCTTCGCGCTCCTCCTGGTCCAGAGCGTCGCCGCCCTTCTGCGCGCCATCGTCCGGGTCGTCGATCCGTCGGCGCGCGCCGCCTCCTCCATGCATACGGTTTGACATGCCAGCCCAAGAAACTCTCGCGATCCTGTCGATCGTTTCCTTCTTCGCGCTGCTCGCCGTGGGCATCCCCGTCGCCCTGACGCTGGCGGTGAGCGGCCTCGTGTTCGGCTATCTGGGATTCGGCGCCGGACTGTTCGATCTCCTCCCGGCCCGCATCTACGGCGTCGTTGCCAACTACACGCTGATCGCCATTCCACTGTTCGTGTTCATGGGCGTGATGCTGGAGAAATCCCGCATCGCCGACGACCTTATGGACGTGATCGCCCATCTCGCGGGCGGCTTGCGCGGCGGCATGGCGATCGGGATCGTACTGGTCGGCGTGCTCATGGGCGCCACCACGGGCATCGTCGGCGCGACGATCGTCACGCTCGGGCTCATCACGCTGCCCGCCCTGATCCGGCGCGGCTATCACCTGCCGACCGCATGCGGCACCATATGCGCCTCGGGGACTCTCGGTCAGATCATACCACCGAGCACGATCCTCATTCTGCTGGCCGACATCCTCGGCCAGTCCGTCGGCACGTTGTTCGCGGCGGCACTGTTTCCCGGGCTCCTGCTGGCCGGCATCTTCTGCATCTACCTGCTGGTGCTCGGCATGCTGAAGCCGCATCTGGTACCACCCGTCACCCTGGATGAACGGGCGACCATGACGCGGGGCCAATTGTGGGGCAAGGCGGCGCGAGTCGGGCTACCGCCGGTTGTGCTGGTGCTCGCCGTGCTCGGCTCGATCGTCGGCGGCGTCGCTGCCCCGACGGAGGCGGCCTCGATGGGCGCCTTGGGGTCGGTCGTCGTCGTCCTGCTTTCCGGACGGTTGAAATGGAGCGTCCTGCGCGAGACAACGCTCGCCACGACCCGTATCACCGCCGGCATGATGTTCATCCTGATTTGCGCGCAGGTGTTCGCACTCGCATTCCGGGGGCTGCACGGCGAGCAACTCGTGGCCGACTTGTTCAACGTGGTCCCCGGCGGCGTCGACGGCGTGCTGATCTTCATGCTGGCGCTGATCTTCGTACTCGGCTTTTTCATCGAGTGGATCGAGATCAGCTACATCGTCGTGCCGTTGTTCCTGCCGCTCATCAACAATCTCGGCATCGACCTCGTGTGGGCGGCGACACTGATCGCGGTCGTGCTGCAGACATCCTTCCTGACGCCACCGTTCGGCTGGGCGCTGTTCTACCTGCGCGGTGTCGCACCGCCCGAGGTCCCGACGATTGCGATCTACAAAGGCGTGGTGCCGTTCATCGTGCTTCAGTTGGTGACACTCGCCATCGTCTATATGGTGCCCGACATCGCGACATGGCTGCCGCGGGCGATCGGATGGTGAGCGGGAAGTATTGATCGAGTGGTACACGTCCGCCTGCACTCGAAGCTCGGCTGGCTGACCCCAGCCGACTACGCGGCACACTGGCAGCGCAACGAAGAGCTTCAAGGACGCTCATCGGGAGCGTCCAATGACGACCGGATTGCAATACCGGCTGCGTATAGACCGGGGGGGGCACATCAGCGGACGTCACCACACTCGCCAACCCCGTCGGATCGACGCGGTTGAGGGTGGCGTTCCGGACGCAGGCGAAGAGGTTGAGCCCGTCGGACGGGCCGCTCGGGTCGGCTTGGAGGAAGCGGCGATGAGTTTCGACAGCCCGATCACCACCGCTGCGCCACCGACATGAACACGCGGATCCTGTAGCCACGGACCTTCGCCAGCCGTTCGCCCCAGCCACTCACCTCAGCCGGCGCGGCTGTGGGGATCGCGAACCCGAGCCGCCTGCGCTTCCTTCTCAACCGACCGACTTCCAGGCTAAACTCGTCGCGTCAGCGAGCCAGTCCGACTCGTATCACCCAAACGGTGCGGAGAGTGGACCTTGTCGCAATCGCGTTCGTCTCGGACCTGGCAGGTGCCGAGCATCCTGGCCGTCCTGTTCGTCTGCTTCCTGTCCAGCGGGCCCGGGCGCGCGGCGGCGCAGCCGGCCGACCTCGCGGCCGCACAGTCGAGGGTTTTTCAGTTCAATCAGGCGGGTGACTACCGCCAGGCGCTGGAATGGGCCGAGCGCGCACTGCTACTCGCCCAGCGCAACCATGGCCCGCAATCGCTCGAGGCTGCGAACGCGCACCTCGCCATTGCCATCCAGAACCAGAGTCTTGGCCAGTTGCCGCCTGCCGCGGAGCACTTCCGCCGCGGGCTGGCGATTGCCGAACAGCGCGTGCCTGTCGACGATCCGAGCCTGGCGAGTTTTCTCGCGGGCCTTGGCGGCATGCTCTATGGCCAAGGCCGCTACGACGAGGCCGAGCCCCACCTGCGCCGATCTTTGCGATTGCAAGAAGCCGTTGCCCGCCAGACGGGCAACGAGGCCGGGCTCGCGGCCGCGATCTACATGCTCGGCACCAACTACACCGCCATGTCCAGCCTGGAAGAGGGCAGCAAACTGCTCGAGCGGGCACTGGCGATTTTCGAGCGCCTCGCCCCACAGGGGAGCCCGCAGACGGCCCTCGTGCTCAACAACCTCGCAACCAATCGTCAGCTGGCGAACGACTATCTCGCCGCCGCCCAGTATCAACAGCGCGCCCTGACGATCTTCCAGGCGTTCGCACCTGAGAACCTTCCCGGCCTCGCCAAGATCAACAACAACCTGGGCTTCCTCCACGCCAAGGCCGGGATTCTGGACAAGGCCGCCGGGTACTACCGCGACGCCCTGGCCCAACTGCGTCGGGCTTATCCCGCCGGCCACCCCGATGTGGCCACGGCGAGCATCAACTACGGCGGCCTGCTGCTCGGGCTCGAACGTTCCGGAGAAGCCGAGCCGCTGCTCACGGGCGCGCTCGCGATGCGCAAGCGCTGGCTGCCGCCAGACCACCCCGAAATAGCCCAGGCCAACGCCGAGTTGGCCAATCTGTGGATCCGACGTGGCGACTGGCGGCGCGCCTCAGAACACCTGCGCGGCGCGGTCGACATCTTCGTCACGCGCGCCGCCCGCCAGGACTCCGGACGCGGCAGTGCCGCCAACAACGATGTGGTTCAGAACGCGTTCGCCTTCAGCATGTTCGTCAAGACAGAGCACCGCCGCGCGCCGTCGGAGGTTGGAGCCGCCTTCGCCATCGCACAGCATGCCGTCGGATCGTCTGCCGCGTCCTCGCTCGCGCAGATGGCAACCCGAAGCGCCGCCGGCGACCCGCGGCTGTCGGGACTGGTGCGCGCGCGCCAGGACCTTGTGGCCCAATGGCACGCGCTGGACCGGGAACTGGTCGCCACGCTTTCCAAGCCAACGCCGCAGGAGGGCCCCAGCGACTCGCTCCGCCAACACCTTGCCGTGTTCGATACGCAAATCACGGAGCTCGATCGCACCATCGCCGCCCAGTTTCCCGACTTCATCGCGCTCGCCAACCCGGCGCCGCTGAACATTCCCGATGTCCAGGCCGATCTTGCCCCGGACGAGGCGCTGGTGCTGTTCCTGGATACGCCGGCCTACCTGCAGTTGCCCGAAGAGACGTTCGTCTGGATCGTGACGAAAACCGCGGTCCGCAAGACCCGGTCGGATCTCGGCACGGCAGCCCTGACACGGGAAGTGAGCGCGCTGCGCTGCGGCCTCGACAAGACGGCTTGGTACGGCGAGGGCGCCACCCGCTGTGCGGCCCACGTCGGCGTTCCGCTCGACCAGGCTCCTGTCGAGGGCCAACCCTTGCCGTTCGACCACGCCCGCGCACACAAGCTCTTCATGTCGCTGCTCGGCCCCGCGCAAGATCTCATCAGAAACAAACACCTGCTGATCGTCCCGTCAGGCCCGCTGACGCAGCTCCCGTTCCAGGTGCTCGTCACCAAGCCGCCGACCGGCGACGACCACCGCGCGGTCGCCTGGCTGGCGCGCGACCACGCCATGACCATACTTCCGGCGGCGGCGTCCTTGCGGTCCCTGCGGCGCGTGGGGCGCCCGAGCAGCGCGCCGCGGCAGATGATCGGCTTCGGCAATCCTTTGCTCGACGGGCCAGATCCCCGTTACACGCGCAGCGCAGCTCTGGCGCGCGACCGCCAGCGCTGCCCGGACGTCCGTTGGCAGCAGGCGCAGACGCTGGCGGTCCCGCGCAGCGCCGCCGCAGCGGTGACGACACACAACGGATTGGCCGTACGCGACCACCTCAGGATCCAGGTGCCGCTACCGGAAACCGCGGACGAGTTGTGCGCCGTCGCGCAGGATATGAAGGCCGATCCCGCAGACATTCATCTCGGCGCCCACGCGACGGAACGCGCCCTCAAACGACTGAGCGCGTCCGGCGAGTTGGCGCGGTATCGCATGGTCCACTTCGCGACCCACGGCCTGCTCGCGGGGCAACTCGATGGCACCTCCGAGCCGGGCCTGATCCTGTCGCCCCCGGACGTGGCGACGGCCGAGGACGACGGATACCTGTCGGCCTCGGAGATCGCCACGCTCAAGCTCGATGCCGATCTCGTCATCCTGTCGGCCTGCAACACGGCGGCCGGCGCCGCGACCAGCTCCGAGGCGCTCTCCGGACTGGCACGGGCCTTCATCTACGCGCAGGCCCGTGCGCTTCTGGTCTCCCACTGGGAAGTCTACTCGGACGCGACGGTGAAGCTCATCACCACCGCGGTGCGCGAAATGGCGCGTGACCCCAAGGTCGGCCGGGCGGAGGCGATGCGGCGGTCCATGGTCGCGCTCATCGACAATGGCGCGCGCCACGAAGGCCATCCGGCTTACTGGGCGCCCTTCGTCGTGGTGGGCGAGGGCGGCATCCGCAAGCCCTCGTGAGATGCTGGCCGGGGCTCGCACCACGGACGGCCGCACCGCCCCACCCCGGATTTCTGAAATTCCGAGGAGACCGGCGCGCGACGACCGTCGCGACGACCCAACTCCAGGCGAGACAGAAGGGAGCCGTCACCCGTGAGCGCGCAAAGCGAAAAACGCCTGCTTCAGATCGTGATGGCCTTGGCCTGCATGGTGCCGCTCGCCGCCGGCCTGCTCGGAATGGCGCGCGGTGCCGCGATGGTCGATGTCGCGCAGGGCGCCACGCTGGACAGCCACATTCGCTACCTCTCGGGTCTGCTGTTCGGCATCGGCTTGGCCTTCGCATCCACCATTCCGGCCATCGAAACCCACCGCGCCCGCATCACCCTGCTGACATCGTTTGTCGCCATCGGCGGCCTCGCGCGGCTCTACGGCGTCCTCGTCGACGGCTGGCCAGAGCCGGCGATGATCTTCGCCTTGGGCATGGAACTTGGCGTGACGCCTCTGGTGTGGCTCTGGCAGAGGCGATTGGCTGCGCGGTGGAGCGCGTAACGGCAGCGACTCCACGACCTACGCAAACGCGCTGCAAGGCATCGATCCTCGCCCCCTGCCGGCCATCGGGACAAAGCGCCTCTCAGGGCCCGTTTCACCCCATCGACGGATCGCTCGCCGTATAGGCGATGAGCCGCATGAATGCCTTCACCTTTTCCACGTCGTGGTACTCGTCCCACCGCGCGATCGAACCATTCTCGATGGTGGCGACAACACGCATCACCCCCTCGATATCTTCGCCCGTGATCTTGTGACGAAACCGATAGGCGACCTGCCCGCTCACGATATTGCCTTGCGTGCGTGTCACAAAGCCCCGGTAATTCAACGTATCGAATTGATCGAGCACCATTTGCAGCCGATCGGAAATCGACGCAACGCCGCGCGTCTCACCGCCGAATGGTAGCACCTCCTGCGGCACGTACAGGGCCCAGACCACATCAGATGACATCAAGCCGAGACAGCCCAGCTTGTCGCGGGCGGCCCATCGCTCGCAATACGTTTGCACCAATGACCCCGGATCGACACCGTCCCCGACTTCGCTCATGCCTTCTCCCGATCGCAACGGCGGACACCCTCGAGTTCCACGTTACCCCTTTTTTCTGGGATGGAGCCATTATCGCACGGGCGCGCTAAGGTCCGCGAGGCCGGTGGCGAAAAGCGCAGTGACGGCCACACGCGAGAGGCCCGACGTATCGGGCCCAGGCACCAGCCTCCGTACCGGTCTGATCACTGAGAGAACGACGGTTCGATCCGAGGCGACGAGCGCTGGCCTGACGACGTGAGAAAATTGAAGCGTGAACCAACCAACCCACAACTGCAGATCCGGAAATGACTCATACAATTTGGATCTGCTTGCCCCCGAGAGAACGGACGCTCCGGCGCACGAACGGCTTGCACCGTGTCAAGAAATTCATTCGCGCATTCCCAGCTCCGTTGGCGCCGGCCACTGAGGGCGCGCGCGACACTTTCGAGAGCCGCGCCGAAACTCCGGAATGCGCGCGCCACGCGAAGCCGTCACAGACCGCAACCTCGGTCAGGACCATGCCCCACCCTCCCCCGCCCTGACCGGCCTTTTTCTCTTTCCCGGCCGCAGTTGACGGGACCCAATTCGGGCAATTCGCCGCACGTTTACCGGTTATCATTGATTTACCGACAATTCTCCTGTTGTTTCCGGACCACGCCCACTTAAACGGGCGATCCCCTTCCTATCTTGGAGCAATACTCATGGCCCGCATCAACGGCCTCGACAAACTGTCCTATGCCGATCTGGCCGAACTCAAGACCCGCGTCGAAGCCGCGATGGCCGCCCGCAAGGCTGCCGACGCCCACGCGGTGAAGCTGCAAATGCAGGAACTTGCAGCCGCCTCGGGCTTTTCGGTCAGCGAACTGTTCGGCGACAAGCGCAGCGCCCGCAAGGGTGCGGCATCGGCCGTCAAGTATCGCAATCCCAAGGATCCGACGCAGACCTGGACCGGCCGTGGCCGCAAGCCGAACTGGCTGGTCGAAGCCACCCGCAAGGGTGCGAAGCTCGAGAGCTTCGAGGCCTGAACGGACGTCCTGTTCGCCACGACGGGGTGGCACCCGCCGCCCCGTCTGAATTGCAGCCCCTCGAGCGGGCCGCCAGAGCCGAAGCCGGCCGGCTGGCGCCCCGGTATCGGGCTGTGCGCGCCATCACCATGGCTGCCGATCTCGTATAGCGTCGAGAACGGCTGTCACCCACCCGCCCGCTGCCAGACCTGGGTCGCCAGTCCCAGCAGCGCGCCGTCACTGCCGCGCACGCCGCCGATCGATAGCCCGAGCGGCAACCCGTCGAGCGTCGCCAGCGGCAAGCTGATCTGCGGCAGTTCGTTGAGACCAGCGATGCACAGCAGACGCATCGCCTGCTCGCGGTATTCGACCTCGATCTTGTCGACCGGACTGCCCCGCAGCGGCGCCACGCGCGGCGATGTCGGCAGACACAGCACGTCCCCCGGCTCCAGCAGACCATCCAGCCGACGGCGGATCGCCCCCCGGACAGCCTTGGCGCGCGCGACCGTACCGGCATTCAGCGCCGAGGCCCACTCCAATCGCTCCTTGATGCCAGGACCGAGCGCCGGCTTTCTCTCCGTCAGCCACGCCCCATGGTTGCCCCAGACCTCCGAGGCCTGAATGGTCTTGAACACCTCGAACCACTCGGCCAGCATCGAGCCGCTGATGTCGACCTCGACGACCTCCGGCAGCAGCGCGCTCAATGTGTCGATCCCCGGCTGCAGCGCATCCCGCACCGGGGCGCCGACCAGCGCGAACGCATCCGTGAGCTTCACCAGCCGGCGCGGCGGCACCACCACGGTGTCGGCGCCGAGCAGCACACCGCCGACCCGCGCCAGCACCGCCGGATCGCGCGCGAACCAACCCGCGACATCGAAGCTCGGCCCGAATGGAATGACGCCTTCCAGCGTAACGCGGCCGTGGGTCGGGCGTATGCCAAAGATCCCGCAGTAGCTCGCCGGGATGCGCACCGATCCCCCGCAATCGGTGCCGAGCGCGAAATCGACGAGCCCCCCAGCTACAGCCGCGGCCGACCCGTTCGACGAGCCACCGGGAATGCGACCCGGTGCATTGACGTTGACGGGTGTTCCAAAGTGCACGTTCTCGCCAGTCAGGCTGTAGCACAGCTCGTCGCAGTGGCTCTTCGCGACGAGCCGCGCGCCGGCCGCCAGCAGCGACTCCCCCGCGCGCGACGTCACCGTCGGCACCGGCTGCGTCGCCAGCCAGTCCGGTTGCCCGAACCCCGTGGGGACGCCCGCGATGTGGAAGCAGTCCTTGACCGCGAACGTCAGGCCAGCCAGCGGACCATCCGCCGCCCCGTCGCGCGCCGCGTGATTGGTCCTGCAGAATGCGCCGAGCGGATCGTTCGGCGGGCTCCAAGTCTCGAGACCCTGATCGCTCATGCGCCCATCCCCCGTGCCGGCCGGTGCAGTTCCGGCCGGTGCCGCGTCATCACACGCCGCCCCCGCTTGAATGCGTACAGAACCGGCGCAAGCTCGGCCACGGCTTGCTCAGGACTCTGCGCATCGATCACCACCAGATCCGCCGACTTCCCAGCCTCCAATCCGTAGTCCTTGAGATTGAGCAGACGCGACGACCGGCTGGTGACCATCTCGAAACACGCCCGCGTATCCGCCCGCGAGCCGACCTGACAGATGTTGGCGTAGACGTTGGCCATCCGGATCAGCGAGCAGTCACCGAACGGCGTGAACGGGTTCAGCACGTTGTTGGTGGACAGCGAGCAGTTGACGCCGTGGTGCAGCAGCTTGTGGGCATGAGTCACGCCCCGCATGGCACTGTGCGTCTGATGCCGGCCCATCAGGTAAAGGTCGGTCGAAGGCAGCACGGTCAGCGCAACGCCGGCATCCGCCATCCGCTTCGCGCACCGCTCGAACAGCTCCGGCGGCGCCGCCGAAAGCTTGGTCACATGGCCGATGGCGACACGGCCGCCGTAGCCGAACTTCTCCGCCAGCTCGCAGACGTAGAGCAGATCCGGATTGTCCGGATCGGGCGAGAAGTCGAGGTGCATATCGATGTCGTAGTCGAACGTGCGCGCCATCTCGAACACGCGATCGATCTGCCCATGCGGGTGGCTGTCGGTATAGGGCGCCGCGCCCACCACCGTGCCGCCGGCCTGCAGCGCCGCCATCATGAGTTCATCGGTTCCGGGATTGTTGAGCAGTCCCTCCTGCGGAAAGATGCACACCTGGATGTCGATGGCCCACTTGTACTCGTCGATCAGCGCCCGCACGCCCTCGAGCCCCCGCAGGCCGATGCCGGGATCCACTTCGAGGTGGGTCCGCATATGCGTCGTGCCGTGAAGGAGGGACTTCTCCAACGTGCGCTTGGCGCGGGTGTAGACATCCTCGGGCGTGAAGGCCCGCTTCTGTTTGGCGACTTCCCCGATCGCCTCCTCGAGATCCCCCTTCTCGGCTTTGCAGCGATCGAGGATGTTCGACTTGTCGAGATGGATGTGTGTCTCGATCAGCCCGGGCGCAACCAGCAAGCCACCGAGATCGATCGTCTCCCCGTCGGCGGCGAGAGCGGGCGCGACCGCCGCGATCTTGCCGGCCGCTATGGCGATATCCTGCAGCCGATCCTCGGCGCCGAGCACCCGGGCATTTCTCAGAATCAGATCCATCGACAGCCTCCTCAGTCCGTTCGGCCCCTATCCAACCGTCAACTCCTGCACCCCGAGATAGGCGCGGGCGAGTTCGGCATTGCCGGCGATCTCCGCGGCGGTTCCCTGCGCCACGATGCGCCCGGCGCCGAGCACATAGGCGCGGTCGACCACACTGAGCGCGAGCACCGCCATCTGGTCCACCAGGAGAATGGTCTGCCCTTCGTCGCGGATCTCGGCGAGCGTGTCATACAGCTGCTCGACCAGCAGCGGCGCAAGTCCGAGCGACGGTTCGTCGAGAAGCAGCAGCCGCGGGCGCGCCATCAATCCGCGCGCGATCGCCAGCATCTGCTGCTCACCGCCGGACAGCAGACCCGCGCGCTGCCCCCTGCGCTCGGCGAGCCTGGGAAAACGGTGCAGCAATTCCTCGATCCGCGCTTCCCGATCGGCCGTCGGCCGCGCGAACGCGCCGAGCCGCAGATTGTCGACGACGCTCAACTCCGGGAAAACCTGCCGGCCCTCCGGAACCAGCACCAGTCCGGAGGCCGCGATCGCGCTGCTCGGCCGGCTCGTCATGTCGGCGCCGTCGAAGACGATGTGACCCGCGGTCGGGCGCACCAGACCGGTCAGCGCGCGCATCAGCGTCGTCTTGCCCGCGCCATTCGCCCCGAGCACCGCGACCATCTCGCCCTGACGGACCTCGAGCGACAGACCCTCCAGAACACCGATCGATCCGTATCCGGCCGCAAGACGGTCGATCGACAGTAGCGCGGGGCCGACCACGAGGGGCCCCGCGCGTCGACGCTCCACGCCGTGCCCATCACCGAGATAGGCCGCCCGCACCAGCGGATCGTGCTTGATGTCGTCCGGCCCACCCTCGGCAATCTTGCGCCCCGCATCGAGGACGACGATGTGCGCCGATACCGCCATCACCAGATCCATGTCGTGCTCGACAAGAACCACCCCGACCCCGAGTTCGGCGATCCGCCGCAGCAGATCGGCCAGCCGCGCCGTATCCTCCTCGCCCAGTCCCGCCGCTGGCTCGTCGAGCACCAGGAACCGCGGCGCCAGCGCCAGAGCCCGCGCCAACTCGACCAGCCGCTTGTCGACGTGCGCCAACGCTCCTGCGGCACGATCGGGATCGCCCGTATACCCGACGAACGCCAGTAGCCCATGGGCCAACGCGATCTCTCGCGTGTCGTCACCGGAACCGAGCAAGCCGGCGATCGCCAATCGGCCCGCCCGCAGTCCGACCCGAATGTTGTCGATGACCGAAAGGCTCGCGAACAATTGCGTCGTCTGATAGGTGCGCGCCACGCCCGCCCGGGCGATTCTGTGCGATGGCATACGCGTCAACTCGCGCTGCCCGAGACGCACCGTACCGCTGTCGGCCCCATAGAACCCGCAGACGAGATTGAGCACCGTGCTCTTGCCGGCACCGTTCGGCCCGATCACGCTCGTGATACGCCCGGGCGCCGCCGCGAAGGTGACGTCCTGGACGGCCTTGACGCCCCCGAACGCGATGGACACGCCATCGATGCGGAGGTCTTCGCCACCCGACTGCTTCAGGAACGCCGCCACGTCGGCCACCGCGACCAGCGCCCGCGGCACGACCCGCACCGGCAGTACCGATTCCACGAGGCCGACAATTCCTTCGGGCGCCAGCCGCAGCACCAAGAACAGCAGCAAACCGACGAACAGCAGCCGATATTGCGCCAGCGAGGACAATACCTCCGGCAGCAGGATGACGACACAGGCGCCGACCAGCGGGCCGAGCACGCGCTCGGTGCCACCAACCATCACGACGAGGAGAAACAGGATCGACTGCAGGAACGGAAAGGACTCCGGGCTGATGAAGTTGCTCATCGATGCGAAGATGCCGCCAGCCAAGCCCGCCGCTGCGGCCGACAGCCCGAAGGCCACGGAGCGTAACACGACCGGACTGAGCCCGACCGATTGCCCAGCGCTCTCGGCGTCACGAACGGCCCGCATCGCCATGCCCCAGGGGCCCTTGGCCAGCCGCGCGTAGCCGACCGTCAAGGCCAGCGTCAATGCCAGCACGAACAGCGCGAAATCCCGCTCGCGGAACTCGTAGCCGAACAGCGACGGAGCCTCGATGCCGAGCAGGCCGTTCCACCCTCCCGTCACGCCCTTCCACTCGGCCGCCCCTTGCTCCACCACGAAGCCGAAGGCGATGGTGATCATCGCGAGATAGGGGCCCCGCACGCGCAATGCCGGAATGGCCAGCGCCAGGCTCGACACCGCGGCCACCACGCCGGCCGCCGGAAGGGCGAGCCAGAAACTCGCTCCGTAGCGCGTCGTCAAGATGCCGACCGTATACGCACCGATCGCATAGAAAGCCGCATGCCCGAGCGAGATCTGGCCCGAAAGACCGACCAAGACGTTGAGACCTGTCCCCACGATGGCGGTCAAGCCGACCAGCGCGATCACGAACAGTTGGTAGTTGTCGGCCCTGCCGACGATCCACGACACCACGACGCCGAGAGATACCGCGACGAGCAGTGCGCGGGTCATACCTTTCTGACCTCCATGCGCCCGAACAGCCCGTTCGGACGTGCGATCAGTGCGAAAATCACCAGAGAAAACGTGGCGATCTGCGTGTAGGTGGAGCCGGCCAGCGCCGTGATCATCGCCTCCCCGACGCCATACAGAAGGCCCGCCACGACGACACCCCAGGGACTGCCGATACCGCCCAGCACCGCCACGGCGAACGCCTTGATGCCGAACAGCGTCCCCATGGTCGAGGAGATCGTGAACAAGGGCGCCACCATGACGCCGGCAACACCCGCCAGCAGCCCCGAGACGGCGAAGGCCCCGATCACCACCCGATCGACGTCGATCCCCATGAGTTTCGCGGCAGGGGGATTCTGGACCACGGCCAGCAATGCCTTGCCCCACATCGTGGTGCGGAACGCCAAGTGCAGCAGTGCGGCAAGCCCCAAGCCCACCACCGGAATGAGAAGCTGCAGCGGCTGCAGTTTCAGCCCTGCCAACTCCACGATCGAGGATGTCAGCAAGCCCGCCGGCATGCCGCGAGGATCCTTGCCGAACGTGAACAGAACCACATTGTCGATGATGATCCCGAGTGCGACCGTCGCCATCAACCAGGCGTTCGACCCCCGCGCGACGAATGGGCGGACCGCGACCCGCTCCACGAAGGCGCCCCAGGCCATCGCCGCGAGAAGCGCCGCCACCACGGCCACGGCAAGCGGCCACCCCAACGTCACCCACACGGTGAAGCACACCACGGCGCCGAGCATCATCGTCGAGCCCTGCGCGAAATTCACCGTGCCCGAGACGGCGTAGGTCACGTGGTAGCCGAGCGCCATCAGGCCGTACATGGCCCCGAGCCCGATCCCCGTGATCAACGCCGTCCAGATCAGCATGTCGACAAGCCTCCGAGAACGAGGTTGCGGCGCCCAACGCTGCCGAAGGCTGCGCCTCAGTTCACCGGTTCGATCTTGTCCTTCTGATACCGCACCATGATGTAGTCGTCAGGCCCAAGAGCATCGTGGTTACTGGCCGTGAAGGGCTTCGTGTAGGTCTTGATCAGCCCTGCGAACGGTGTCTTCAGATCCTCGAGCGCCTCGCGGATCTTGTCGGCATCGACCGACCCGGCCTGCGCGATCGCCAGCGCCACCAGATGCATCGCGTCGTAGGCATTCGCGGTGCCGACTGGCGCAAACACGTCCTCCGGCCCCTTGATCGCCGGGTATTTGGCCTTGAGGCTCGCCAGCACGCGCTCGCCGGTCGGGTTCAGCTTGCCGAAGAACGAGTATGTCTGGACGAAGTGCGCGTCGCCCGCCGTCGGACCGGCGAGCTCGGGGAATCGGCCGCCCGAAATCCCCCAGTGCGACACCACCGGCACCGTCCAGCCCATGCGCTCGCGTGACTTCATCATCTGCGCGCCCGGCGGCGTGTTGACGACGAGGATGATCGCATCCGCGCCCTTTTCCTTGAGCCGCGTCAGCTGTGGCGTCATGTCGACGTCGCTGCTCTCGAACTTCTCGATGCCGACGATTTCGATGCCGGCATTGTCGGCGTCCGCGGCGACCAGACCCTTTTCATTGGACTCACCCCACGGGTTGTTGATGAGCATGAGGCCGGCCTTCTTCGCACCGAACTTCTTGGCCGCGTAGTCGAGCAGCTTGATGTCGACCAGCACATCCACGGCTGAGACGCGGAAGGCGTAATTGGGTGTCGCGCCGTTGCGCGTCACGCCGGTGCCGGCGGCCCAAACCGCCATGTAAGGCACATTCTCCTTGTTGATCAGAGGCACGGTCGCCAGCGCGACCGGCGTATCGATGCCACCGAAGATCGCCGCGACCTTCTCCTTCGAGATCAGCTCGCAAGCCGCGACCAGCCCCTTCGGCGGGCTCGACTCGTCGTCGCGTTGCACCAGTTCGAGTTTGCGCCCGAGCACGCCGCCTTTGGCGTTGATCTCGTCGATGGCCACGGTCAGACCGCGGGTGATCGCCTCGCCCGACTGCGCCGACGCACCAGACAGCGCAGCGACGTGACCAATCTTGATCGGCTCTTGGGCGCGCGCGCCAACCCCGCCCGCGGCGAGCGGCACAGCCAGCGCCAGAAGGGCTACGGCGCGACGGGTCAATACTGGCAACAGGATCGGCATCGGCGAACCTCCACGATGGCAGGACAAGGGCACTGAGCCCGGATAGGACAGCGGCCTGACGGCGAGCGCCGTCGAGGCTAGGCAAGTAACGTGCCGCCAGAAGACCCCGAACCACCCCGCACACACCCGGGAGGCTCCTGCGTCCATGCCGCAATTTCGATCACCGTGCCGCAAACCCTATCACGATGCGGCAACTGCGTGCCGGAAAGTTCGGCGCCCGGACTACCCTACGCCGGCGCCGCGACGGGACCGAGCCCGATGATGCGACGCACCTCCGCGATCGCCCGATCCATGGCCGCGATCTCCGTCTCGCCGATCGGATAGGGCTTGTGCATGTAGTGGATGGAAATCCAGCCG
The DNA here is from genome assembly GCA_049318625.1 of Hyphomicrobiaceae bacterium. GTDB lineage: Bacteria > Pseudomonadota > Alphaproteobacteria > Rhizobiales > Hyphomicrobiaceae > JBMOGA01. The sequence continues at coordinate 17,039 of JBMOGA010000026.1, forward strand.
ATCACGTGCCCATCCTCCCGCAGAATGGGACCGAGCATCTGGGCCTTCACATTGAAGACATTGACGAGCGCCCAAGGACCCGGCGGGTCGCTGTTGGTGAGGTCGGGCTGGACCAGCGTACGCCGGTTCCGCTCGAGCCAGCGCGCCGTCGCAGCCGAGCGGTGATGGATCAGCAGATCCGATTTCATCGACGGCGCATCGGGACCGAGCGATTCCGCGCATGGGAACTCGACCGACAAGCCACGGCGGATATCGTCGAGACGCAGCGTCGTGCGGCTGCCATTGCCCGCGCGGCGCAACTCGTCCAGCACCTCGCTCATCTGCTGCTTCAGCCCCGCGATGTCTTCGGGCTCGGGTGGCACCGATGCGGCCGGCGGCTCGGTCCACGGGCCGAGGCCCGCAGCGATTCCGGCGATGTAGGCCGGGCCGCCGAGCGCGATCCATGTCGCCGTCGCCTGGTTGGCGAACAGCATGGCCACCTGAAGGTCGGTGATGTCGTAGGTATTGCGGGCCTGGGCGGCGATGTTGAACATGCCGATCGCGCGCCCTTCCCACATCATCGGCGCGTACACCGCCGAGCCCATGCGCGCCGTCTTGAGGATCTGACGGAAGCTCGAGTCGTGATCGGTATTCGCCACCAGCACGGGCGCGCCGTGACGCACCGTATGACCCGGCCGGCTGTCACGGATCGAGATCCGCAAAAACCTCTGCTCACTGGGGAAATCGTAGTCGGCGAGCAGGATCAGGTGATCACGCGCCGGCGCGGCGAAGAAGATGCCCGACACCTTGAAGTCCCGCTCGCCCGGCTTGAGCGCGCCCGGCTTGCTGCCCGCATCGAGGTCGCCGAGGATCGAGCGCGCCACCCGCGTGAAGTGGCGCATGGCCGCCTCGGGGTCGCTCTCACTGCGAGCCAGTTCCGTCGCCTGATGCAATCCGGAAATGGCGCGCTCGAAGAAAAATGAATCTTTGCCCAAGCGCGGCTCCATTGGCTGCCCGATGATCATCAGGCTATCAAGCGGCGGGCATTTTTCAATCGCTTATCCTGATCGAATTTTCACCATGAAACGCCGGTATTTTCACCAATGCCGCATTTGCTGGCGGACGATCCCAACACGTTTCGCCGGCACTTCCCCTGCGCCTCAATCTTTTCGGTCCTGTTATCAGCCGCTTCGACGGCCCACCGCGCTCGACCCCTCGATTGGCATGCTCCTTGCGATTTTTATCCTGGTTCAGGTGGTCATCGTGGGAGCGAAGGCATGCGACGTTTGTGGATTCTGGCAGCCGTCTTGATGGCGCTCGTGGCCGATGGGGCGACGGCGAAAAACTTCCGGTACGCCTATCGGGTCGACCCGGCCTCGCTCGACCCGCACGCACTCGCCGAGACGTTCACGCTGTCGTGGCTCGGCCAGATCTACGAGCCCCTCGTCGGACGCGGCCGCAATCTGGAACTGGTGCCGGCCCTTGCCCTCAAATGGGAGCAGCCCGACCCGACAACTTGGCGCTTTTATCTGCGCCCGAACGTGAGATTCGCGAACGGCGAAAGCTTTACGGCGGACGACGTCATTTTCTCCGTCGGGCGCATCAAGTCGGAAGGCTCCGACATGGCCTATACGGTCGCGTCGGTGAAGGAGGTCAAGAAGATCGACGATCTCACCGTCGACTTCATCCTGACCAAGCCCAACCCCATCCTGCCCGTCCAGACCACGTCGACCTACATGATGAGCAAGGCGTGGGCCGAGGCGAACGGCGCCGCCAAGCCGTCGAGCGTGAAGGCCAAGGTGGAGAACTTCGCCACCAACAACACCAACGGCACGGGCGCCTTCCAGATCCAGTCCCGCCAGGTCGGCGTCAAGACGGTGCTGGTGCCGAACGCCAAATGGTGGGGCCCCAAGGAGCACAATCTCACCGAGGTGACGTTCACGCCGGTGCAGGCCGATGCGACCCGCGTGGCCGCGCTGCTGTCGGGTGAACTCGACATGATCTACCCGATCCCGCAGCAGGACATCGCCCGCATCAACGCGACGTCCAAGCACACCGTACTGACAGGCTTCGAGTTGCGCACCATCTTCCTCAATCTCGATCAGGCGCGCGACGAGCTGGTCGAGTCGAACGTCAAGGGCAAGAACCCTTTCAAGGACAAGCGCGTCCGACAGGCCATGTATCAGGCCATCGACATGACGGCGATCAAGGACCGCATCATGGGCGGCACCTCGAACATCGCCGGCATCATGGTCGCCCCCGGCATCAATGGTCACGACAAGGCGATCGACAGCCGCGTGCTGCCCTACAATCCCGACGCCGCCAAGAAGCTGCTGGCCGACGCCGGCTATCCGCAGGGCTTCGAGATCGGCATGGACTGCCCGAACGATCGCTACGTCAACGACGAGAAGATCTGTCAGGCCGTCGTCGGCATGCTGGCCCGGGTCGGCATCACCGTGAAGCTGCTCGCGCAGACCCGCACGAAGTACTTCGAGAAGATCCTCGCGCGCAACCAGACCTTCTCACTGCTCGGTTGGCAACCGCTGAGCTACGACGCCCACTCGACGCTCCAGGACGTCATCCACACACCCGCCGACAAGATCGGCACCTACAATGTCGGCTCGTATGCCAATCCGGCCATCGACGCACTCACGGCCAAGATCGAGACCGAGGTCGATCAGGCGAAACGCCAGGCGCTGATCACTGAGGCCCTGACGTTGCACAAGGAGGATATCGGCCACATCCCGCTGCATCAGGCGGGCCTCGCCTGGGCCGTCCGCAAGGGCGTCTCGCTGACACTGCGCAACGATGACAGCCTCGAGCTGAAGTGGGTGAAGGTCGAAGACTGAAAGCGACGCCTGGAGGGATCATGACCCGCTACCTGATCAGTCGATCCCTCCAGACCCTGCTCGTGGTTCTCGTGGCCGCGCTCGTTGCCTTTATCCTGTTTCGCTATGTGGGCGATCCCGTCAACAACATGGTCGGCCAGTCTGCATCGCTGGCCGACCGTGAGGCGATGCGCAAGGCCCTGGGCCTCGCCGACCCGCTGCTGGTCCAGTTCGCCCGCTTTCTCGCAAACCTTTCGACGGGTGATCTTGGAACGTCTTATCGCTTCGGCATGCCGGTCCGCACTCTGCTACTGGAGCGTTTGCCGGCCACGCTCGAGCTGTCGCTCGCGGCCATGACGGTCGCCTTGGCGATCGGCATTCCCGCCGGAGTATGGACGGCGCTCAACCGAGGCTCAATGCTCGCCCACGCCATTCTGATCGCCTCCCTGGTCGGCGTCGCGTTGCCGACCTTCCTCATCGGCATTCTGCTCATCCTGCTGTTCTCCGTGACGCTCGGCTGGCTCCCGGCATTCGGGCGAGGTGGCGTCGTCGCGATCGGCGGATGGACCACCGGCCTGCTGACGATCAGCGGATGGAAGGCGCTGATCCTGCCGAGCCTGACGCTCGGTCTCTTCCAGATGACCCTGATCATGCGCCTCGTGCGCGCCGAGATGCTCGAGGTCCTGCGCACCGACTACATCCGGTTTGCGCGCGCCCGTGGATTGGCTCCGCGCGTCGTCCACTACGACCATGCCTTGCGCAACACGCTGGTCCCGGTCATCACCATCGTCGGCCTGCAGTTCGGCAACATCTTCGCGTTTTCCATCATCGTGGAGACGGTGTTCCAATGGCCGGGGCTCGGCCTGCTCGTCATCCAGGCGATCCAGTTCGCGGATGTCCCGCTCTTGGCCGCCTATCTGATCCTCATCGCGTTCTGCTTCGCGACCATCAACCTCGCCGTCGACATCGCCTATGCCGCCATCGATCCGCGCGTCCGCGCCGGCGAACTCACAGGCACGCGGACACCATGACCACGCCAGCCGCAGCCACAGCCCGTTCCAGTGCATGGCACCGCTGGTGGGCAAGTGACATCGTCCACGAGTTCCGCCGATCTCCCGTTGCGATGATTGCAGCCTTCGTAGCTGTCGGCTTGGCCATCGCGGCCCTTTTCGCCCCCTGGCTCGCCCCCTTCGACGCCAGCAATCCGGCGACCGCGAACGTCGTCGACGCGCGTCTGCCGCCGGGCGCCGTGGGCCTGTTCGGCGACCGTTATCTGCTCGGAACGGACCCCCAGGGGCGCGACCTGTTGAGCGCCCTGTTGTACGGCCTCAGACTGTCCCTGACGGTCGGATTGGCGAGCGTCGGCCTGGCCGCATTCGTCGGCATCGTCCTCGGTCTGATCGCCGGTTACTTCGGCGGCCTTCTCGGCGCGACGATCATGCGGCTCGCGGACGTGCAGCTGTCGTTCCCCGCCATTCTCATCGCGCTCCTCGTCGACGGCATCTCGCGCACGGTGATGGACCGCGCCACCCACGAGCGCCTGGCGGTGGCCGTCATCATCGTCGCGATCGCCGCTTCCTACTGGGTCCAGTACGCGCGCACCGTCCGCGGCCTCGTCCTCGTCGAGCGCACCAAGGAATACGTACTCGCCGCCCGGATCACCGGTGTCCGGACGCCGCGGATCCTGCTGACCCACGTATTGCCGAACGTCCTCGGCCCCGTGCTGGTCATCGCCACCATCAACCTCGCGCTCGCGATCCTCACCGAGGCCACGCTGTCGTTCCTCGGTGTCGGCGTGCCCCCGACACAGCCCTCCCTCGGTTCCCTGGTCCGGGTCGGGAACGAATTCCTGTTCTCCGGCGACTGGTGGATCTCGGTTCTCCCGGGCGCCGTCCTCGTCATCCTGTCGCTTGCCGTCAATGTGCTCGGAGATTGGCTGCGGGACGCGCTCAATCCGAAGTTGGCGGGCTCATGACCCCGGTTCTGGACGTCGAGGATCTGACGATCGAGATCGCGACCCGCCACGGAACGGTGCTGGCGGTGGATGGCGTTTCACTCGCGATCGAGGCCGGAGAGGTGCTCGGCGTTGTCGGGGAATCGGGCGCCGGAAAATCGATCACCGGAACCGCGATCCTCGGACTGCTCGAGCCGCCCGCACGCCTCGCCCGCGGCACGATCCGCCTCGAGGGCCGCCGCATCGACAATCTGCCCGAGGCGGAAATGCGCGGGCTGCGCGGCAGATCCATCGGCGCCGTGTTCCAGGACCCGCTGACCAGCCTCAATCCCCTGATACCGATCGGCCGTCAGATCACCCAGACGATCATGACCCACCTGCCGGTCTCGTTCAGCGAGGCGCGCGAGCGCGCCTACCGCCTCTTGAGCGAGGTCGGCATCCCGGCCGCGCGCGAACGCCTCCAGGCCTATCCCCACGAGCTTTCCGGCGGCATGCGTCAGCGCGTGGTTCTGGCCCTCGCCTTCTGCTGCGAGCCGCGACTGGTCATCGCCGATGAGCCGACCACGGCCCTCGACGTCTCCGTCCAGGCACAAGTGATCGATGTATTGAAGCGCCTCGGCCGGGAGCATGGCACCGCCGTCATGCTCATCACCCACGACATGGGCGTGATCGCCGAAACGGCGGACCGGATAGCCGTCATGTACGCGGGCCGCCAGGCCGAGGTCGGCACCGCCGATGACGTACTCTATCGTCCGCGCCATCCGTATACGCAGGGCCTGATGGCCTCGATTCCCACCATCGAAGCCCGACGCGACGAACTCGTCCAGATCGAGGGCACGATGCCACGGCCAGGCGCACTGCCGACCGGCTGCGCATTTCATCCCCGCTGCCGGGACCGCCTGCCGCGCTGCGCCGCCGAGCGCCCGCCGCTCGGCACGTCCGGCCGAGCCGGCGCTGCCTGCTGGCTGGCCGCGTCGCAGGCGACGCCATGACATCCACCACCAAGCCGTTGGTGATCGTGGAGGGTCTCTCCAAAAGGTTCCGCGCCGGTGGATCTGTACTCGGGAAGATGTTCAAGCGGCTGGCCCCGCGCGAGGTCCGAGCCGTCGAAAACGTCTCGTTTGCCATCGAGCGCGGGGAAACGTTCGCGATCGTCGGAGAATCGGGTTGCGGCAAGTCCACCATCGCGCGGTGTCTCGCCGGTATCGAGCAGCCAACCAGCGGCCGCATCACACTGCGCGGCCTGGATATCGAGGACGCACCCTCCCGCAAAGCCCTGCGGAGCCAGTTGCAGATGATATTCCAGGACCCCTATGCCAGCCTCGATCCCCGTTGGCGGGTCCGCGACATCATCGCCGAGCCGATCGTGACCCACCAGCTCGAGCCGACGGCACGCGCACGCAGCGCCCGGGTCGATGATCTGCTCGGACGGGTCGGCCTCGTGCCCGAGGACGGCGCGAAGTTTCCCCACCAGTTCTCCGGCGGCCAGCGCCAGCGCATCTCGATTGCCCGCGCGCTCGCGAGCCGACCCGCCTTCCTGATCTGCGACGAGCCGACGTCCGCCCTCGACGTATCGGTGCAGGCGCAGGTCCTGAACCTCATGCGCCGCCTGCAACGCGAACTCGGCGTCACCTATCTTCTGATCTCACACAATCTGGCGGTGGTCGCCCACATGGCCGACCGTATCGGCGTCATGTACCTCGGCCGCATCGTCGAGCAGGGACCCGCCGACACCATCCTGAGGCGGCCCGCACATCCCTACACCCGCCTGCTGCTCGACACCGTCCCTTCCATTTCCGCCCGCCGCAGCGGGCGCCCGCGCCGCCCCCTCGAGGGCGAGGTGCCGAGCCCGCTGGCGCCGCCGCCGGGCTGCACGTTCCATCCCCGGTGCCCGCTGGCGAACGCCCGATGCCGGACTGAAATACCGGCCGAGACCCTGCTGGACGACGGCCATCGCGTCCAATGTCATGCCGTCGTGGAAAACCGCCTACCGCCGCGGTCGAACCCAATCGCAGCCAACGGAGAACTCCCATGAACCTCAAGACACTGGTCGGCGCAATCGCGCTCGTCGGCGAAGAGATGAAGCCGAGTGACGGCGCCGTCGACATCGTCATCGAGAACGACCGCATCCGCGAAATCCGCCCCACCGGAGCAGCGGCGCCGGAAGGGACACCGATCGACATGCGTGACCGTCTCGTCACCGCCGGGCTGATCAATTGCCACCACCACAGCCACGAGGGCTTCTACAAGGGCCGCAAGGACAACCTGCCACTCGAACTCTGGATGAACTACGTCCGGCCCTTGAAGCCCATCGACCTGTCGCCGCGCGAGGTCTACCTACGCACGATGATCGGCGCCATCGAGGCCGTCCGCAGCGGCACCACCACACTGTGCGACGACATGAACGTCTCGCCGCGCATCCGCCCCGATCACGTCGAGGCCGTCTTCCAGGCCTACGAGGATATCGGCATTCGCGCCAACGTCGGGATCACGCTGTTCGACCGACCGTTCTTCCGCGCCGTCCCGTTCGTCGATGAGGAGTTCCCGGCCGAGTTGCTGAAGGAATTCGATTCGACGCCGATGTATTCGTCGGACGAACTTCTGGCCTTCGTCGAGGGTCTCGCCAAGAACCACCATCCCACCCGCAAGCGCGTCAGCTACATGGCCGCGCCATCGGCACCGCAGCGCTGCACCGAAGACTTCATCAAACGCGTCCGCCGCTTCGCCGACGACTACGATCTGCCCGTCATGATGCATGTGCAGGAAACCCGCATGCAGGTCGTGATGGGCCAGCTCTGGTACGGCTCGACCATGGTCGAATATCTCCACCGTATCGGCTTCATGAAACCCAACACCCAATTCATTCACGGCATCTGGCTCAACCCGCGGGAAATCGACTTGCTGGCCCGTACCGGTGTGACGGTGCAGCACAATCCACCATCCAACCTGAAAGTGGGCTCTGGCCTCGCGCCGGTGCGGGCCCTGCTCGACGCCGGCGTCAATGTCAGCCTCGGCACCGACGGCTGCGGCTCCATAGAGGGCACCGACATGCAGAATTCGCTCTATCTGGCGGGACTGCTGCAGAAGCTGCGCGGCGATCACACCAGCTGGGTCGGCGCCGACGACGCCTACAAATTCGCCACGGTCGGCGGCGCCAAGGCGCTTGGCCGCGGCCACGAACTCGGCGCCATCGTGCCGGGCCGCAAGGCCGACCTGACGACCTACCGCATCAAGAGCATCCCCTTCACGCCCTACAACAACCCGGTTCAGCAACTCGTCTACGCGGCCACCCGGGCCGAGGTCGACAGCGTCTTCGTCGATGGCGAGCGGATCCTCGAAGGCGGCAACTTCAGCCGCATCGACGAGGCCGCGATCATCGACGAGATCCACGCCGCGCACGAGCGGATCGCGCCTCTGCTGACCCAGTCCGAAGCCGATGTCGAACGGCTGCGCGCACCCTACGAAAGGATCTATCGCCGCTGTCAGTGCCACGACATCGCCACCGACACCTACCCGGCACGCTTCTCGCACTGACGCCGCATCGGCGCCGGGGCCTTGACCCGACAGGAGTGCCGGCCGCCCTACCCGGCCGGCGCTTACGGAATATTTACTGGACCGACCCAGGGTAACGGGCGATCTCCAGCATTGGCCGAGGATGCCGACATGCCCCACCGCTTCGCGGTCGACACTCTCCGCGTGCTCGCCGTCGAAGATCGGCCGATCATGCTCAAGATCATCCGAAAGCTGCTCTGCAACAGCGGGTTCCGGCATATCGACGAGGCCCTCAACGGCCGCAAGGCCCTGGAACTCCTCGAGCGACACCCCTATGACCTGATCCTGTCCGATTGGAACATGGACGAGCTGTCGGGCTTCGACCTCCTCAAGCGCGTACGCGCCAACCCCGTCAGCGCCACCACGCCCTTCATCCTGATCACCGCCGAGGCCAAGCCCGAGAACATTCTGGCCGCCCGCCAGGCGGGCGTCGATGGCTACCTCTTGAAGCCGTTCGGCGCCGACGCCCTGCGCGCCGCCATCGTCGACGCCCTGAGCAAGCGCCATCCCGACCGGGCCGTCGCCTAGGCCGCAAGCCGACTCGTCCCAATGTTCGCGGCTCGCTCACGGCCGCGGCACTCCGCATCCACACACAGCAATCGGCCGAACCCGGGCGTCCTCACGCCCCATCCGCCGTGGCCGGGTTCATTGTCCGCCGTCGCCCGCGGCACCCTGGCGATGCGCGCAGGCCCCTCGCCCGCCACCGAAATTCCCCGAAAACACCTAAACGGAACACACCTCGCCCACGCATGGGAGCGGGCGCATTTTGCTTTGGGTCAAAAACAGAAAAAGAAACACAAGTCGATCATTTTGCCGCATCCGGCAATTGCATTGTTTGTTCACCAAATCGGCCAAACATTCCGAAACCAAAGAGGTGTCGCATGAGCTTCATGTTTCGGCTGGGAAACTTTCGGACCACCACCGGTCCGATCCACCGGAAATTCATGACCCACGTCCCGTTGACGGGCGTCGAGCGGACGTTTCCCGTCGACGACGTGATCGTGACGAAAACCGACCGCGCCGGCGTCATCACCTATGCCAACGACGTGTTCCTCGATGTCGCCGGCCTGACCGAGACCCAGGCCATCGGCGCACCGCACTCGATCATCCGCCATCCGGCCATGCCGCGCGCGGTCTTCAAGTTCCTGTGGGATCGCGTCGGTGCGGGTCACGAGGTGTTCGCCTACGTCGTCAACATGGCCTCCAACGGCGACCATTACTGGGTGTTCGCCCACGTCACGCCCACCTGTGGCCAGGACGGCCGGATCATCGGCTACCACTCCAACCGCCGCGTTCCCGACCGCGACGCCATCAAGGCCGTCGAACCCATCTACGCCGAGCTCAAAGGCATCGAGGACCGCGCCCCCGACCGGGCCAGTGGCCTCGAGCAGTCCACCGCGGCCCTCGTCGCGTTCCTCACGCAGCGGAAAATCAGCTATGACGAGCTCATCTTCTCTCTTTCGCGCTGAAGCCGCGCTCTGGGTCCTTCTGGCGCTCGTCGCCTCCGGAGCCGGACTGATGGCGCTGGCGGGAGACTGGCGCTCGGCCGGTGCGCTCGCGGTCTGCACGGCCGGCGCCGCGGCGGCCCTGCACGAACTGCGCCGCGCCCGGCGCAATCTCAAGCTCATCTGCTCCGTCATGGAGAAAGCGGCGAAGGGCGACCTCGAAGCCCGCATCGTGCTGCTGTCCGACAAGGGCGAGATCGCCCGCCTCGCCAAGGATGCCAACCGCCTGATCGACGTCACCGACGCCTTCGTGCGCGAGACGGGTGCCACGCTGGCCCACGTCCGCGACGGCCAGTTCTACCGCCGCATCATCGAGCGCGGCATGGTCGGCAGCTTCGGCAAGACGGCGAGCATCATGAACGAGGCGGTGTCCAAGATCCAGGCGCGCCTCGAGGATTTCGCCACCGTCGTCGGCGAATTCGAGACCACCGTCGCCGGCATCCGTTCGTCGCTCGGCAATGCGGTCGGCCAGTTGTCGGACTCGGCCGCGAGCCTTAGCGCCAACGCCCGCAAGAGCGAGGCCCGCTCGGGCTCGATCGGCGCCACCGTGCGCGAAACCTCCGCCAGCGTGCTGACGGTGGCCGCCGCCTCCGAGCAGTTGAGCGCCTCCGCCCACGAGATCGCCGGTCGCGCCGCCCGCTCGCTCGCCATGGTCGAGGAGGCCAACCGGCACGTGGCCGAGACCCGCGCCATCGTGAACCGTCTCGGCGCCATCACCGGCATCACCGAAATGGTCGATTTCATCGGCACCGTCGCCACCCAGACCAACCTGCTCGCGCTCAATGCCACGATCGAGTCGGCCCGCGCCGGCGAGGCGGGCCGCGGCTTTGCCGTGGTCGCCGCCGAGGTGAAGGGGCTGGCCGCCCAGACCGGCTCGGCCGCCGACCGCATCCGCGGCCGCATCAACGACTTCGAGGACTCGGTCCGCGTCTGCATCGCCGCCGTCGACAACATCGTGCGCACCACCGGCCAGCTCCTGGAGGCCTCGACCGCCATCTCGGCCGCCGCCGCCCAGCAGACCGAGGCGACGACCAAGGTCACGCAGACCATGATCCAGGTCTCGGACGGCACCGATCAGGTCTCGTCCAGCGCCACCGAAGTGACGGCCGCCGCCACCGACACCGGCCGCTCTGCCGCCGCAGTGGCCGCCGCCTCGGCGAACCTCGCCGAACAGAGCAAGCGCCTCGACCAGTCGGTGGCCGCCTTCATCGCCCGCGCCCGCGACGTCGCCGGCGCCACCAAGCAGGCCGCCTGACCTCAATCGGGTCCCGCATCTCCAGCGGCCGGCGCGAGCGCACCCCGGCGTACTGTTCCCCACCACGCCAGAACGGCGTCGAGGTCGACCGCGATGCGCACGTCCATGCCGCCCGCGAACCGGTCCCACGCGGCGAGGTGATCGCGGCTCACCGCCACCAGCGCCGCGATGTCCCCCGCCAGCGCCGCCTCGATGGCCTGGCGAAAGCCGCGCCCCTCCACCTCGTGCTTGCCGAACCGGTTGACGACCAGCAGATCGGCGGCGCCACCGAGCGCGGCCGTCGCCAGCCCGACCACCTCTTCGAGCGCCACCGGATTGAGCCGGCACCCGGCCGCCTCGCGCCCGCGATCCTCCGAGATCTCGACCCGACGACCGCTGGCCAGATCCTCCAGAACCATGCTGCACCGGCAGCCGTCGTCCGCGACACCGTTGTGCTGGACCGCGCCGGCCAGCCGCACGCCCTGCCGGCGCAGCGCCTCGGCGGCCGCCAGCAGCATGAGGTCGGCCTCTCCGCCGTCTCCCGCCTCGTAAACGACCGCCGCCAGCCTCGGCTCTCTCATCGTCTCAGCCGCCTGAACATCGAACGACCCGCCCCGCGTCCCCGCCATGCTCCGGCATCTGTCGCGGGCGGCCATGACGTCCATCAACCCGCGAACGCCGAACCATCCCTCGCACGTTAACCGAAAACCCGTGTGCCGAACCTGGAGAACGGCGCTTCTGCGCGGCTGGCACAATCGTTGCGAAGTTTCTCGCAGCTGTCCCACCGAGGAACACCGGTCATGGTCCTTCCCAACGAACTCCGCCAGCGCCTCCAGCAGATCATGGAGCAGGCCTCGCCCCTCGGCCGCGGGCGCCTCGAGACCATGATGCGCGACGTCACGCTGACCACCGCCCAGCAGGTGATCGCCGAGCTCGAAGGCCGCATCGCCCGCGAACTGAAGACGGCGGCGCCGGGCTTTGCCAGCCCTAACACGCGTGTCGTTTCGGCACGCAGCGTGCTGCCCGAGTTCAAGGCCGTCTGACCCGCCACCACCTTTTCGCAAACGACGAGCCGGCTGTCCGATCGGCCATCGGCCCCCCATAATGCCCGGACCGATCGGTCAGGGCCCCATGAGCTGGCACACCATTCCGAAGGACGACGCCTGGAAGCAGGTGACGCTGGCCAGTCTGGCGGCCGCCCACCAGCGCGTCTGGCTGCGCTGCAATGCCTGCGGCCATGAGTTGATCGCCGACCCCGCAGACTTCGCCGCCCGCCACGATCTGCCGCTGATCACGCCGCTGTTGCGCATCGCCGCCGCGCTGCGTTGCACCGAGTGCGGCGAGCGCAAGGCCCACTGCTGGCCGGAACCCCCGGGCATCGCCTGACCGCAGCCGGCCACCATGCCGAGCGCCATTTGATGAGCATCAACACGGCGAGCTGTAATCAGTTCAGATTTACAACATTGTGGAACAACTCTAAGGTAGCGCTAGTCCTATGTCTCACTGTGCCCATGACCCGCAGCAGGCCACCCGCGCGCGCTGGAACGCCACAGACGACAACGGCGATCCCGTCTTGACCGGCGTTCAATCGGTTCCGCGGTAGATCCTCGCTTCCAAAATGGGCTTTTTTGGAATATGTTCCTTGCGTAATTGGACATAATTCCTGTCCGTTTTTCACTTGGTTGCATCCCCATCCGATAGAGGGAGTTGCCCCGTGGCCCAGTGTGATCACGACCCGCTACAAGCGTACGCGCGCCTGCTCATGCGCCGTTCGCTGCCACTGCTGCAGAACGAGCGCGTGCTGCCCTATCCCCGTTCGGTTCTGGAAGGCGGCATGGAGAGCGTCATCCGCGCCTGCCGCACGAACAAGCAGGCCCTCTGCCTGCTCGCCGAGAACTTCTTCGCTCTGGCGGACTTCGTGGGCATGACCCTGGAGCAGGAGCAGGCCCTGCAGCGTTATCAGGACGTGGTCGATCGCAAGCTGGCCGTCGATCCCGTCGAATTCGAGCGCCTGGTCGGCATCATCGATCCGCTGCTCCAGCAGCACAGCGAACGGCTCAAGTCCTACCGGGATCGCTTCGTCGAGTTGACGGCGGCTTGACCCCGCCGACGGTATTCCCGTCGGAAACGCAGGACAACGGCGCGGCGCCGTGACACCTTTCGAACGGATGCGAACCACGCGCCCCGATCGAAGGAAGAGCCATGGAGATTGCACTTGTCGTCGCAGTGATGGCGGCCCTCGGGTTCGCGATCTGGCTGCGCGCCTATGCCGGCGGCCGCCTCGCCGGCATGCGGGAAGCCACCGCCGAGCTGATGGACGGTATCGTCCCGGCATTCGACGACGTGGGCCGCGAACTGCCGGCGGAGGTCCGCACCGCGCTGGCCAAGCTCGAACGGGCGACCGGCAGCGCAGCGACAACCAGCGACCAAGCCGAGCAATACCGCGACCACCTGCGCCCGCTCGGCAAGGCGCTGGCCAACGCCTGCCTAGCGAAGGGGGCCGCCGCACGCGAGGCCAAAACGGCGGAGGGGCCGAAATCCCGATAGAGCGCCCATCGACCGCCACGGCGCCGACACGCTCTTTTGGATGAGCGGCGGGCGAGCTAGACGCGCTCGAGCAGCAGCGCGATGCCCTGGCCGACACCGATGCACATCGTGCACAGCGCCCGCCGGGCCTGCCGCTCCCGCAGTTCGATGGCGGCGGTCAGTGCCAGACGCGCGCCCGACATGCCGAGCGGGTGGCCGAGCGCGATGGCGCCACCGTTGGGATTGACGTGCCCGGCGTCATCGGCGAGTCCGAGTTGGCGCGTCACCGCCAGCGCCTGGGCCGCGAATGCCTCGTTGAGCTCGATGATGTCGATATCCGAGATCTTGAGCCCCAGCCGGTCGAGCAGCTTCTGTGAGGCCGGGGCCGGACCGATTCCCATGATCCGCGGCGGCACGCCGGCCGTCGCCATCGCCCCGATCCGCGCGAGCGGCGTGAGCCCGCACCGGTCCACGGCCGCGGCCGAAGCGACGAGCAGCGCGGCGGCGCCATCGTTGACACCCGAGGCGTTTCCGGCCGTCACCGATCCACCGGCCCGGAACGGCGTCGCAAGCGCCGCGAGCTTGTCCAGCGTGGTCGCGCGCGGATGCTCGTCCGTGTCGACCACGACCGCCGCGCCCTTGCGTTGCGGAATGGAGACCGGGGCGATTTCCTGCGCGAGCCGCCCTCTCGCCTGCGCCGCGAGCGCCCGCTGCTGGCTGCGCAACGCGAAGGCATCCTGATCCGCCCGCGCGATCCGGAAGTCCGCGGCCACGTTCTCCGCCGTCTCCGGCATCGAATCGACGCCGTAGCGCTCCTTCATCAGACGATTGACGAAGCGCCACCCGATCGTGGTGTCGAACACCTCGGCGGTGCGCGAGAAGGCCTCGGTCGCCTTGCCCATCACGAACGGCGCGCGGCTCATGCTCTCGACACCGCCGGCGACGATGAGATCGACCTCGCCGGCCTTGATGGCCCGCGCCGCCTGTCCGAGCGCATCGAGACCCGAGCCGCACAGCCGGTTGACGGTGACGCCCGAGACGGTCTCGGGCAAGCCCGCCAGCAGCGCCGCCATGCGCCCGACATTGCGGTTGTCCTCGCCCGCCTGATTGGCGCACCCGAACACCACGTCGTCGATGGCGCCCGCCGGCACACCCGGCACCCGCTTCATCAGCTCGCGGATCGCATGCGCCGCCAGATCGTCGGGCCGCACGCCGGACAGCGCGCCGCCGTAGCGGCCGATCGGCGTCCGCACGCCGGCACAGAGGAAGGCATCTCCCACGGGTCTACTCCTGTCGTCTGGGCGGCAGCAGCGTGCCGTCGATGGTCCGCGAGTTGCCGCGAAACTCGGCGATCACAGTGCCATCCTCGCGCGCAACCGTCACGTCGTAGATGCCGCTGCGGCCGCTGCGGCTGCGCTCGACCGCCGTTGCCACCAGCCGCTCGCCGAGCTTGCCCGCGCGCAGGAACGTCACCGCGCAGTGCTGCGCGACCGTCCGCTGATCGTAGGTGTTGCAGGCGAACGCGAAGGCGCTGTCGGCGAGCGTGAAAATGAAGCCGCCATGGCAGAGCCCGTGGCCGTTCACCATGACGTCGGTGATCTGCATCGCCACGACGGCGCGCCCCCGGCCGACCTCCAGCAGCGCCATCCCGAGCCCCCGGGACGCCCGGTCCTCGGCCCACATCGCATCCGCGCACGCCCGCGCCAGCGCTTCGCCGTTCATGCCCGCCGCCGTCCCGCTCACCTGGCCTTCCCCGTGAACCGCGGCGGCCGCTTCTCCATGAACGCCCGCACGCCTTCGGCATAGTCGGGCGTCGACCCAGCCTTGCGCTGCAGGTCACGCTCCACGTCGAGCTGCTGGTCGAGCGTATTGACCGCACTCTGATGAATGGCCTGTTTGATCAGACCGAGCCCATAGGTCGGCTGCGCCGCCAGATGCTCGGCGAGCCTCATCGCCTCCGCCTGCAGCTCCGCATCGTCGACCACCTTCCAGATCATGCCCCAACGCTCGGCCTGCTCGGCACCGACCGCATCGCCGAGCAAGGCCAGCGCCTTGGCCCGCGCCGTGCCGACGAGGCGCGGCAGGTGATAAGTGCCGCCGGCATCCGGCACCAGGCCGAGCCGGCAGAACGGCTGGATGAATTTCGCCGACCGCGCCGCCAGCACGATATCGCACGCCAGCGCGAGGTTGGCACCGGCACCTGCCGCAACGCCGTTGACCGCGCAGATCACCGGCTTCTCGAGGTCACGGATCGCCCGCACCACCGGGTTCCAGTTGGTGTCGATCGTTTCGCCGAGATCGATCGATCCGCCGTTGGCCACGACCATCCGGTCGGCGAGATCCTGTCCGGAGGAAAAGCCCTTGCCCGCCCCCGTCAGCACCACGGCGCGCACATCGGCGCCACCCGCCTCCACCAGCGCGGCCTGCAGGCGGCTGCTCATCTCGTCATTGAAGGCGTTGAGCTTGTCGGGACGATTGAGCGTGATCGTCAACACCGACCTGAGGCGCGCGACGAGTACACTCTCGTTCGCCATGGCGTGTCCTCCTCGCGTTTCCTGGGTGCCGTTGCCCGGCACTCTTCGAAGGGCGACCGGCGCCACGCCGGCCGCTGTCCGGCCTCACGGCTTCTGGCTGACGCGGCTGTCGGTCAGGTTGACGATCTGCACCCGCCGGTTCTCGCCCGCATAGGGCGACTGGGCCACCTTCAGTCGCTCCGACCCGTAGCCGACCACGGTCAGAGCGGTTGGGGCAACCTTGAACGTCGCTGCCAGATAATCCTTCACCGCCTGGGCCCGCCGCTCGGACAGGCGCTGATTGTAGTCGGCCTTGCCATGGGCATCGGTGTGCCCGGCGATCAGCAGCGAGGCGCCCTTCAGCGCGTCACTGCGCAGCGCCGTCCCGAGCGCGCCGAGAGCATCGCGCGACTTCGGCGAGATCGCCGCCGAGTCGAGCTCGAAGAAGATCTCGATGTCGATCGCCGGCTTGTCCTTGACCGCCTCGGCGAGCTGCGTCCGTTCCCCGACCGACAGCGCCCGCGTGGCGGCGCGCGCCTTCAGGTCCTCGATGACCTGGGCGCGCTCGGCATCGGCGGGAGTCGGCTTCACCGACAGCCCCCGTGTCCGCCGCGGCTGCAACGCTTCGATGATCTGGTCCGACGACGGGGCCGCAGACTGGGCCGCGCCGGGGATCGACTGGCCGCCAGCCGCCGCGGCGAGCACCAGCGCGAACAAGGTTGGACGTACCATTTGACTCCACATGCGGCTTTCTCCTGTCACGCCGAGGCGGCGCATGCTGCCTCTGTTGATATAGCCGACCTGCCGGGTACTGCCCACGGCATCGTCGAGTTGAGCTGAACGAGCGGTAGTCAACTCGCCATCAGGGCGACGCCCGCATCCGCGCAAGCCCGTCCCGGCTGGACGCCATCGTCGCGTCGAGACTGAGGGCCTTGCGGTAGTCGCTGATGGCCGCCGCCCGCTCGCCGCGGGCTTCGTTGATGTGCGCGCGCGTATCCCAAGCGTAGGCCTTGCCGGCGTCGAGCTGCACGGCGCGATCGGCATCCGCCAGCGCCTTGGCGAGGTCACCGGCCTTGAACAGGGTCCAGGCCCGGTTGTTCATGGCCTCGACCGAGCGCGGGTCGAGCGCCAGCGCCTCACCGAAATCGGCGAGGGCGCGAGGGAAATCACCCTTGTCGTAATGGGCCACGCCGCGATGGGAGAAGGCCTCGGACAAGGGCTTGAGGGCGATCGAATCCGTGTAGGCGCGAACGGCCAGATCGGTCTCGCCGAGATCCCGCAGCCCGCGACCGTAGCGGTAGAGGAGGCGCGCCCGGTCGCCGGCCCCGATCCCCTCCTGCGCGATCAGGCTTCGGCAGGCCGTCGTGATCGTCTCGGCCGCGTCCGCTTCGAGACAATCGTGCCACTGCCGGGTCACGCGGTATTTCGCTGTCAGCGTGTCCAGCGGCGCCGGCGCTGCCACCGTCGCACCGGGCTCGGCGTTGGCGACCGTTGGCGGCTCGGGCCGGATGGTCGAAATCGGATCGCTCGTGGCGACAGGACCCGGCTTGACCGCAACGCCGGGCGCATCCGGCGCGACGATGCGGGCGCCGCTCGGCACGGCATGCGTCCAGGGTTGCACATAGGCAAGCCCCCCCGCCAAGACGCCGACGAGCGCCAGAGCCCCCGCGGCCACCAGCGCCGGGCGCACCGCCCGAACGCGCCGCGCGGGTGTCGTTGCCACGGCCGCCGGCGGCGGAGCGTCGTCGAACGATATCATGAAGGCGTGGACGGGCTCCGGGATGTTCTTGAGCTGGCGCGGCCCCGCGTCGGCAAACTGAACCACCAGCTTGCTCACCACCGCCTCGTGAACGGCGCGCGACACACAGATCCCGCCGGCCGGCGCCAGCGTCCGCAGTCGCGCGGCGATGTTCACGCCGTCGCCGAGCAGATCGCCATCCCGATCGACGACGTCACCGATCGTGATGCCGATCCGCACGGCCATCTGTTGACCGGGCGACACCCCGATGTTGCGGGTTCTCAGGCTTTCCTGCGCATCGATCGCACAGCGCACCGCGTCGATGGCACTGCGGAACTCGGCCAGGATCGCATCGCCGGCCTGATTGAAGATCCGCCCGCCGGCCCGCTCGATGAACTCGGTCAGCACGGCGCTGCAGTCACGGAAGCGCCGCACCGTCGTTTCCTCGTCCTGGGCGAGCATCAGGCCGTAGCCGTCCACATCGGTCGCCAGAATGACGGTGAGCTTCCTCCGCAAGAGCATCACTCCGGTTCTAGCGCGACCCGCCGGGCCCACAGGCCGCCCGAGACGCCGACGGCTGCACCGCCGTGGCCAGGGCCACCTCGATATCGCCGGCGGCGTTGCGCCGGGTTTGAATGACGCCTTGCTCCCGAAGCTGCTCCAGGAAGGCATGCACCTCTTCGTCACGCACCCCTGCGAGGCGGCCGGCCGTGATGCCCATCAGGTCCTGCCGATTGAACCAGGGGGACAGCACGTCGTCCGAAAGCAGCTCGATCACGACCGAGCAAATGGAATCCTGACTGTACATAGCACTTGGCCATCCTTGCGACGATGGAGGGTTGCCGAGCCGGCACCTCGGCCGAGCGCGAACAAACGACCGAAGCGATCTCTACGCATCATCGTGCGAAATGGACCGTCCCGCTGTTCCCCCCGGCACACGCGGTCGAAACCTTTCCCGCCGCGGCGGCTGTCCGCCAGTGATGCCCCCCGACAACGAAACAGAGTTAATCGATCGCTTGCGGGCGCTCCGCGCGGTTGCGATGGTGCGTGCCAACAGAAGTTGGGGCAAACCCGATATCCGGAAGCGTCGGCCGGACGGCCGGCGCAGCAGCCGTCGAGAATCGAGCGCACACCCATGTCGTTCTTCAATGTGGTCATGTCGATCGCGCAGCTGTCGCGCAGCTTCTGGTCGGGCCCGAAATGGCGGCTGGCCTGGACCCTGACGATCGGCGCCTTCGCGCTGGCCTTGATCGACGTCGGCATGCAGGTCGCCCTCAATGCCTGGAACAAGGGCTTCTATGACGCCATCGAGAAGAAGTCGCTCGACGGGCTGACGACCTCGGCACTGCTGTTCGTGGTTCTCGTCGTGGCGGCCACCACGAACGTCGTGCTCGCCCAGCTGTCGCGCCTGCTCCTGCAGATCTATTGGCGCGAGCATCTGACCGAGCGGACGCTGAAGCTATGGCTGGAAAACCAAGCCTACTACCGCCTCAACGTCCTGCGCGGCGCCGACTTCGCGCCCGAGGCCCGCATCGCGGAGGATCTGCGCGTCTCGGTCGAGCCGGTCGTCGAACTGGTGATCGGCTTCATGAGTGCCGTGGTGACCTTCACCGCCTTCGTCGGCATCCTGTGGAGCGTCGGCGGCTCGATCACGCTGGCCGGCACGACGATCCCGGGCTTCATGGTGTTCGCCGCCGTCATCTATGCCCTCTCCGTCTCCGGCATGATGGTGCTGGTCGGCAGCTCCTTCGCCGACCGCTACCGCGAGCGCAGCGAGGCAGAGGCTCAATTCCGCTATGAACTGACGCGCCTGCGCGAGAACGCCGAAAGCGTCGCCCTGGTGCGCGGCGAGGAGGGCGAGCAGCGCGTTCTGCTCAGTCGGTTCACGACTGTGGTCGGCCGCTGGCGCGCCTACGCCTTCCGCTGGAGCTACATGACGATCGTGGTCAATTCGTCGGCGCTGGCGGCCCCCGTCATCCCGGTCCTGCTGATGGCGCCGAAGTATCTCTCCGGTGAGGCATCGCTCGGCACCGTCATGCAGGCCGCGACCGCCTTCGGCACGGTCCAGGCTTCGCTCGGCTGGATCACCGCCAACTTCGCCCGCATCTCGGAGTGGTACGCCGCGGCCTCCCGCGTTGCCGAGCTGAACATGTACATCCGCAGCGCCTCCCGATCCGGCGAGGAACAGAATCGCATCGACTTCAAGCAGAGCGAGCATCCGAACCTGGAGCTCGACAAGGTCGCCGTCCGCCTGCACAGCGGCAAGACCCTGATCGCCGACGCGGCGATGCGGGCCGAACCGGGCGAGGCCGTGCTGGTCACCGGTAAGTCCGGCACCGGCAAGAGCATCCTGGTGCGGGCCATTGCCGGACTTTGGCCCTGGGGTTCGGGTACGATCATGCTGCCCAAGGACACCTCGGTGTCCTTCCTTCCGCAGCGCCCCTATCTGCCGTTCGGAACGCTGCGGTCGGTGATGTCCTACCCACTGCCCTCGGGCGCCATCGCCGACGACAAGCTGATCGACGCCTTGAAACGCTGCGGCCTCGAAGCGATGGCGATCCGCCTCGACGAGCAGTCGAGCTGGGACCGCACCATGTCGGGCGGCGAGCAGCAGCGGCTCGCCTTCGCCCGCCTGCTGGTGCACCGGCCGGGCCTCATCATTCTCGACGAGGCGATGTCGGCGCTGGACGATCAGTCCCAGGCGAGTTTCCTCGAAATGATCAAGTCCGAACTGCCGCAAGCCTTGCTCATCAGCGTCGCCAACCGGCCCCACCTCGCCGGCTACTTCACCCGTCAGGTGACGCTGACCAAGGACGCCAGCGGCTCGCGCACGTCCGATCTCATCCGCAAGATCACGGCCTGGAACAAGGTCAAGGGCGCCGTCGCGCGCGTCGCCAACCGGCGGCCGAAAGCACGAGCGGCCGACAGCTCCACCGGGCGGAAAAAAGGACCCTGAGGCTGCGAATGCAGCCGCGCGTGAACGGGCCGGCTCCCGTCAGGGACGCCGGCCGGAGAGCGGTGCGCTCACTCGGCCGCCATTTGGGCACGGCCGACCGGCATCACCAGCTCCGACCACAACGTGGTCAGAGCGTCCTGCAGTTGAGCCATGTCGGCATCCGAATGGAAGGGCGTCGGTGTCAGGCGGATACGTTCGCGTCCGCGTGGTACCGTCGGGTAGTTGATCGGCTGAACATAGATGCCGAACCGATCCAGCAGCGCGTCCGTGAGCGCCTTGCAGACCACGGGATCACCGACCAGAACAGGAACGATATGGCTCGGATTGTCGATCACCGGCAGACCGGCCGCCTTCAGTCGTGCCTTTAATGTCGCCGCACGCTCCTGATGCCGGGCCCGCTCGACCGTGCTCGTCTTGAGATGACGCACGCTCGCGAGCGCACCGGCCGCGACCGCAGGCGCCAGCGACGTGGTGAAGATGAAGCCCGGCGCGTACGAGCGGATGGCGTCGCAGCAGGCCTGACTGCCGGCGATATAGCCGCCCATGACGCCAAAGCCCTTTGCCAGCGTGCCGTTGATGATGTCCACCCGGCTCATGGCGCCGTCACGTTCGGCGATGCCGCCGCCATGCGGACCGTACATGCCCACGGCATGCACCTCGTCCAGGTAGGTCATGGCGCCGTATTTCTCGGCGAGATCGCAGATCGCCGCGATCGGCGAAATGTATCCATCCATCGAGTAGACCGACTCGAAGGCGATCAGCTTCGGTCGCGACGGATGCACGGCCTTGAGCTTGGCTTCCAGATCCGCGAGATCGTTGTTGCGGAAGATGTGCCTCTCGCCGCCGCCGTGGCGGATGCCGGCGATCATAGAGGCGTGGTTCTTCTCGTCGGAGAAGATCACCATCCCCGGGAACAGCTTCTGCAGCGTCGACAGCGTCGTGTCGTTGGCCACGTAGGCGGACGTGAACAGCAGAGCGGCCTGTTTGCCGTGCAGGCTGGCCAGCTCCTCCTCGAGTTCGACGTGATAGCGCGTCGTTCCGGAGATGTTCCGCGTGCCGCCGGAGCCGGCGCCCGCCGTATCGATCGCCTCGTGCATCGCCGACAGAACGACCGGGTTCTGCCCCATGCCGAGATAGTCGTTCGAGCACCACACGGTGATCGGCCGCACCTGCCCGTTGCGGAAATACTGCGCCTTGGGGAACGCCCCGCGATCGCGGCGGATGTCGGCGAACACGCGATAGCGACCCTCGGCCTGCAGCTCCGCCAGCGCCGCCCCAAACCGTGCCTCGTAGTTCATGTTCCCCGACCCTGCCATTGCGTATTTTTTTGAAGCTAGCACCGACGTCGACGACGTGTGGCGAGCGGACTGTCGCATGCGGTTCGAGCCCGCAACCTTGACCGTAATCAAGTCTGACGGCTCAGTACGCCGCAGCCGTCGCCCCGATCCCGTCCTTCTGATAGAGGTCGCGCCGGAACTGAACCACCCCATCTTCGGTCGCCCAGGCGGTGATGTAGACGAAGTAGAGCGGCGTCGGACGCTTCACCTTCACGTCGAGCCGCTCCCCCGTTTTCTTGATCTGCTCGATGCGCTCGGCTCCCCACCCGCCGTTCTCGACGAGCAGCCATGCGGCCAGCTGCTCGATCCCCTGGACACGGACACAACCCGAGCTCGCCGCCCGGAAGTTGCGACCGAAAATCGTCTCCGACGGCGTGTCGTGCAGATAGACGGAATGGCTGTTGTGGAAGTTGATCTTGAGGAACCCGAGCGGGTTGTCCTTGCCCGGCTGCTGCTTGAACGTCAGACCGCGCGACTGGGCCGACGACCAGTCGACGCGCTCGGGATCGAGCTTGCGCCCTTGGCCATCGTAGGCGTCGATGCCGAACTTCGTCAGCACGCTCTGCCCTTTGCGTTGCATCTCCTGGCCGCGCGGAATGAGATCCTTGTCGATCACCGTCGGCGGCAGGTGCCACACCGGGTTGAAGTTCAGCTCATGGATGGCCGACCGCAGCAGCGGCGAAGGCCGGTCGATCTTGCCGACCACGCCGGCATGGCGCGAGACAACCCGGTCGCTCTCCACCGCCTCCACCTGCGCCGCCGGGATGTTCACCACCACGTACCGCTTCGGCATCGAGCGGGCGAACTCCTGAAGCCGCGTCTGATTGAGCTTGAGTTGCTTGAGCCGCGACGACGCCGGCACGTTCAGCGCCACGATCGTCCGCTTGTCGACGATACCGGTCGGCGACAGCCCGTTGGAGGCCTGGAACCGCTTCACCGCCTTCTCGAGTCCGTAGTCGAAATAGTTGGAAACGCCCTGCTCGCGCAGGTCCCCCGACATCGCCAGGCGCTCGGCCAGCAGCCCCACGGCGGGGTCGGTCATCCCGACCTCCAGCGCCTTGTCCGGGACGACCTTCCAGCCGCCCTGGGCGACGATCTCGCTGTAGCGCCGGATCGCGACCTTCATGGCCTCGAGGTTGCCGGCCGCCAGCGTCGGAAAGCCGCGCGGCGGGTTGGCCTCCCACTCGCGCACGAATTCGCGGTCATAGGCGACGCCGGACTGGGATCTCTCCGCCGCGCCACCGGGAAACAGCATCCAGGTATTGGGGTCGTTGGCGACGGCGGGCGCCGCCCACATCCCCACTGCTGCCATGAGACAACCGATCGCCAGCCGTGTGCGAGCCATCAACCACTCTCCCTGTCGGTCCGGATGAGCCGTACCCGCTCGAGGCCGCGCCGGTGCCGAACTCCAGCCAAGCGAACCAGCACCGGACCGTAACGGTTGCGTGCCGCAGGGCGCGCACGCCTGCGAACCGGACGACGGCGGCAATGCTGCGCAGAGACTCGGTGATCCGCGCCGATCGCGGAAGGCATCGACGCGGCCGCGGGTCGAGAATGCGGCGCGATGATGCCGCGGCGCCACAGCACCAACGCGTTGCGCCGCCGCCCAGGACGCGGAGCGGCCCGGGCGGCGGCGAACACGGGAGACGAGTTCGGACTACGGCGGCGTCAGAGCCGGTAACGGATCTGGTCCGACCAGAACCGCTCGAGCCGCACGAGAGCCTTGTTGAGCACCTTGAGTTCGTCCATCCCGACCTCGCCGACCGTCTCGACCGAGCCGAGTTGGCGCTGATACAGCTTCTGGACCACTTCGCAGGCCTGCTTGCCCTTGGCCGACAGGCTGACACGCACCGAGCGGCGGTCGGTATCGGACCGCTTGTAGTGGATGTAGCCCATCTCCACGAGCTTCTTCAGGTTGTAGCTCACATTGGAGCCGAGATAGTACCCGCGGGTTTTCAACTCGCCGGCGGTCAGCTCGCTGTCGCCGATGTTGTAGATCAGCAGCGCCTGTACCGAGTTCAGATCGTCCCCGAAGCCGGTCCGATCGAACTCGTCCTTGATGACATCGAGCAGCAACCGATGCAGCCGCTCGATCAGGCGTAGGGCCTGCAGGTATTCTCCGCGGATGCTTTCGTCGACCGGTTCACGGTGACGCGCGATGCCGAGTGCAAAATTCATAGGGCAAGCCCCGTACTCTCGAACACGTGTTCGGATGCCTAACGCCAAAGTTGCAAAATAACCTATAGTGCACGCATGAACTACACCCTAAAGAAACCAGTAAACAAACAGTTATGGCGCGTACTATTTCCGTATTTTCGGCAATGAATACTGCTCAGACCCGCGCCGCCTGCATTTCCTGGCGAGTCGGCAGCACCAGTTCGTCGTCGAGGCGCAGCTGGAAGAAGCGGTCGACGCGACCGGGCGTGACCTCGGCCGGCGCCGCCGGCTGCCACTTGGGGTTCCGGTCCTTGTCGACCAGTACGGCCCGCACGCCCTCGTAGAAATCGGCCCCGTCGAGGAACCGGCAAGCGAGCCTGTAGTCCCGCATCAGTGTCAACCGCAGGTCGAGGCCGCGCGCCTCGCGGATATGGCGGAAGGTCACCGCAAGCGAGAGCGGCGACGCCCGGCCGAGGTCGGCCAGAACCCCCTCGGCGAATGCGCCGTTGTCGCCACCCTGTCGAACGGCCGCCTCCAACCGCCGGACGATCTCCGCGAGACTCGAAGCGGAAAAGCACGACGCGATCAGCGGCCGGAATGGGGCGAGCGCCGCAGGACCCGGATCGACATGCCGCCCATCCAGCAGCGGATCGACCGGATCGGCGTCCGCGAGGGCGGCCTGGACCTCGGCGAAACGTGAGGCCGGCAGGCAATGGGTCACGAGCCCGAGCGCATAGGCGTCGGCCCGCCCGATCCGCCGCCCGGTCAGGCCGAGGAACATCCCCATCTCGCCCGGCATGCGCGCGAAGGCGTGGCAAACGCCGTCGTCCGGAAACAACCCCAGCGCGGTTTCCGGCATCGCGAAGGCGTAACCTTCCCCGGCCACGCGGTGTGTCCCGTACAACGAGATCCCGACCCCGCTGCCCATCACGACTCCGTCGATCAGCGACACGGTGGGTTTCGAGAAGCACTCGAGCAGCCAGTTGAGGCCATATTCGCGCGCCAGCGAGGCCCGCGTCGCCGCCGGGTCCCGGCGGGCCATCTCGGTGATCTCCCGCACATCGCCGCCGGCGCAGAAGGCCCGCGGGCAGGCCGAGCGGATCACCACCGCATAAACCCGGGCGTCGCGTGCCAGATTGGGCACCGCGTCGGCGATCGCCCGCCGCATCGAATCGGTCAGCGCATTGTGCGCCGCACAGCGATCGAGGGTCATGAGGCCGGTTGCGCCGGCAATGTGAATATCCACACCACCCGACACGTCCCCCTTGACCGTCGCGCCGTCACCCGCCGTTGCGGCCATCACCACCGACTTCGCTTCCCCCACAACGATCCCGTCATCAACAGAGTGGCCACCCGTCGTCAACCGCCAGCTTGCGCCTGGCTTGCTTCGGCCACGATCGCTCTATACACGCCAACCGTCTTTGTAGCACCGTTTTGAAGCTGTGATTCGCCTGCGTACCGGCGACACGTGGACGGGGGGTCCATGCGGGTACGTAGAGAGCAGCTGCGGCTGGTTGTTGCGGTCGTTTTCGGCTGCGCCGGCTTTGCGTGTGCTCGGGCGGCAGACGACAACCAGCCGGCCGGGCGTTCGTTCGCGGCCACCGCGCTGCGCGGCAGCATTTTCACGGCCCCCGAGACACCGCGACCGGTCCCGCAGACGCCCGGCTCAGCAGCCGCCGAAACGGCCCCTGCCGCGATCGTTCTGGCCGCGTCCGGGCCGGCGCCCGCCGCGACCGCCGCCGATCCGGCCCCCACCAAGTTCCTCGCCCGGCCGGCGCCGGAACCATCCTGGCCCCGCACGTTGACCGAGGTGCGCCGCGCCAAGGAAGCCCCGAAACAATCCGGCTGGTCGAAGGCCGAGATCGATCAGGCCCGCCAGTCCTGCTCGGCGCTGCTCGAAAAGCTCGATGTCGTGGCCCTGCCGGTCGAGCCGTTCCGGGACGGCGATTGCGGCTCCCCTGCCGCCGTGCAACTCGTCAGCATCGGCCGCAATCCCGAAGTCACGTTCTCGCCGCCGCCGGTGGTCTCCTGCGAAATGGTCGTCGGTCTCAGCAAGTGGCTGGCCGTGCTCCAGCCGAGCGCCACCAAGCACCTCGGTTTGCCGCTCATCCGCATGGAGGTGATGAGTTCCTACTCCTGTCGCAATGCCTATGGGCTCCGCAGCGCCCGCCTGAGCGAGCACGGCCGCGCCAACGCCCTCGACATCAGCGCGTTCCTCACCGCCGGCGGCTACGAGACCGCCGTCCTCGATCACTGGGGCCCGACCCAGCGGGAGATCGTCCGCGCCGATCGGGAACGCGCGCTTGCCGCCGCCAAGCCGCCGGCACCCGCATCGGCGACGCCAGAGACCGCCAAACCCGCCGCCCCGGCCCCGCCCGCTCTGGTGGCGATGCCCGCGGCCCCGCGCCCCGTGGCGGCCCCGCCACCGGCCTTCGTCGCCGGACGGCCGGTCGCCCTTCCCCCGCCGACGATGGCCGTGCGCCCCGCCACCGCCTCGCCACCGGCCGCCGTCGCGCGTGCGCCGGCTCCCGACGCCGTCGGCAACGGGTTGCGGACCCTTGCCGGTCAGGTGATCCCGAATGGCTCGACCGCGGCCTTCAATCCGCCGAGCCAACTCGGCGGCCCGCGCGACAACGCCCGCTCGCTGGTCGTCTCGCGCGACGTGCCGGCCGACCGAAAGGCCCGATTCCTGAAGGACATCCACGACAGTGCCTGCCGGATATTCGGCACGGTGCTGGGGCCCGAAGCCAATCGCGCCCACGAGAACCACTTCCACGTCGACATGGCTGAGCGGCGCACCGGCAGCTTCTGCGAGTAGGCCGCGATCGCGCCCTTGCAATCTTGCTGCTCCCGCGTCCATGCTGAGGCAACGCGCGAGGAGGCGAGACATGCAGGAGAGTGCGGGCCGGTTCGGCAGGGCAGTGGGAACGGCGGGCTTGGCGGCCCACGGCGCCGGCGTTGGCCGTTTCCCGGCGACCCGCATGCGCCGCAACCGCCGCGCCGACTGGGCACGCCGTCTCGTCGCCGAAAACACGTTGACCGTGAGCGACCTGATCTGGCCGATGTTCGTGATCGACGGCAGCGGCCGGCGCGAGCCCGTTGCGTCGATGCCGGGCGTCGAGCGGCTCTCCGTCGACCTCATCGTCGAGCAGGCCGAGCATGCGGCCAAGCTCGGCATTCCCGCCGTCGCGCTGTTCCCGATGACCGACGCCGCGCGCAAATCCGAGGACGGCCGCGAAGCCGCCAACCCCGACAATCTGGTGTGCCGCGCGACCCGTGCGATCAAGAGCAAGGGCTTGAATCTCGGTGTCGTGCTCGACGTGGCGCTCGATCCCTACACCACCCATGGCCACGACGGACTGCTGGAAGACGGCGAAATCGTCAACGACCGCACGCTCGAGGCCCTCGTCGCGCAGGCCCTGGTGCAGGTCGAGGCGGGCTGCGACGTGATTGCCCCATCCGACATGATGGACGGCCGCATCGGCGTCATTCGCCAGGCCCTCGAGGCCGAGGGCCACACCGGCACGCAGATCATGGCCTACTCGGCCAAGTATGCCTCGGGCTTCTACGGCCCGTTCCGCGATGCCGTCGGCTCCGGCGGCGTGCTCAAGGGCGACAAGCGCACCTATCAGATGGATCCCGCCAACACCGACGAGGCGATCCGCGAAGTCGCTCTCGACATCGACGAGGGTGCCGACATGGTGATGGTGAAACCCGGCATCGCCTATCTCGACATCGTGCGCCGCGTCCACGAAACGTTCGGTGTGCCAACCTTCGCCTATCAGGTGTCCGGCGAATATGCGATGGTCATGGGCGCCGCCGAACGCGGCTGGATCGACGGCGACAAGGTCATGATGGAAAGCCTGCTGGCCTTCAAGCGCGCCGGAGCCGCCGGCATCCTCACGTACTTCGCGCCCCGCGTCGCGCAGCTCCTGTCACGCTGAGAACCGCCGCGCCCGATGACAGAGCAGCATAAGAAGTTCCCCGAGTTCTACGTGACGGCGCCGCAGTCGTGTCCCTATCTGCCGGGCCGCCTCGAACGCAAACTGTTCACTCATCTGACGCCGGACAAGCCCGCAGCCCTGGTCGACAGCCTGCTGAAGGGCGGGTTCAGGCGCAGCCAGAACATCGCCTACATGCCCTATTGTGACGGCTGCCAGGCCTGCGTCTCGGTGCGCGTGGTGGCCGGCGAGTTCAAGGAGGGACGCTCGTTTCGGAAGATCCGCGAGAAGAACTCCGACATCATTGCCCGCCGCCTGCCGCCACGCCCAACCTCCGAGCAGTACGGATTGTTCCGCGACTACATCGACAGCCGCCACTCCGACGGCGGCATGGCGGACATGACCGTGCTCGACTTCGCCATGATGATCGAGGATTCGATCGTCGACACCTTCATCACCGAGTACCGCGTGCGCCCGGCCCACGCCCGCTCGACCCGCGTCGAGAGCTGGCCGCTTGTTGGCGTCGCCCTCTCCGATCGACTCTCCGACGGCATCTCGATGGTCTACTCCTTCTACAATGTGGAAATGCCCGAGCGCAGTCTTGGCACCCACATGATCCTCGACCACATCGAACACACGCGCCGCCTGCGCCTGCCCCACCTCTATCTCGGCTACTGGATCCGCGGCTCTCGCAAGATGGCCTACAAGAGCCGCTTTCAGCCGCAGGAAGCGCTCACACCGAACGGCTGGGTCCGCGTTTGACCCACGGCCGCGGCGCCGACGCCAACCCATCGTCCGGGCCGGACCGGCCGCCCCGCCGCCACGGTCGGCAACACCCGCAGGGATGGCCGCGATGGGCATCGACCTCCTCCCCCTCCTGATCAAGATGGCCGCCGCGGCCGCCGTGGTCGTCTCGGCGTCGCTCGTCACCGAACGCGCCGGCCCGTTCCTCGGCGCCATGATCGTCACCCTGCCGGTTTCGGCCGGGCCCATCTACGTCATCCTGGCCGTCGATCACGGCGCCGGCTTCATCGCCGCAGCCGCCCTCGTCAGCCTGGCGTCGAATTCCGCCACCGCCGTCTTCACGGTCGTCTACGCGCTGGCGGCACAGCGCTGGAGCACCGCCGTAAGCCTCGGCCTGGCAGCCCTGTCATGGGGAGCGGCAGCCGCGATCATTTCACTGCGGCACTGGACCCTGGTGGAGGCCCTGGCCCTCAACGTCGCCCTTTTCATCCCGGCCATCGCCATCACCTGGCGCCTGCGCCGCGCCGCCTTCGCGGGCCCGGTCCAGCGCCGCTGGTACGACGTGCCGGCGCGCGGACTGGGCGTCGCCCTGCTCACCGGCACCGTGACACTGGTCAGCTGGCAACTCGGCCCGGCCGCCACCGGCTTCTTCGCCGTCTACCCCATCGTGTTCACGAGCTTGATCGTGATCCTGCACCCGCGCATCGGCGGCCCGGCCACCGCCGCCACGCTGGTCAACGGCCTGCGCGGCCTCGTCGGCTTCGCTGGCGCACTGTCCACCCTGCATCTGATGGCGACGCCGTTCGGATCGGCGATCGGACTTGGCGCGGCGCTGGCCGTCTCCGTCGGGTGGAATACCGTGCTCCTGCTCAATGCCCGTCGCACGCGGGCGGCAAAAGCCACGTAAGGTGCCGCTGAGACACGGAGAAGGACCCATGAAAGCCCTCACCATCGGCGGCGCCATGATCGACACCATCGCGATCATCGAGAGCCGCCGCATCGAGCGCGTGACCATGACCAACGTGGACAGCTCGTTCCTGCTGCTCGAGGAAGGAAAGAAGACCGAGGCGCTCGAGATCTCGACACACACCGGCGGCGGCGCAGTGAACACCGCCGTCGGGCTCGCCCGGCTGGGGTTCGACGTGGCCACGCTGGTGAAGCTCGGCCGTGACGCCCGTGCCGAGACGATCCTGTCCCGCCTCCTGGAGGAGGGCGTCTCCACCCGCTGGGCGATCCGCGACGGCCGCGCCCCGACCGGCGCCTCCGTCCTCCTGTCGTCCCACGACCGCAACGCCGCCGTCTTCACGTTCCGCGGCGCCAACGGCCTTCTCGAACTCGCGGACCTGCGCCCGGAGATCTTCGCCGTCGACCTCGTGTACATCGCCGGCCTCAGCAACGAATCGGCGAAGTGCTTCCCCGAGATCGTGCGCCGCGCCGCCGGGTCCGGCGCGAAGGTCGCCGCCAACCCCGGCATCCGCCAACTGTCGGCGCGCGGCAGCGAGCTCATCGAGTTGCTGCCAAAGATCGACGTTCTCGCCGTCAATCGCATGGAGGCGGAGGCGCTGGTGCCGCAGCTGGCCGCTCGCTTCGGCGAAGACCGCCGCTGCCCGGCGCCGACGCCGGGCACACGCTTGCCGCGCCTGCTCGCCCGCGGGCTGATCGGCGGAGGCCACGAGATGGGCTTGTGCGCCTTTGCCGACGCCATGAACCGCCTGGGATGCCGCGCCGTGCTGCTGACGGACGGATCGGACGGCGCCTACCTCGGCACCGACGGCGCGCTGCTCCACTGCCCCGCACGCAAAGTCGAGGTCGCCGGCACGGCGGGCGCCGGCGATGCGTTGGCGTCGACGTTCGCCGCATGGTGGTTCGAGACCGGATCCCCCGCTGACGCGCTGAGGGCAGCGACGATCAACGCGGCGTCGGTGGTTCGCCACGTCGATACGCAGACCGGACTGCTCGGCCGTTCCGCCATGACCACTCAGATCGCGGAGCATATGGCAGCCCTGCCTGTTGCACGCTGGGCGCTCGAGGCGCCAGCCAGTGGAACGACACGCGCAGCACCTCCACCGCAACCGTGACGGGTCACCCGAGCGGAGCCTGGAGCGCGCACACCCCTCCCCCCTTGCGTTCCCGGAAGCCGGACGCCGCGCAGCGGCGGACGGCTAGCGGGATCTCGCCCTCGCGGCAGGCGGGTCACGCCAGACCACGGCCCGGATAATGCGGATC
>JBMOGA010000027.1:0-46628 GCA_049318625.1 Hyphomicrobiaceae bacterium
CGGTGACGGCCGGGTTCTAACTTGATTCCTGGTATCGCGATCAGGGGCAGGGCAGTTCCTCAAATCGCGCCCGGAAAATCCTTAACGTCCCGTTGACGCCCATCTCAAACCATGGGATCCCATAGATGCCCGTCCGCACCGGGCAGGGGATGAGGGCTGAGGCGCCGGTTCCGTTGAGGGCCGGAACTTGGCGACCGCCCCATCCCTGTCCCGCCCGGTTGGGCGGGTTCGTCGCGGACCGGGGGGTCGGCTGCTTTCGGGTGGCGGATTGGTGTGTGGCGGACCGCGCTTGCGGTTCGGGTGTTGAGTTCGGTCGCCGGCTCTCGGGCCGGTCGGTAGCAAAGCGTTCGGGTGGGGCTTCGACCTGGGGATGGACCGCTTTGTCTCGACATTCACGAACAAGATCGACGCCAAAGGCCGCGTCTCGATCCCCGCACCTTTTCGCGCCGTGCTCGAGCGTGACGGCTACGCGGGCGGAATCTATTGCTACCCTTCGCTCGATGCTCCGGCACTCGATGGCGGCGGCGAGAGACTTGCGCAGAAGATCGATGGGCTTCTCCGCGGCCTGCCGGACTATTCGGATGAGCGGGATGAGCTCTCTGTCGCGCTCTATGGTGATGTCCAGGTTCTCGCGATCGACGGGGACGGCCGCATCGTCCTTCCTCAAGAGCTTCGCGCCCACGCCGGTCTATCGACGGCCGTCACGTTCGTAGGCCTCGGCGACAAATTCCAGATGTGGGAGCCCGAGCGCTTCGCCGGGCGGCGCGCCCAAGCGCGCGCCAAGGTTCAGGATCATCGAAAGCTGCTCGGCACACCGCGGGAGTGATGCCGATCTGGGGGCCGGTCGGTCCAGGTGGAAGCTGGTCACGTCCTCCGAGACCGTGAATTCGGTCCCTCGAGCAATGATTTTGGGGGCGTTGCGGCCCGCAACCGCGATCAATCGAGACCGGATGGCTCTGTTTGGCGCTCCTGGCTCAGGGCCGCAGACACTCGATATCCGCGACCGGCGGCGACCAGCGCGCGCCCGAGACGCCGGGTAGCGGGTATCCGGAGATATTGAGCCCCTTCGCCGAACTGCCCTTGAAATGGCACACGATGAGGCGATGCAACATATCCATGTTCGCCAAGATCGCATGGAACCCCGCGATGCTGGACGTCAGCCGGTCCTGAATTTCCCAGGTTCCGAACTGCCCAGATGTCACGCACACAATACTCGTTCGCGGAAGAAATCTCGGCACGGCCGCGGCCAACGGAACCGTGCCGTCGCCGCTGCTGATCTGCTGATCAGCGTCGGCCGCCTCCCATTGGTTTTCGATCTGTTCGTCGCTGAAACGGAATTGCCGCGCCCGGCCACTCCCGGTGACCGCGAGTCTGACGCGCGTCGGCGAGCCGGCCCCTACGACACAAAGCCAATCCTCGGCTCGGAACTTCGATTTCGCCAAGCTCAAGTTGTCGACCCGCGCCCGATGCTCGGCAGCTGTCTGTAAGAGGCTCGTGAGCAACTCGGTCGCCTGATCGCCGGGCTTCTTGCGGTTGAGACCTTTTTCCTGCACGTAGCTTCTCAGCGTGTCGAGAATGCTCGGCTGCCATGTCTCGATGTCGAGCAGCGACAGTGCTTCTCCGTTGGGGCCCGTGACCGTGCCGTCGAGGCTCGGTAGCAATTGATAGAGGGCCGGCGTGATGCGTGCCGCCTCCCGTTCCCGCGAACTTGGCTCCCGGGCGCCGAGGTTGGCGGTGCCGGTCGTCAGCTTGGTGACGGCCTCGAACGAGCCGCGAAAGGGCGTGGCCAGTGTCGCAACCTTGCCGATCTTGTGATCGCGGCCGGCTTTCGCGAGATACTCCGCGATGACGAGACCGCCCATCGAGTGGCCGATGAGGTTGACCCGCGGTTCGTCGCCATAGCCGTCCCGATCATAGTGCCGCAGCAACTTCGTCCGCGCGATGACCTCGTCGATGAACCGTTCGAGGAGCTCGGCGCTCTGGATAATGGGCTTGCGCCAGTCGTAGCCGAATGGAAAGACCGGAACCGGCTCGGTTTCCTTCGAACGGAGATTATAGCGCAGCTCGAGCACGAGCTCCTTGTACGCCAACTCGAAGATCTGCCCAGCCGTAATCCTGGACGGCTCGACCGCTTCGAGGTCGAGGTTGTCGGGATGAAGACTGGCCCGCTCGTAGTCTCGGGTTACGACGGACCAGATCGTCTGGTGCGGCAGCTCGTACTCATCGAGAAGATTGGACGCGGTGATCCCGGGAACGACGATACATGGATTTGGAAACTTCGCCATGCACGACCCCGCCACGAAAGATCCTTGTACGTAATTTTTTCATGGCTGGAGACGTGCGTCCACACGCTCCGATAGAACTTTCTGATATCTTTGATGGGCGAAAAACTCGGGACTCTGCCAATGGAAAAGGCGCAAGTCGCCCATATCCCGGTACTGCTGCGTGAGGTCGTCGAGGCCTTGGCGCCCGCACCCGGCAGGATCATGGTCGACGGCACGTTCGGCCTTGGCGGGTATACCCGCGCCCTGCTCGCGGCCGGTGCTACGGTCGTCGCCATCGACCGCGATCCGGCTGCCATCGCCGCCGGCCAGCCGCTCGTCGCCACCAGCGATGGCCGCCTCACCCTGGTCCACGGCCGCTTCTCCGAGATCGCCGAGATCGTTGCCGACCTCGGGATCACCGCCGTTGACGGCATCACCCTCGACGTCGGCGTGTCCTCGATGCAGCTCGACCAGGCCGCCCGCGGGTTCTCGTTCCAGGAGCCGGGTCCCCTCGACATGCGGATGTCGTCGGCCGGCCGCTCGGCCGCCGATCTGGTCAATACGGCGGAGGAGGAAGAGATCGCCGATATCCTGTTCCAGCTCGGCGAGGAGCGCCGCTCGCGCGCCATCGCCCGCGCCATCGTCAAGGTCCGCGCCGAGCGCCCGCTGGCGACCACCGGTGATCTGGTCGCGATCGTCGGCCGCGTGCTCGGGCCGCGCAAGATGCACGACCGCCATCCCGCCACCCGCACGTTCCAGGCGCTGCGCATCGCCGTCAATGACGAGCTCGGCGAGCTCGCCCGCGCCCTGTTCGCGGCCGAGCGTTTGCTGGCACCGGGCGGGCGGCTGGCGGTCGTCACGTTCCATTCGCTGGAGGACCGCATCGTCAAGCGCTTCCTCTCGGCACGCGGCGGACGCGAGCCGGCCCGCTCGCGCCATTTGCCGCCGAGCGAAGCGATCCGGGCCAGTTTCGAGATTGTTAACCAACGTCCGATAATTCCGGGGGAGGAAGAGATCGCCGCGAATCCGCGGTCTCGGTCCGCCAAGCTCCGGGCCGCCGTCCGCACGACGGCCCCCGCGCACGAGGAGGATCTCGAGGAGATTGGCGTTCCGCCCGTCGCACGCGCGTGATCCGACGGTGTTTGGAGCTGGAATGCTGCGCGCGACAACCGCACTCGCCATGGCTGCGACGATCGTGGCCGCCTTCTGGCTCTATCATCAGAGCTACGAGGTGCGACGCATCGAATCGCACGTAACCGCGGAGGAGCGCCGCCTCGAGCGCCTACGGAGCGAGGTCGCCGTGCTCCAGGCCGAGCGTGCCTTTCTGACCCGCCCCGCCCGCATCGAACCGCTGGCCCGCCTGATGGGACTGCGCCCCGCCACCCCGGACCAGCTGACGATCGTCACACCGGTCAACGGGCGATGAGCCGTTTCGGACCCGCCGATCCACGTCACCGGTTGGCCCTGGTGGCCGCCGCTTTGGCTCTGGCATTCGTGGCCGTCGGCGTGCAGCTCCTGCGCATCGCCGCCCTGCCACGCCACGAGCCGCGGATCGCGGTACTGGAGGCCATTCCGCAGTCGCTGCCACGCCCCGACATCATCGATCGCCGCGGTCGGCTGCTCGCCACCGACGTGATGGCGCCGTCGCTGTTCGCCGATCCCTGGCTGGTCGTCGACCCCGGTGACACCGCCGACCGGCTGGTCGCACTGTTCCCCGACCTCGATGGCCGCGAGTTGCGCCGCAGTCTCGCCGACCGGACACGCCGCTTCGTCTGGATCAAGCGCGGTCTGGCCCCCCGTGTCGCCCAGGCGGTGCACGATCTCGGCCTGCCGGGATTGGCGTTCCGCAACGAGCCGCGCCGCACGTACCCCGGCGTCCGCCTCGCCGGCCATGTCATCGGCGCCGTCGGCGCAGAGAACCAGGGTCTTGCCGGCATCGAGCGCCGGATCGACGCCGAACGGGCGACCGATGGCACCAGTGCCGCCGACCCGGGCCCGCCGCTGCGGTTGACGCTCGACCTCGGCGTCCAACATGGCCTGGAAGCGGAGCTCGCCGACGCCATGACCCGATACCGGGCGGCCGGCGCCGCGGGCGTAATTCTCGACACCGAAACCGGCGAAGTCCTGGCCCTGGCCTCGCTGCCGGCCGTCGACCCGGCCCGCTGGTCGGAAAGCCAAGATCCCGCCCGCGCCGACAAGATCACCGGTGGCGTCTACGAGCTCGGCTCGATCTTCAAGATGATGACCGTCGCCATGGCGCTCGACCACAAGCTGGCCGGGCTCGACACCGTGCTCGATGTGCGCATTCCGTTGACGGCCGGCCGCTGGCAGATCCGCGATTCCCATCCGGCCGGGCGCCCGCTGACGGTACGCGAGGTTTTCATCCATTCCTCCAACGTCGGCGCCGGCATGCTCGCGCTCGAGGCCGGGACACCGCGCCAGCGCGCGTTCCTCGATCGCATCGGGTTGACCACCCCCATGCGCACCGAGGCCGGCCCGGTGGCGCCGCCGAAAATGCCGAAGAACTGGGGGCGCGCCGAGACCATCACCATCGCCTACGGCCACGGCCTCGCGGTCGCGCCGCTGCAGTTCGCCGCCGCCGCCGCCAGCCTCGTAAACGGCGGCTTTGCCGTTACGCCGACGCTGGTCGCCGGCGCCGGCCCCCCGTCGCCTCGCGCCAGGGTAGTGTCGGCTGAGACCAGCGCGGCGATCCGCGAGCTGATGCGCCGCAATGTGACGTCGCCCAAAGGCACCGGCCGGCGCGCCGAGGTGGCCGGCCTCGACATCGGCGGCAAGACCGGAACGGCCGAACTGCCGGGCCGCGGCGGTTATGACGAGAATGCGGTGATCTCGTCTTTCCTCGCAGCCTTCCCCATGTCGGCGCCGCGCCACGTCGTGCTCGTCTCGCTGTTCGAGCCGAAGCCGACCGCGGAGACCGGCGGCCAGATCGCCGCCGGCGCGACGGCGGCCCCCGCCGCTGGCCGGCTGGTCGCCCGCGTGGCGCCATTATTGCTGGCCCAATAGGGGCGATCACCGGACGAACTCGCTGGCCGCCATCGGGGCGGCGTTGTGACCGCCCGTCTTTCGTGCTGATCTCGCCGCCATGATTCACCGCCTCGCCGATCTGGCCGGACCGGAGACCGTGCTGCCTCCTGGCGCAGGTGGTATTGCCGTGGCCGGGATCTCCGCCGACAGCCGCCGCATCGCGCCGGGCTGGCTGTTCTCGGCGCTGGGCGGCGCCAAGACCGACGGCGCCCGCTTTGCGGCCGACGCCATTGCCAAGGGCGCGGTCGCCATCCTTGCCGATACCAGTTGCGCACTGCCCGATCTGCCGGTGCCGGTGCTGCGGTCCGACGACCCCCGACGCGCCCTGGCGCTCATGGCCGCGCGCTTCACGCCCGGGCAGCCGGCCACCATCCTCGCAGTCACCGGTACCAGCGGGAAAACGTCGGTCGCCGAATTCACCCGCCAGATCCTCGCCGCGCTCGGCCGCGAGAGCGCCTCCCTCGGCACCCTCGGCATCGCCCGCACGTCCGGCGTCGCCTATGGCGCCCTGACCACGCCGGACCCGGTCTCGCTGCACGCGAGCCTCGACGCCCTCGCCGCCGATGGTGTGACCCACCTCGCTATGGAGGCGTCCTCCCACGGGCTCGATCAGCGCCGGCTCGACGGCGTTCGGCTGACCGCTGGCGCGTTCACCAACCTCGGCCGCGATCATCTCGACTACCACCCGACCATGGAGGCGTACTTCGACGCCAAGGCCCGCCTGTTCGACACCCTGCTGGTGGCCGGACAAGGCGCCGTGATCGACGTCGACAGCAGTTGGGGCCTCCGCATGGCGGACGTCGCCCTCGGGCGCGGTCTCGCGGTCACGACCACCGGCCGCAAGGGCCGGCACCTGCGGCTCGTCGACCAGCGTCGCGACGGTTTCGCGCAGCACCTCGTCATCGAGGCTGCCGGTGCCCGCCACGACATCCGCCTGCCGCTGATCGGCGACTATCAGGCCACCAACGCCCTGCTGGCCGCCGGCCTCGCCATGGCCGCCGGCGAGCCGGCTGCCGCGACCATCGCGGCGCTGGGTCGGCTCCAGGGCGTTCGTGGCCGGCTCGAGATCGTCGGCGCGGCCCGTGGCGGCCTCGCCGTCGTCGACTATGCACACAAGCCCGACGCGCTCGCCGCAGCCCTCGCGACGCTCCGCCCGTTCGTCACCGGCCGCCTCGTCTGCGTCTTCGGCTGTGGCGGCGACCGCGATCGCGGCAAGCGGCCGATCATGGGCCGCATCGCCGTCGAAGCCGCCGACGTCGTCATCGTCACCGACGACAATCCGCGATCGGAGGACCCGGCCGCCATCCGGCGCGAGATTCTGGATGCGGCCCCGGCCGCCCGCGAGATCGGCGACCGCCACGAGGCGATTGACGCGGCGATCCGCGACATCGGTCCTGGCGACGTCGTGGTGATCGCCGGTAAAGGGCACGAGGACGGGCAGATCATCGGCAGCCGCACCTTGCCGTTCTCCGACCAGGCCGTCGTCCGCACCGCACTCGACGGGATCACGGCATGACGGACACCCTTTGGACCTGGGACGATCTCGTGGCCGCCTCGGGTGGCGCTGCCGATGGCGCACCGGCCGGCGGGGTCACCGGCTTTTCCATCGATACCCGTACGCTGCAGCCGGGCGAGGTCTTCGTGGCGCTGAAGGATGCGCGCGACGGCCACGACTTCGTGCCTCAGGCCTTTGCGCAGGGCGCCGCCGCCGCGCTCGTCGCCCACGGCTACGCCCGCCAGACCGGCGACGGCGCGCTGCTGAGGGTTGACGCGCCGCTCGCGGGTCTGGGTGCCATCGCCCGCGCGGCCCGCCGCCGCAGTGCCGCCCGCATCGTCGCGGTGACGGGCAGCGTCGGCAAGACCGGCACCAAGGAGATGCTGCGCGCCGTGCTCGGACGCCTCGGCCGCACGCACGCGCCGGAGAAATCCTTCAACAATCATTGGGGCGTGCCGCTGACGCTCGCCCGGATGCCGACGCAGGCGGTCTACGGCGTGTTCGAGATCGGCATGAACCACGCGGGCGAGATCACGCCACTCACCGCCATGGTCCGCCCGCACGTCGCCATCGTCACCACGGTCGAGGCGGTGCACCTCGAACATTTCGAGTCCGTCGCCGGCATCGCCGATGCCAAGGGCGAGATCTTCACGGGCCTGGAGCCCGGCGGCGTCGCCATCATCAATTGCGACAACCCTTGGGGCCAGCGTCTCGCCGGTCATGCCCGGTCTTTCGGCGCGCGCATTCTCACGTTCGGTCGTCAGGCCGAGGCGGAGATCCGGCTCGAGGACGCCAGTACGGATCCAAACGGAACCGCGGTGACGGCATCGCATGCCGGCTACTGCTTCCACTGGCGGCTCGGCGCTCCCGGCGCCCACATCGCGCAGAATTCTCTGGCCGTTCTGGCGGCCCTGATTGCCCTCGATATCGATCGCGCGGAAATACTGCGGGCGCTCGGCGCGCTCGCCACCCTGACGGCGCCGCAAGGCCGCGGCGCGCGGTCCGAGATCCGGGTCGCCGGCGGCACCGTGCTGCTGATCGATGAAAGCTACAATGCGAATCCGGCCTCCATGCGGGCGGCGCTGGCCGGATTGGCCATGGTGCCGCGCGAGAATTTTCCGCGTCGCGTGGCCGTTCTCGGAGACATGCTGGAACTCGGTCCCGAGGGCCCCGCGCTGCACGAAGCCCTGATCGACGCAGTTGACGCCGCGGGCATCGATCTGGTTTTTGCGGCGGGAACGTCCATGAAGCGCCTGTTCGATCGCCTGCCGGCCGCGGCCCAGGGAGGCTGGGCGGCCCGGGCGGCCGATATCGAGGCGGATTTGTTGGCCGCGGTGCGCGCCGGCGACGCCGTCATGGTCAAGGGCTCGCTGGGGTCGCGCATGGGACCTCTCGTCGAGGCACTGAAGCGACGCGATTGACGGAACAACACGCCGGGCACCGGCGGAGGGAGACGACGGATGCTCTATGAGCTGGTCCAGTTCAGCGACCTGGTGGGTCCGCTCAACGTCTTCCGCTACATCACGTTTCGCACCGGCGGCGCCATCATGACCGCGCTGCTGTTCGTGTTCCTGTTCGGCCCGGCCATGATCGACGTGCTGCGCGTCAAGCAGGGCAAGGGCCAGCCCATCCGCGACGACGGCCCCAAGACCCATTTCTCCAAGAAGGGCACGCCGACGATGGGCGGGCTCATGATCCTGAGCGGCTTTCTGGTCGCCACCCTGCTGTGGGCCAATCTGCTCAACCCCTACGTCTGGATCGTGCTGTTCGTGACCATCGCCTACGGCGCCATCGGCTTCTATGACGACTACCTGAAGGTGTCGAAGCGCTCGGTCGCCGGATTTTCCGGCCGCTTCCGGCTCGGCTGCGAGGTTGCCGTCGCCGCGCTCGCCACATGGGCCTTTTCGGCGCTGGCCGCGCCGCATCTGGCCACTTCGCTCACCGTCCCGTTCTTCAAGAACATGGTGATCGAACTGGGCCCGGTGTTCCTCATCCTCGGTGTCCTCGTCATCGCCGGCGCCGGCAATGCGGTGAACCTCACCGACGGCCTCGACGGCCTCGCCATCGTGCCGGTGATGATCGCCGCCGCCACCTTCGGTTTGATCGCTTACCTGTCGGGCAACGCCAACTTCGCGAAATACCTGCAGATCCACTTCGTGCCGGGCTCCGGCGAGTTGGCCGTGCTGTGCGGCGCGCTGATCGGGGCCGGCCTCGGTTTCCTATGGTTCAACGCCCCGCCGGCCATGATCTTCATGGGCGATACCGGCTCGCTCGCGCTCGGCGGCGCGCTCGGCGCCATCGCGGTCGCGACCAAGCACGAGATCGTGCTCGCCATCGTCGGCGGCCTGTTCGTGCTCGAGACACTGTCGGTCATCATCCAGGTGGTCAGCTTCAAGCTGACCGGCAAGCGGGTGTTCCGAATGGCCCCGCTGCACCACCATTTCGAGCAGAAGGGCTGGGCGGAGGCGACCGTCGTCGTCCGCTTCTGGATCGTTTCGGTCGTCCTCGCGCTCATCGGCCTGGCGACCCTGAAACTGCGCTGAGGCAACGCGGCGGCGGCAAACCGCGGCACACTGGGCTAGCTTGGCAGGCATGATTCGCGCGACGACATGGGCAGGCAGGCGGGTGGCGGTGTTCGGCCTCGGCCGCTCCGGCAATGCGACCTGCCGTGCCCTCGTCGACGGCGGCGCCGAGGTGTCCGCCTGGGACGACGGCGAGGCGGCCCGCGCCGAAACCGCCCGGCAGGGTTTCACGGTCGTCGATCTGGCCGCCGCCGATTGGTCGACGTTCGCCGCGCTTGTCCTGGCACCTGGCGTACCTCTCACCCACCCCGCGCCGCACTGGACGGTCGAGCGGGCCAACGCGGCCGGCGTGCCGGTGATCGGCGATGTCGAACTGTTCTTCCGCGAGCGTCGCGCCACGGGCGGCACGGCGCCGGTCATCGCCATCACCGGCACCAACGGCAAGTCGACGGTGACGGCGCTCACCACCCACCTGCTCACGGCCATGGGCTGCGACGTGGCGATGGGCGGCAACATCGGCACCGCCGTCCTGTCATTGCCGGACTTCGCGCCGGACCGCATCTACGTGCTCGAACTGTCGTCGTTCCAGATCGACCTGACCCCGTCGCTCGCCCCGACGGTCGGCATCCTCATCAATCTCGCGCCCGACCATATCGACCGCCACGGCACCATGGAGCACTACGCGGCCGTCAAGGCTCGGCTGGTCGAGAGCGCCGATCTGGCATGCATCGGCGTCGACGATGCCCATTGCCGCGCCATCGTGGCGCGGCTGCCCTCCGCCAGCGTGATCCCGTTCTCGGTGGCGGCTCGCGGCACGCGCTTCGATGTCGACGGTGGTGAACTGCGCAGCGACGGCCGTGCGTTCGCCGACTGGTCGGGTATCCCGACACTGCGCGGCCTCCACAATGCGCAGAACGCGCTCGCCGCGTCGGCGGCCCTGCAGGCGCTCGCGCAAGCCACCGGCCGCGCGGTCTGGCAACCGGGCGCGATCGCTACGGCGCTGCGCACTTATCCGGGCCTCCCCCACCGCATGGAGGAGGTCGGCCGCCTCGACCGCGTGCTCTTCGTCAACGACTCCAAGGCGACCAACGCCGATTCGACCGACAAGGCGCTCGCGGCCTTCCCCGGTGGCATCCACTGGATCCTCGGCGGCAAGCCGAAGGAGGGCGGCATCACCACCCTCGCCCCCTATTTCCCGCGCATCGCCAAGGCCTATCTCATCGGCGCCGCCGCCGAGGAATTCGCCGCAACGCTCGGAACCGCGGTGCCCCATGTTGTGAGCGGCACACTCGACGCGGCGTTGGCCGAGGCCGCCGCCGATGCCGCAGCGAACCCCGCCGCCGAACCCGTCGTGCTGCTGTCGCCGGCCTGCGCGTCCTACGACCAGTTCAAGAGCTTCGAACACCGTGGCGATGCCTTCCGCACCCTGGTCCGCCGGATGATCGCCGACGGGGCACGCTGATGCCCTTTTCGCGCGCCGACCGCAGCCGACTGGCCGAGTGGTGGTTCACCGTCGACCGCCGGCTGCTGGTGGCGTCGCTGGTCCTGCTGGCCGTCGGTCTCGTCGTGTCGTTCGCGGCAAGTCCGGCGGTCGCGGTCAAGAAGGGCCTGCCCGCGCTCTATTTCGTCGAGCGTCACGCCGCGGTGGCGCTGGTCGCGGGCTCGGTGCTCTGGGCCATTTCGCTGCTCGATCCGCGCGCCGTGCGCCGCCTCGCCCTGGTGCTGTTCCTCGCCGGGCTGGCGGCAATGGTGCTCGTGCTGGTGACCGGCGAGGAGATCAACGGCGCCCGCCGCTGGCTGCGCATCGCCGGCTTCTCGTTGCAGCCGTCCGAGATCGTCAAGCCGGCCTTCGTGGTGCTGGCGGCTTGGGCCTTCAGCGAGCGCGCCAAGCGGCCCGACGTGCCGGCCTGGCCGCTCGCAGCCGGCCTCTACGCGCTGCTGGCGGTGATCCTCGTCCAGCAGCCGGACGTCGGCCAGACCGTTCTGGTCAGCCTCGTCTGGGGCGCGCTGTTCGTCCTCGCCGGCGGGTCGCTGCTGTGGGCCGTCGGCTTTCTGGTGGCCGGATTTGCGGGCCTCGCCCTCGCCTATGCCACGCTCGGTTACGTCCGGCTCCGGGTCGACCGCTTTTTCAACCCGTCGCCGGGTGACAACAGCCAGGTCGACCGGGCGCTGCAGGCATTCACGGAGGGTGGCCTGCTCGGCCGCGGCCCGGGCGAAGGCACCATCAAGACGGTGCTGCCGGACGCCCACACCGACTTCATCCTGGCCGTGATCGCCGAGGAGTATGGCGCCCTCGCCTGCCTCGCGCTGCTCGCGCTGTTCGCCTATCTGACGTTCCGCCCGATCGTCACGTCCGCCCGCAATCCCGACCCCTTCATTCGGCTGGCGGTGTCTGGCCTCGCGCTCCTGCTCGCTTTCCAGGCGTTGATCAACATGGGCGTCAACACCGGGTTACTGCCACCGAAAGGCATTACATTGCCGTTTGTTTCGGCGGGTGGCTCGTCGGCACTGGCGACGGCCATCACGCTGGGCATGATGCTGGCCTTGAACCGGCGTCGGCCGGGCGCGACCCGCGCTTCGAGCAACGCGCCACCGGATAGCCTCCTGGGACGGAGACCGCTCCAGTCATGAGTAGCAGCACCTCCATCGTCATGCTGGCAGCCGGTGGCACCGGCGGCCACCTGTTTCCTGCCTATGCGCTGGCCGAAGAGCTGGGACGGCGCGGCTACACCGTCGATCTCGCGACCGACATGCGCGGTGACCGCTACGGCACTGGGTTTCCGGCGCGCAAAATCCATCAGTTGCCCGCCGCGACCCTCACGGGTCGCAGCCTTGTGAACGTGCTGCGGACCGCGGCGACCATGGCCCGTGGCATTGCAGCGGCCCGCCGGGTCATGTCCGAGACGCGGCCGGCGGTCGTCGTCGGCTTCGGTGGTTACCCGAGTTTCGCGCCTCTGGTGGCGGCCCGTCTTGCGGGCATCCCGACGGCGCTGCACGAACAGAATGCCGTGCTCGGCCGCGCCAACCGCCTGCTGGCGCGCGCCGTATCGGCGATCGCGACATCGTTTCCGACCGTCAAGCTTCTCGAGGGAGCCGCCGCGCGGAAGGCCCATTTCACCGGCAATCCGGTGCGCACTCAGGTGGTGGCCGCCGCCCGCCCCCTTTATGGCCAGCCCGACGCCGGTGGCCCGCTCCGGCTCGTGGTGTTCGGTGGCAGTCAGGGCGCCCGGGTGTTTGCCGACATCGTGCCGCAGGCGGTGGCGCAGCTCTCCTTCGCCACCAAGGTGCGGCTCAGCGTCGTCCAGCAGGCCCGCGAGGAGGACATGGAGCGCGTGCGCCAAGCCTATGCCGCCGCTGGCGTGCGGGCCGAACTGGCGCCGTTCTTCCGCGACCTTCCGGAGCGTCTGGCGACCGCGCATCTGGTCATCGGACGGGCTGGCGCGTCGACCATCGCCGAACTGACCGTTCTCGGCCGTCCCTCTATTCTCGTGCCCCTGCCCCACGCACTCGACGCCGACCAGTTGCAGAACGCGATCCATCTCGCCGATGCCGGCGGCGCCTTGTGCATCGAGCAGAAGGATTTCACCCCCGAGCGGCTGACCGCCGAGCTGGTCAAGCTGTTCGATGCTCCCCAGGTTCTGGAAACCATGGCAGAGGCCGCACAGTCGCAGGGGCGTCCCGATGCCGTCGCCCGCCTTGCCGATCTCGTTGCGGACCTGATAGCCAAGCGAGTGAAGTGACGACCGTTGCGGCCCCGGAGGGTCCGACCGCGGCAAAATAAGGAAAACAATCATGCAGATGCCTGGCGAGCTCGGGACCTTTCATATCCTCGGCATCGGCGGCATCGGCATGAGCGCGATCGCCGAGATCCTCCACGCCAAGGGCTATCGGGTCCAGGGTAGCGACCAGAAGGACAGTGCCAACGTCCGCCGCCTCAGGGCCAAGGGCATCCAGGTGTTCGTCGGCCACGACGGCCGCAACCTCGACGGCGCCGGATTCGTGGTGATCTCGACGGCGGTGAAATCCGGCAACCCCGAACTCGAGGCCGCCCGCGCCGCCGGCCTCCCGATCATTCGCCGTGCCGAGATGCTCGCCGAGCTGATGCGCCTTTACGCGA
Organism: Hyphomicrobiaceae bacterium; assembly: GCA_049318625.1. Classification (GTDB taxonomy): domain Bacteria; phylum Pseudomonadota; class Alphaproteobacteria; order Rhizobiales; family Hyphomicrobiaceae; genus JBMOGA01. The sequence goes on from JBMOGA010000027.1 coordinate 13,444, forward strand.
CGGTCTCGGTCACCGGCACGCACGGCAAGACGACGACGACGTCGCTGTTGGCGCACGTTCTGACCACGGCCGGCTTCGACCCGACCGTCATCACCGGCGGCATCATCAACGACTGGGGCTCCAACGCGCGCCTCGGCCAGGGACGCTGGATGGTGGTCGAGGCTGACGAGAGCGACGGCACGTTCGTCCGCATTCCAACCGAGATCGGCATCGTCACCAATGTCGATCCCGAGCATCTCGACTATTTCGGCACCGTCGAGAACATGCACCGGGAGTACGAGGCGTTCTTCAAGAACATCCCGTTCTACGGCCTCACCGTCACGTGTACGGATCATCCGGTCGCCCGCCGCATGGTCGAGACACTGGGGCTGCGCCGCGATGGCCGCCGGCTGCTGACCTACGGGTCAGACGCCACCGCCGACCTGGTCCTCGGCGCGGTGCGTGTCGAAGGCGCGACCACGATCTTCGATGCCGCGCTGGGCCCCCGCGTGCGGGGCGGAGAGCGATCGCTCAGCGGATGGCGGGTGCCGGTGCCGGGCGAGCACAACGCGCTCAACGCCCTCGCCGTGATCGCCGTGGCGACCGAGGTCGGCATCGCCGACGACGCCATCCGCGCCGCCCTGGCGTCGTTCGCTGGCGTCAAGCGGCGCTTTCAGTCGACCGGCACCTGGAATGGCGTCGGCATCTACGACGATTACGGCCATCATCCCGTCGAGATCGCCGCCGTGCTCAAGGCTGCGCGCGCCGGCACCAGGGGCCGCGTCATCGCCGTCGTAGAACCGCACCGCTACACCCGCGTCCGCGATCTCTTCGCCGAGTTCTGCGCCTGCTTCGCCGATGCCGACGCCGTCGTCGTGGCGCCGCTCTACACCGCGGGTGAGGCGCCGATCGCCGGCATCGACAGCCGTTCGCTCGCGGATGGCATTCGTGCCGGAGGCCACGCCTCGGTGACGACCGCCGAAACCGCCGCCGGGATCGCGCCGCTGGTCAGCCGTCTGGCCCGCCCCGGGGATACGGTGGTCTGCCTCGGCGCCGGCAATTCGACCGACTGGGCCCATGCCCTGCCGGGCGAACTGGCCACCCTGCCGGCAGCCCCGGCCGGGGACGCCGCATGACCGGCGCGACCGAACTTGCCGCCCGGCTCGCAACCTGGTTGCCGGATTTCCGCGGCCGGATCCAGCCGGGACAGCCGCTGGCCGAGATCACCTGGTTCCGGGTCGGCGGGCCGGCCGAGGTGCTGGCCACGCCGGCCGACGAGGCCGATCTCGCGCGCTTGCTTGCCGCCGTTCCACCGGAGGTGCCCGTCACCACCATCGGCCTCGGCTCCAACCTTCTGGTCCGCGACGGTGGTGTGCCCGGCATCGTCATCCGGCTCGGCCGCGGCTTCTCCACCATTCAGGTCGAACCCGGTCACCGCATCCGCGTCGGCACCGCCGTGCCGGATGTCAAAGTCGCCCGCGCGGCGGCCGACGCCGGGATCGCCGGCCTCGCCTTCTATCGCGGCATTCCGGGCTCCATCGGCGGCGCGCTGCGCATGAATGCCGGCGCCCACGGCCGCGAGACACGCGACGTGCTGGTCGAGGCTCGCGCCGTCGACCGCAGCGGCCGGATCCACGTCCTCACGCTGGCCGACATGGCGATGACCTATCGCCACTGCGGCGTTCCGGCGGACTGGATCTTCACCGAAGCGCTGTTCCAGGGTGCGCCCGGCGACCCGGCCGAGATCGCCAAGCAGATGGAGGAGGTGGCCGCCTATCGCGAGGCCAACCAGCCCATCAAGGAGCGCACCGGCGGCTCGACGTTCAAGAACCCGGCGGGCCGCAGCGCCTGGCGTCTCGTCGACGAGGCCGGCTGCCGAGGTTTCCGCGTCGGTGGCGCGTCGGTTTCCGAGATGCACTGCAATTTCCTGCTCAACGACCGCGCCGCCACGGGTGAGGATATCGAGCGCCTCGGCGAGACCGTGCGGGCCCGCGTGAAAGCCCGGACCGGCGTCACCCTGGAATGGGAGATCATCCGCCTGGGTGTGCCGGCTGACGGTCACGATTCCGGCGAGGCGCTGGCGCTGCCGCCCGACTGATGCCGCTTTCGGCCGTTCGGCCATCCACGGGAGAAGCAGAATGTCCGTGTCCTCGCGCAAGTACCAGCATGTCGCCGTCCTCATGGGCGGATGGTCGGCCGAGCGCGAGGTTAGCCTGAGTTCGGGCAAGGCCTGCGCCGACGCATTGGAGACGGTCGGTTACCGGGTCACGCGCATCGATGTCGGCCGCGATATCGCCGCGCGCCTCGCCGACGTCCGGCCGGACGTCTGCTTCAATGCCCTGCACGGCCGCTGGGGCGAGGACGGCGCCGTCCAGGGGCTACTGGAATGCCTGGGTCTGCCGTATACGCACTCCGGCGTTCTGGCTTCCGCTCTGGCCATGCACAAACAACTCGCCAAGCAGGTGATGGCGGCGGCGGGGGTACCCGTCGCCCCGGGGCGGGTGGTGACACGCCGCGAGGCTGCCGCCGCGCATGCGTTCGAGCGGCCCTATGTGCTCAAGCCGGTCTCCGAAGGTTCCAGCGTCGGCGTGTTCATCGTCCGCAAGGATCACGACCACCCGCCGCAGGAACTGAATGACCCGGCGTGGTCCTTCGGCGAGGATCTGTTGGCGGAGCGCTACGTCGCCGGACGCGAGCTGACCTGTGGGGTGATGGGTGACCGCGTGCTCGGCGTGATCGAGATCCGGCCGGCCGGCGCCCTCCAATTCTACAATTACGAGTCGAAATACGCTCCGGGCGGCTCGATCCACGTGCAAGCGGACGATATTTCACCGGAAATTTACCAATCCGTTCAGAAATGGACCCTGTTGGCCCATCAGGCGCTCGGGTGCCGCGGCGTCTCGCGAGCGGACTTTCGTTTCGACGACACCGCCGGTGGGACCGGCGAGATCGTGTGCCTCGAGGTCAACACCCAGCCTGGCATGACGGGGACATCGCTCGTCCCCGAACTGGCCGGGCATGCCGGCATCGGATTCCCCGAGCTGGTCCGTTGGATCGTCGAGGACGCGAGTTGCAACAGGTAGCGACGGGATCGAGACGCGCCGTCGGGGTGCCCACAGCACCCTGGCCCGGCCGGCCTGTCCTGACGCACACGCCCGCCCCGCCCCGCCCGAGCCGCCGCCCGGCGCGGCGCGCCGGTCTGAGGCCACGCCACGCCGTCCTGGCCGCCCTCGCCGGCGCCGCCGTGTTCGCCGCCCTTTACCACGGCGTCGGCACCCGCACCTGGCACCGCGCCGACGTCAACATCAAGAGCTTGGCGTTGGCCGCCGGACTGAGCGTCGACGAGGTGACCGTCGCCGGCAACGTACAGACGCCGGCCAAGGCGATCTTCGATGCCTTGGACCTCCCCAATATCGAGACCCAGCTCGAACTCGACACCAGCGCGGTGCGCCATCGCATCGAACGGCTGCCGTGGATCGCCTCGGCCACCGTCACGCGCGTGCTGCCGAATGGCCTCGCCATCGAAGTGCAGGAGCGCACTCCCGCCGTCGTCTGGCAGGACGCCGGCCGCGAATGGCTGGTCGATCGTTCGGCCCGCATCCTGGGCCCCAATCCGGCCGGTGACCGCGCAACCCTGCCTCGTGTCTCGGGTCTCGGCGGGGCGGAAGCCGCAGCACCCCTGCTCGATGCGCTCGCCGCCGCGCCCGCCGTGGCCGCTCGTCTCGAACTCGCCGAACGCGTCAGTGGGCGGCGCTGGACGCTGCATCTCTCGGGCGGCACCAAGCTGCTGCTCCCGGCCGAAGGGCTCGCGCGCGCGTTGGCGCTCGCCACCGAGGGCCAGCCCGGCCGCCGCCTCGTCGACCGCGCCGCGACCACCGTCGACCTCCGATCGCCGACCCGCATTTTCATCGGTGCCGGAGGATGAGCCGCGCCGCCATTTTTCAAGCGTGAGGACCGAGCCGTGTTGACGAGGCAGAAGCGTACCACCGGCGGACAGCCCTACATCGGCGTTCTCGATATCGGGACGTCGAAGGTTTGCAGCATCGTCGCCGCCGCCGAGCCGCAGGCGCGCGGGCAGGCACCCGGCTATCGCATCCTCGGCATCGGTCACCAACGCTCCCGCGGCATCAAGGCGGGGGTCATCGTCGATCTCGACGAGGCCGAACAGGCGGTCCGCGCCGCGGTCAGCCAGAGCGAGCGCATGGCCGGCGTCCAAATCGACGAGGTGCTGCTCGCCGTCTCCTGTGGCAGGCTCATGTCCCGCCACTTCACCGCCAATGCCGCGATCGAAGGCGGCGTGGTGACCGACCGCGACGTCGGCCGCGCCGAGATTGCCGGCCGTTCCTGGGCCGAAAAGGACGGCGGCGTGCTCGTCCATCTGAACCGCCTCGGCTTCCGGCTCGACGGCCAGGGCCAGATCCCGGACCCGCGCGGCCTCTCCGGACGGCAGCTGTCCCTGCAACTCCATGCCGTGACCGCCGACGATGCGCCGCTGCGCAATCTGGTGCTTCTGGTCGAGCGCTGCCATCTGGCGGTCGGTGGCCTGGTCCCGGCCGGGCTCGCGAGCGGCCTCGCCGTGACCACCGATGAGGAGCGCCGTCTCGGCGTCCTGTGCATCGATATCGGCGGCGGCGCGACCACGCTGTCGGTGTTCCACGATGACCACTTCCTGTGGACCGAGACCCTGTCGGTCGGCGGCAACCACGTGACCTACGACATAGCCAGGCAACTCGAGACGCCCCTTGCCGAAGCCGAGCGAATCAAGGCGCTCTATGCCACGGTGGTGAAGGCTCCTTCCGACGACCGCGAGTACATTTCGTACCCGTTGGCAGGAGGTGAGGAGCCTGAGCTTTGCCAGACGACGAAGTCGTATGTCCGGCAGATCGCGGAGCCTCGCATGCAGCTCATTCTGAAGCTGGTGCGGGAGCGCATCGAGGCCAGCGGGGTGACGCGCTACTGCGGTGGCCGCGTCGTTCTCACCGGCGGCGGCAGCCAGATTGTCGGGCTGGCGGCATTCGCTGCCGACGTTCTGGGCGTTCCGGCCCGTGTCGCGCGTCCACGACCGGTCGGGGGGGCACCCGGCAATGTGTGTACGCCTGCGTTTGCAACGGCGTTGGGATTGGTGGCAGTGGCGGCGATGCCCGGCATCGAGGTCGTCGCCTACCGCGAGCGTGACGCACTGTCTGCGGGCTACTTCGGCCGGATGGGGCAGTGGCTGAAGGAAAGCTTCTGAGGTCTCGATAACGCGATGGGCATCAAGCTGCAGCTTCCAAAGCTCACTGACCTGAGGCCCCGGATCACCGTCGTCGGTATCGGCGGCGCTGGCGGCAATGCCGTCAACAACATGATCGCATCGGGATTGTCCGGCGTCGACTTCGTGGTCGCCAACACAGATGCCCAGGCACTCGCGGCGTCGAGCTGCGAGACCCGCCTTCAGCTCGGTGTGAACCTGACCGAGGGGCTTGGCGCCGGTTCCAAGCCCGAGATCGGCGAGGCGGCTGCCGAGGAAGCGGTCGACGAGATCCGCAGCCAGGTCGCCGGCTCGCACATGGTGTTCATCGCCGCTGGCATGGGCGGCGGCACCGGGACAGGCGCCGCCAGCGTATTCGCCCGGCTGGCCAAAGAGATGGACATTCTGACCGTTGCCATCGTCACCAAGCCGTTCCAGTTCGAGGGCTCGCGCCGCCTGCGCATCGCCGAGGCCGGCATCGCCGAGCTGCGCAAGTACGTCGACACGCTGATCGTCATCCCCAATCAGAACCTGTTCCGCATCGCCAACGAGCGCACGACCTTCGCCGAGGCGTTCGTCCTGGCCGATCAGGTGCTCTACTCGGGCATCGCCTGCATCGTCGATCTGATCGTCAAGGAAGGCCTGATCAATCTCGATTTCGCCGATGTCCGCACGGTTCTGTCCGGCATGGGAACGGCCATGATGGGCACCGGCGAGGCCTCCGGCGATCGCCGCGCCATCGTCGCCGCCGAGGAGGCGGTCCACAATCCGCTGCTCGACGAGATGTCGCTGCGCGGTGCCAAGGGCCTGCTGGTGTCGATCATCGGTGGCCGCGACCTGACCCTCTACGAGGTGGACGAGGCCGCGAGTCGTGTGCGCCAGGAAGTCGACCCCGAGGCCAACATCATCGTCGGCGCGACCTTCGACGATTCGATGCAGGATCGGGTGCGTGTCTCGATCGTCGCTTCCGGCATGACGTCCTCCCAGATGGCCTCGATGGCCGCCCACGCACAATCCTACCCGGCCCAGGGCCGCCAGCCGCCGTCGCAGGTTTCCGCCGAGACCGCGCACGCCAGCGGAGAGGATTTCGCCCACGCGCTCTCCCGTGTGCTGGGCCACGGCGACGGAGGGCCGCGCAGCGGGGACGCCAGCCGCCGCCCCTCCGCCCCCGGATGGGAATCGCAGGACGGCGTGACGATCGAAGAGGGTTTGGGTGGTCTCGGTGGCCCGGCCGCCCCGCCGCCGCTGCCGCGAGCGCAGTCGCAACCGCCGGCCGGTCCGACGCCGCCCTCGTTCGCGCCCGCACCCCCTCAGGACATCCGCCGCGCCAATCGCCGGATCCCGGGTATCGACGAGTTCCCCGAGGTGGGCCGGCGCGAGTACATGGCCAAGTCCGCCGACGGTCGCCCGTCTGGCGATGCCGAGCCGGCGCCGATCCGTCGCATGGGATTGCTCGAGCGGTTGACCGGCCGTCGCAAGGACGTCGCGAATCAGGGCACGGCACAAAACAATCCACAGGCCCGCGAGGGCAGTCTGAAAGACCCGCGCCAGGGGGCTGGAGGGGGTCGCGAGGCAGGTTCGGGCCCGGCACCGAAGGAGGCGCCCGGGTCTGGAACTCAACCTGTTGATCCGACGAGCTATTTCGATAGAAGACGAGGTTGAATTCCGGGCTGTTTTGTGGGCTTGAAACAGCCCCGAGTCCCGAATCTGGACATTCGGTAACACAGCGTAAGAAACCGTGATTTGTCCGCCATGGCGGTGCGAGGTTACTGTCGAATTGCGAGCTACCAAGTCGTCTCGGCCACAGCTCCGCTAGAGAGCACGGCCACACGGGGTGACGGCGTCAGGTAGATGGGGGTGACCGGGAGGGTTGTTCGGCTTCGGCCGAATTGCGTCCTGGTCCTACAAGGGGCGCACATATGTACAAGCGATACGCGGGAGCACGGCAAACGACCGTCGGCCGTGCGATCGAGTTGAGCGGCCGAGGCGTACATTCTGGCGCTCCGGTCTCCTTGATTCTCCATCCCGCCGAAGCCGATGTTGGCCTGCGATTCTTGGTTAGCAAACGCGGTCGTATCGTGGCGGACATCCCCGCCGAAGTCTCGAACGTCAAGAACCTCACGCTCTGCACGGTCATCGGCGACGAAGCCGGCAACTCGGTCGGCACCGTAGAGCATCTTCTGGCCGCGCTGCGTGGCCTTGGCATCGACAACACCTACATCGAGGTCGACAGCAAAGAAGTCCCGATCATGGACGGGAGCGCCGCGGCGTTCGTCGAGGCGATCGACGAGGTCGGCATCAAAGAGCTGTCGGAAGCCCGGAAATTCATTAAAGTTCTCAAGCCCATCCGTGTCGAGGAGGGCGACTGCTGGGGTGAGATTGCCCCCTTCAATGGTTTCAAGCTGGACGTCGAGATCGACTTCGACACCCCAGTGATCGGCCGCCAGCGCCTCGCACTCGAGATGGCGCCGGACGTGTTCCGCCGCGAACTCAGCCGCGCCCGCACCTTCGGCTTCATGCGCGATGTCGAGAAGCTCTGGAAGGCCGGCCTCGCCCTCGGCGCCTCGCTCGACAACACCGTGGCCATCGGCGACGACAAGGTCATGAATCGTGACGGACTGCGCCATCCGCAGGAGTTCGTTCGCCACAAGATGCTGGACGCCGTGGGCGATCTGGCGCTGGCCGGGCTGCCGCTGCTCGGCGCCTACCGGTCGGTGCGCGGCGGCCATCGCCTCAACTCGCACGTCCTGAAGGCGCTGTTCGCCGATCACTCGGCGTGGACCGTGGCGCAGGCCCCCCGTCACCGCGATACGATCGTCTACCGCGACGTGCCGATGGCCGCTGCGGCGGGTGAGTAAGCGGCCCGCCCCAAACCGACCTCATTCGAAGTCCACAAGCAATTTAGGGACTTGGCGATTTCTCCTGCCGCGACTCGTATGATATGCGAGGGAGGAAGTTACGGAGCGGTCAGCGCCGCGCCCGTCGTTACTGGGGGACTGGCCATGTCGGCATCGGATGCCGGGCTACCGAGCACGAAAGTTCACCGGGCAACCGGTCTGCGCGGCTGGATGGTCGCTGCGGCCGTGTGCCTGGGTGTTGCGTTGCAGGGGTGCTCGTCCAGCCTCGACACGGCGAAGCAGCTGAACCCCGATCCGCCGGACCAGATGTACGCTCAGGCCGATACCCTTCTGCAGAAGGGTAAGTTCGAGTTCGCGGCCACCAAGTTCGAGGACCTGGACCGCGACCACCCGTACTCGCCGGAAGCGCGGCGCGCGATCGTCATGGCTGCTTACGCCTATCTGAAGGCCGGCCGCTATGCCGAGGCGATCGCCCAGGCCCGCCGCTACACCACTATGCACCCGGGCACCAAGGAGGCGCCGCTGGCGCACTTCATTGTTGCTTCGGCCCACTTCGACGAGATCCGCGATCCGCGCCGCGACCAGACCAATACGCGCAAGGCGATGGAGGAACTTCGGACGCTCAAGGCGCGCTATCCGGACAGCAAGTACGCCATCGAGGCTGACAATCGCATCCGCATTGCCGAGGACAGTCTGGCCGCTGCCGAGATGGAAGTCGGGCGCTATTATCTCAAACAGAAGAACTACATAGCATCGATAAACCGCTTCAAGGTGGTCGCCAACGAGTATCAGACGACCGCCCATGTCGAGGAGGCTCTGGCCCGCCTCGCCGAGTGTTACATGGCGCTCGGCATCAAGGAGGAAGCGCAGACGGCGGCCGCCATCCTGGGGCACAACTTCCCCAATTCGCCGTGGTACAAGGATACGTACACGCTGCTCGCCTCGGATGGTCTCGCGCCGCGCGAAACCACGGGCTCTTGGATCAGCAAGACCTTCACGAATTTCAAACTGCCCAAGCTTTCCCTGGGCGGGCCGGGCTGATGAGCGCCCAGGCCGCCCCGGGTTGATCGGCCGGGCGCCAAGCCATAGACAAGGGCATCCCCGAGCCGACGCATTGGGATAGCGATGCCGAAGTCTCCTGCCGAAAAACCGGTCGACCTACTGACGTCGACCGAGGCCGCCAGCGAGGCGCGCCATCTGGCCATCGAAATCCGCCGCCACGACGCGCTCTATTTCCAGCAGGACGCGCCCGAGATTTCGGACGCGGCCTATGACGCCCTGCGCCGGCGGCTGGCCGACATCGAGGCGACCTTTCCCGAGACTCGCGCAACCGATAGCCCGACCGCGACGGTCGGAGCCGCACCGCTCGAGGCCTTCGGCAAGATCCGTCATTCCGTGCCGATGCTGTCGCTCGGCAACGCCTTCGCCGACGAGGATGTCACCGAGTTCGTCGAACGCATTCGCCGCTTCCTCCGCCTCGCCGACGAGGCGCCGCTCGCCTTCTCTGCGGAGCCCAAGATCGACGGTCTCTCGATCTCGATCCGCTACGAGCAGGGCCGCCTCGTCCAGGCGGCGACGCGGGGCGACGGCTTCGAGGGCGAGAACGTCACTGAAAACGTGCGCACCATCCAGGATGTGCCGCACCGGCTGCGGGGTGCCAACCTGCCGGATGTCATCGACGTGCGCGGCGAGATCTATCTGAGCCACGCCGACTTCCAGGCCCTCAACGCCAGCCAGGCGGCTCAGGGTCTGAAGATCTTCGCCAACCCGCGCAACGCCGCCGCCGGTTCGCTGCGCCAGATCGACTCGCGCATCACCGCGGCCCGGCCGCTGCGGTTCTTCGCGTACGCCTGGGGTGAGATCTCGAAGCTGCCGGCCGAGACCCAGTCCGGCATCTACGCCGCCTATCGCGCCTGGGGCCTGCCGACCAACCCGCTGGCGCGCGTCTGTGCCGGTGTCGACGCTATGCTGGCGCTCTACCGCGAGATCGGTGCCGGGCGCGCGGCGCTCGGCTACGACATCGATGGCGTCGTTTACAAGGTGGACCGCCTCGACCTGCAGGAGCGCCTCGGCTTCGTCTCCCGCTCACCCCGCTGGGCCATCGCCCACAAGTTTCCCGCCGAGCAGGCGACCACCATACTGCGTGACATCGAGATCCAGGTCGGCCGCACCGGCGCGTTGACGCCGGTCGCCAAACTCGAGCCCGTCACCGTCGGTGGCGTCGTCGTCTCCAACGCGACGCTGCACAACGAGGACGAGATAGCCCGCAAGGACGTGCGCATCGGCGACACGGTGATCGTCCAGCGGGCGGGCGACGTCATCCCGCAGGTGCTCGGCCCCGTGCTGGAGAAGCGGCCCCCGGACGCCGTGCCCTTCCGCTTCCCGGCAACCTGCCCGGTCTGCGGCAGCCATGCTGTCCGCGGAACCGAGGAAGAGACCGGCACGGCCGATGTGGTGCGCCGCTGCACCGGCGGCCTCGTGTGCTCGGCCCAGGCCAAGGAGCGCCTCAAGCACTTCGTGTCCCGCAATGCCGTCGACATCGAGGGTCTCGGCGACGAGAAGATCGAGCAGTTCTTCAGCGAAGGTCTGCTGAAGCGACCGGCCGACATCTTCACGCTGGCCGCCCGCAACGCGCAGAGCCTGACGAAGCTCGAAAACCGCAAGGGCTTCGGCAAGAAGTCGATCGCCAACCTGTTCGCGGCCATCGAGGCCCGCCGCACCATTCCGCTCGAGCGGTTCATCTTCGGTCTCGGCATCCGCCACATCGGCGAGACGACCGCCAAGGACCTCGCCCGCGCCTACGGCACGTTCGAGGCGTTGCGCGCCGCCGCGGTCGCCGCCGCCGAAGGCGGACCCGAGAGCGACGCCTATCGCGAGATCGACAATATCGAAGGCATCGGCGAGACCGTCGTCGACGCCCTCGTCGATTTCATCGGCGAGCCGCACAACGTAGAGGCGCTCGACGATCTGCTCCGCGAAGTGACGATCGCGCCGTTCGCCCGCATCGCCGTGAAGACCTCGCCGGTGACCGACAAGACCGTCGTCTTCACCGGCTCCCTCGAGCGCATGACCCGCAACGAGGCCAAGGCGATGGCCGAGCGGCTCGGCGCCAAGGTCGCCGGTTCGGTCTCCAAGAAGACCGATTACGTCGTGGCCGGTGCCGATGCCGGATCCAAGCTCGACAAGGCCCGCGAGCTCGGCGTCGCCGTGCTCACCGAGGACGAGTGGCTGGCCCTGGTCGGGCCTGCGATTTGAGCGCCGGCAGGTTCGCACCAACCGTGTCTATTCAGGCGGCGACGAGATCCCGGGCAAGGTGAACGAGACGCCCGGCGACGAACGTGGCGACGACCTCCGGCCGCGGCCCGCGCGGATCGACGACGATCAGGTCGGCCCGCTGTCCCGGCGCGATCTCGCCGCGGTCGGCCAGCCCCATGGCGCGGGCGCCGTTGGTCGAGACCAGTGGCCAAACCGCGCCGAGTGTCGAACCCTGCATGCGGACGATCTTGAAGGCGGCGGCGATCTGAGCCGGATAATAGTAATCGCTGGCGAGGGTCGAGCACAGACCTGCCGCGACCATGTCCGAGGCCGTCAGCGCACCGGTGTGGCTGCCGCCGCGCAGGATGTTGGGGGCGCCGAGCACGGTCGGCTCGCCATGGCTGCGGGCATCCTCGATGGCGTCCATGGTCAGCGGAAACTCGCAGACCGTCGCGCCGAGGTCGCGATAGTACGCCCGCTGCTCCCGCGTCTCGTCGTCGTGGCTCAGGATGACGATGCCGCGCCGGCGCGCCTCGCCGGCGATGCGCGCGACCGCCGCCGGCACATCGGCCCGTCCGGCCGCGACCTCTTCCACCAGCGCCTGATAGGCCGCCGCCGTGAGGCCGCTGCGATCGGCCCACTTCTGCAGCTTCACCGGATCGGTGCGGTTGTCCAATGTCTTGGTCGTGTGGTCGTTGAAGGCGACGACCGGCGGCACGGGATCGTCAAGCCAGCTGACGACCGCGTCGACGGCATGCAGGGCGAACGTCTCCCAGCGGATCTGCAGCCGAAGATCGGTGGCGAGATGCGGACGCGCGGCCGCCAGTGCAGCAACGGTCTCTTGGCCTGCCGCCAGGCTGCGCAGTCCCGGTTCCCACGACACCGTCAAGCCGAGATATCCGGTCGTGATGCCGTGCGCGACCATCGTACGGTCGGCCTCGGCGAGCGCGATCGCGTGGTCGAAGGTGATCCCCGGTCGCGGCATCAGGCTGCGTTCGAACGCGTCGCCGTGGACATCGACGATTCCCGGCAGCACCAGAAGATCGCGGGCATCGATCGCCGTCCCGCTCGCGGACGCGCCAACGGCGCTGATGACCCCGCCGGCAAAGCCGACGTCGATGCGGGCTTCGGTCCCGTCGGGCAACAACGCCGTGCCGTTGATGATCCGCGTGATCATTCGTAGCGCTCCAGAAATTCTTCGACCGGCAGCTTGCGGAAGTCGTCGAGCGCGGCCCTGAGCGCGGTGTGGGACCAATCCCACCACGCGAGCCGTTGCAGCCGCTCGGCGATGGGCTCGGGAAACCGGCGCTTGACCGGCTTGGCCGGTATACCGGCGACGATCGTATAGGGCGCCACGTCGCGGGTCACCACCGCGCCGGCCGCCAGGATGGCGCCGGTTCCGATGGTGTGGCCGGGCAGCACGATCACGCCGTGGCCGATCCACACGTCGTGGCCGATGGTCACCGGAAAGCTGCGCCGCCAGTCGAAAAAGGCGGCGTCGTCCTCCGCATCGTCGAAATAGGAGGCCGACCGGTACGTGAAGTGTGCCTGCGACGCGCGCTCCATCGGATGGTTGCCGGGGTTGAGGCGCACATGCGCCGCAATCGAGCAGAACTTGCCGATTGTCGTGTAGATGACGTCGCCGTCGTTCACGATGTACGAGTAGTCGCCGAGGCGTGATTCGACAAAATTGGTCCGCGCACCGATTTCCGTGTACCGTCCGAGCGTGCTCGCCTTGACGTTCGCGGCCGGATCGATCAAAGGCGTTTCGCCGAGTTTCTTGGTGGACATGGGAAGTGGACCTCGATGATGCCGTCAGGTGAACCGCAGCGGGCTGCCGGAGCGTTCGTGCTGGTGGTCGGACCATCGGGCGCGGGCAAGGATACCCTGATCGACATCGCGCGCCGCACGCTGGCCGGCGATCCCCGCGTCGTGTTCGCGCGCCGCACGGTGACACGCGCCGCCGCGGCCGAGGATCACGAGACCATGACGCCAGAAGCCTTCGACGCCGCCGAGCGGGCCGGCGCCTTCGCGCTGTCCTGGCGCTCGCACGGCCTCGCCTACGGAATACCGGTCTCCGTCGTCACGGCGGCTGCCGCCGGCGCGGTCGTCGTCATCAACGCCTCCCGCGCGGTGATCGCCGAGGCCGTGCGCATCGCGCCGCGCGTGGTGGTCGCCCATGTCACCGCGCCGTTGCCGGTCCTCGCCGCGCGGCTGGCCGCGCGTGGGCGGGAAACGGCAGCCGACATCGAACGCCGCTTGTCGCGCGAGGTGCCGATCGCTGCGGCCGGTGCCGAGATCGTCCGGATCGAGAACGCCGGCGCGGCCGAGGTCGGCGGCGCCGAGATGGTGGCCCTGCTGCAGCGCCTCGCTTCGGTTAGCCAAGTGGCACCGCCGCGATGATATGGAAGCGGCTGTCCCGCGACGGCTGCTCGAAGATGGCGAGCCGGTCGATCGCCCGCAGACCGGCCGGCACGGTCTCCGCATAGCGCCGCGCGAGCGCTGCCTGGATCGCCGGCTGCAAGGTCGGGTCGAGTGAGCCGGTCAGCGTCATGTGAAAACGGAATTGCTCGGCGACGTAGGGGTAGCCGTAACGGTCGAGAAGCTCCGTCTGGCGTGCCGAGAGCTGCCCGTCCTTGGCCCGGCGCGCCCGGTCGGCGGCCCCGAGCGGCGCCCGGAACGGCTCGAATGCCTTGACGACCTCGTAGGCGAAAGACTCCAGCGCCGCCGTCGGCCCCACCGGCACCAGAGCGACGAAGCGGCCGATGTTCGACACCGCGAGGCCGTCGAGCACGACTGGCCGATGGGCCGCCGCGAAGGCCTCGACCGCCGCCACAAGGCTCGAGCTGGTCCGCCCGGCGGCAAGCTCGAACGGCGCCTTGAGAGTGGCGTGGAAGCCGTAGCGCCGGGGCTCGTCGGTGAGCGCCGCCCAGCCCATGGCGTTGAGGCCCGCGAGCGGGGTGACCGGCGCATCGAGGCCGGTAGCGGCGTCGTAGCCGAGAATGTCGGTGCCGAACTGCCAGAGTGGGTCGCGAGAAAACGGCGCATAATAAATCGCGAAACGGCTCATCAGCAGACCCGTCGTCCCATGGCATAGACCTCGCGGACCACCGGTGTGCCGCCGACATCGGAGAATCGCACGATATCCGCCCGCAGTCCGGGCCGCAGATGACCGCGATCACTGAGCCCGACGACGTCGGCGATCCGCCAGGTCACCATGCCGATGGCGTCCGGCAGCGCCACGCCGTGCTGCCCGTGCAGCCGGAGCACCGCCTGCAGCAGGCTGGACGGAACGTAATCGGACGAAAGGCCGTCCAGCAGGCCCTTCTCGGCGAGCTCGATGGCCGAGACGTTGCCGGAATGAGATCCGCCGCGCACCACGTTCGGCGCGCCGGCGATGGTGGTGAGCCGGTGCTGCTTCGCGGCCGCCGCCGCTTCCACCGTGGTCGGGAACTCCGAGATGACCGCGCCCGCCGCCACCGCCTCGTCGACGTCGCTCACGGTCGTGTCGTCGTGGGTGGCGATCGGAATGCCGCGCCGGCCGAACATGTCGACGATCACCGGCCAGGATTTGCGCTTGTTGGCCGGCCCCTCCTCCATGCGCTGCGCCACGTCGCGCTCGTGCTCCTCCAGCGTCTTCTCGCCCGAGCCGAGATTGTAGCGCTTGAGGAATTCGATGTTGCGGTACTGGCGCTGCCCCGGCGTGTGGTCCATCAGCGAGATCAACTTGACGAGCGGGTTGTCCGCGTACGGCTCCACATCGGAGACGACTTCGGGCGCCGTCAACTCGCAGCGGATGTGCACCATGTGATCGATGCGGAACACGCCGCGGGCGACGCCGTCGCTGACGGCTTCCACCGTGCGGCCGAAGATGAACCGGCGGTGGTCGTTGCGCCCGGTGACGGATCCGGCGCAGATCGAATCGTACACTGTGGTGACGCCGGCGGCAGCCATCTGCGCGTCGTGCGCGAGAATGGCGCCGAGCCCGTCCGGCCAATACACGCCGGGCCGCGGCACGAAGTGCTTCTCCGCGTTGTCGGTGTGCATCTCCACGAGGCCCGGGATCACGTAGTCGCCGCCGCAGTCAATGGCGCCGGCCGCCGTCGAGGCACCCGCGCTGACGGCGCGAATGCCGTCGGCCCCGAACACGATCGACCCGCGGATCGTCTCCTTCTCGAGAACCAGGACGGCGTTGGTCAGTATTGTTTCGCTCATGATCGTGCCCAATCAGGCCGCCTTGAAATGCGTGAGGTCGAGGAGGCGCGAGGCCACCGCGTCGCGCACGGCCTCGTCGTGGAAGATGCCGACAATCGCCGCGCCACCGGCGCGGGCGCTGCGAATGAGGTCTACTACGATTCCGCGATTGCCGGAGTCGAGAGAGGCCGTCGGTTCGTCGAGCAGCAGGATCGGCGCCGGATCGACGAACGAGCGCGCGATGTTGACGCGCTGCTGCTCGCCGCCCGAGAACGTGGCCGGCGCCAGCGACCACAGCCGCTCCGGCAGATTGAGACGGGCCAGCATATCGCGTGCCCGCCCCGTCGCCTCGGCTTCGCTGACGCCGCGCCGCAGCATCGGGTCCTTGACGATCTCGATCGTCGGCACGCGCGGGATGACACGCAGGAACTGGCTGACCCAGCCGAGCGAGCGCCGACGCACGTCGAGCAGACGGCGTGGCGTGGCCGAAACGATGTCGATCACCTCGCCGCCGTGCCGCACCCGCACCTGCCCGGACGTCGGCCGGTAGTTTCCATACAGCATGCGGAGCAGGGTCGACTTGCCGGCCCCCGACGGCCCCGAGAGAACGACCGCTTCGCCGGCCCCGACCTCGAAGTTGATGCCGCGGAACACGGGAATCTCGGCGCCGCCCTGATTGTGCAGGACGAACTGCTTGGTGAGGTTCTCTGTCGCGAGCATTGCGTCTTTGCGAGCCATGGCCATGGTTATCCGCCTCGTTCTTGACGTCGGGGTGACAAGGAGCCTGCCCTCAGACCGTGAGGACGGCCGAGGTGAGAAGCTGGGTGTAGGCGTGCTGCGGGTCGTCGAGCACCTGATCGGTCAAGCCCTCCTCGACGACGCGCCCCTCCTTCATCACCATCAGCCGGTCGGTCAGCAGTCGCGCCACCGCGAGGTCGTGCGTGATGATGATGGCGGCGAGCCCGAGATCGCGCACGAGCACGCGCAGCAGGTCCAGCAGGCGCGCCTGCACCGACACGTCGAGACCGCCCGTCGGCTCGTCCATGAAGACGAGGCGCGGCTCCGACACCAGTACGCGCGCGATCTGCAGCCGTTGCTGCATGCCGCCCGAGAAGCTGGTCGGCCGGTCGTCCATCCGCTGCGCGTCGATCTCGACGCGGCCGAGCCAGTCGGCCGCCTTTTCGCGGATCGTGCCGTAGTGCCGGCAGCCGCTGTCCATCAACCGCTCGCCGATGTTGCCGCCGGCCGAGATCGCCATGCGCAAGCCGTCGCGCGGGTTCTGGTGGACGATACCCCAGGCCGTCCGCATCAGCGCCCGCCGTGTCGGCTCGTCGAGATCGAACAGGTCGATCGCCCGGCCGTCGTGGCGGAACTTGACGCTGCCGGCGGTCGGACGGTCGATGCCGGCGAGGCAGCGCATCAGCGTCGACTTGCCGGAGCCCGATTCGCCGACGATGCCGAGCACCTCGCCCGGCCACAGCTGGAACGACACGTCCAGGCAGCCGACCCGGGCGCCGTACATCCGCGTCACGCCATCCGCGACCAGGATCGGATCGTCCGTCGAGGTCGCGGCAACTGGTGCGAGATCGAGCATCACCGGCCCTCCCCATTGGCGGAAACGGACTGGCCGACGAGCTTGCGGCTCTCCGCCTCGGCGAGCTGCGGCCCGACGTGGCCCTCGGCGCGCCGTGTCTCGCAGAAATGGCTGTCGGAGCACACGAACATGTGGTTGCCCTGGTCGTCGAGGATCACCTCGTCCAGATAGCTGTCCGTCGCGCCGCACAAGGCGCACGGCTCGCTCCATTGTTGCACGGTGAACGGATGATCCTCGAAATCGAGGCTCTTCACGCTGGTGTAGGGCGGGATCGCGTAGATCCGCTTCTCGCGGCCGGCGCCGAACAGCTGCAGCGCCGCCATCCCGTCCATTTTCGGGTTGTCGAACTTCGGGATCGGCGAGGGCGACATCACGTACCGCCCGTTGACCATCACCGGATAGGAATAGGTCGTCGCCACTTGTCCGAACCGCGCGATGTCCTCGTAGAGGCGCACGTGCATCAGGCCGTATTCCTGCCACGCGTGCATCTTGCGCGTCTCGGCCTCGCTCGACTCGAGCTTCCTGAGAGGCTCGGGTTGCGGCACCTGATAGACCAGGATCTGGCTCTCGCCGAGGGCGGTCTCGGGAATGCGGTGGCGGGTCTGGATGATGGTCGCCTCGGTCGTGCTCTCGGTGGTCGCCACGTTGGCGACGCGGGCGAAGAAGCGGCGAATGGAGACGGCATTGGTCGTGTCGTCGGCGCCCTGATCGATCACCTTGAGAACATCCTCGGGACCGATCAGCGCGGCGGTCACCTGGATGCCGCCGGTGCCCCAGCCGCGCGCCAGCGGCATCTCGCGCGAGCCGAACGGCACCTGATAACCAGGCACGGCGATGGCCTTCAGCAGCGCACGGCGGATCATCCGCTTGGTCTGCTCGTCGAGGTAGGCGAAGTTGTAGGTTGCGGCACCGTTGCCGGAGTTCGCGGTCGCGGTCGTCATTCGGCGGCCTCCTGCCGTTCGGCAAGCTCGTCAGCGGAGCCGAGCGCGGCCCTCTGATCTTGCTCGCGGCGGATCTTGCGCAACAGCTCGAGTTCGCCCTGGAAGTCGACGTAGTGCGGCAGCTTCAGATGCTCGACGAAGCCCGAGGCCTCGACGTTGTCCGCGTGGTACAGCACGAACTCCTCCTGCTGGGCGGGATAGACGGCGGCCTCGCCGAGGTCGCGCGCCTTGAGTGCCCGGTCGACGATCGCCATCGACATCGCCTTGCGCTCGGAGTGTCCGAACGCGAGCCCGTAGCCGCGCGTGAACTGTGGCGGCACGTCCTTGGTGCCGACGAACTGGTTGACCATCTGGCACTCGGTCAGGGTCACATCACCGAGATCGACCGCGAACCCGAGTTCTTCCGGCACGAACCCGACGGCCACTTCGCCGAGACGGATCTCGCCGGCAAACGGATGGTTGCCGCCGAATCCACGCTGCACCGAGTAGCCGAGCCCGAGCAGGAAGCCTTCGTCGCCGCGTGCCAGCGACTGCAGACGCACGTCGCGGTCGGCCGGGAACTCGACCGGATCGCGGGTCAGGTCGAACGGACGCGGATCGCCCTCCGGCGGCAACTCCGGCTCCATCAGGCCCTCGGCACCCAGAATATCCGGCACGCGCGGCATCGTGGTGTCGAGCGGCTGGGCGGCGGCCCGTGCAACGGGCGTCGTGCCGCCCTCGCTGAGCGCGAAGTCGAACAGACGGTGCGTATAGTCGTAGGTCGGCCCGAGCACCTGCCCGCCCGGCAGGTCCTTGTAGGTGGCCGAGATCCGGCGGCGGATCGCCATCGCCGCGGTGTCGAGCGGCACCGACGAGCCGAACCGCGGCAAGGTCGTGCGGAAGGCGCGGACGAGGAAGGCCGCCTCCGTCAAGTCGCCCTGCGCCTGCTTCAGTGCCAGCGCCGCGAGATCGGGATCGTACAGCGAGCCCTCGTTCATGACGCGCGCCACCGCGAGCCCCATCTGCTCACGGATCTGCGCGACCGAAAGTTCCGGCACCGCGGGATCGCCCCGGCGATGCTCGGCGATCAGGTCGTGCGTCGCGAGGATGGCGGCCTCGCCGCCCTTGACGGCAACGTACATCAGGCACCTCCGAGGGGACGCGCGGCCGTCGAGCGCGGCAGCGCGACGAGGGTGTCGCCGGCCACCAGCAGGACATCGACACCGAGCGGGAATCTGTCGTGGTTGGCGGACCAGTCCCGCCAGAACGAGGCCGCCAGACCGGCGGGCGCGATGACCGCGCGGTCCTTGATGCCGGGCCCCGTCAGGACGACCTCCGGGCCGCCCGACAACGACGCGCACAAGACGATCAGCGTCGCCGACTTGTCGGGATAGCGGTCCTCGCCGGGATCGAAGTCGCCGAGCGCGGGGTTTGCCGCAGCGCCGTCGATCACGGCGAACTTGGCCGCCATCGGCGTATCGGCCGCGGGCGCGCTGGTGTGGAACGTCAACCAGCGCCGGGCACTTTCGTCGAGGCTCGCCGGCATCCAGACCGGGGTCTCGTAGTCGACCAGCGTCAGCAACGCGGCGGCGGCGGCAGCCGGAAGGCCGTCCGGCGCCTCGCAGGGGGCGCTGACGGACAGAACCCGGCCCGGACGCGCGAAAGCGTCGAGGATCGTGCGAAAGGTGGACTGCGCGTCGAGCGTCGGGCTCGCGAAGGCGCGGCCGATCGAAGGAGAGTCCTGCATCAGCCGTCTCCCCGGACCAGCGTGAAGAAGTCGACCTTGGTGGCGGCGGCCTTGCGGGCCGCCAGATCCTTGCGGTCCGCCTGGAGTGCCGCCAGCGGCGCGACGAGCGCCGTCATGACCGCCTGATGCCGGTCCGGCTGCTGCAACAGCGCGTCGAGCACGGCTGTGATCTCGGCTTTCCGGTGGTCGGTGCCGAGCGCATAGGCGAACCCCATCGCGCCGGCTTCCAGCCGCACCACGGCGCGCGTGACGGTCGCCTCACCGGCGTTGAAGCGGCGCCCGGTACCGCCGGCCCGCCCCTCCAGCATCACCGTCCCGGTTTCGGGCCCCTTGATGCACTGGTAGGCCGGCAGCGGGCCGAGTGCGCCGAGCCGCGCCTCGACGTCGCTCCGGCTGGCACGGGCCAGCTCGCCCATCCACCATTGGCGTTGTCCGGTATTGGGTTCTGATTGCTGCATCGGATAATCCATGGCATTAATGTCTAGACATATAGGCCAGCCATCATGATTGGTCTAGACATTTAATGCGACACGGCGATGACGGTTCGGGACCACATGGGGAAAACGGACACCGACGAGGACGAGGGCCAGCCGGCGCCCAGCGCGCGGCGTGGCGGCGGCGCAAACATCGTGGGTCCGGTGTGGTCGCGCATCGCAGACGACATCGCTGCCGCCATCGAGCGCGGCGAACACGCGCCGGGCACCGTGCTGCCGGGCGCCACGGAACTGGCCGGGCACTACGGCGTCAACCGCCACACCGTGCGCCAGGCGCTGCTCCATCTGCAGGGCCTCGGCATGCTGGCGGTGGAGCGCGGCCGCGGCACCTCGGTCGTCGGCTCGCGCGTGCCGTACAAGATCGGCCGGCGCGTGAGCATGCGCACGAACTTCGCAGCGGCCGGGATGGACGTGACCGGCGAGATCCTTGGTCACGAACAGCGGGTCGCCACCGCCGAAGAGGCGGCCGCCCTTGCCATCCGGCCGGGGGCGGCGGTGTGGGTCGTCCGCACCCGCAGCCGGGCCGCCGGTGCCGTGGTCTCCTCGGGTCTCCATGTGCTGCCCGTTGCCCGCTTCGAGGCGTTCCCAGCCAAGCTCCTGGCGGCGCGTGGCTCGATAAGCGGCGCGTTCCGGGCCTACGGGATCGACGACTACGTCCGCCTCTCCACGCGGCTCTCGGCCGATGTCGCCGGGCCGGCCGAGGCGGAGTGGCTGGAAATCGCCGTCGGCGCCCCGCTCATGCGGTCGCGCGCCGTCGATGGGCTGCCGGACCAAACCCCGTTGCAGGCGATGGACAGCCTGTTCGCGGGCGCACGCGTCGAGATGCTGATTGAAGCGACCGGCTGATCAGGTCCGGGCCTCGTTGCCGATGATCGCCGACCGCAGCAGCGCCGAGATGTAGTCGATGATGCCGACGGTCACGAGGATCATCAGAATCAGGAAGGAGACGTGCTGCCACTCGAGCGTGCGGATCTGCTCGGCCAGATGCAGGCCGATACCGCCGGCGCCGACGATGCCGATGATGGTGGCCGAGCGGGTGTTGCTCTCGAAGTAATAAAGAACCTGACTGAGAATGACCGGCAGGATCTGCGGCACCAGCCCGAACCGGACCCGGTGAAGCGGCCCGCCGCCCGTCGAGGTGACGCCTTCGACCGGCTTTTCGTCGGCGGCCTCGATCGCCTCCGAGAACAGCTTGCCGAAGGTGCCGAAGTCGGAAGTCATGATGGCGAGCACGCCGGCGAACGGGCCGAGGCCGACCACGTTGATCCAGATCAGCGCCCAGATCAGCGTGTCGACGCCGCGAATGGAATCCAGTCCGCGACGGATCGAGAAGCGGAAAATCCACGACGGCACCACGTTGCGGGCCGCCAGGAAGCCGAACGGAAACGCCAGCACGGCCGCGAGTAGCGTGCCGAGAAACGCGATGGCCAGCGTCTCGGCCAGCGCCATGCTCCACAGGATCAGCCTCGATTGCGTGCCGTAGTCGGGCGGCAGCATCAGTGCCACGATCTTGCCGAGTTCACCGAACCCGTTCCAGACCCGCCACCAGACGACATCGAGTGTCGCGAAGCCACCGATCGTGAGAGCGATCAGCAACACGACGACCAGTGTCGTGACGATGCGGCTCGGCCAATTGGGCCGGATCAGCTTGGGATGACGACTGGCGAGATTGTCGATGTCGGCGAGGACCGCCCGACGCATGTGACTGCTCATGAGCGCTCCTGCCCGAGGAGAGTGTGACGAAGGCGTTCGGTCAGCAGATCGATGACCATCACGGTCGCGATGAGCAACAGCAGGATTGCGCTGACGTCAGAGTAGTAGAACTTCCGGATCGCCTCGAGAAGATCCTGGCCGATGCCGCCGGCGCCGACGAAGCCCATCACGGCAGCGCCTCGCACGTTGATCTCGAAGCGGAGCAGGCCATAGCTCGCGAAATTGGACAACACCTGCGGGACGACGGCGAAACGCACCGTCTCGGTCCACGAGGCGCCCGTCGAGATCAGGCCTTCGACCGGCTTCATGTCGATGTTCTCGACGACCTCGGCGAACAGCTTGCCGAGCGCTCCCGTGGTGTGGATGGCGATGGCCAGCACGCCGGGAAGCGGGCCGAGGCCGAAGGCGACCACGAAAATGAGGGCGAAAACGATCTCCGGGACGGTGCGGCAGAATTCCAGATAGCGGCGCGCGAAGAACTGGACCGTCTTGCTCTGCACCATGTTGCTGGCCGAGAAGAAGCACAGCACGAAGGCGCCCACAGCGCCGAGCGCGGTGCCGAGATAGGCGATCACGATGGTCTCGCCGATCTGCTTCAGCCACTTCCAGAGGCCCCAATACCATTCCTTCACGTCGGTCCACACCGGCTGGCCGCTTTCGAGGAAGAAGATCCGGCCGATGTAGCTGGTGAAGCGCCAAATGTTCTGGCCGAACCGGGCGAGGTCCACCTCTGCGACATGGCTGGCGAGGGCGATGCACAACACCAGCAGCAACAACCCGAGCCATGTCTGGCGGCGCTTGGCGCCGAGACTCTGGAAATAGGCGCGTTCGAGCGCGGCGGCCTGATGTTCGGGCAGGACTGGAACCGAGGTGGCCAACGTGTCGCTCCCGGATCGGGTGGGGCTCAGAACAGGATCGGGGGCCGCAGCGGCCCCCGATCCGCGATGATTACTTCTTGCGCAGGGCGTCGACGAACTTGTTCAGTTCGATGATCGGATCGAACGCCTTGTTCTCGACGCTCTCCCACGGCTTCGACTTGCCGTCGGTTGCCTTCTCGAACGCGGCCGGGTCCTTCTTGGCGACGTTGAGCACGGCGGTCTTGATGGCGGCCTTGAGGTCGGCCGGCATGTCGGCCAGAAGCGCCATCGGCGAGTTCACGATCTGGTCGGACTTGAAGATCATGCGGAAATCTTCAGCCTTGACCATGTTCTTGCGGGCCATGCGCAGGAGGTTCGACTCGTTCTCGTCGTTCCACCAGTTGAAGGCCGCGTCACAGGTGCCCTGCTGCACGGCGATGATCGCGTTCTCGTGGCTGCCCGAGTAGACGACCTTCGAGAAGAACTCTTCCGGCTTCATCTTGAGCTTGTCCATCGCGAAGCGCGGCACGTTGTTGCCGGACGTCGAGTTGGGGTCGACGAGGCAGAGGTTCTTGCCCTTCAGGTCTTCGATCTTCTGGGCGGCGCTGTCCTTCTTGACCCACAGGACAGAGTAGTAGCCCTTGGTGCCGTCCAGGTTCACGTCCTGGGCGAACGCTTCCACCTTGGCGCCGGTCGTCACGGCGCGGGCGAACGACGACGGGCCGTAGTAGCCGATGTGGATCTGGCCAGCCTTCTGACCCTCGATCACGGCGGCATAGTCCTGGGCGACGCGCAGCGTCACCTTGGTGCCGAGCTCTTTCGAGAGGTAGCTGATCAGCGGAGCATAGCGCTCGGTCACACCAGCCGCGTTCTCGGCGGGCACGATCGCGAACACGAGCTCGGGATACTTAGCTTTCCAGTCTTGGGCGAGGGCAGAGCCAGCGGTGGCAAGCGCCATCGCGCCGACAGCCAGCTTGATGGCCGAACGACGGTCGATCATTGACGAAACTCCGGTTTAGGGTGGCCTCTCGTTATTGTCGTCGCGTGCGGACCTTGTGGCCCGCTCGCGTCACGCCACGGCGAACGCCGGGCGAGCTTCTGACGCAGCCGGCATCGCCGTTCCTGCGGTGTCCATGACCTCACCGGCCTCCAGGCCGTATAACTCGCGCGCCGTGTCGTTGGTCAGCGCTTCCGGCGAACCGTCGAACACGATGCGGCCCTGCGCCATGCCGATCAGGCGGTCGCAGTAGGTGCGAGCGGTGTCGAGAGAATGCAAATTGCAGATCACCATGATGCCGAAGTGCTTGTTGATGCGCAGCAGCGCATCCATCACGATCTTGGTGTTGCGCGGGTCGAGCGAGGCGATCGGCTCGTCGGCGAGAATGAGATCCGGCTCCTGCACCAGAGCCCGGGCGATGGCGACCCGCTGCTGCTGGCCGCCCGAAAGCGTATCGGCCCGCTGGCCCGCCAGGTTCGCGATGTCGAACTGCTCGAGCGCCGAGAGCGCGATGGCGCGGTCCGTCCGGCCCCACAACTTGAGCAGCGAGCGTGGCGTGCTGACGTAATTGAGGCGGCCCATCATGACGTTGGTCATGACGTCCAACCGCCCGGCCAAGTTGAACTGCTGGAAAATCATCGCCGAGCGGGCGCGCCAGTCGCGCAGCGCCTGACCCTTGAGGCTCGTGACATCGATGTCGTCGAACCGGATCTTGCCCTCGGACGGGTCGATCAGACGGTTGACCATCCGAAGCAGGGTCGACTTGCCGGCGCCGGAGCGGCCGATCACGCCGACGAACTGGCCCCGTGGAATCTCGAAATTGGCGTCTGCGACGGCCTTGTGCGTTCCAAATTTCTTCGTGACGCTTTCAATGGCCAGCATGCCCGTGCACCATCCGTAAACCAATCCAGACGGCTGCTTATAGGTGGCGCATGACACTGGGATGACAAAAAGCCGGCCCGAACCGCCGTTGCCGTGGGCCTACAAGGACTTGGGTTCGGCTGGTGAGGTTCGGGGCTGCGGTCGCGGCGGCTGGGTCGGGTCGGCCAGATTGCGATCGAAGTCGCGCAGCCGCTCGCGACACTTCTTGAACAGCCGCTCCAACTCGTCGATCGCGCGGTCGATCTCGGGCTCGCTCGGCATCTGGACGCGCGGCCCCTCGGCCGGCTTTGGAGGCGCGCTGTCGTTGACCGGCTCGCAGGACCACGTCTCGGCCCGCCGGGTGCACAGCGCAAGCGCGCCGGTTTCGGTATCGAGCCTCAGGAAGCCGCCCTCCACCGGCGACATCGTGTAGCGCCCGGTCCGCTCCTGGGCGAACGCCGCGGTGCCTGCGGTGAGAACGGCGACGGCGAGGACAAGGGCTGAAAGGCGGGTCATGGCACACCTCCGGGTTGCCCGACACTGGTACCACGACACTGTGGCAATCCGCGGCCAATCCGTTCCCGCGCTCAACGGACGGCCAGCGCGAGCAGGACCACCGCCGCCAGGGCGACACCGGCCGCGATCCACACCCACGGCACGGCCGATCCTGCCGCCCCGGGACCGGCGGCCGGTGCCGCCGCCTCGGGCGGCTTGCCGACGATCTCCTGGAACCGGTCGAAGAACTGGGTGGCCATCATCTTGGCGGTCGAGTCGATGAGCCGCGAACCGAGCTGCGCGAGCTTGCCGGCGACCTGTGCCTGCGCTTCGTAGACCAGCCGGGTGCCCTGGGCGTGCGGCTCGAGCCGCACCTTGGCGCCGCCCTTGGCCGAGCCGGCCACGCCGCCACTGCCCGAGCCCGAGATCGTGTAGCCGTGCGGCGGATCGAGATCGCTGAGGGTGACCGATCCGCTCCACTTGGCCTGCAGCGGCCCGACCCGCATGCCGACCTGGGCCTTGAGCTCGGTGTCGGACACTTTTTCCAGGCTTTCGCAGCCCGGAATCGCCTGCTTCAGGATCTCCGGATCGTTGAGGGCGCGCCAGACCGTCTCCGGGGGCGCCGTCAGGATGTATTCGCCGGTCATGTTCATCACAGCACCTCTAGGGCCGGTAGGGTCCGCCGCCAGGCGACGGCGCCGTCTCAGACGATCTCGTTGCGCAGCCCCGCCTCACCGCGCTCGAGCCGCCCGAGATTGTCGAGCAGGATGTCGACCAGATCGGACTCGTAGAGGCGGGTCTCGCCGGCCGAATGCGGGGTGATGAGCACGTTCGGCATGGCCCACAGCGGCGACGTCTCGGCCAGCGGCTCGACGGCGGTGACATCGAGGCCCGCGCCGGCGATCAACTGGCTCTGGAGCGCCGCGATCAGCGCCGCCTCGTCCACCACCCGCCCGCGCGCGACGTTGACCAGATAGGCCGTCGGCTTCATCCGCGCCAGCGCCGGCCCGTCGATCAACTTCTCCGTCTGCGGCGTCAGCGGGCAGGTCAGCACCACCACGTCGGCCCGTGGCAACAGGTCGGAAAGCGCGCTGTCGGGATGGACCTCGTCGACCGCGTCACCGCCCCGCGCCGGGTCGCGCCGCGTCGCCAGCACCGTCATGTCGAACGCCTTGGCGAACCGCGCCAGTCGCTGCCCGATGCCGCCGAGCCCAACGATCAGCATCGTCTTGCCACCGAGCACCTCTTCGCGCCGTGTCGGATCGCCGATCATCGGCCGCCAGTGCCGCTTGGCCTGGTTGTCCCGGCCGGTGTGGATCAGCCGGGTCAGCGCCAGCGTCAGGGCGAGCCCGTGCTCGGCGACGGCGCGCGCATTGACGCCCTGGGCGCTGGCCAGTCGCACGCCCGCCGCCCGGAACCTGGCCTTGTCGTACTGGTCGGTGCCGGCGCTGATCGACTGCACCAGGACGAGGCGCTTGGCCTGGTCCAGCAACTCGTTGCGCCACAGGCCCGAAACCACGATCACGTGCGCATCGGCCGCCTCGCGCTCGAGATCGGCCGGCGTGCGTACCGGCACGAACACTGCCCCCGCGTTCTTGCGCTGGAAGGCGTCGTCGAACGTATAGGCCGCGTGCGCGAACACGATCTTCATCTGGGCGCGCGGCGGCAAGGCACGGGGGAGGGAAACCGGCACGGGTGTGATCCTCGGTGGCTGTGGCGCGGGGAGTGTAGGGCGGGGCGCGCGCGCGCTCAACCGTCGGCCCGGCGCATCAGTTGGCGGGCCGCGCCGCCGTGATGCGCGTGCGCTGGGCCGGCAGTCTGCGGCCCTGCTTGGCCAGCACCGCCGCCTCGATGTTCTGCAGGAACATCCGCGCACAGGCCTCCCATCCGAACTCGAGCGCCTGCTGGCGCACCCGGTCGCGATCGAGGGCCAGCGCCTGACGGGCCGCCTCGGACAGGCTTTCGGACAGGATGCCTGTCACGCCCGGCTTCACGATATCGATCGGTCCGGTCACCGGAAAAGCGGCGATCGGCAAGCCCGACGCCATCGCTTCGAGCAGCACCATGCCGAACGTATCGGTGCGGCTCGGGAACACGAACACGTCGGCCGAGGCATAGCACTCGGCCAGCGCCTCGCCAGACTTGCTGCCGGTGAAGATCACGTCGGGATAGCGGGCCTTCAGCGTCTCCATCATCGGCCCGGCGCCGACGACGACCTTGCGCCCCGGCACGTCGAGATCGAGGAACGCCGTGATGTTCTTTTCGATCGCGATCCGGCCCACGTAGAGGAACACCGGCTCCGGCCCGAACAGCCGCACACTGCGCGGCCGGAACAGGTCCGTGTCGACCCCCCGCGTCCACGGCAGGATGCGGCGGAACCCGCGCGCCTCGAGATCGCGCGCGAGGCTCGGCGTCGCCACCATCATGCCCTCGCCGGCATTGTGGAAATGCCGCTGCACCGCATAGGTCCACGCCTCGGGAATGTTGAAGCGCGAGCTGAGATAGTCCGGAAACCGTGTATGGAACGACGTCGTGAACGGCACCTTGCGGGCGATGCAGTAGCGCCGGGTCATCCAGCCGACCGGCCCTTCGGTGGCGACGTGGACCGCATCCGGCCGGATCAGATTGAGCCGCTCGACCAGATAGGCGAAACCCGGCAGGGCGAGCCGGATCTCGGGGTAAGTCGGGCACGGCACCGTCCGGAACTCGCCGGGCGTGAGAACGGCGACACCGACGCCGAAATCCTCGATCTCCCCGAGCACGCGCTCGTAGGTCCGCACGACGCCGTTGATCTGTGGCCTCCAAGCATCCGTGGCCACAAGTATGCGCATCAGGCGGCGGCCTCCAGGGGCACGGGTGCGGACTTGGTGGTTTCACGGGTCCGCATCACGTCGTACCAGCGTACGATTTCGAATCGTCCGTCACCAGTCTCGCAGATTGCCGTGCAGCTTTCGACCCAGTCGCCGGAGTTCAAATAGTGAACCCCCTCGATCTGGCGCGACGCGGCATGGTGAATGTGGCCGCAGATCACCCCTTCGACGCTCTGCCGCCGGGCCTCCTCGGCGAGCGCGGTCTCGAAATCGCCGATGAAGTTGACGGCCGACTTCACGCGATACTTGAGGTAGGCCGACAGCGACCAGTAGCCGAGGCCGAGCCGGCGGCGCGCCCAGTTCAGCGGCACGTTGATGGCCAGCGCCAGCGAGTAACCGCGGTCGCCGAGGAACGCCAGCCACCGCGCATAGCGCACGACGACGTCGAATTCGTCGCCGTGGATGACCAGATAACGGCGACCGTCCGGTGTGGTGTGGACAGCCTGGCGCTCGATCTCGATGCCGCCGAACCGGGTGCCGCAATACTCGCGCAGCCCCTCGTCATGATTGCCGGGAATGAAAACCACCCGCGTGCCTTTACGCACCTTGCGCAGCAATTTCTGCAGCACGTCGTTGTGCGACTGCGGCCACACGGCGCCGCGGCGGATACGCCAGAAATCGATGATGTCGCCGACCAGATAGATGGTCTCGGCGTCATTGTGCTTCAGGAAGTCCAGAAGGGCTTCGGCCTGCGCTGTCCGAGTTCCCAGATGGACGTCGGATATAAAAAGCGATCGGTAGGTGTTCATCGAAGCCTTTCCCCCCGAGAACGGGCCAGTCAGCGAGCATAAAGTCCATTCGAGTTTCAGTTTTGTGACGTTTCGCCGCCTAGTCCGCAGGTTGCGGATGGGCGGCGACGAAATGGGCTCGTGCGGGCTGTTTGGACACCATAGGCTTTGTGGCGCGAACGGGTGGTTAATGCAACCGTAGTGGAAAGTAGCGCTGCACCAACTCGTCGATGCGACCGTTGTCCCGCAGCGTCTTGAGGGCGGCGTTGACCGTGCGGGCGAGTTCGAGGTCGCCCTTGGCCAGCGCGATCGCCATGCCGTCGCCGAAGTACCGCGGCTCGATGAATGCGCCGCCGATCAGCTCGCAGCAGGCCCGCGAGGCGGTGCCCGTGACCCAGAACACGAGGCCGATGCCGTCGTCGAAAATGGCGTCGACCCGCCCGGCCATCAGCGCGTCGCGCGCAAGCTCCGGGGATGCGAACGCCTCGATGCGGCTGTCCCGGAAGAAGGCGCGGGCGTACGCCTCGTGGGCGGTCGCGCGGGTCACGCCGATGCGCTTGCCGTCGAGCCCCTGTGGCGTGGCTTGCAGCGCCGCCGGCTTCAGGCTGGCGAAACGGGCGCCGACGGGCAGATAGCGGTCGCTGAAATCGGCGCGCTTCAACGTTTGTGCCGAGATCGCGTGGCCGGCGATCACCGCATCGGCGTCGCCGCGCGCCAGCGCCTGCAGCAGTTCGGCCCACGGGCGCGCCTGGACATCGCACGTGGCCCCGGCTTCGAGGCAGATCGCCCGCGCCAGATCGACGTGGAATCCGGCCAGTGCGCCTTCCTCGTCGACAAAATTGAACGGCGGAAAGTCGTTGTCGGTCAGAAACCGCAACACGGCACGGCGGGCGGGCGCCTCGCGGGTGGCCGGCGCGACCCCCTGCGGCACGGCTTGCGCATAAGAGACGTGCACGTCACAAATGGTCGCCAGGAGTATCGCAACGACCGCCAGGACCCTCGTGGATCGCAGCATGGATTTCAGATGCTCCGGTTGGGATCTCGCAGGGGCACCCGACGCCACGATCCGATTTGATCGTCGGGGACGGACGCGGCACCGGCCGGAAGGTCATACTGCCGGATTGTGGCCATGACCAGCCTGCGGGCGGCGCAATCCAAGGCCGATCCGGCTGACCCGCCCCGGGCTCCCGACGACCGCCGCATCGCCGCCCTCTTGCTTTCGCTCGCGCTGGCTCATCTGCGCCGTGTGTGGCCGCGGATGTCGGCCGCCGCGCCGCCGGCACGGTGGCTGGTGGCGACGCTTGTGGCCATGGTCGGGGCGCTGGCCGGCGCCGCGGCCGTCGCCGCCGACGTCGCCCGCGCCGCCGTCAACGTGCTGCTCGCCCTCCCCTTCCTGACCCTCGCCGTATGGCGGCTGGCGGCGCTGGCGGCGCCACGGCGTGGCAGCACCGCGAGCCGCCCCCTCTCGGCCATCGACTGGCCGGCCTATACCGTTCTGGTTCCCCTGCACCGGGAGGCCGACGCCCTGCCCGGTCTCGTCGACGCGCTCCAGGCTCTCGACTATCCGCGCGACCGCCTGGAAATCCTGCTGTTGCTCGAGGAAGCCGACGGCGCCACGCGCCTGGCCGCCGCCCGTCTCGACCTGCCGCCCGAGTTCCGCATCGTCGTCGTTCCGGATGCCGCCCCGCGCACCAAGCCCAAGGCATTGGCCCTGGCCCTGCTGATCGCGCGCGGCGACCTGATCACCGTCTACGATGCCGAGGACACCCCCGATCCAGCGCAACTGCGCGACGCCGCCCTCGCCCTGCTGGCTGACCCAAGGCTCGCCTGCGTGCAAGCCCGCCTCGCCATCGACAACGCGCCGGCCACCTGGCTCACCCGACAGTTCGCCATGGAATACGCGGTGTTGTTCTCGGGCCTCCTGCCCGTGTTGGTGCGATGGCGGGCGCCTGTCCCGCTCGGCGGCACGTCGAACCATTTCCGGCGCGCGGCCCTCCTCGCATCCGCCGGTTGGGACCCCTACAACGTCACCGAGGATGCCGACCTCGGCGTGCGGCTGCATCGGCTCGGCTATCGGGTCGGTCTGCTCGATTCCGAAACCCGAGAGGAAGCGGTGGCGCACTTCCAGCCCTGGCTGCGCCAGCGTACGCGCTGGGTGAAGGGGTGGATGCAGACCTGGGCCGTTCACATGCGGTCGCCGGCCGCGATCGTGCGGGAAACCGGATGGCGCGGTCTGTTCTTCCTGCAACTCGTCCTCGCCGGGCCGCTGCTCTCGGCGCTCGTGCACCCGCTCTTCTATGTGATGCTGGCCGCCGACTTTTGGTCCGGCGAACTCTTCCGCCTGCCGGAGTCGGCCTCGGGACGGCTGTTGATGGGCGTCACCACATTCAATCTTCTGGTCGGTTATCTGGCTGCAATCGGGCTGACGGCGGCTCTCGCGATCCGGGCCGGCGCGCGGCCGTCGCTCGCTCAGATCGCCGGGATACCGGTCTACTGGCTCTTGATGTCGCTGGCGGCCTACCGCGCTGTGCTGCACTTGATCACCCAGCCCCACCATTGGGAGAAGACGCCGCACGCGCCCCGTCCCAGCCGGCAAGGCGACGTCAAGTCAGGCGGACTGGGCCACGACGACCGGGATTGTCGCGCAGGGCCGGCCCGGGTCGCCCGGGGCATCGGCCGGCTCGGGCCGCCAGACCGAGATGTCGAGGGGCTGGCCGCTCTCGGCGAGCCGGTAGAGGAATTCCATGAGCTGGAAATGCTCCTCGATCGGCACCCGGACGACGACCGACGCCGGTAGCCCGTCGGCGACGGTGCGAAACACGATGGTGGATCGGACCGAGGCTTCGATCATGTCGCTGCTGATGTCACGCACAACTTCGAACTGCATAGCGAGGGTCTCCCGATCCGCCTTCAACATTAGTAAGCATCGGTTATTTCGAACTGACAATAGTTCTTGTGCCGCACCGCGCTCACGATAATTTTGTCGTTGGTTTTCAATGGCGTTATTGTTGTCCACTGTTCAATTATTGGGTTGGTTGTTTTGAACCACGATCAAAATCTCGGGTTGAGCCAAAAAACGGCAATTTTCGAAGATCAGAAGACGAAATCCGCATAACCAGCACATCGTGTCGGGGGCTTATCCACAACAACGATTCGCGGCGTGCGGCCCGGCGCCGGGGCGCTTGGGCGGCGTGCCCCTCGGACGATGTCCAGAGGTTCGGACCTCAGGTCCGTGGGGCGGCGCCCGTGCGGCCGGGGCGCCGGCCGGCAGCGCGTGTGGTCGCGGGCGACGATATCCTGGTGGTTGTGACTGCGGCGATGCCTGAGCTGGGGCCGGCATCTGGGCGACGATTGCGGACGCAACCTGGGATTTCAGGTGGTCGCCGAGCCGCGACGCAACTTTCAGGCAAGTCGACGCTCGCACTTTCAACCTGGAATGACGGCCAAAGGCAGCCCGGGAGTAAAATCCAGCCCAAAGCGCCGGAGAATAAATGAGGGAAATAAAAGAAGAAACTTCGCCGCTCGCGGAACGCCAACGGAAAAGCACACCTTGACGGAAAAAGTCGGCGTGAATTGACGAATCAAACAAATCACGTGAAAAACATGAAGATTCGAAAAACGAGGACCGCGCATGTCTAGGCTGATCGCGCTACTGACTTTGGTGGCCACGCCATTGTTTCTGATCCAGACCGTTTCGGTCCAGGCGCAGTTCGTTTGCAGTGATGGCGGTGGTAACGGTGGCTCGTCTGTCACCACTACGGGTGTGGCCTGCGGCACCGGCGTCACAGCCAGCGGCACGGATGCCATCGCCATTGGCGTCGCGACAACCCCCGGCACGAGCATGATCGCCTCCGGCAATCAGTCGATCGCCATTGGGGTCGACGCCAACGCCAGCGCCGACCAGTCGGTCGCCATCGGCAACACGGCCACCGCCAGCGGCATCGGCTCCGTGGCGCTCGGTAACGGCGCGAGTGCTCCTCACAACGGTTCGACCGCCATCGGCCAAGGCGCAACGACGACAGCGGCCAACCAGATCATGCTTGGCACGAACACGACCAACGTCGTCGTTCCGGGCACGTCGACCTTCACCGGAGCCTCGACCTTCAACGGTGGCGCAACCGTCGCAAACGGCTTTACAGCCGGTGGGGGTTCAACGCTCAACGGTGGTGCCACGGTCAACGGCGGTTCAGTGCTCAACGGCGGTTCAACGCTCAACGGCGGCGCTACGGTCAACGGCGCTTTCGCTGCCACGGGTGCATCGACCTTCACCGGAGCGGCGACATTCAACGGCGGTCTTAGTGTAGCGTCGGCTCAAACGGTCGATATGGGTGGCAACCGGTGTCAATCGGATTGGAACTTTGACCCCGGACCGAACTGCAATATTGACCCCGGC
>JBMOGA010000028.1:0-46481 GCA_049318625.1 Hyphomicrobiaceae bacterium
CCTCAACCGAGGATACGGGGCTACCGAAGACCCAAGTTCAACAACCTGCTAGTGGACATTGCCGGTCACGTGCACCGGCGGCAACGGGAACGGACTCGCGCGCACGATCAGAGCTTTGACCTCCGACCTGAGGCCTATGGTTCCATCAAGATTTGGGTGGATGATATCTACCAACCGATACGTTGACCCATTAACCAGCGAACCGGGAACTTGACGTCCGGATCGGGGAGAAGCAGGCCACACATGTTGATGCGGGCCTCGACGGCGCGTAAGCAGGTTCATCAGCAGTTGCGATTCGAAGAGGCGCCCATGCGCGGTCTGGCCCAAGTCTCGGTGGCACTGGCTGCCCTCCTCGGGCTCGCCGGTTGCGAGCAGACCCTGACCACGGGGGCCATCGCGACCCAGATCGCCGAGACCCCCGGTTTCGTGCCGGGCGTGCCCAAGGGCTACCAATGCCCCCTGGTGCCCAACGGCTTCGATCCCGTCGGTTCCATCTACCGGCTCGACCAGACCGGCACCTATTGGCGCGTCAAGGACTTCAGCAAGCACCCGATCATCGCAGCCCAGCCCGGCTTCAACCGCAGCGTCGAGATCTCGAATTACGTGCTGAGCGACCGCCAGATCTCCAGCGCCGGCATGTCCTACGAAATCCTGAAGACGGCCCTGCCCGGCCTCACCGCCGACGGCAGCGGCGACCTCAAGAAGGAGGTCGCCGTCGACATCACGCTGGAGAAGCTCAGGGGCGAGGTCATCGACGACACCGTCGCCGATCAGATCGCGGCTCTGTTCGAGCAGGAGATCACGCCGAAACCCGGCAACAAGTACTTCCTGGTCCGCGAGGCGGTGAAGGCCGGATCGGTCAGCTACCGGCTGAAGCAGGAGGACGTCGCCAAACTCGGCGGCAAGGCGCAGATCGAGGGCCTCGCCAAGGCCAAGGCCGACGTCACCATCCGCGACAACAACGGCCTGATCGAGATGAAGCAGGAATTCCCGGACCGCATCACCGTGTGCGTCAAGTCGGCCGAGCTCGTCATCGCACCGAAGACAACCACCCGCAGCGCCGCGCCGAGCAGCCCGCAGACGCGCACCGTATCCTTGAAGCCCACCGACGAGACCACTGTGCCGGCCATCAAGCGCGTCGGCAAGTAGGCGCGCGGGGCGTCTCCAGTTGCGTCGGGCCGCCCGGGGACCCGCGCCTCTTGCGCGAGATCAAGTTCGTGCGCCGCGTCATCACCCACAATGGCGCATCGGGGCGGCGGGAGGCGGCATGAATCTCGAGAAGGTCATTTTTGGCTTCTTCATCCTGCTGGCGGCGACGCTCAATCTCGGCTTCGTCTATGGCGAGCCCGGCAATCCGCTGCACCACCACCATTGGGAGCTGTTTGCCGCCGTCGTCGTGAACCTGATCGCCACCGTGCTGAAGTTCGGCGACCGCACCCATATCGGCGCGGTCCATCTCGCCGCCAGCCTCGTCGCATTGCTCCAGTTGTCGGCGGCAAGTCTGGTCTGGTTCTTCAGCACGACACCGGGCGGTGGGCCGGTCTCGACCGTGGCGCTGCCGATCATCGTGTCGCTAGCGGCCGGCGGCCTGCTCGCCAACCTCGTCTCGGTCATCATCATGGTGGCGGATACCACGATGCAGCGGCGCTGACCCATCCCTGGGAGAAAGGCGGGCGAGGTGAACAGCGTCTTCTTCGTCGCGCTTCGACGCCTGCGCGCACCGCTGATCCTCCTGATCTCGATCTTTGCGATCGCCACCGTCGGCCTCACGCTGATCCCCGGAGTCGACGAGCAGGGCCGGGAATGGCGGATGACCGTTTTCCAGGCCTTCTACTTCGTCACCTACACCGCCACGACCATCGGCTTCGGCGAGATCCCCCACGCCTTCACGGACATCCAGCGCCTCTGGGTGCTGGTCGTCATCTACATGTCGGTGATCGGCTGGTCGTTCCTGCTCGGCGCCCTGCTCGGCCTCTCCCAGGACAAGAGCTTCCAGCACGCCATCGTCACCGCCCGCTTCCGCAGCGCCGTACAGCGCCTGCGCGAGCCGTTCTATATCATCTGCGGACTGGGTGAGACCGGGCTGATGGTGGTGCGTTCGCTCGACCGGCTCGGGTTCCGCTTCGTCGTCATCGACACCGATGCCGTGCGCCTTTCCGATCTCGAACTCCAGGAACTCGGCGCCGACGCTCTCGACATCAATGCCGATGCGCGCTCGCCTGAAACGCTGACGATGGCCGGCATGCTGAAGAGCGAATGCCGCGGCCTTCTCGCCCTGAGCAACAACGACGACGCCAATCTGGCGATCGCCATCAACGCCCGCCTGCTCAACCCGCACCTGCGCGTCATCTGCCGCTGCCACACGCCCGCCGTTTCGGCCTCCATGGAGACCATCGGCACCTACCAGGTCATCAATCCCTATACGGAGTTCGGAGAACACCTGCTGCTGGCGATGCGCGCCGCCGACAGCCACCGGCTGCTGTCGTGGCTGGCCGGTCCGCCAGGGTCCTATCTGCAGCCGCGCGTGCCGGCGCCGCCCGGCGGCTGGATCGTCTGCGGCTACGGCCGGTTCGGCGCCGAGGTCGTCTCGGCGATCCAGCGCGGCGGCTTCGACGTGACGATCATCGACCCGACCGGCGGAGGCCGGCCCGGCGCCCGTGGCGTCCTCGGCGTCGGCACCGATGCCAGCGTCTTGCGCGAGGCCGGCATCGCGGACGCCGCGGGCCTCGTCGCCGGCACCGACAACGACACCACGAACCTCACCATCGCGCTCGCCGCCCGTCACCTCAACCCGCGCCTGTTCATCATCGTCCGGCAGAACCTAGTGGCCAACAAGCCCCTGTTCGACGCCCTCGGCGCCAACATGACGATGGTCTCGAGCCAGATCATCGCCAACGAGTGCGTCGCCATCCTGCGCACACCGCTGCTCGCCGAATTCCTGCGCATCGTGCGCGCGAAGGACGATGTGTGGGCCCACGCCGTCGTCGAACGGCTGCGCGCGATCGTCGGCGACGTCACGCCGGATTTCTGGAGCTTCGTCGTCTCGCCCGAGCAAACGCCGGGCCTGTGCACCGCCATGGACGATCTGGCGAGACCCGTGACCGTCGGGGACATCCGGCGCAGCCTCACCGACCGCACGAAGCCGGCTCCCTGCAGCGCGCTGTTGGTCGAGCGCAATAGCCGATGGATCGAGTTGCCGGACGACGCAGAGCCGGTCCGCGACGGCGACCACTACCTGTTCGCCGGCACCGCCGCCGCAAAGCGCGACCAGCGCGACGTTCTGCGCAACGCCGACATAGCCGCCTACGTCATCGCCGGCCGTGGCTCGCTCGGCGGCACCCTCTGGCACTGGCTCGCCGGCCCCCGCCGCGCGGCCTGAGCGCCAAAACCGCCCGCACCGGGTCCGTAACCCTCAACTGCCCCGGTAGGTCGCGTAACTCCATGGGCTGACCAGCAGCGGCACATGATAGTGCCCCTCTGCCTCGGCGATCGCAAAGCGGATCGGCACCACGTCAAGGAACGCCGGCTCGGCCAGTGCATCGCCGCGCGCCCGGAAGTAGTCGCCGGCGTGAAACGCGATCTCGTAGGTCCCGATCCGCAGCGGCCCGCCGCCCATCAGCGGCTGGTCGGTGCGGCCGTCGGCATTCGACCGCATCTCGACGATCACGCTGCGCGCGCTGGCTCCGATCTCGGTGAGCACGATCTTCACGCCGGGGGCCGGTCGTCCGGATGCCGTGTCGAGCACGTGCGTCGACAGCCGCCCGTCTGTCCGTGGCTTGCCGGGTCCGTCGACCTTGCCCACGAGGCGCAGCCGGGTGATGTACCCGATCTCGGCCAGCGCCGTGGTCCGTTCCTCCTCGGCCGAATGGCCGAGCCGGCGCTCGAACTGCGCGAGAATGGAATCGCGCGTGTGGCGGCGGACGCAGATGATGAACGGAAACCCGAACCGCGCGCGATAGGCCGTGTTCAGGCGAAAGAAGCGCTCGAACTCCGCGTCGGCGAGCCGGTCGAGCCCGAGCCCGCCCTGTTCGTCGCGCGAGGCCGCCGTCAAATCGACCCGCCCCACCTTCGATCCGAGTTCCGGATGGCCCTGGATGAAGGCGAGCTGGCGCTCAGCGCCCGCCGCCGCCACCGCCGCCACCATGGCCGCGTGCAGCGCACCGACGGTCGCGAACGGCCGCTGCCCCGTCACCGCCTCTGCGACCCACGGCGCATGCTCGAAGATCTCGCCGAGCGCGGCCACGAAGGTGGGCGCATCCATGGCGTTGAGCACATCCAGCGTCATCGAGGTCATCGTCCACTCCCCGCTCCGGCCAACCGCCGCCGCTCAGGCCCCGCTGAAGCCGGACGAGCGATGGGCCCAACCTGTCATCCGCTTCTCGAGCCAGGCCATGAGTGCATACATGACGATGCCCTCGACCGCGAGCGCGACCAGCCCCGCGAACACCAGCGGCACGTTGAACTGGCTCTGCGCGCCGAGCATCATGTGCCCGACCCCGGAATTGGCCGCCACCGTCTCCGACACCACCGAGCCGACGAACGCCAGCGTGATCGCGACCTTCAGCGAACCGAAGAAATAGGGGAGTGCCCGCGGGATTCCGACCTTGAGCATGATATCCATCTTGCTCGCGCCGAGCGCCCGCAGCACGTCCTCGAGTTCGGGCTCGATCGTGGCGAGCCCGGTCGCCACGTTCACGACGATGGGGAAGAACGCGATCAGGAACGCGGTGATAACGGCCGGCACCGTGCCGATGCCGAACCAAATCACCAGGATCGGCACCACGGCCACCTTGGGGATCGAGTTGAAACCGACCATCAGCGGATAGAGGCCGGCGTAGATGGCGCGCGACCAGCCGACCAGCAGACCCAGCGCCATGCCGCCGACGACGGCGAACAGGAACCCCAGCGTGGTCGTGAACAGCGTCTGCAGCGAGTTCTGCCAGATCGCCGGCCAGTATTCAACGATGGCCCGCGCGATCTCGGTCGGCGCCGGCAGGATGAATTTCGGAATCCGGTAGAAGACGACCGCCGCCTCCCAGATCGCGAACAACGCGACCGTGTAGAGCCACGGCGCCGCCTTGATAAAGTACGTCTCGCGTCGCGACATCATGCAGCCGCCCTCGCTTCGGCGATGTGCGCGCGCAACTCGTGCACGACGCTGTTGAAGGCGTGCTCGTAGACGAGATCGAGCGGCCGCGGCCGCGGGAAGTCGATGCGCCGCTCGGCGACGATGCGTCCCGGCCGCGCGCTCATGACGAAAATGCGGTCGGCGAGATAGACCGCCTCGCGCAGATCATGCGTCACCAGAACAACGGTGAACCGCTTGGCTTGGTGCAGATCGCGGATCACCCCCCACAACTCCTCGCGCGTGAAGGCGTCGAGGGCGCCGAAAGGTTCGTCCAGCATCAGGAGGTCGGGCGCATGGATCAACGCCCGGCAAAGGTTGGCGCGCTGCTGCATGCCGCCCGAAAGCTGCCAGGGATACTTGACGCCGAAGCCCTTGAGACCGACCAGCGACAGCAGATCCTCGGCCTGACGCTCGTAGTCGGCCCGGTGGCGCGACAGCCGGCCGCGATGGGGCTGCACGATCTCCAGTGGCAGCATGACGTTGCGCAGCGTCGTCCGCCACGGCAGCAGCGACGGGTTCTGGAATGCCATGCCGGCGTTCGAGACCGGCCCCGACACCCGCTTCCCCGCGACGTCGACCTCGCCCGCCTGCGGGCGCACCAGCCCGGTCGTGAGCTTCATCAGGGTCGACTTCCCGCAGCCCGAGGGGCCGACGACCGCGGCAAACTCCCCGCGCTGGACCGCAAGGCTCAGATTCTGCACCGCCAACGTGCCACCGGCACCGCCATAGGTCAGATCGACGTTTCTCACTTCAACGAAGGCGGACAAATTATGAACCTGCTTGGAACGTGGGAATGGGCCGCCCGCGTCAGCGCGAGCGGCCTCGCGTCGTCAGTCGACCTTGCGATCGGCGGCCGCGCCGAGAAAGCTCGAGTCGAACACGCGGTCCGGAGCCGGCGGCGCATTGAGCCCGATCGAGACGTTGAGCAACTCGATCGACTTGGCGAGCTTACCCGGATCGACGCCGCCGAAGCCGTTGGCTTTCACCGCCGGCGTTACGAAATTCTGGGCAAGCGCCATATTGAGGCGTTCGAGCTCGACGTCGGCCTTCAGGATATTGTTGCGCTTGAGCACGGCGGCGACGCCGTCCGCGGGCGCCTTCACGACGTCACGCACGCCTTTGACGAGCGCGCGCAGGAACCCCTTCACCGCGTCAGGGTTCTTGGCGGCAAAATCGGCGTTGACCATGATGGCGTTGCCGTAGAGGTCGAGCCCGTTCTCCGCCATCAGAATGAGCGAGATGTCGTCCGCCGCGACCCCCTGCGACTTGAGGTTCAGCACCGACGAGAACGAGAAGCCGAAGATGCCCTGCACTTGCCCCTGTGCCAGCATCGGCTCGCGCACCGGGAAGCCGACGCTCTCGATCTTGATCTTGTCGAGGTTCAGGTTGGCGACTTTGGCGAACGCCTTCCACTGGGCGAACGCGCCGTCCGGCGGCGGCGCCCCGAGCGTCTTGCCTTCGAGCGACTTGGGATCGGTCGTGACGCCGAGGCTCTTGCGCCCAATGATCGCGAACGGCGGGCGCTCGTAGACCATCATGACCGCCTTGACCTTGAGGTCCGGC
Source organism: Hyphomicrobiaceae bacterium (assembly GCA_049318625.1). Taxonomy (GTDB): domain Bacteria; phylum Pseudomonadota; class Alphaproteobacteria; order Rhizobiales; family Hyphomicrobiaceae; genus JBMOGA01. The sequence continues at coordinate 6,692 of JBMOGA010000028.1, forward strand.
TGCTCGTCGATCGCCTTGACCAGCGAGTTGATGTCGCCGAATCCCATCTGATAGGTGCCGGTGGCGACACGCGGGATCGCCTCACGCGAGCCGGCGCCGGTGTCGATGGTGACGTTGAGACCCTCGGCCTTGAAGTATCCCTTGTCGATGGCCACGAAGAACGGCGCGGCCGGCCCCTCGAATTTCCAGTCGAGCGTGAAGCGGATATCGGTCGCGGCGGCTGGAGCAGCGGCGGCGATGGTCGCGATCAGTGCCGCGGCGAACAGCCCGGCGGCGTGGCGAAGTGACGATCTCATGAGACCCCCGTAACGATGGACGCACCGCCCCGTGCTCAGGGCCGTCGGCGCCGATGGATAGCGGGCAGAGGTCAGCCCCCGAGCCCCGCTCATGTTTCCGCCATCCACCGGGGGGCTGACAAGTCCAAGAAGTGCGCAGTTCAGCCAATTTTCAGGCAATGCCCCGTCCAGTGATGGACCCCACTGGTGTCGAACCGCACAAATCCCATTGCCGGACCGGGCCTCAACGGCGAATGTTCGCCCGGCAGAAGAGGGGAAAGCCGTGATCGATATTCTCTGGGCCTGGGGCGAGGCCTTCTTGCGTTGGCTACACGTCATCGCCGGCATCGCCTGGATCGGCAGCTCGTTCTATTTCATCCACTTGGACCTGAGCCTCGCCCGGCGCGACGGCCTGCCCGACAAGGCGTACGGCGAAGCCTGGCAGGTCCACGGCGGCGGCTTCTACCACATGGTCAAGTATCTGGTGGCGCCGAACCGGATGCCGGCCGAGCTAACTTGGTTCAAATGGGAGGCCTACGCGACGTGGCTCTCCGGCTTCGCGCTGCTCGTGGTGGTCTACTATTTCGGCGCCGAGTTGTACCTCGTCGATCCGGCCGTCCTCGACATGACCCCGGCAACCGCGGCGCTGGTCAGCGTGGCCGGCATCGTCGCCGGCTGGCTGCTCTACGACGCGCTCTGCCGCTCACCCATCGGCAAGAATGCAGTCCTCCTCGCCATCGCCGGCTTCGCGTTCCTGGTCGCCCTCGCCGTCGCCTACTCTTTTGTTCTGAGCCCCCGCGGCGCCTTCATGCAGATGGGCGCCATCATCGGCACCATCATGGCGGCCAACGTGCTGATGGTCATCATCCCGGGCCAGCGCAAGGTGGTGGCCGACCTCATCGCCGGCCGGACCCCCGACCCGATCCACGGCATCCGCGGCAAGCAGCGCTCGGTTCACAACAACTACCTGACGTTGCCGGTGGTGTTCATCATGATCGCCAACCACTACCCGCTCGCCTACGCCACCCGGTTCAGCTGGGCGATCCTCGCGCTGCTGCTGGTGATGGGTGTCGTCATCCGGCACTTCTACAACAGCCGCCACAAAGGGCTGCCGTCACCGTGGTGGACCTGGGCCGTTGCCGCCGCCTGCGGCCTCGCCATCGCGGGGGTCTCGATGTTGGGCCCAGCCGTCGGAACGCGCATTGTCGGCTCAGCCGCAACCACGCGTGTCGCCTTCGCCGAGGTCGAGGAGATCGTGACGTCCCGCTGCAGCATGTGCCATGCCGCCGAGCCGGTCTGGCGCGGCATCACCGTGCCGCCCAAGGGCGTCCGCCTGGACAGCCCCGGCGCCATCAGACGTCACGCGGTCCAGATCGGCCTGAACACGGTCGCCTCCAGCGCCATGCCGCCGGGCAATATCACCGGCATGACCGACGCGGAGCGCCGCATCGTGGCGGCCTGGCTGCGCTGGTAGTCGCGCGCCGCCGTCCGCTCAGCTCGTCACCTTGCACCGCTGCCATGTCTGCGGCTGCGTGAAGCCCTTGCGCATCAAATGCATGGTTTCCTCGTTGAGCAGCCGCATCACGACTTCGGAGCCCGGATCCGGTTCGTTCGCGGGGGCCACGTAAGAGAACCCGTGGCGGTCATAGTTGCCTTGCAGCACGCTGCCGCCCGGTGCCCGGATCGTCGGCCCGTTGATCGCCAGATTGCTGCTTGCGAAGCACCACTCCCCGTCGATGCGGTCGGCACGCGCCGCCGTGACCAGACCGGTCGACAACACCGCCGACAACGCTAGACGACGCACCCAGCCACCACACGACATCACAAGCCTCTCGATCTGCACAGAGCGCGCGGGCAGTCGACCACGCCGCAAGCCGGCCGGCAAGACCACACCGCGCGTCAGCCCGATCGCCTACTGTGCTTCCGGAAACAGCAGATCCTTCGCGCTCGACGGCTTGTTCTTCATGTTGCCGGTGCGAGCCATGAACTGGACCATCGGTTCGATCGCCGAAACTTTCGTCGTGAACTGGTGCTCCTTGTCATTGAGCAGCTCGAGGATTTCCTCGACCGGAGTTTTCTCTTTCGACACCCGCAGATAGATGTCCGCAGCCAGCTTCTTGTCCGCGTTGACGATGGTGGTCGCCTCGGCAAGCGCGTCGAGATAGGCCTTGTAGAGTTTCGGGTTCTCGGAGCGGAACTTCGCCGTTGTCGCGACGACGTTGAACGAGAACGCCCCGCCGAGAATATCCGTCGAGGTCATCAATCGCCGCACTCCGGGTGTTTTGGCCTGCCGCTGCTGGAACGGGACCGAGGAAAAGTTGGCGGTGACGTCCTTGTTGCCGGTGATCATTGCGATCGTTGCGTCGGGATGGCGCATGCTGACGGTCAGCGGATCGAGCTTGGTATGGTTGCCAGCCCCCCACTGCTTCTCTGCCGCCATCTGCAGCAGAATGGCCTGATTGGAGACACGAACCGCGGGCACCGCGATCTTGTGGCCATCCTTGAAGTCCGCGAGCGTCTTGATCTCGTCGCGGACCATGAGCGCGAGCGGCATCGAATTGAGACCGGCAGCGCCCTTGACGTCCATGTTCCCCTTGGTGCGGTCCCAGATGGTGACCAGACCCGGCACGCCGAGCGACACGAAGTCGACATTGCCCGAGATCAGCGCGTCGTTCATCACATCGGACGAGCGGAACTGATTCCATTCGACCGTTATGTCGCCGAGCCCGGCCGCTTTGGCATGCTTCTCGACGAGCTTCTGCTCCTGCATGATCATGTATTGGACGTAGCCGAGGCCGTACTGCATGGCAGCTCTCAGCGTCGTCGCTTCGGCGTGCGCGGCCGGGCCCTGTAGCGTGCCGGCAGCGACCAGTCCCAGCGCAACCACGAGCGTACGGATCATTGCGTTCCTCCTCGATTGTTTATTGCCGTTTTTCAGCTTTGCATGCCCCATTTACGCACCGTTTTCATCTCGACGTTGCGGAAAACGAGGTTCTCAATGACGAGACCGATCAGGATGACCGTGAACAGGCCGGCGAACACGTTGGGAATGTCGAGCTGGTTCTTGGATTCGAAAATGAACCAGCCGAGGCCGCCCTTGCCGGACGAGGCGCCGAACACGAGTTCGGCCGCGATCAGCGTCCGCCAGGCGAAGGCCCAGCCGATCTTGAGGCCGGTGAGAATAGACGGGAAAGCCGCGGGGATCAGGATTTGCAAGATGAAACGCGTCCCCGTCAGTCCATAGTTCCGACCGACCATGCGCAGCGTGTTCGATACGCCCTTGAAGCCTGAATGGGTATTGAGCGCCACGGCCCAGAGCACCGAGTGTACGAGCACGAAAATGATGCTCTTCTCCCCCAGTCCGAACCAGATCAGCGCGAGTGGCAGAAGCGCGATGGCCGGTAGCGGATTGAACATCGCGGTGAGAGACTCGAGCAGATCGTTGCCGATCCGCGTCAGCATCGCCAGCGTCGTCAAGACAAGGGCAAGCCCCAGCCCCAGTGCGTAGCCCTGCAACAGCAGCTTGATCGAATTGTAGGCCTTACCCGGCAACTCGCCGGACCCGATCGCCAGCCCGAAGGCCTGGATCGTGGCCCCGAACGTCGGCACCAGCAGTTCGTTGTTGAGGTGGCGCGCATAAAGTTCCCAGATGAGCGCCAGCACCGTGAGCAGGAACGTCTTGCGCAACGCCGCGTTGTTGTAAGCCTTCTCCCAGACCGTCAGCGGCTTCTCGACCACTCCGAACGTGGTCTCGAGCGCCGTATCGCGCACATACTCCGCGCGGACCGGCGGCGTGCGGCCGGCTGCGACGCCGCTCTCACTCATGGTTCGGCGCTCCGGTGTCCTCGACGGCATCGGCGAACAGCATCCGATGGATGGAGTCCGACAGCTTCGTACCCGTTGCCGGATCGGCCCGGTCGTCGCCGTCGCTGTTGAGTTCGGCCTTCACTTGGCCCGGATGCGGAGACATAAGGAGGATCCTGTTTCCGATGCGCACCGCTTCCGGGATCGAGTGGGTGACGAACAACACCGTGAAGCGCGTGTCGTCCCACAATTGCAGCAGTTCGTCCTGCATCTTCCGGCGCGTCAGCGCGTCGAGCGCGGCGAACGGCTCGTCCATCAACAGGATGGCGGGCTCCATCGCCATGGCGCGGGCGATGGCCACCCTCTGCTTCATGCCGCCCGACAGCATGTGGGGATAGCTGTCCGCGAACTTGGTGAGGTTGACCTTGGCGATGTAGTCCATAGCCCGCTCTTCAGCGGCCTTGCCCGTCAGGGTGCCGGATGCTTCCAGCGCGAACACGACGTTGCGCTTGACCGTTTTCCAGGGCAGCAGCTGATCGAATTCCTGGAACACCATGCAACGGTCCGGGCCGGGCCGACGGATGATCTGCCCCTTAAGACGGATCTCGCCCTCGGTCGGCGCCATATAGCCGCCGACCGCTTTGAGCAGCGTCGACTTCCCGCATCCCGATGGACCGAGCAACACGAAGCGATCGGACTGGAAGACGTCGAAGCCCACGCGATACGTGGCGGTGACCAGATGTTCGGCGGTCTTGTATTGGAGTGTCACACCGCGCACGGACAGCAAAGCCGTGGCGGCCTTGGCGGCCGCGTCCAACAGGTGATCCTCCCTGGAGCCGGGCGTTCATGGCACCCGTACTTTTGTCGTAGTGGACGTTAGACCCTGGCAGCCGGATCGTCAAAGCCGGTCCGCCCGCGACCGCCAGCGGGGGGGCACCCGCGTGATGAACCGCCCGATCTGCTCAAATTTTAATCTTGGAAGCGCGACAGCACAAAATTACGTCAACCACTGCTAGCGTTTGCGGCAAGCTCCCACGTCGGACCCGTCGAACACGTGAGGTTCGGAGCCCAAGAGCCGAGAAATAAGGCAATCTGATCAAGGACATGTGAACCATTCGGGACGTGGTCGCCCGAACTGGCACGGCTGTTGCGATGCAGCATGCGGGTGGCAATTGCCCCATGGAGGACTGAATGTCGATTACCAGACGCGGGATGCTGGCTGGAGCGTCCATGATTGCGGCCCTGTCGCTTGGCGCCTCGGTCGCGCTTGCACAGGAAACGATCAAGGTCGGCGTGCTCCACTCGCTCTCGGGCACCATGGCCATCAGCGAGACGACCCTGAAGGACGTCATGCTGATGCTCATCGAGGAGCAGAACAAGAAGGGCGGTCTGCTCGGCAAGAAGCTCGAGGCGGTCGTTGTCGACCCGGCGTCCAACTGGCCGCTGTTTGCCGAGAAGGCCCGCGAGCTGATCTCGCAGAAGAAGGTCTCGGCCGTGTTCGGCTGCTGGACCAGCGTGTCGCGCAAGTCCGTTCTGCCGGTCTTCAAGGAACTCAACTCGATCCTGTTCTACCCCGTCCAGTACGAGGGCGAGGAGAGCGAGCGCAACGTGTTCTACACCGGCGCCGCGCCGAACCAGCAGGCCATCCCGGCCGTCGACTACCTGATGTCGAAGGACGGCGGCGAAGTGAAGCGTTGGGTGCTCGCGGGCACCGACTACGTCTATCCGCGCACCACCAACAAAATCCTCGAGGCGTACCTGAAAGCCAAGGGCGTCGCCGCCGAGGACATCATGATCAACTATACGCCGTTCGGACATTCCGACTGGCAGACCATCGTCGCCGAGGTCAAGAAGTTCGGCTCGGCCGGCAAGAAGACCGCCGTCGTGTCGACCATCAACGGCGATGCCAACGTTCCCTTCTACAAGGAGCTGTCCAACCAGGGCATCAAGGCGACCGACATCCCGGTCGTCGCGTTCTCGGTCGGTGAGGAAGAACTCGCGGGCGTTGACACCAAGAACCTCGTCGGCCATCTCGCCGCGTGGAACTACTTCATGTCGGTGAAGGACCCCAAGAACGCCGAGTTCATCGCGAAGTGGAAGGAGTTCACCAAGAACCCGAAGCGCGTGACCAACGATCCCATGGAAGCGCACGTCGTCGGCTTCGAGATGTGGGTGAAGGCCGTCCAGAAGGCCGGCACGGTCGACGCCGACAAGGTGATCGACGCGCTGCCCGGCATCGAAGCTCCGAACCTGACCGGCGGCGTCTCCAAGATGCTCCCGAACCATCACATCACCAAGCCGGTGATGATCGGCGAGATCCGCGCCGACGGCCAGTTCGATGTCGTCTGGCAGACCAAGGGTCTCGTCCCGGGTGACGCCTGGTCGGACTTCCTCGATGGCTCGAAGGACCTCGAGGCCGATTGGGTTGGCAAGAAGTGCGGCAACTTCAATACCAAGACCGGCAAGTGCGGTTGAGGATGCTCCATCCGTTTTCTGACGGATAGACCACGAAAACCAGGAGATCGGCCCCGGCAGCCGGGACCGGTCTCCTGCCACGAACGACCCGGACTGCAACCCGCGGCGCCAAGCGGGCCGAATTGATAACGAGGGAACCCTCAGCGATGCCTGCTCGTGCCCAGCGCGCCTGGATCATTGCCGTGATGTTCGGCATGCTGTCGCTGATTGCGCCGATCGCACAGGCGGCCGATGGCCTCGATGGTGCCCTGGAAAAGCTCGCTGCCGACAATTTCACAGACACGGCCAAGGCGATCGAAGAGATAGCGAAGTCGGGCGCGACGCAGGCCGCCGATATCCTGACCGCCATGGCCGACCGCAAGCTGATGACCTCGGCCGACGGCAAGCTGATCTATTACCCGGGGCCGGGCACCCAGATCATCGACGCACGGACCGGCAAACCGATGGCCGCGCCGCCAGCCGGCGGCAATGCGGTGCGCATCAACAACCGCCTGCGCGGCATGATCGAGGCGACGATCGGCGGCCTGACGCTGCAGTCGCCGGACCGCCAGAAGCGCCTCGACGCGGCGGAGTCGGTGTTCCGATCGCGGGACGCGAGCAAGCTCGCCGCCGTCGACGCCGCGCTCGCCAAGGAGGCCGACCCCGCCGTCCTCACCGCGCTCACCTCGGCCAAGGCGGCCATTCTTTTGATGCAGCCGGACACCCCGGAAAGCGGTCTCATCACCTCCATCCAGAAGCTGCGCGACCGCGGCGATCGCGAGGCGCTCTCCGTCCTGAAATCCTTCCCCGTGGCGAGCCGGCCGAGCCTGAAGCCGATGGTCGACCAGTCGATCACTGCCATCGAAGGCAATCTCGCGCTGTGGGGGATCGCCCAGAACCTGTGGTACGGCCTCTCGCTCGGCTCGGTGCTGCTGCTCGCCGCCATCGGCCTCGCCATCACATTCGGTGTGATGGGCGTGATCAACATGGCTCATGGCGAAATGGTGATGCTCGGCGCCTACACGACGTTCGTCGTACAGGAGGTGATCCGCACCAGCATGCCGGGGCTGTTCGGCTACTCGCTCGCCATCGCCATCCCGCTGGCCTTCCTGTTCGCCGGTCTTGTCGGCATCGCCATCGAGCGCGGCATCATCCGCCTGCTCTATGGCCGGCCGCTCGAGACACTGCTCGCGACCTGGGGCGTGAGCCTCATCCTGCAGCAGGCGGTGCGCACCACCTTCGGCCCGACCAACCGCGAGGTCGGGGCACCCGACTTCATGACGGGAACGTTCAAGATCGGCGAACTGGCGATCACCTGGAACCGGCTTTTCATCATCCTGTTCGCGATCCTCATCTTCGCCTCGCTGCTGGCCGCCATGCGCTACACGAGCTTCGGCCTGCAGATGCGGGCAGTGACACAGAACCGCCGCATGGCCGCCGCCATGGGCATCCGCACCGGCTGGGTCGACGCGCTGACGTTCGGCCTCGGCTCTGGCATCGCGGGGCTCGCCGGCGTGGCGCTGTCGCAGATCGACAACGTCTCCCCCAATCTCGGGCAGGGCTACATCATCGACAGCTTCCTGGTCGTGGTGTTCGGGGGCGTCGGCAATCTCTGGGGCACGCTGGTCGGCGCGCTGTCACTCGGCATCGCAAACAAGATCCTCGAACCCTATGCCGGCGCCGTGCTCGGCAAGATCCTGCTGCTCGTGCTCATCATCCTGTTCATCCAGCGCCGGCCGCGTGGCCTGTTCGCGCTCAAGGGAAGGGCCGTCGAGGCATGATCATGCGCGCGCTCCTCGCCGACGATCGCCGCGGCCAGATCTTCGTCGGGCTCCTGCTTCTGCTCGCGATCGTCGTCCCCGTCCTCCATCTCGCGCTGCCGCCGTCCTCGCCCTTCCACGTCTCGACCACGACGGTGGCGCTACTCGGCAAGTATCTTTGCTTCGCCCTGCTCGCCCTCTCGCTCGATCTGATCTGGGGTTATGTGGGCATCCTGTCGCTCGGCCACGGCGCCTTTTTCGCGCTCGGCGGTTACGCGATGGGCATGTACATGATGCGCCAGATCGGCACGCGCGGCGTGTACGCCCATCCGACCCTGCCGGATTTCATGGTGTTCCTGAACTGGAAGGAGTTGCCCTGGTACTGGCAGGGCTTCGACATGTTCCCGTTCGCCGCCCTGATGGTGCTCCTGGTGCCGGGCGCCCTCGCCTTCGTGTTCGGATGGTTCGCGTTCCGCAGCCGCGTCACCGGCGTCTATCTGTCGATCATCACCCAGATGCTGACCTATGCGCTTTGGCTGTCGTTCTTCCGCAACGACATGGGCTTCGGCGGCAACAACGGGCTTACCGACTTCAAGGACATCCTCGGCTACTCGGTCCAAGCTTCGGGCACGCGCGCCGTCCTGTTCGCGCTGTCGGCGCTGTCGCTGATCGCCGGCTACCTGATAGCCCGCTCGCTCACCGTATCCAAGCTCGGCAAGGTGCTGATCGCCATCCGCGACGCCGAGAGCCGCACCCGCTTCCTCGGCTATCCCGTCGACGTCTACAAGACCTTCGTGTTCACGATCTCCGCGATGATGGCGGGGTTTGCCGGCGCCCTCTACGTTCCGCAGGTCGGCATCATCAATCCGAGCGAGTTCCACCCGGCGAACTCGATCGAGGTCGTCGTCTGGGTTGCGGTCGGCGGACGCGGCACGCTGGTCGGCGCGGCCCTCGGCGCGGTCGTGGTCAACTTCCTCAAGACCACGTTCACGACCGGCCTGCTGGCGCCCTACTGGCTGTTCCTGCTCGGCGGTTTGTTCATTCTCGTCACCGTCTTCATGCCGAAGGGCATCCTCGGCACCTTGAGCGATCTGCGCCGCCCGGCGCGGCGCAGGAAGGCGGCGGCCCCCACGGCCACGCAACCGGCGGAGTGACGCGATGAACTCCATTGTCCAGGCCGGCGAGACTGCGGTCGTCACCCAGAGCCTGCTCTATCTCGACGGTGTGAGCGTCAGCTTCGATGGATTCCGTGCCTTGAACAATCTGGCGCTCGACATCCGCCAGGGCGAGATGCGGGTCATCATCGGCCCGAACGGGGCCGGCAAGACCACCATGATGGACGTCATCACCGGCAAGACCCGGCCCGACACCGGCGAGGTCCTGTTCGACGGCGGCATCGACCTCACGGCCCTCGACGAGGCGACCATCGCCAACCTCGGCATCGGCCGGAAGTTCCAGAAGCCGACCGTGTTCGAGAGCCAGACCGTCGAGGACAACATCCTGCTCGCGCTCAAGGCCGACCGGCGGGTTGTGAAAAACCTGCTGTGGGGGCGCCGCGCCGCGGAGCAGGACCGCATCGAGGAGATCCTGGCGACCATTCGCCTGTCGGCGCTGCGCGAGCACCTGGCCGGCAACCTGTCGCACGGCCAGAAGCAGTGGCTGGAGATCGGCATGCTGCTGGCCCAGGACCCCAAACTGCTGCTGGTCGACGAGCCGGTGGCCGGCATGACCGACGCCGAGACCGAGGCGACCGCCCAGTTGCTGCGGCGCATCGCCGAGACCCATTCCGTGATCGTGGTCGAGCACGACATGACCTTCGTCCGCGCGCTCGGCGCCCGCGTCACCTGCCTTCACGAGGGCTCCGTGCTCGCCGAGGGCAGCATCGACGACGTATCGGCGAACGAGCGCGTTATCGAGGTCTACCTTGGGCGCTGAGGCGATCGACATGCACACACAGGATACCGCCTCATGTTGAGCGTCGAGGGCATTGATCTGCACTACGGCGCCGCCCAAGCGCTGCGCGGCGTCTCGATCACCGCGGTGCCGGGCGAAGTCACCTGCGTGCTCGGCCGCAACGGCGTCGGCAAGACGAGCCTGCTGCGCGCCATCTGCGGGCAGCGGCCGACATCGGCCGGGCGCATCGTCTGGGACGGCCAAGACATCAGCGCGCTCGCCAGCGACGAGAGGGCGCGGCGTGGCATCGCGCTGGTCCCGCAGGGTCGTGAAATATTCCCCCTACTGACGGTGCGCGAAAACCTCGAGACGGGTTTCGCTCCCCTCAAGCGCCGCGACCGCACCGTGCCCGAGGTGATCTACGAACTGTTCCCGGTCCTCAAGAGCATGCTCGGAAGGCGCGGCGGCGACCTGTCCGGCGGCCAGCAGCAACAGCTGGCCATCGCCCGCGCTCTCGTCATGCGCCCAAGGCTGCTGGTGCTCGACGAGCCGACCGAGGGCATCCAGCCGTCGATCATCAAGGACATCGGCCGCGCCATCGACTTCCTGCGCAAGCGCGGCGACATTGCCATTCTGCTGGTCGAGCAGTATTTCGAGTTCGCCAGGGATCTCGCGGACCGCTATGCCGTAATGGACCGCGGACAGGTGGTGCTCAGCGGCACGCACGCGGAGATGGTGGAAAGCGATGTTCGGCGGCATCTCTCCGTCTGAGACCGCAACCAGCGAAACGGGCCGGGCCCTCGCCGGAGTCCGCGTCGTCGGTGGCATACGCGCGCAATTCGCAGCCCGCTCCGGACAGACCGCGGTCACCGATCTGTCCGAACGCGGTGGCTACCGGCTGGCCATGCCGAGCACGTTTACCGCTCACGCCGAGGCGACGCTCGTCAATACCGGCGGCGGCGTGGCCGGCGGTGATCGCGTCGCCATAGACCTCGCCGTCGGCGAAGGTGCCGATACCGTTTTCTCGACAGGCTCGGCCGAGCGGATCTACCGGTCGGCCGGCGCCGCCGCAACGGTCGACATCAGCCTCGCCCTGGCCCCTGGTGCGCGACTCGACTGGCTGCCCCATCAGACCATCCTCTATGCCGGGTCGCGCGCCCGCCGCCGCATCGCGGTGACGCTAGACCCGAGCAGCCGCCTGACGATGATGGAGACGCTGACCATCGGCCGCGCGGCGAGCCGCGAGACGGCCGCCCCCGTCGATGCCACGGACAACTGGCGGATCCGGCGCGGCGGCCGCCTCGTCTTTGCAGAGTCGCTCCGCCTCGCCGGCGATCCGGCCGAACTCTTGCGACGGCCGACCATCGCCGGAGCGCGCACCGTCGCCATCCTCCTGCATGTCGCCCCCGATGCCGAGGACCGGCTGGACGCCGTGCGCGGGGCGTTGGCCGACGCGCCGTGCGCCGCGGCCGCGAGCGCCTGGGGCGGACTGCTGACCGTCCGCTTTCTCGACCCGCGCGCCGACGCCGTCATGGCCGCCGGCCGGCGTGTCGTCGAGGTACTGTCGGGGCGGCCCCTGCCCCGTGTTTGGAACATCTAGGCGAGGAACGGATTCCCACCCATGAACCTGACCCCCCGCGAGAAGGACAAGTTGCTCGTCGCCATGGCGGCCATGGTGGCCCGGCGGCGGCTCGAGCGCGGCATCAAGCTGAACCACCCCGAGGCCATCGCCCTCATCACCGATGCGGTCGTCGAAGGCGCACGCGACGGCCGCTCGGTCTCGGACCTGATGGAGGCCGGTGCCAAGGTCGTCCGCCGCGATCAGGTCATGGAGGGGATCGCCGAGATGATCCACGATGTGCAGGTCGAGGCGACATTCCCCGACGGCACCAAACTCGTCACCGTCCACAATCCCATCCGCTGAGACTGCGACGCCGAGGAGACCCGACCCCATGAACCGATCCGTGCTCGCCGTGCTGCTGCTCGCGCTTTCCGCCGCGCCGTCCTATGCGCATCTCGATCCGCTGGCCCACGGCTCGCTCGCCGCCGGCCTGACGCATCCCTTGTCCGGGCTCGACCACGTGCTCGCAATGACCACCGTCGGCCTTTGGGCGGCGCTGCTCGGCGGCCGCGCCGTCTGGCTCGTCCCGGGCGCCTTCGTCGTCACCATGACCGTCGGCTATGGCGCCGCGCTCGCCGGCCTGCCCCTGCTGTTCGTCGAGCCGACGATCCTCGCCTCTGTTGTGGTGCTCGGGCTGCTCGTCGCCATCGCCGCGCCCGTGCCGGTCAGCACCGGCATGGCAGTCGTCGCCGCATTCGCCCTGTTCCACGGCTATGCCCATGGCGGCGAGATCGGCACCGCCGGCGCCGGCTCCTATGGCCTCGGCTTCGCGACCGCGACCGCCCTACTCCATGCAGCCGGCGCCGCGATGGCACTCGGCCTGCTCCGCCTGCTCGGCGACGTCCACGGCCGGCTGGCCTCCCGCGTCGCCGGCGGCCTCGCCGTTGCGAGCGGCGTCGCCCTCGCGATCAGCGCCTAGGGTGCGATCGGTCGAGGTGGAAGCGCGCGGCGCATCCACCGAGAGCTTCAATCGCACCCCGAAACCATGATGTGGAGACACCCATGATCCCTGGAGAGGTTCTCACTGAGGCTGGCAACATCGAGTTCAACGCCGGTCGACCGACGGTGACGCTCGAGGTCACCAACACCGGCGACCGGCCGATCCAGGTCGGCAGTCACTATCATTTCTTCGAGACCAACCCCGCGCTCGCGTTCGATCGGGACAAGGCGCGCGGCTTCCGGCTCGACATCGCACCGGGCACCGCGGTCCGCTTCGAACCGGGCCAGTCGCGCTCCGTCACGCTGGTCGAAGTCGCCGGCAACCGCACCATCTACGGCTTCCGCCAAGCCGTGATGGGCAAGCTCTGAAAGGACGGCGACAATGGCCAGCAGGATTTCGCGCGCCGCCTATGCCCAGATGTTCGGCCCGACCGTCGGTGACAAGGTGCGCCTCGCCGACACCGATCTGTTCATCGAGGTCGAGCGGGATCTGACGATCTACGGCGAGGAGGTCAAGTTCGGCGGCGGCAAGGTCATCCGCGACGGCATGGGCCAGTCGCAGGTGAGCCGCGCCGAGGGCGCCGTCGATACGGTCATCACCAACGCGCTGATCCTCGACCACTGGGGCATCGTGAAAGCCGATGTCGGCCTCAAGGACGGCCACATCGCGCGCATCGGCAAGGCCGGCAACCCGGACATCCAGCCCGGCGTCGACATCATCATCGGCCCCGGCACGGAGATCATCGCCGGCGAAGGCAAGATCCTGACGGCCGGCGGCTTCGACAGCCACATCCATTTCATCTGCCCCCAGCAGATCGAGGACGCCCTGATGTCGGGGCTGACCTCGATGCTCGGCGGCGGCACCGGCCCGGCGCACGGCACGCTGGCCACCACCTGCACGCCGGGCCCGTGGCATCTCGAAATGATGCTGCGCGCCGCCGACGCCTTCCCGATGAACCTCGGCTTCGCCGGCAAGGCCAACGCCTCGTTGCCGCGCGCGCTCGTCGAGATGGTCGAGGGCGGCGCCTGTGCCCTCAAGCTGCACGAGGACTGGGGCACCACGCCAGCCGCCATCGATTGCGCGCTCGCCGTCGCCGACGATCTCGACGTGCAGGTCATGCTGCACTCCGACACGCTCAACGAATCGGGCTACGTCGAGGACACCATCGCCGCCTTCAAGGGCCGCACCATTCACGCCTTCCACACCGAGGGCGCCGGCGGCGGCCACGCCCCCGACATCATGAAAATCGCCGGCCTGCCGAACGTGCTGCCGTCCTCCACCAATCCGACCCGTCCGTTCACGGTCAACACCATCGACGAGCATCTCGACATGCTGATGGTGTGCCACCACCTGTCGCCGCGCATCCCCGAGGATCTGGCCTTCGCCGAAAGCCGCATCCGCAAGGAGACGATCGCCGCCGAGGACATCCTGCACGACATCGGCGCGCTCTCGATGATGTCGTCGGACAGCCAGGCCATGGGCCGGATCGGCGAGGTGGTCATCCGCACCTGGCAGACCGCCCACAAGATGAAGCAGCAGCGTGGCCCGCTGCCCGAGGACAAGGGCACCGGCAACGACAATTTCCGCGCCAAGCGGTACGTCGCGAAGTACACCATCAACCCGGCGATCGCCCACGGCGTGGCCCGCCACATCGGTTCGATCGAGGCCGGCAAGCTGGCCGACCTCGTCGTGTGGTCCCCCGCGTTCTTCGGCGTCAAGCCGGACCTCGTCATCAAGGGTGGCGTGATCGCCGCCGCACCCATGGGCGATCCCAACGCCTCCATCCCGACGCCGCAGCCGGTCCACTACCGGCCCATGTTCGGCGCCTTCGGCAGCGCACGCACGCAGACCAGCCTGACGTTCGTGAGCCAAGCGGCGATCGCCAACGGCCTCGGCACGCGCCTCGGCCTCGCCAAGCGGCTGGTCGGCGTCGAGAACGTGCGCGGCGGCATCTCGAAATCGAGCATGGTGCACAACGGTGCCACGCCGAAGATCGAGATCGACTCGGAAACCTACGAGGTGCGCGCCGACGGCGAGTTGCTCGTCTGCGAGCCGGCGACCGTGCTACCGATGGCGCAGCGGTATTTCCTGTTCTGAGCGAAAGTCGAGAACGATGGCGGACGGCGCGATCCCGATCACCGTATCGGCGGAACCGGAACGACTCGCCGCGTTGGACGCGCGGCTTCTCGTCTGGCTGTCGCCGGCCTTCCCGGTCGGCGCCTTCGCCTACAGTCACGGCCTCGAGCAGGCGGCGGAGCGAGGCTGGCTGAGCAATCGCGCCGATCTCGAAGCCTGGCTCGCCGATCTGGTCCAGATCGGCGCGCTGCACAACGATCTCGTCCTGCTGTCGGCCGCCTGGCAAGCGACGCGCGCCGGGGCGTGGCCGGATCTGGCCGACATCGGCGAACTAGCCCTCGCCCTCCAGCCCTCGGCCGAGCGCCACCTCGAAACCGTGACCCAAGGCAACGCCTTCCGGACGACGGTGAGCGCGGCTTGGCCCGCTGCGGGCCTCGAGGCGGCCTTCGCGGCGCTCCCTGGCGATGTCGCCTATCCGGTCGCGCTCGGCGCAGCCGCGGCCGCCCACGATCTGACCATCCCACCGACCGCTCTGGCCTACGGCGTCGCGTTCGTCTCGAGCCTCACGTCGGCGGCCATACGCCTGTCGCTCGTCGGCCAGACCGACGCTCAGCGCATCATCGCGGCGCTGATGAGCCCGCTCGAAAGCGCCGCGCTGCGCGCCGCATCGGCGACCCTCGACGACCTCGGCGGCGCGTCGTTCCGCTCCGATCTCGCCTCCCTTGCACACGAGACCCAGTACACGAGGCTGTTCCGCTCATGACCACGTCCCACGGCCCACTCCGCGTCGGCATCGGCGGTCCGGTTGGTTCCGGCAAAACCACGCTGACGGCCGCGCTCTGCCGGCTCTTCCATCCCCGCTACGACATCTGCGCGATCACCAACGACATCTACACCAAGGAGGATGCGGAGATCCTGATGCGGGAGCAGGCGCTGCCGCTGGATCGCATCATGGGCGTGGAAACCGGCGGCTGTCCGCATACCGCTATTCGCGAAGACTGCTCGATCAATTTGGCCGCCATCGACACCATGCGGCGCAAGCTCCCGAAGCTCGATCTCATCCTGATCGAGTCCGGCGGGGACAATCTTGCCGCCACCTTCTCGCCCGAACTCGCCGACCTCACGATCTATGTGATCGACGTCGCCCAGGGCGAAAAGATCCCGCGCAAGGGAGGCCCAGGGATCGTGCGTTCCGACCTCCTGGTGATCAACAAGACCGATCTCGCACCTCATGTCGGCGCGAGCCTCGCGGTCATGGATCAGGACGCCAAGCGCATGCGCGGCGAGCGGCCCTTCGTCTTCACCAATCTAAAGACCGGCGAGGGGGTCGGCCCCATCGCCGCGTTCATCACCCGCGCGGGCGGGCTGGCGGCGTAGCGATCAGGCGGGCGCGAGGGACAGCAGGCGGCGGGCCTCCGCCACCGTCGCCGGATGGCGGCCGTACGCGCCACACAAGTCCGCAACCCGCTTCACCAGCGCCGCGTTCGACGGCGCCAGGGTCGACTTGTCCCAGCGCACGTTGTCTTCGAGACCGGTTCGGCAATGCCCGCCGAGTTCCAGCGACCATCGGTTGACCGTCAACTGATCCTTGCCGATGCCGGCACCGGTCCACGTCGCGTCGGGCGCAATCCGCTTGAGCGTCGCCACATAGAAATCGAACGTCGGCCGGTCGACCGGCATGGCATTCTTGACGCCCATCACGAACTGCACGTGAAGCGGCGCCTTCATCTTGCCGTCGTGCTGCATCTCGACGGCCTTGAACAGCATCGACAGATCGAACACCTCGATCTCCGGCTTCACATCGTATTTGTGCATCTCGTCGGCCAGCCAGTCGATCAGCTCGGGGCTGTTCTCGTAGATGCGCTTCGGGAAGTTGCACGAGCCGGTCGACAGCGAGGCCATGTCCGGCTTGATCGGCAGCATGCCGCCGCGCTCCCGTCCGGTGCCGGAGCGCCCGCCGGTCGACAGTTGGATGATCATGCCGGGACAGTGCTTGCGCAGCCCCTCGGTGAGCAGCGCAAAACGCGCTGCATCCGACGTCGGCGTGCCGTCGTCGTTGCGGACGTGACAATGGGCGAGCGTGGCGCCGGCCTCGAACGCGGCCTGCGTGGACTCGATCTGCTCGGCGATCGTGATCGGCACCGCCGGATTGTCTTTCTTGGTCGGCACCGAGCCGGTGATGGCGACCGTTATGATGCACGGTGTCGTCATGGCATTTCTCCCACTTCTTTTTGTTGTCTCAGACGTCGAAGAAGGCGGTCTCGCGCTCACCCTGCATGTGGATGTCGAAGCGATAGACCGGCAGCCCGGTGATCGAGACCCGTTCTGCCATCAGCGTCTTGCGCCGCTCCGCCGGCACGCACAGAAGCACCGGATCGCGTTCGTTGAGCGCAGACTCCTCGGGGAAGTAGATCCGCGTGAACGCATGCACCAGTATGCCACGCATGAATACCGTCACGTTGATATGCGGCGCCGACTTACCGTCCGCCGAACCCGGTTTCACCGTATCGAACCAGAACCGATGCGCCGGGTCGGTGCCCGTGCCGCACCGGCCGAAACCCTTGAACGTGCTGTTCGAATCCCGCCCACCGGACGGATGCGCATAGCGGCCCTGTCCGTCGGCCTGCCAGATTTCGATCATCGCGTCGCTGATCGGCGCGCCTTCGCCGTCGAACACCCGACCCTCGATGCGAATGCGCTCGCCGGCCGCATCGTCGGTGGCGACGGCCGAACCCGCGATGCTTTTCATCTCGTAGCCATACTGCTCGGGCGTCAGCCCGTAGGCGAAATACGGCCCGACGGTTTGCGAAGGGGTCTGCTTGAAGGGCGCCATGGCTCAGTCCTCCATCGGCGTTGCGTGCCGGCCGCGCAGCACGATGTCGAACGTGTAGCCGAGCGCGAAACCGGGCTCCGTCACGTCGATCGAGAAGTTCGAGATGAGGCGCTCGCGGGCCCCCACCGGCGCACTCTGATAGATGGGATCGAGGTCGAGCAGCGGATCCCCAGGAAAATACATCTGGGTGACCAGCCGGGTCACGAACGACGGTCCGAACAGCGAAAAATGAATGTGGTTCGGCCGCCAAGCATTGTGGTGATTGCCCCAGGGATAGGCCCCCGGTTTGATCGAATAGAAGCGGTACCTGCCTTCGCCGTCGGTCACGCAACGGCCACCCCCGAAAAAGTTCGGATCGAGGGGCGCATCGTGCTGGTCGACCTTGTGGATGTAACGGCCCGCGGCGTTCGCCTGCCAGACCTCGACCAGCGCATGCGGGACCGGGCGACCATCCTCGTCGAGCACCCGCCCCGTTACCACGATCCGCTCGCCGAGCGGCTCGCCGTTCTTGCGGCCGTTGCGGGTGAGGTCGGCGTCCAGCGCCCCCAAATTCTCGTGGCCGTACACGGGTCCGGTCAGCTCCGACAGCGCCTGCTTGATGGGAATGAGCGGCTTGGTCGGGCCGCGCAGCGCGGTGGACTTGTATCCACTATCGATGTAGCGCGGCTGGGCGGCCCAATCGCGCGCCGCAAATGGTCGGTCGGTCATGCTGCCTCTCCTCGGATCGCGGCCCTTCGGCTCTTTTTTGGTCGCCCGAACAATGAACCTGTTGCGGCGTCTCTGCAACGATAGCCCGGCATGGTTGTGGGCACTTCATACCGCGATGCATACCTTCGCCCACACGTCCGCATCGCGGGACGCCGTTACCAGCCGGCGCGGCGCCGTGCGCCACGGACGGCTGGCAAACCGAAATTGAACAGCAGTCATTCAGTCCGACAACGGCAGCAGAAAGAACGCACACGCCACAGAAGAGAGAAAAATGCCACCTGGGCGAGCCAATTCATCTTGACACGCAGCATCCGTTAACGATTTATTAACTACGTTTTGTTAACCAAAGGTTGCGTGGTTGCAGCGCCCCCGCTGCGAGCTTGGCGAGAGTTTTGCGTATGTCCAGGACCACTTCCTCCGATCGCAAGTCGTTCGATCACATCACCGTCCCCGCGGGCGTGCGCGCTGCCGCTGCGCCCCGGCACATCGACCAGATCCTGCAATCCTTCAACACCTGGGCCTTCAAGCGCGCGCAGCCATCGGACAGCCGGCTGCTCGGCAAGGTCGTCAAGGGCGCGGTACTGCGCCAGGAGCCGATCAGCTTCGTCCTCTACTGGGGCAAAGGCCCCCGCTCCACGGTCGGCGCCTACGAGGCCCAATGCCTCGATTTTCTCTCCGCGATGGCCAACCGCGTGGCCGCCGTCTACGACAAGGGCGCCGCGTTCAATCTTGTGCTGACCGATACCCATGCACTTCTGAACGGCCATTCCCCATCCGATGTCACCCGCTACTTCGCCGAGGTCGCCCAGACGGCGGGAACCTACGGCTTCGCGTCCTATCTGCTGGGCGATCTGTGCAGCGCCGCCGGAGGCGACGTCGCCGTGCCGACCGATTGCGCCCCGTCGGAAAAGACACTCGATCAACTCGCGCGCAGCGCCATGCGCTGGTACCGCGGCGCCGGCACGCCCGAGGAGGGCGCACGCACCTACTACCGCATGAACATGTTCGAGCGGGAGGTCGTCGAGCACTTCTTCCCCGCATCCGTCTTCGTGACCTTCAACGGTCACGAACACCGCGAGCTGTTCCCCGTCCAACTGCCGATTTTCTATATGTATTCGCTGAAGCGCGGCACCAGCGTGAAACCCTGGTTTCTTCCCGATCCGGCGGACGCCTCCAACACCGATAGCGACATCGAACTCATGAAGTGCGGCACCTGATCGCCCCGGCGATCGGCACCGCATCGGCAAAAACCCCCTGCGAGGACACGATGGATTGGTCGCTGCTGGCCGTCGCGGGCTTGGGTCTCTTCCTGGCCGGCATCGTCAAAGGCTCGACGGGTCTCGGCTACTCGTCGTGCGCCCTGCCGTTCCTCGCGACATCGATCGGGCTCAAGCCCGCGATGGGCCTGGTGATCATCCCGGCGCTGGCCACCAACATCTCGGTCGCCTTCACCGCGGGCCATTTCCGGGAGATCGTCACCCGCTTCACGCCGCTCTATCTGGCGATGCTTCCGGGTATTGCCGTCGGCGTCGGGCTGTCGGCCCTGCTCGCGACGACGATGGCGGCCAAGCTGCTCGGCATCGTCATCATTATGTATGCGCTGATGAGCCTGGCCCGCCCCCGGTTCCAGCTGCCGCCGCACTACGTCGTCCCCTTGCAGATGCCGACCGGATTCACCAACGGCATCATTACCGGCCTGACCGGCTCGCAGGTCATGCCGTTGTTCCCCTATATGATGTCGATCGAACTGGATTCGGCCCGCCTGGTCCAGGCGATCAACCTCGCTGTGATGATCGCCTCCGTTTTCCTGGCGATCAGCCTGCTGTCTGCCGGTCTCCTGACACCCGATCTCGTGCTGTGGTCGATCGCCGCCATCGCCCCGGCCCTGCTCGGCGTGCAGATCGGCAACGCGCTCCGCAAGAAGATCCCCGCGCAGCATTTCCGCTCGGTCGTCTTGTACGTGCTGATGGGAACCGGCGCACTGCTGCTGATCCGGGGGCACTGAGCCCGCGTCGTCTATGGCATCACAGCACGTGGACGAGCCGCCAACCCGCGGCGGGCTCGCCGGACGACGGCAGCGGCGGCGCCACCACTGCGATCGCCAACAGGCCGATCATCGCGCCGAGCACGGTGATCGCCGCGCCGTGCCTGACACATCGCGCAAGATAGCGTTCGTAAGCGGAAGTTCCCATGTCGGCCTCGCAAGGTCTGCCGATCTCTTAACTCGAAGGACCTCAACGAACCGGGCGAAGTTTTGCTGCAATTTTACAGGCCGACGACTTTGCGATCCCCGCGCTGTTCCGACCCCATTCAGGGTTTTGAAACCAACCCGTGGCAATCTCCAACAGACCTGTCGAATGTCAACTTTTGCAGCAGACTTTACCCGGCTGGAATCAGCGTATGCGTGCTCACATCAATCGCTTTACCCAGCGTCTGCACGCCTCCACGGTTTTTGGCGTCGCGATGATCGTCCTGGTTTGGGTCGGCGTCATCGGTAAGTCCCTCGACGGATTTCAAAGCGCCCGCGAAGAAACGATCCGCCTGCAGCAGAACTTCGCTCTCGTCTTCGAAGAGAATGTGCTGCGATCCATCGGCGAGATCGACAAGTCTCTGCTCTATCTCCGGCGCATGATCGAAGGCCGGATGGGCACATCCGCCTTCCACGAGATCGTGAGCAGCACCGACATCCTCAGTGAAATCATCGTGCAGGTCGCCGTCATCGATGCCAAGGGCATCATGCGCGCCTCCAACGCCGGGCCGCAGCCCGCCAAGCCGATCGATCTCAGCGACCGCGAGCATTATCGCTACCATCTCGGCCGCTCGACCGACGAGCTGTTCATCAGCAAGCCCGTCATCGGCCGCGCCAGCGGCAAGTGGTCGGTCCAGGTCACCCGCCGCTTCTCCGCGCCCGATGGTGGCTTCGGCGGCGTTGTCGTCGGATCTCTGAACCCTGCCCACTTCACACAGTTCTACGAGAAGGTGAACCTCGGCACCACGGCCGCGATCTCGCTGATCGGCACCGACGGCATCGTGCGGTCGAGCGGCGGCAGCCCGAGCACGGTGCTCACGTTGGGCGACAACATTTCCAAGTCCGCTCTCGGCCAGCACCTGAGTGCTGAGAAGACGACATCGTTCCTCGAGACCCCGGAAACGGGTTCTCAACGCCTGGTGACCATGCGCAAGGTCCGTGGTCAGCCCCTGCTGCTGGCCGTCGCCATCAATACGGACGAGGTCTTCGAGGAGTCCCGCACGTCGGCGCACCGCCTCGCTGCCGCAGGCCTGATCCTGACACTGGCGATCACCCTCGCGATGTGGCGAATGGTCAAGGTCGAAGATCGGCGCCAGCAGGCTGAAGGGCATGTCCGCCGGCTTGCGGCCGAGGATCCTCTGACGGGCCTCGTCAACCGCCGCGTATTCCAGGAGAAGGTCGAGGCTGCGGCCGCCCGCACCGACGGCACACTCTTTGCCATCCTCTACCTCGATGTCGATCGCTTCAAGGTCATCAACGACACGCTCGGTCACCGGACCGGCGATCTGCTGCTCAAAGAGGTTGCAAATCGTCTCCGCTCCAGCATGGGCGAAGCTGTCGTGTTGGCCCGCCTCGGCGGTGACGAGTTCGCGATCCTGATCCCGCACGTCAGCTCGCGCGACGACCTGTCGGTACAGGCCGCCAAACTCGTCGAGAACGGTGGCGTTCCTTACGAGGTGGGTGGCCATCGCGTGCCCTGCACCGTCAGCATCGGCGTCGCCGTCGGCCCGACCGATGGCAAGACCGCCGAGGAACTGATCGTCGCGGGCGATCTCGCGCTCTATGCTGCCAAAGAGGCCGGCCGCAATCGGTTTGCCTACTTCGATGCCGCCATGAACGACAAGATCAACCGCCGTCGCGAGATCGAGGTCGACCTCCGGCTGGCGCTGGAGCGGCAGGAACTCGAGGTGCACTTCCAGCCGATCTTCGCGATCGACGGCAAGACATTGAAGGGCTTCGAAGCCCTGGCCCGTTGGCGCCACCCGGTAAAGGGCTGGGTCCCACCCCAGGTCTTCATCGAGGTCGCTGAGGATTGCGGCCTGATCGTCCCGGTCGGCGCCTGGGTGCTGAAGGAGGCGTGCCGCATTGCCAGCACGTGGCCGGATCATCTGCGCCTCGCCGTCAACCTTTCACCGGTCCAGTTCTCGAGCTGTGATGTGCCGACACTGATCGCGACAACGCTGCTGGAGACCCGCCTGCAGCCGGACCGGCTGGAGATCGAGATCACCGAGAGCCTGCTCCTCGACAACAGCGCCCATACCCACGAGGTGTTGAAGAACCTCAAGGAACTCGGCGTGCGCATCGCCATGGACGACTTCGGCACCGGGTACTCGTCGTTGGCCTATCTGCAGAGCTTCCCGCTGGACAAGATCAAGATCGACCGAAGCTTCGTTCGCAATATCGACGCCAAGGGCAGCGCCCGCTCGATCGTCAGCGCGATCGTCAATATTGCCCACTCGCTCGGCATGGAGACCACCGCCGAGGGGATCGAAGGCCTCGAACAGCACCAGGCCCTGGCCGAACTCGGATGCGACCAGTTGCAGGGCTATCTGTTCGGCCGGCCGGTGCCCGCCGCGGAAGCCGCCGCCTTCATCGAGCCGCAACCCAAGCCGAAATCGATCGCGGAAGCGGCCTGACGGGGCGCCTGCCGTCCCGACGGTTGCATGCGGGCGTCCGACCTTCTATGCAGCCGGGAGAGAGGATCTCCGGTCGCCATGCAGGCTAAAGCCCTCCGATCGCATTGCGCCGCGACGACGCAACCTGGAGCCCCGCCGTCCGGGGCGGTCGCCGCATGATGCTCCGCGCCCGCAGCGTCCGCCTCAAGCATGCCCTGGCAGTCGCCATCACGCTGCTCGCCGCCGCGTTGACGGCGATCGTCAGTTACACGCTGGGTCGGGCCGGCGTGACCCGCGTCGAGAGCGAGATCGGCGGCCGCCTGGCCACCCTCGCAGACCAGATGCAGGACAAGCTCGATCGCGGCCTGTTCGAGCGCTACCGCGAGATCACCAATGCGGCGAGCCTGCTGCCATTGTTCGAAACGTCACCGTCACCCGACGCCCGCGAACGCGTGCTCGAGCAGTTGCGGGCGACCTTCGGCGAGTACGCCTGGATCGGCTACATCGACCGCGGCGGCAAGGTCCTGAGCGCCACGGACGGTCTGCATGTCGGCGTCGACATGTCGGGACTTGCGATCTTCCGCTCCGCGCTGATGGCTCCCGTCGTCGGCGAGGTGCACACCGCCCCGCCGGCCATCGCCACCACGCACACGACCGACATCGGTCAGGGTCGGTTCGTCGACATTGCCGCACCGGTCGTCGATCCGGACGGCGATACGGTCGGCGTGCTGATCGCCCATCTGAGCTGGAACTGGGCGGAGGAGATCAAGGACAGCCTGTTCGGAAACGATGAACCGCGGCCGGGCGTCGAGGTGCTCGTCCTCGGTCCGACCGGAGTCGTGTTGATGGGCCCCCCCGAGTACGCGAGCCGGTTGCTCAACCTGCCGAGCGTAACTGCCGCGCAGCGGAGCATAAATCGCGCCTCCGTCGAGACCTGGCTGGATGGGCGGCGCTACGTGACCGGCTACGCCAAGAGCGACGGCTATCGGTCGTTCCCGGGCCTCGGATGGATCGTCCTGGTGCGGGAGGACGCGGACATGGCGCTTCTGCCCGCCACCAATCTGCAGCGTCAGGTCGTGGCCCTGGCGCTGGCCTCCGTCCTTGCGGCGGCGCTGGCCGCCTGGCTGCTCGCCGACCGGCTGGCCGCACCCCTCCTCAACCTCTCGCGCGCGGCCGAGCGGGTCCGCCGCGGCGAGAACATCGAGATCCCGAGCGTCTCGGGATACGCCGAGGCGGAGATTCTGTCGGAATCCCTGCGCTCCCTCGTCGCCGAACTGCAAGCCCGCCAGGACACGCTCTCGCGGCTCAATGCCTCCCTGGAGGACGAGGTCGCGGTCAGAACCTCCGAACTCGCCGAGCAGAACACCGCCCTGGCTGCCGCCAAGGAGACCGCCGAGCAGGCCACCGCCGCCAAGTCCCGCTTCCTCGCCGCCGCAAGTCACGACCTGCGCCAGCCGCTCCATGCGCTGATCCTGTTCGCTCGGGCGCTGTCCCGCCGGGTTCAGGGGGACGAGGCCCAGCGCCTCGTCCGCCAGATGGAGGAGGCGCTGGCGTCGCTGCGCACGATGTTCGACGCGCTGCTGAACATATCCCGGCTGGACGCCGGCTTGGTGAGCCCGCAGAAGGTGACGTTCGATATCGGCCAGCATATCGAGACGATCTCGGCGGGGTTCCGGGCCGAGGCCCACGCGCGCGGACTAGAATTCAGAACGCGGACGACATCGGCTAGCGTCACCACCGATGCCGCGATCCTCGAGACGATGGTCCGCAACCTCGTCTCCAACGCCTTCAAGTTCACCAAGTCCGGCGGCGTTCTGCTCAGCACACGCCGCCGCGGCAACCGCATCGCCATCGAGATCTACGACACCGGCCCGGGAATCTCCGCCACCGATGCCGACGCGATCTTTCAGGAATTCCATCGCGCCCGCCATCAGGCGGTCGGACCCAATGACGGCCTGGGCCTCGGCCTGTCCATCGTCCGGCGCTATGCGCGGCTGCTGGGGGTCGACGTGACGATGCGTGCCCGCCCGGGACACGGCACGTGCTTCCGCCTCGTTCTCCCCCTGTCCGATCCGGTCCCGGCGCCGTCGGCCGAAGCGGTCCACCTGCCGGAGGCACGGCCACCGGCCAGCATCCTCGTGCTCGACGACGACGCGTTGATCGTGGCGGCGCTCGTGCGGGAACTGTCGGACCACGGCCATGCCGTCCAGGGCTTCGCCATCGCCGCGGCGGCCGAGGCCGCGCTCAAATCCGGCGTACCGTTCGATGTCGTCGTCGCCGACCACGATCTCGGCGGCGCGGAGACCGGAACCGCCTTCATTGCCCGCATGGAGACCGAACTCGGCCGGCCGGTGCCAACCCTGATCTTGTCGGGTGCGACCGACGCGGCCACGCTCTCCATGCTCACAAGGACCGGCCGGCCCTGGTTGACCAAACCGGCCGACTCCCGCGCGATCACGGACGCGATCGCCAAGCTGACACGCACACCGACCGGACCGTCGCGCCAGCCGGCCGCAGCAACGGCCTGACGCGCGACGCCATGGAACGGTCGCGACTGGACGACTAGAGTGACGACTTTGGAGCTCGGATGAACGCACCGGCGCGCGGCAAAGCCCTGATTGCAGACGACCACGGCCTCTACCGGACGGGGCTCGGCTTCCTTTTGCGTGACCAACTCGGCTTCGACGAGATCGTGGAGGTCGCCGGCTTCGACGAGGCCCTCGACCAGCTCGCCGCCAACCGCGAGATCACCCTGGCCCTGTTCGATCTATCGATGCCGGGCATGGGCGGACCCGACAGCCTCGTGCTGGTCCGCGAGGCCTACCCGGACCTGCGTGTGGCCGTGGTTTCCGCATCGGAGGATCGCAACGACGTGCTCGAGACGCTGGCCGCGGGCCTCGGCGGTTACGTCCCCAAGAGCCTGCCGGACGACGAGATCGTCGCGGCCCTCGAATCGGTCATCTCCGGCAAGGTCTTCGTGCCCCGGTTCATGGCACAGCCGATGCCCGGGCAGCGCTTTGCGCCGCCGCTCGCCCAAGCCCAGCCGCGGCCGGCCAAAGCGTTGCGCCTGGAGGATCTCACCCCGCGTCAACGCGATGTGCTCGACGGTGTCCTCAAGGGGTTGTCGAACAAGGAGATCGCGCGCTCCCTGGACATCGCCGAAGGCACCGTGAAAATCCACCTGTCGGCGCTGTTCTCTCAGCTCGGCGCCCGCAACCGCACGGATCTCGCCACCCGCAGCCAACTTCTGTTCGGCGGCAGTCTCGGGCGCTAGCGCGCCGTTCTCCCCGGGATGGGGCCTGACCGGTCGAGATCGCCGCAGCCCTCGCGGCCACCGCAAGCGTGAACCGCTCAGCAGCCCAGCGCGCCGGCCACGCCGGGAAAACTGTCGGTGACCACGTCCCACGCCCGGTCGGCGTGGAAATCGCGATTCTGCAAGGGCCCGTACTCGGTCGGCCGCGCCACGAACGCGGTCCTAAGACCGCATGCGGCCGCCGCGGCCAGATCGTCGTTGTGGGCGGCCACCAGCATCACCTCCGCCGCTGGCAGATTGAGCAGCTCGGCCGCCCTCAGGTAGGCCTGCGGCAGCGGCTTGTAGGCCTGGGCGGTTTCGGCGCCGAGCACCACGTCCCACGGCAGCCCGGCATTCTTGGCCATCCGCGTGAGCAGGCCGACGTTGCCGTTCGACAGCGTGCCGATGATGTAGCGGCGCTTGAGCCGCGTCAGCCCTTCGACCACGTCGGGCCAGGGCCGCAGCCGGTGCCAGATTGACACCAGATGATCGATCTCGTGGGGAGCGAGACCGGTGATGTTGTGCCGGTCGAGCAGGGTCAACAGGCTTTCACGATGCAGCTGGTCGAGAATGGTCCAGGGCCGTCGCCCGGCGCGCACCGCGTCCATGGACGGCTGATAGAGCCCACGCCACTCGTCCGTCACGGCGACCCAGTCGGCTTTCAGGCCGCGCGCTGTGCCGAAGGCGGTGAGTTCGCCGATGCAGCTCGAACGCCAATCGACCACCGTGCCGAACACGTCGAACAGCAGAGCCTTCACGCGATCCTTGGGGTTCATGCCACGCCACCTCGTCCCGTCTGCGCCCGGTGCCTCAGCAAATGGTCCGCAAGAACGATGGCCATCATCGCCTCGCCGACCGGCACCGCCCGGATGCCGACACACGGGTCGTGCCGGCCCTTGGTCAGGATCTCCGTCTCGGCGCCCGATCGGTCGATGGTCCGGCGCGTCGTCAGGATCGACGACGTCGGCTTCACCGCGAACCGCACCACCACAGGCTGCCCGGTGGAGATGCCGCCGAGCACGCCGCCGGCATGATTCGACAGATAGAGCGGCCGGCCGTCGTTGCCCATCCGGATCTCGTCCGCGTTGTCCTGGCCCGACAGCAGCGCCGCCGCGAATCCGTCACCGATCTCGACGCCCTTCACCGCGTTGATGCTCATCATCGCCGCCGCTAAATCCTGATCGAGCTTGCCGTAGATCGGGGCGCCGAGCCCGGCCGGCACGCCCTCCGCCACGACCTCGACGATCGCGCCGGTCGACGATCCGGCCTTGCGCACGCCGTCCAGAAAGTCGGCCCAGGTCTCCACCGCCGCGGCGTCGGGGCAGAAGAACGGGTTCTCGCGCACCTGCTCCCAGCTCCACCGCTGCCGGTCGATGGCATGCGGCCCGATCTGAACCAACGCGCCGCGAATCGTCACCCCCGCCAAGACCTTGCGCGCGATGGCGCCGGCCGCCACCCGCATCGCCGTCTCGCGCGCCGACGAGCGACCGCCGCCACGATAGTCGCGAATTCCGTATTTCTGCCAGTAGGTGATGTCGGCGTGGCCCGGACGGAACTTCTCTTTGATGTCGCCGTAGTCCTTCGAGCGCTGATCCATGTTCTCGATCACCAGCGCGATCGGGGTGCCGGTCGTCACATCGACGCCGTCGTCGTCCACGAACACGCCCGATAGGATCTTCACCTCGTCCGGCTCGCGCCGCTGGGTGGTGAATCGCGACTGCCCGGGTTTGCGCCGGTCGAGATCCGCCTGGATTTCCGCTGCCGTCAGGGGAAGGCCCGGCGGGCAGCCGTCGACCACGCAGCCGATGGCCGGGCCATGGCTCTCGCCCCAGGTCGTGACACGAAAGAGATGACCGAAAGTGTTGTGCGACATAGGAAACCGGCAAGCTGTGAGGAGCCGCACTGTGGCCCCTCCCGGCAGCGTGCGCAACAGGGTTGCGACCAGCTCGCTCAGGCAGCGCCGGCGTTGCACAGCGCCCTAGAGTCCGCCCGGCATCACCCGCCAAATCTCGGCTGTTCACGCCGAATTGGATCGTGACAATGTCTTGATCAGCACCTTACATCGAGAGTCACTGCGTGAGTCGCGACGATTGACGCATCGGCCACCACGTGCACCCGACGATCCGGATGACCTTAGCCCCGCGTGAGGGGCGATCATGGCACCGGCTGGGAAGGCTCCTTGAGCCAGGCACAGGATTGGGACGGTGCGCGGGGCAGCCCGACGGTTCGGATGAGCCGGCATCGCCGAAGAGTCGAGTCCGAGTTCCAGCGTCAAGGCAAGTCACTGCTGTTTTCCATCCGGCAGTCTGAGCAACTGTCGGGGCGAAGTGCGGCAGACAATCGGGGCTGGAGCAACCGCTGCTCTGGCCCCATCTTTTTTTGGGTAGCGGCTCAAGCGAGCCAGTGCGCCTGGCCAGCCCGCAGCACCAGCACCCTGTCCTGCGGCACCTCGAGGGACGGCACGTCGCGCGGGTCGATGCCGAGGACACGTTGGCGCAGTATGCGACTGACCCCGCCATGGGCCACAACCACCGTGTCCGTGGTGACCTCTTCGAGCCAGGCTCCGAGCCGGATCGCCACATCGGCATAGCTTTCGCCGTCGACCGGGCGCCAGTTCCACGTGTCGCGCTTGCGCGCTGCAACGCCGTCCGGATCGATCGTCGGGAGGTCGGTCCACAGCTGGCCCTCCCAGCGGCCGTAATGCACCTCCATCAGCCGCCCGTCGGTACGGTAGCCGTCGGCCGGCAGTCCGATGGCGCGCCGCAACAGCTCCATCGTCTCGCGGGTCCGCGAGAGCGGGCTCGCCACGAAATCGAGCGCGGCGGGATCGGGCAGATACGCCCGCAGGGTCGAACCGTTGCCGGCCGCCTGCCCCCGGCCCTTGTCGTTCAGCGGGATGTCAGACTGGCCCTGGTAGCGCCCGACCGCATTCCAGTCGGTCTCGCCGTGCCTGACGAAATAGAGGGTGATATCGGGTCGCATGGCGGTCGGAACTCGCTCAGATCTCGAGAACCAGTTTGCCGTTGTTCCGGCCGGTATAGAGCTCGTTCAGGACATCCGGATAGGCATCGATCCCGCCAGTGCGCAGATCCTCCCGCAAGACCAGACGGCCGTCCTTGTGCCAGGCCGAAAGCTGGGCGATCGCTTCCGGGAAGCGGGCCTCCCAGTCGAATACGATGAGCCCCTGCATGCGCAGGCGCTGTGTCAGCAGGAAACGCAGGTTCTTCGGACCCGGCGGCAGCTCCGTGGCCGAATAGGCCGAGATGAGCCCGCACACCGGGATGCGGCCGAACGGATTCATGCGCGTCAGCACGGTATCGAGCACCGCACCGCCCACATTCTCGAAATACACGTCGATGCCGTCCGGACACGCCGCACCGAGCGCCTCGGCGAAACTGTCACTCTTGTAGTCCACCGCCGCATCGAGTTTCAGCACCTCGCGCACGTAGCGGCACTTCTCGGCCCCGCCGGCGATCCCGACGGTGCGGCAACCCTTGATCCGCGCGATCTGGCCGACAATGGCGCCGACCGCGCCCGAAGCGGCCGAAACCACCACCGTCTCGCCCGTCTTCGGCTGGCCGACGTCGAGCAGCCCGAAATACGCCGTCCATCCCGGCATGCCGAGGCCGCCGAGCCAGCTCGGCAGAGGTGCGACGGACGTATCGCACCGCACGACCCCTCGCCCGTCGGAAACGGCGTATTGCTGCACGCCGAAAAGGCCTTGCACGGCGTCACCCGGCTTGTAGTCCGCATGATTGGACTTCTCGACGATGCCGGCCGCATAGCCGCGCATCACGTCGCCGAGCGCCACTGGCGGCACATAGGAGCGCCCCTCGTTCATCCAGCCGCGCATCGCCGGGTCCAGCGACACATAACGATTGCGCACCAGGAATTGCCCGGGTCCGGGCGCGACGACGGGTCCGTCCTCGATGGCGAAAACGTCGCGGGATACAAGGCCGGGCTTCGGCCTGCGCACCAGTTTCACCTGTCGATTGCCCATCGGCGCCGCCTCCGCATCGCCCTCTGGCGAACCGAACGCGCAGGGGTGCCGGTTCCTACCATGAGGCGATCGGCGCGTCATGGGAGAGGGCCCGGCCGCAGGGCCGTTTTGGCTTCAGGCGATGCCGAGAGCCCTCAGCAGCGGCAACCGCTTGGTCTCGAACTCCTTCGCCTGCACCGCCAGCTCCGCGACGTTGTCGTTGGGATCGTCCAGGCGCTTGCCGTCCTTCAGCAGCCGGCGCCCCTGGCCGTGCAGCGTCTTCCAGGCATCGTCGGCCCAGGCCGCCGGCGTGGACTGCCCGGCAGCGATGGAGTGGAGGAACAACTGGTGTGAGGCCCCGACCGAAAGGCCCATCCCGGCGACTGGGCTCGCCAGAACGCCCAGTTCGCCGCCCCCGTTGACCGCCAGTCCGACGATATGCTCGTTGAGCCGGCGCGTACGCGGGCGGGCCGCCTCGACAGCCTCCGGCGCCTGCGCTGGTCCCGCATAGCCAGCCCCGACCAGCACGTTGACCACTTCGGTCACGTTGCCGCCGCGCGCATTACGCATCGCTTGCGCGATGTCACTCACCAGTTTCGGCGTGAACCCGTCGCTGGCGAGGAATTCGAGCACCGGCCGGTAGATGTCGGCCTGAAGCTGCCCCTCGCCCCGCGCGCCGTTGATCTTGAGCGGTATGTCGTCGGGATGGGTCAGCAGTACCAGACGCTGAGCGCCGAGCAACTGGCCGAGGCGAGGGCCCGTCAGCGCCCGCGCACCCTTGACCCAGATGTCGCGGCGGAACTGCTGATTGACGCAATAGTCCCGTACCGTCTCGCGCAGTACCGGATGGCCGATACCGGATAGGATCTTCTGCTGCTCGGGCGACAGATTGACCCCCTCGATGGAATCGAGCAAGTGCGCCGAAGCTGCAAAGGACAGCTTGGCGTCCTCGAGATGGCGCGCCACGTCGGAGAACGGCATCGGATGCCAGTCGGCATTGAAGTACTCGTGCGCGAGATAGCGCCGGTTCTGGTTCTGCATCGCCTTCAGCCGTTCGGTCGCCTGGGCGTTGGCGCGGAAATACAGCGCGTTGGCGTCGACCAGTTGCTGTCCGAAGGCAAGTGCCGCGTCGATCCGGGGCACGATCCCCTGCGCTTCGCCCGACGCCAACTCGGCGTGCAACAGCAGCAGATGCCGCACCGGCATGGCGGCCGACCACCCCGGCGTCGCATTGTAGCTGATGTAGAGAGCGCCCCCGACCTTGAGCTTGCGGCGGGCGATGTCGACGATCACCCGGCGGTTCTCGTCCGAGATCCAGCTCCAGATGCCGTGCAGCGCGATGATATCGAAATCAGGAAGGTCATCGCGTTTGGCAAGGTCGGCGAAGGCTTCGTCGAAGATCCGCACGTTCGCGCCCGAGGCCGCCGCCAGATCGAGTGCGTTGGCGGCATGGGTCGGATTGAAATCGGTCCCCCAGTACTCGCCGGGAACCGCCGCGGCGTGCACGTTCAGCGACAAGCCTTGACCGAATCCGAGTTCCAGATAGCGCAGCGGCCCGCGCAACGGCGCCTGCTCACGAAGCAGCAAAGCCAGATTCAAGTGCAGCGGCGACAATTCTCGGTAGTAACCGTGGGTGTAATCAACCTCAGATACGTATCCCGACGTCCAGGCCATGGTGCACCCCCGCGAATCGATAAAGGAAGTGCACGCCTCTCATCGATCGTGAACCTTACTTTCGTGCGCTCTGGCGGTCCGCGACGGGGATTCACCGGATGGCAGGGAATAACCCGCCATCGCTCTCGTTCTATCTTCAGACTTGCGGGGAGAGAGGCGCGTGACCGACGAGTTGAGAGCTCGAATGGTCCAGTTTCTGCCAAGGCTCAGGCGGTTCGCCTACGCTTTGACGGGGGATTGGGACAAAGGTGACGACCTCGTCCAAGAGACGTGTAGTCGCGCGTTGGCGCGGGTTGATCAGTTTCAGCCCGGGACGAGCCTGGAGAGCTGGATGTTTCGCATCGCTCAGAACATTTGGATCGATCAGGTCCGGCAGGCCAAGACGCGGGGGACGGTCGTCGACATCGAGGAGGCGTACGATCTCGTCGGCAGCGACGGGCGCCAAGTCACCGAGACGCGCCTGACCCTCGAAGCCGTGAACCGGGCGATCGCCCAGTTGCCGGCCGACTTGAGGATCCTGATTGCGCTGACGTCGATCGACGGGCGCACCTACCAGCAGGCCGCAGAGATTGTCCAAACACCGATCGAGACGGTCATGAGCCGCCTCGCCCGCGCGCGCAAGAAACTCCACGAGTTGCTGGGACAGGAATTGTCTCGCGATGGGG
Organism: Hyphomicrobiaceae bacterium; assembly: GCA_049318625.1. Classification (GTDB taxonomy): domain Bacteria; phylum Pseudomonadota; class Alphaproteobacteria; order Rhizobiales; family Hyphomicrobiaceae; genus JBMOGA01. Next base: position 39,310 of record JBMOGA010000028.1, read on the forward strand.
TTTCGGGAATGGAGGCGTTCAATGCACGACCCAACAGATGAAACGTTGATGGCTTTCGCCGATGGCCTGTTGGACGACGCGCAGTCGCGCGCCATCGAGCAGCGGCTGGCCGTCGACGAGGCTCTGCGTCAACGCCTGCACCCGTTCCTGGTGACTGGACGGCCACTTGCGCGCTTCTTCGAGCGGTCGATGACGGCCGAACTGCCGGATCGCCTCCTCGACGCGGTTCTGGGTGCTCCATCGGCCGCGCCCGCCGCCGCGCCGAAATCCAGCGCACCCGCACGCCCGGCCGGCGGATCGTTGCACTGGCTGTTCGGCGCCGCACCGCTCCGTCTCGCTGGCGCCATGGGATCGGCCCTGGCCGTGGGCATCCTGGCCGGTTGGATCGTTCGCGGCGACGAGCCCGAGGCCCCGGGTGCACGCTCGGCCAGCTTGATGCTCGAAACGTCACGGGGCTTACTGGCACGGGGCGACTTGCGCCAGGCCCTGGACGCCAGCCCGGCCGGCACGACGCATCTCGGCGCCACCGTCAAAGTGCGGCCGCAGCTCACGTTCGTCACCGCCGACGGCACCGTGTGCCGCCAGTACCGGCTGGACGTGTCCGAGACGCAGGGCTTCGGCGGCATCGCCTGCCGTTTGGGATCCGATTGGCGCATCGACGTGCATACCCCGGCCGCAGCGATGCAGGCCCCCGCTGTCGGCTTCAGAACGGCCGACGGACCGAACAACCCGCCGGCGGTCGAAGGTGCCGTCGACAAGTTGATGGCGGCCGATCGGTTGACCGACCAGCAGGAGCAGGACCTCATCCGGAAGGGATGGAACACAGGACGCTGAGAGAATCATCGGGCCGGCGCGGCGACGCGCCGCCACCCGATCGACGAAAGCTCGATCGAACTGGGTTCGGACGCTGCGATCGCCCTCACTTTTGCAGCAGCCGTCCTCGATCGAAGTGCCGGGGTAGCGACCGCCCAATATCGTGATCCGGCACCCGAACCGCCTCGCTCATCGCTCCGGCTCCCCGCTGCCGGAAGATGAGCGGGGCGGCTTCATTTCTGCAGGCCGTCACGAGTGGGCGGCAGCGTTCAAGGCCGAGGCCCGCGCACCGCAGCCGGCGGCGCCGGCTGACGTGGAATGGACTGTGAGGGTCCGCGCGCACCATGGGATCGCGTAGGCGATCGAGACGCGACGCCCGAGCTTCAGGGGCTACTTCGCGCCGACGGCGGACGCGCACTCAGGACCTAACGATTGGTCATGCCCAGAGCCGCCGGGCGCGTGACGGTGTTGGTGTGCCACGACAGCACGTCGAACACCGAGGCTTCCGCCGGCTTGGCGGGAGCGGCCGCCGCCGGCGGCGACGGAGCGATCGGCCGCGACGCGGCAGCCACCGCCTCGGACGCCGCGCAAGCAGCCGGAGCGAGCACCAGGCCGTTCCCATAGACCGGATCGCGTCCTGGCAATCCGAGATCCTGGTAATCGAGGCGGGCCAGCACGGCGCGCTTGTTCTTCTCCGGCAGGCCCTGGTAGACGCTGGCCACCACGGATGCCACGAACGGGGCCGCCAGCGACGTCCCCGAAAGCATGCCTTGGCTCCCCTTCGGCAGCGCCGTCCAGATGTCGACGCCGGGCGCCGCCATATCGATGTAGTTGCCCTGGTTGGCCTGCCGGTAGGCGCGCTTGTCGCGGTTGACCGCCGTGACGGCGATCACTTGAGGGTAAGCGGCCGGATAGGCCGGCGCCGAGCCGGGTCCCTCGTTGCCGGCGGCCGCCACCATCAGCACGCCCTTTTTCGCGAGCTTCTCGACGGCCTTCTCCACCAGATCGTCCCGCGGCCCTGCCAGCGACAGATTGATCACCCGGACATTCCAGACGTCCATGAATTCCAGCGCGCGCAGCAGATGCGCGGTGTCCGAAACCGGCGCGCCGTTGGCGTCGGCATAGAAGATGTCGGCCGTGTAGAACTCGGCGTCGGGTATCAGCCCGGGTGTGCTGCTCGCCGGGTCGCCGGCCATCAGTGCGAGCACGCCGGTACCGTGAGAGGAAACCGGAAGACGGCGGGTGCCATCGTGGACGTTGCCGACATGCACGCTGCGGCGGGCGAATGTGGGATGGGCCGTGTCGATCCCCGTATCGATCACCCCGACCCGCACGTTGCGGGCACAGCTCGACAACGCCGGCTGCCAGTTGATCGCCGTCGCCCCATAGCATCGCGACGAGGAACAGCCGGCACCCGGCACGGCGGGCGTCGCCGCAGCGGCCGCCCCCCCTTCGTTGGCCGAACGAATGGGATGATAAACGTTGTTGATGGCAACCGTCGGCGCGTCGGCACCGGACCCGAGGAGAGCCTTGGCCGCGGCCGGATCGGTTCCAGGCGGCAGAATGAGCCGCGACAGAACCATGCCGAGACTGCGCAGTTGCTCAGGTGGTTGAACGATATAGCCGAGCTGCTGCGCACGCTGCAGCGTGGCCGGCTTCACGTTGACGGCCAGCAACTCGCTCGAGCGCTGCGGCAACGATGGAAGCTGCAGATTGCTGCTGGCACCCTGCCCGGCGGGCACCACGCGACCGACGGACGGCGGGCCCTGGGGTGTCGTGGCCGTCGCCGTATTGCCCACGGCCGCGGTCGCGACGGTGGCCACTGCGGTCGTCGGCGCCTGATCGCGTGCGCCAGGGATCTTCGACGGTGGCGTCGTCACAACCGGTGCCGGCACCGGCCGAGCCTGAGAGCCCGGCTGGCTTTGCGGCGCCACCGCTGCAGCGCCGGACGGAACCGAAATCAGTTTTGAGAGCGTCGGCGCGGGCGCGTGCGGAGCGGCAGCGGTTTTCGTCGCATCTTCGCGCCGCGCCACCGGCAGAGGCGCCGGTGGTGGCACCGGCGCCTTTGCGGCGAACACTTTGAACAGGTCGGTCAGCGTATCGGGGGCACCGTCGCCGTCCTCGTCCTTGAACTTGGCGGCCTTGCCGGATCCGCGTCCGGCAGGTCCCGCAATGCTGTTGCCCTTCGTCGTGGTCTTGACGCCGTTCACGGTGGTCGTCGCGATCTCGTCGTCATCGTCATCGTCGAGGGCGTCATCGTCGTCGTCATCCACGGCCTTTGCCGGCGCCGCGGCCGACTTGGCCGAACCCTTGGCGTCGGTCTTGCCGCTGCCCGCCTTACTCGAATCGGACTTTGTGGCGCTGGCCGTATCGCCGGTCGTCGATTTCGCCGCGGCCGCCGATGACGCCGCGCCGCTCGATGCGCCACTCGACGATGTCGATGCCGCGTTGGACGAACCGCCAGAGGAGGTGCTCGGTGGCGTCGTCCTGGCAATCGTCGGCTTGGGTGCCGCCACGACAGGCGCGGGCTTGATCCTCACCGGCGCAACTCTAGCAACCGGAGCCATTCGCAAAGACCGGCGGTCGTCGCTCTTGGCGAAAGCGTAACGCGGCCCCGCCGACAGAGCGATCACGCAGGCCAGCGCAGCCAGCATCAAGACGATCGGTCTTCGCGCACGCATATCCGCGCACCTCACGCACGGCCACACCACCGTCCATCCCAAGCACCACCCTAACCTCAATCCAGGTGGTTCCAAGGCGCCCTCGCGAGTGACCTGTGGACAATCACTGATTGTCACTTCCTCGCATCACTAGAATGATTCGCGACAACTGGGCGACGGTAACGCGCACGATCGGCGCCCAAGCCCACGATGGGGGGCGCCGTTGTTCGTGGTGCAGCAGCGAAAGTGTGGCGGCTCAGCGCGCCTTGTCGGCCTTGAACATCAAGCCGGCACCAAGGAAGCCGCCATCGACGTTCAGCGTGTGCCCGTGCACGTAGCGGCTTTCGTCTGACACCAGGAACACCGCGGCGTCGGCGATTTCGTCGGGCGTACCGTAGCGGTTCATCGGCACCAGATACTCGTAGGCCGCACGCGTCGCCTGATCGTGCGCGAATTTCGCCATCTCGGTCTCGATCGGCCCGGGCGCGATCGCGTTGACGTTGATGTTGTGGACCGCCAACTCCACCGCCATCACCTTGGTGAGCAACTCGAGACCCGCTTTCGCCGAGCCATAGGCCGCCCGCCCGTTCCCGCCGCGCTGCCCCGACAGCGACGCGATGTTGACGATTTTTCCGCCGCCACCCGCCACCATCATCCGCGCCGCGCCTTGCGCCACCAGGAACGCCCCAGTGAGGTTGATCCGGATGATCCTCTCCCATTCCTCGAGGGTCGTCTCGAGAAACGGCGTGTTGCCGCCGACGCCGGCATTGTTGACCAGCGCGTCGAGCCGGCCCTGCTCCCGTCCGATCGTCGCGAACATCGCCGCGATCGAGGCCGCATCCGAGACATCGACGGCCACCGCCGACGCCTTGCCGCCGGCGGCTGTCAGTTCGCCCGCCGCCGCGCGCGCGCCGTCGAGATTGAGGTCGGCGATGACGGCGTGCGCACCTTCGCGCGCGAACGCCCGCGCCACCGATCGCCCGATCCCGCGCGCCGCACCCGTGACCAGCGCCACCTTCCCCTGCAATCGCATCTGCTATTCTCCCCTCTGTCAGCCGACCCGCGCGGTCAGCCCGCCGTCCACCGGCAGACAGACCGCGGTGATGTAGTTCGCGTCGTCGCTGGCCAGGAACACGGCCGCGTGCGCGATGTCCCAGCCGGTGCCCTGGCGGCCCATGGGCGCCATCTCTGCCCGCTTCACGCTCATGTCGTTCGACGAGCCGTAAGCCACCGAAATGTGCTGGTAGATGTGCGGGGTGTCCATCAGCCCCGGCATGATCACGTTGGCCCGGATGCCCTGCCGCGCATACTGCAACGCAAGACCGACCGTGAACTGATTGACCGCGCCCTTCGAGGCATAGTAGCTCGGGTAGGCGTAGCCCGTGTAGCGTATCGCCGCCACCGACGAGATGTTGGTGATCACGCCCTTGCCGGCCGCCAGCATGATCGGCAGCACCGCCTTGCAGGTATGGAACATGCCGGTGACGTTGAGATCCAGCTGGCGCTTCCACTCCTCCTCGGACAGTTCCAGGCAATCGCCGATCTTGGCGTGGCCGACGTTGTTGTGCAGGATCGATACCGTCCCGAACGCCTGCACCGTCGCGGCCACCGCGGCGTTCACCTGATCGGACTTTGTGATGTCGCAGGTGATCGCGATCGCACGCCCGCCTTCGGTCTCGATCAACGCCACGGTCTCCTCGGCCGCCGCGCCGTTCCAGTCGACGCAAGCGACCGCTGCGCCCGCCCGCGCATAGGCGACCGCCGAGGCCTTGCCATTGCCCCATCCGGGCCCGACCGAACCCGCGCCGAACACGAGTGCGACCCGGCCGTCCAGCTTCTTGCTCATGGCGTCTCTCCCTCGATCAGCTCCCCAGCGCCCGCGGCAACCACAACACCGTCTCCGGAAACACGGTGATGATGACCAGCACGACCAGTCCGACGATGAAGAATGGCCACAGCTCGCGGACCTCTTCTTCCAGCTTCACGCCGGCGAAATTGGCGCAGATGTACAGCAGTATGCCAACCGGCGGCGTGATCAGCCCGAGGCACAGGTTGAACACCATCACCAGCCCGAAATGCACCAGATCGATGCCGACCGCCTTCACCACCGGCACCAGAACCGGAATGAGGATCAGCAGGGCCGGCAAGGGCTCCATGAAGATGCCGATGATCAGCAGAAGGACGTTGATCAGCATCAGGATGACCAGTGGATCGCTGGAGACCGACGAGATCCAGGCCGCCGCCATCCGCGGCAACCCGCCGACCGCCAGCAGCCAGCCGAAGCCCGCCGACAACGCGATGATGAACATCACCAGCGCCGTATCGAGCGCGGTCTGCTTGAGAATGGGCCACAGGCTTCTCACGTCGAGTTCGCGATAGACGAAGAACCCGACGAACAAGGCATAGAGGATGGCGATCGTGGCGCTCTCGGTGACGGTGACAATGCCGCCCACGACTCCGACCAGGATGATGACCGTCATGAACAGCGCGGGGATCGCCGGCAGCACCCGCGCCGGGATCTGCCAGAAGGGCACGGCTTCCGTGACCGGATATTTCCGCCGAACCGCGATGATGTAGGTCGGGATCATGAGGCCGAGGCCGAGCATAACACCCGGAACGATACCGCCCAGGAACAGCGCCACGATCGACACTCCGCCGCCCACCGAAAGACCGTAGATCACCAGCGGAATCGACGGCGGAATGATCGGGCCGTTGACGCAGGCCGACGCCAGCAGCGCGGCCGCGAACCCGCCACCGTACCCCTGCTTCTTCATGGCGGGGATGAGAACCTTGCCGAGCGCCGAGGCGTCCGCCGCGGCCGAGCCCGAGAGGCCGGAAAAGATCATCGATGCGAGCACCGACGTGAGCGCCAGTCCGCCGCGGAACCGGCCGACCATCGCCATCGCCATGTCGATGATCCGCTGCGTCATCCCGGCCCCGTTCATCAGGTTGCCGGACAAGATGAAGAATGGGATCGCCAGCAGAGCGTAGCTGTCGGCGCCGACCAGCGACCGCTGCGCCAGCAGCGACATCGGTAATCCGCCGTGCGCCAGGATCGCCAGCATGGTCGAGATGCCCATGGCGAACGCGATGGGAAACCCGAACAGGCACAGTACGAAGAAGCCGCCGATCAGAACCGTATTCATGGCGATCGCCTCAGAAATCGCCCGCGGTGCCACTCGGCACGCGCTTGCTCGGATCGACGATCTTCTCGATGAAGAACAGCATCATCAGGAAGCAGCTGACAGGCGCCGAGAAGTACATGAAGGCCGGCGAGATATCGAGCGCACCGTAGGTGTTCGGCAGCACGTTGATGCACAGCTTGAGACTGAAGCCGAACAAAACGGCCATGAAAATCAGATTGCCGCACTCGATCACCCAGAAGGCAACCGTTTGCAGATTTTTTGGCAGCATCAGGAGGAACATGTCGACGGCGATGTGCAGGTGCTGGCGATAGAGCACAGCCGCCCCCACGAACACGATCCAGACGAACATGATGTTGGAGACCTGCTCGGTCCATCCGATCGGATCATCCATCACGTAACGCGACCATACCGCCGCAACCGTGACCAGCACGATGATGCCGAGCAGGGCGCCCACGAGGCTCTTGGCGATTTCGGTGAGCACGTCGCAGAGGCGAATGAACGACGAAACCATGGGCCCTCGCATGCTGGCAGGCAGTCGCGGCGCCCAGTAGGG